>JAIOYW010000020.1 GCA_021740915.1 Ignavibacteriales bacterium | reverse complement strand
CAAGTTCACTAATACTATATTTTCCGTGTATTTTATTTGTTGGTTCAATTATAATCTTTCCATCACGAAAAAAAAGTTCGACTTCTTCACCTACCTTAATATGTGAGTTATCAAGAATATTTTTGGGAATCCGAACACCTTGACTATTTCCCCATCTTTGAACTTTAGTTATCATTTTAGTTTTCCCGGTAAATGGTATATACATATATATACAGCTTGGAGTAAATAGTCAAGATTGAACAAATATTTTTATTGAAATAAGATAATGACAAAAATGTCGTTTGATTTTTCTAAACACTTTTTGCCTGATTTTTCCCTTGCTTTTATGGGTGCATTACATCTTTCTTTGCAAGCACGGTTTGCAAGTTTATTAATTTTGTACGAACAAGTTAAATAAGTTTGCCTAACGAAAAAGACAAAGCCGAAAACTACAAATTACCAGCACCGTGTCTGCGGTCGGGTTGATGCGCTGGTTATGCCCTTGTTTTAATAAATTGATTTTAAAGTTCTTCTGGATTTATTATCTGAAAAATTTCTTTTGCTATATTCAAAAACTTTTTATCCGATGAAATGAAATAATCTATTTTTGAAAAATTGTTTGAAAATATTGCGGAAGCTAATTGAAGTGAATCAAGTGTCCTTAAACCGAATTTTAAACCTAAATTGTCAAGCAATTGTATGGCTATATTTTTAATAAAATTATCTACTGAAATTACATTGAATTTTTGAAAATCTTTATCAAATAATTGGAAAACTTCTGATAAATCTTTTTGGTTTATTTCTTTCATCCTATGTTTTTTCAGTAATGCAGAATGAAGTTCTACCTTTGTTATATCAGATGTGGTGAAGAATAAATCTTCCGATAATTCGGATAAATATTTTGTGAATTCGTTTGTACCTTTTTCTTGGTGATAAACTTTTATTACTGCACTTGTATCTAGGAAAAGATTCATTCCTCTTCTCTTTCCGTACTAATTTCATCGGAAATATTATCTTTAATTGATTTTGTTAAATCTCTAACTTTTAAGAAGGATAAATCATTGAATTTAACCTTTGGCATCACAATTACTTTAACATCTGTTTCTTCCTTAAATGGTAAATCACCTATGGATAAGTAGCCGTTCTTAATTCTCGCATCTAAAATATATTGTTCCATTTTTTTCTTTGCCTTTCTAATTTTTCATCATCAATTTAAGAAATTTCATATTTATTTACTACTGATCTCTTTTCAAGGGCCTAACGGCGTTGCCGATAAGCGGCGCCCAGAACAGCGATGCAGATTAAAACGACAAAGCCAAAGATTTAGCCCCGCCAATGCGGGGCACCAATGTTAATTAATAGAACAACCTCGAACAACAAACTTAAAACGTAACAACCTAGCTAAAAATAATAAAACTGCCGAATGCGAAAAGGCGGTCGGGTGGATTGGCTTGTTAGGTTTACTTTTAGAAACGTTTATATTGCAATCACCTTAATAAAACCATTTTCTGTGACTGAGAAAATCCACCCGATTTAATTCTGTAAGTATATACCCCGCAGGGTAAATCTTTAGCATCGAAATTAACTTTATAATTCCCGGGTTGCTGATATTTATTTATCAGAACTCTTACTTCTCTGCCTTAAATATCAAACACTTTTAAGCTAACAAATTCCCTTTCCGGAATAGAATAACTAATCTTAGTTGTTGGATTAAATGGATTTGGGTAGTTTTGAGAAAGTAAGTAGGAAGACGGTAATTTTTCTTCTACGTTATATTTAATTCCAACAACTCCACCTTGGTTATAGGTTACTAATCCTCCACCCCATGTACCTATCCATTTATTCCCAAAACTATCGAAAGCTATTGACGTAATTTCATTTGCTAACAATCCTGAATTTGCAGAATAATAATAATCCCAATTTATATCATCAAACTTAAATAATCCCCCTAAAGTCCCAATCCATTTGTTGTTTGATTCATCTATTCCAATAGTTTTGATACTGCCAAACAGCAAACCAGAATTTGATGAATTAAAATAAAACCAATTGATGCCATCAAATTTAGCTAAGCCGCTCAAAGCAAATCCAATCCATTTATTACCTTCATTGTCTATAGCAATAGTCTCGACATCGTCATATATTGATGAATCAAACAAAGTCCAATCAACCCCATCGAATTTGGCGAGGCCACCTGCCGTACCTACCCACAAATTTCCACTATTATCTATACACATTGCTTTTACATAATTAACACGCAAAACAGAGTTGGAAGTATTATAAACTGTACAATTTGAACCATTATACTTAGCCATTCCACCAAATGCCGTACCAATCCATTTATTATTGTTAGCATCTATAGCAATAGACCATATAATATTGTCTGGAATACCAGAATTAGCTTCATTATATACAGTCCAATTTGTGCCGTCATATTTGACTAATCCTCCACCCCAGGTTCCTATCCATATTATTCCGTCATTATCAATCGCAATAGGAAATACATTATTGTTGGGTAAACCTGAGTTAGATGTGTTGTATGTTTGCCAGAATGATCCAATGAATTTTGTCAACCCATTTGCGGACCCGATCCATTTATTTCCAATATTATCTATACTAACAAATAAAACCTCATTATTGGGTATACCAGAATTCCACGCAGTGTAAACAATCCATTCTGGGTTTTGTGCAAAACTGAATTGAGGTAAGAGCAATACTATTAATGTAATTAACAGATTTTTCACTTGTCAGCCTCTTAGTTAAGTAAAAGTCTTATTTTGAAAATCTAAAATCATTCACCATCACTTTAATAACACCATTTTCTGTGTATGAGAAAATCCACCCGATTTAATTCTGTATATATATACCCCACTGGGTAAATCTTTCGCATCGAAATTAACTTCATAATTCCCGGGTTGCTGATATTTATTTACCAGAACTTTTACTTCTCCACCTAAAATTTCAAACACTTTTAAGCTAACGAATTCCCTTTCCGGAATAGAATAACCAATTATAGTTGTTGGGTTAAATGGATTGGGATAGTTTTGAGATAATTTAAATTCACTTACAGAACTTATCTCAACCTCAACAATATCAGAATATTCAAACGCACCATCGTTATCTATTTGCTTTAATCTGTATTTTACAATTCCATTTAATTTATCAATATCTACAAACATATACTCTTTTGGTGAATTACTATTTCCGTGTCCTTCAACAAATGCAATTTCTTCCCAATTAGTAATTTGGGTTTTACGCTGAATTAAAAAACCATAATTATCAACTTCTGTTGTCGTCTGCCAAATTAATACAACTGAGTTATTTGCTGTTTTTGCTACAAAGGATGTTAACTCAACTGGGAGCGCTACTTCACCACCATTCTCCCAACTTAGAAATGGATAGCCATTATTAACAATTCCCATCGGATCCATATCCCAATAATTATCATTTGCATTATCATCATTTGGGTTTGTTTCGAAATCCCAAGCTACTGTTAAGCCAATGGTGGTTTCATCAGTAAAAGTGCTTATGTTCTGCATTTCATCTGTTGTTTTTCCAGTGCCTCCATCACTATATGTCATTCCAGAAGTTTGTGTATCCCAAAAAGAATTCTCGACAATACCACTCCCATCATTCTTTCCAACTAATCCGCCAGGACTACTGCCAGTTGGACCATTTGAAACGTTACCAATTGAGAAAGAATTGTTGATATAGCTGTAGTTGAGACCAACTAAACCACCTGGATAAAGATGACTACCATAAACACTACTTGTTGAATAGGAATTACTAATTGGCCCTCGTGATGAACCAACAAGACCACCTGTATAATTTTTGCCAGCTACACTACCTGATGAGCTAGAATTATCAATCGTTGCCCCAAAAAATGCAGATCCAACTAAACCACCTATATCGGTTGTACCACCTACGCTCCCATCTGAAGAACAGTTGTTAACCGTAGCAGATCCATATCCAACTAAGCCACCAACATGATAATGTCCTTTCACAATAATGTTGGTTAGTATGATGTTTTTAAGTTTTGCATTATTCGTCATACCAAAAAAACCTATATAATCAGACGATATACGGTTTATTGTTATACCATCAACAGTAAAATTTTGACCATCGAATGAACCTGTAAAACTACCTCCCGTCCATGTCCCAATAGGTGAGAAGCCACTACCGCCGTTATAGAAATCACCACCCGTTTCAAAATCTGATGCAATAAAAAAAATATCTGTAGTTTGTTCATAATCTTTAGACCAATCAGCACTACTATTTTGAGATAAATAAAGTAGATTTAATTTTGTTGCAATTTCCAATTTTCCATTTAGGTCACTATCTATTGGTGCAACTCCTTGCCCGAATAACAAACTTTTAATAAATAAAAATATAACTACGTGTTTCATTGATTTTTTCATTATATAAAAGCCTTTCTTTTTTAGGCAACAATATATTATAAAATTTTAGTAAGACCCTCAGGGTTGCCATAAACTGAAAAGCCTAACTATTAATTAAGCTGCAACAAAATGTTGCAACCTGGAATGTTATCGTGCATATATCTGCTCGATAAAAAACCGTGAAATTTTGATTTATTACTATTAAATATATAAAAAAACAACATGTTATAAACTTTACTAATTTTTTAAGAAAGTATATTATCCTGCATTTGTTTGCAGCATAACATTCATCAACTTTTATCCGTCTAATAGACTTTTAATTCCTGCACCGTAATTTTAAAATTTGTATAAATCATCTTTGTTTTCAGTTTTTTATAAAGGTTATAATAAAAGCCGGCTGAAAAAAAATCCCGTGGTTCTTATTATTATTATTGAAATCGCAGAGAGATTTCCCCGCACAATGTCGGAAGGCGCTCAAATTATCGGGCGTAAAAGTAAACTGACCTGTTGTTAACGAAGAAAAATCCTGCAATTAATATTCCTCTTTGTTAATTTGAACTTAATAAATAAAGCAATTATTTCCAAAATGAGACACGATGTCTTTTGAGTTTTTTTTTAATATTTATTTTGCAAATAGGCTTTGCTTCTGAAACCCGCATGATTCCGTGGTTTTGGTTATTGTAGCGTTGAAGAACATTCCCTTTGAATTTGTGCCGGAACAGAATAATCCAATAATATCAACACAGTAAGGGTAAGAATAGAAATCAGGGAAATGGAAAAATGGGAAATCACCGGACAAATTCAAAGCTGCTTCCGTTAAGGTTTTTTTTAGCGGGAAACCCCGTGGTATTATAGAAATTAATTCCGGCAATCCCGGAGAATAATATTTACGGGAAAATGTAAAAAACATTGAATAAAAGAAGCATATATTATATTTTCGTTTTGAAGTTTATCCTATGAATTTATGTATGACTCCTAACAGCCATATTAATAAACACATTAAGGAAAACAATGAACAGCATAAAACCTTTAAAATGGTCTGCACTCCTGCTCCTTTTGGGGATACCAGCCATTCTGAACCTGATCGCCTGTAAACTTGTGATTCCTATTATCGATGCACAGCAGACTTTTCCAATTGAAATAACATACTTCCTTTCTGTAGGATTAATAGTTTTGGCGCCGATGTTTTTCAGTGCATTTTATCTGACATCCAGGGAAATTAAATCTTATAAATACGAGGAAATCTTTTCGCGGATGCGGATAAAAAAATTATCAAATACAGATTTTCTCTGGATGGCGGGTGGATTTATTATTCTGTCATTGCTTTCATTTTTAATAGCAAAATTTGTCCTCCCTGTTCTCAACCTCAACGCCGCACCTTTTTCTTTAAAAATATGCCTTTGAATGATACAAATTTCCGGATACTATATGTCTGGCCATTATTCTTCTTTTTTAACATATTTGGAGAAGAATTATTCTGGAGAGGTTATATTCAGCCAGGACAGGAATTGCTGAATAAGCAATACACATGGGTTGTGCATGGGTCACTATGGGCATTATGGCATTTACCGATGGGGTTAGACCTGGTTATTTCGGTAATTCCAATATTATATATTCTTCCCTTGATTGTTCAGATAAGGAAAAACACCACGATATCAATAGTAATACATTTCGTTTTCGGCGCTTTCGGCTTTTTAGCGTTGGCTTTGGGATTAGTACGCTGATTCAATTCCCATAAAATTAATCGGAGGAGGAAAAATGTCCGGTATATCAATTGTCGTAATATTACTTGTCCCTATTGCGTTTCAGGTTTTTCTGCTGGCAATTAAACAGGAAAAAAGACATAAGGAAATAATAGAAATTCTAAAAAGATTAGAAAGCAGAGACAAAGTTTAAGACAGGTTTTTTTATGAGGCAGCCTTCGGTTGATTCAGAAAAACAATCTGTGATAACCGGCGCCTGGAGCAGTCCCCTGTTTTTCCGGATGATTAGGATTGATAAACTGTGATTCAGTTAATTCACCCGGTAAATTTTGTGAGGGAGAAAGAACAAACGTATCAAAATTGTAAAACACTTTACCTGGGAAAAGTTTTATTGTGTTAATTATCAGATAAAACAAATTCTTAAGAATTGCTGAAACCGGCTCAATTTAGCGCCGATACACTTTCACAAATTTTGTACCCGCTTCCTGAATATTTTATGCGGAAATCCGCTTTTACCTTTTGGTCTTATACAACTGCCACCAGGGGACGGCGGGTTTTTCGTGATGCTCATAATGATAGCCGAAAAAGTAGCACGAGATCATCGCCCACAGGTGATTTTTTGGAAGTGTGCGCGAATTATGGGGCTGCATATTCTCCAGATGCGGATACCTGTGGGGCATATAAGTGCCGAAAAAGAAAAGCTGAAGCGTTCCGAGCAACGCGGGAATTATCCAGAAAAACCAAAGGTTAGCTTCAGGTATTTTCAGGAGCAGATTTAAAACATTGTATGCGGCTCCCATTATTATTATCTGCGTAACAGTAGTATAACGATACATAAACGCACCAATCCACATAAAAATATTCTGCGACTTTGCGTTGAAATCCGGGTCTTTCTCAGTTCCGGGATACCGATGATGGTCGAAATGGTTTTTGATAAGGCGGCTGTATGAGAGTCCTGCGAAAAGATAACAGGATATTGTCCCGATAAATTTGTTCGCCAATTTGTTTTTAGGCGCAACAGCACCGTGCATTGCATCATGTGCGGTAATAAACAATCCTGTATAAAGATAACCTTGGGCTGCAATATGAAAATAAAACCACCCTGAAGAAAAGTTTACCGCGGCAGAAGTCAGGATATACACAAGGTGTATAAGCCACAAAGCCATAACGAGCAAAGCTATCGGAATACCCATAATAATTTCCTATAACGCTGAATTCAAAACGAGAAAAAATATAATCTGAATATAAAAATAATTTTCGGGTAGAGTTGTAGTAACCGTTAATTTCAAACTGAAAAACATGTATGAATAGATAAACGAAATAATAAACCATGCGGCATAATTCTGTAGCGGGATTATTCCGCCGGACCATGACCAGTAATCGAGATTCACTGCAACAGGCTCCAATAAAAAGTCGAAGATTACGGCAAGAAATGCCGTAAAAAAAGCTGCCGCGAATCTATTGCTAAATATCCTTTTTGCGGATAATGAGGCTCCAAGAATTACAAACACCCAATTCAGACCAATAATGAGAGGCGTCTCAAAAATTTTTATGCCGAGAGTTTTTCCGTATGAGTAATCACCGAATATAAAACCGGTTTTTACTCCGATAACTTCAATCAAAAAAGTAGAAAAATAACTTAAACCGATCCACCAGAACAAATTCTTATCAGCTTTCCGGTAAAGAACTGTTAATAAAAGAAGCGCCGCAAAAAATAATGTGTAAGGTGTCAGCAGCAGCATTATTCCCCTCGTGGAAGAGAAAAGGTGCCCAGTAATTCCTACGGCAAAAAATACAGCAAGTACAAGAGTGAGCGTTAAATCCTGTGTAAGTTTCTGCCTTTCCATACTGTTTTTTTCCTTATTGAAAAAATAACTGATCTGTAAGCCACAAAAGTCATGACGGTCATCTGCGCCGGATGAAGCAGCAGGTTTAGTAGTTTATTCTGGAGGCTGAGATCAGAAAGTAAAAGTCTTTGAAAAAAGATAAGCGCCGCTGCGATTAAAAATACGGGATAAAAAAACATGAGCACAAACGGAATAAGATACATAAAAATGAAGGCAAGTATCATTATTAAAAAAAACGGGACCGGGACTTTAAATCCGGGATAGAAATTCTTGGCGAAGCCGTCAGCGGCTTCACTGAAAGTACTGTACATTCTGCACCTGATCTCAGAGCCTCCCAATGCAGTCATGATCCTGAGACCGGAAGTTTTTATCAGCCGTGCAAGTTCCATATCTTCAACAACATTATCAGCAACAGAAACATGTCCGCCGATCGTTTCGTAGGCTTCTTTTGTAAAAACAATAAATTGTCCGTTTGCGGCAACAAGCGATCCGCGCTTTGATGCAAAAACCTGCCTCAGCGGCAGAAAAGTAAGCAGGAGCCAGTTCATCAGCGGAGTTACCAAATACGAACCGATTGAAGGAATGATCTGTGTTGGAAAAGAAGAAAGCATCCCAAGGTCATTCTCTTTTAACATATTCAGAGCATTTTGTATAGCATTTGGTGAGAGAACCACATCAGAATCAATGAAGATCAGAATATTCGCCCCGGCATATTCTGCCAGTTGATTACAAGCCCAGTTTTTCCCAAGCCAGCCTGAAGGCAATTCCTTCCCGCTGACCAGTTTTATCTTTGAATTACCTGCTGCGAATTCCTGAACGATCCCGGCTGTATTATCTTCAGAGTGATCGTCAAGCACAATAATTTCAAAATTTGTGTGCGATTGGGAAACAAGTGATTGCAGAAGTTTCGGGATATTATGTTCCTCGTTCCTTGCCGGTATCAGAATTGAGATAAACTCGTCATTCCTGTTTTGCCCCCTATTCTTGCCAATTACCGGAGCCGTAAAATAATTATACAGTATTACAAGGGATGTTATTATCAATCCGGAAAATATTGCAATTTTTAGAACAAGAACCGGCAAATCAGAATACATCGTAAACGCTTTTCCTGTCTTTATGCTGCCCGGCTAACATATCCAGATTGGAAACAAATTCAGCGAAATATTTTTCAAGATCATTTACAATATCAGCTTTAACTCTTTTTTCACCAAAACGCGCAAATATGCCCGGCAGTTTCTGCTCTGCGTATTCAATCCTGAATCCGGCAGGAAGAATAATGGTCTCATCAGGAGCGTCCCTGAGCAAAAGGCTTATTCCGGGTTTCAGATCGAGCGGGCGTTTATCCTGGAGTTCAATCTCACCCTGCGGATAAATAACGAGCATAGTCTCCGGATCTTTCAGGATATTATCAATATATCTTTTAGTCTCTAAAGTTGATCGTCCGTTTCCCTGAACTATCGAGAAAGCGCCAAGTTTTTTAAAGAAATTGTATTTCTTTAACTGCTCTTCAAGCATCAGTATATAAAATTTCTTTCCGAAAATCTCACGATTAAGCCGATCAATAAAAAAACCATCCCACCAGCTTATATGGTTTGGAGTAATAACAAGGGGGGCGTTTTTATAACCCTCAGGAAGGCTTCCGATAACGGTAAATTTCGAGAAGTATTTCCGGAACTGCGGGTCAATATAAAAATTAAAAAGCAGTCTTGCGCTTTGTTTGTGATCGGCTTTTATCATTCGCTGTCCCCGTATTTTTCTATCAGTTCTGAAGCTATTTTCCCCGAAAGAAGCACAAGCGGGATCCCTCCTCCCGGATGTGCGCTGCCCCCGACAAAGTAAAGCCCTTTATATTTTTCAGAGCGGTTGGGCTGACGGAGAAATGCAGCCATCGGATTATTCGATGATATTCCATAAAGGCTGCCAAATCTGCTGCCGGTCATTTTTTCAATTTCCGGAGGAGTTAATATTTTTTCAAAAACAATATGGTCATTCAGGTCAATATTAAGGAGCTTTTTTACTTTCCGGATAATTGCCGACCTCACCCGTGAAAGTTCCTGATCCCAATCCTGACCTGCATCGTAGGGTGCATTAATCATTGTAAACCAGTTCTGATGCCCTTCCGGCGCATCAGATTGATTCATCTTTGATGAAATGTAAATATACACTGTGGGGTCAACAGGACAGATTTTTTTATCAAATATTTCATCAAACTCTTTTCGGTAGTCTTCCGAAAAAAGGATATTATGAGTTTCAAGATCACGATGGACGGTATTTATTCCCCAATAAAAAACCATCGCAGAGGATGATGGCTCAAGTTTCCTGTATCGTTTTGCGAACCGGGAAACTTCATCTCCAAGCAGCCCGGAATAGGTTTTATTCACATCAGCATTTGAAATAATAATATCGTATCGGGCAGAACTTATTTCTCCGCCGGCATCTTTGAACCTTATTCCCTCGACTCTTTTCCTGCTGTGAATTATCTCTTCCACATAAGAACTGAAGCGGAATTCAACCCCTTTTTTTTCACAGAGGCGGTGCAGCGCTGATGTGATTGAATGAATGCCTCCTTCAGGCAGATAAGCCCCGAGGTTATATTCAACGTGCTGGATAATATTCAGAGTTGCAGGCGCTCGAAATGGATTGGAACCGTTATAAGTGGCATATCGGTCAAATAGTTGAACTATTCTTTCTGACTTAAAAAAAGAACTGTTTGCTTTGTGCATCGTTCGGAATGGGTCGATCTTATGAATACTTAAAAGCGTTTTAAGAGATGAGCGGCTAATAAGAGTCGAAAATTCCGAAAAACTTTTATTCAGAAAAAGATCAGCGGTCAGATCATAAATTTTGCCTGAGTATTGAAGATATTTTATTACATCCTTTGAGGGAGTTCCGGTCTTTTCTTCAATTTCGGCGGCAAATTTTCGGGGATCGGAAAATGCATTAATTACCTCCCCGTCAGGAAAAATATAGCGGCATATTACCTCCAATTTGCTCAGCCGGAGATAATCGTTTATGTTTTCATCACACGAATCGAAGAGTTCTTCAAGAACAAAAGGCATTGTAAGAAGTGATGGACCAGCATCAAAACGGAAATTATCCGAACGGATTTCAGAAGCTTTGCCGCCGGGTTTTGAAGCGCTCTCATAAATCGTAACATCGTGACCGGAAGACGCGAGACGCGCAGCAGCCGCTAAGCCGCCTAATCCTGCCCCGATAACGGCGATTTTTTTTGCCGCCATCTCTCCCCGCTATAGATATATACCAATAAGTACAAAGACAGCATCGAAAAAGAATAGAAAAAATCCTCGAGAGGAATAGTAATGAACCGGGGTCCCCAGATAGAATCCGGGTTATATAATACTACCGGGAGTGATGTGAGAAAATAATTAACCAGGATGAAGGGAATAAAACTGAATGTGATAAATTTCCAGTACAAGGAAGAACGCAGCAGTTCAGGCATAATATTATAGGCTATCGTTAAAAAGAGCCCGGAAAATATGAGGACTGTCGAAGTGTAATATTGAGAATTAAAAACAATTCCTCCGCCGATTAACAGAATCCCAATATATAAAAACCATATCGGCTCTATTCTTATCCGGTTATCTTTAAGATACAATTTCATCGTCTCATAAAGAAACAGCGCCGCATATGGAATAGTGACAAAAAACAGAATCTCTTCGATCGGCAGGAAAAATAATTTATATCCAAGAATAAACTGATCATTGAATGACCAGTCTCCTCTTTTAGTTGCCAAATAATCCCAGACAATATATAAAAGCCCGGTTGTTAAAAATGCAGCCGAAAATCTCGCGGCTTTTTTATAAAACCTGATTTTGCTTTCAAAACTAAGCGCTAAAGGAAATATTATTGTCAGAATATTAATGAGCAGATACTCACTCATCTTACGTAACCTTTAATAATTTCACTTCTATTATACCCTTAAGGAGTAAAAGAAGCTTTTTTCCGTTTGAAATTCTGACCCTACGCTTTATTAATTTTTCAACTCCGAGGGATTTTATTTTCCTGAAAAGGAATATATAATACAGGTATGCTGAATACACACCTAATTTAGCTCCTGCCGGAAGTTTTTTAATGCCTTCCAATGCCTGATCGAATTCTTTCTGAACCTCGGCTTCAAGGATTTTTTTGTGATGATCATCTATCATAAAGCTGCTGTGCACATTCGGAAGATAAATCCTTCCGCGTTCTTCAAGATCACTTTTGATATCACGAAGAAAATTAACTTTTTGAAATGCCGAGCCGAGCATTTTTGCGGAATATTCCAGGTCCCGGTACATCTTCTCTTCACCGTTTACAAATACTCTGAGGCACATCAGCCCGACAACTTCCGCAGAACCATAAATATAATTATCATAATCACTTCTGCTATATGAATTTTCAGTGAGATCCATCTCCATACTTTTAAGAAAAGCATCTATTAATTCCCACTCGATATTATAGCGGTTAACAACATGCTGAAAAGCCTGAAGAACCGGATTCGTCGAAATCCCCTGATTAATGGCTTCAATTGTGTCCTTTCTGAATTTCTCGAGAAGTGCACGTTTATCATAACCATGAAATGTATCAACTATTTCATCTGCAATCCTGACATAAGCATAAATGGAATAGACAGGTTCTCGTAATTCTTTGGAAAATGCACTTATCCCAAGACTGAAAGACGTACTGTAATTCTTTGTTAGTTTTTTGCTTAATTTAGCGCTAATCTGATTATACATCTGCAAGCTCATTACCGATCCTCTCTGATACTAATCGTGAACTTATTATAACCATTGGCAGCCCGGTGCCCGGTGTAGTCGAGGCTCCGACATAATATAAATTCGAAAATTCTTCATCCTTATTTTTCGGTCTGAAAGCGCCAACCTGGTCAATATCATGAGCGAGACCTAAGCCGGAGCCTTTGTAAAGATTCAGCGACTCAGCCCAGTCATTAGGATCCAGAATGGTTTTTGATACAATATTCGATGAAATGTCAAAACCGACTCGTGCAGACAGGTCATCAATAATATTCTGAGCAAGTTCTTCTCTGTCACTCCAGTCAGGTTTAAACCTCAGATCAGGAACCGGACAAAGAATAAACATATTCTCATGACCTTCGGGAGCTACTGTTTTCTCTGATTTTGAAAGAACATTTACATAATAATATGGTTTCTGGGGACTGATTGAAGTCGTAAAAATAGTCTCGGCATAACCTTTAAAATTGCTGCCGAGAAAATAATTATGATGCATAAGTTTATCAATGCTGCCTTTAACACCAAGATATATTGTGAAAGGTGCAAGGGTCCAGTGCATTTTGTCGAGTTTTTCCTCCCTGAATTTCTTTCTTCCGAGTACCTGCCCCCTGAAAGCGGCGGCATCCGAATTCGATATAAATATATCGGATCTCCAGAGTTTACCATTCTGGTCAACAACCGAATCCAATCTGCCGTTTATTTTATTAAACCCCTTGATCTCGGTATTGTAATAAATTTTCACTCCCATCTCAGCAAGGATTTTTATTATTTCCTCGACAAGAGTGTACATACCTCCGCTTACTTTCCAGTAACCGTTATGCCTCATTTCGGTATAATTGAGCAGTGAATATATGGCAGGAGTTTGAAACGGTGTGGAACCAAGAAAAAATGCCACAAGTGAAAAAATAACTTTAACCTCTTCCGAAGTAAAAGTTTTGTTTACTTCACTCCACATCGTTTTGAAGAGATATGGCAGATGTTTTAACGGAACCCTGGTGAGTTTGAGAATGTAGCCAAGATAACTGTCAAAATTCGATTTAACAACTTTATCCTCAGTATCATGGAAAAACTGGCCTGCTCGTGTTAGGTAGCGGTCCACCTTTGCTGCAAGATCAGGCTCAATATCCCTGAATTCCTCTTCCAGTTTTGTAAGATTCTTATATATCAGGCGTGGTTTTTCTTTGCCTTCAAAAAACACCTGATAAAGGGGATCTAATTCGACAAGTTCAACCGGATTTTTTCTCCCGATTGAATTAAATAATTCATCAAGTTCATAAGTCATGCTCATAAAGGAGGGACCAAGATCGAACTTAAATCCATCTTTATAAATGACATTCAGTCTTCCACCCGGCGTCTGGTGTTTCTCCAGAATTGTAACATCATGCCCCTTATGAGCAAGACGCATCGCTGTCGCTAAACCTCCAAGCCCGGAACCGATAATCGTAACTTTTTTCATATTCTCACTGATAAATATATGTTAAAAACTCAATTAATGTGATAATAGTTCCGATTAAACTGTATATCAATGCTGAAAGATATGTTCTGAGATAAATAGGAAGACAAAAAATACGGGAGAGAACTCTCTAAGTTTGAGTGGTTTCCCATTGGACATGCCTCTAATAATGATAACAAAATCCCGCTCTGTTATGAGCGGGATTCAGTAATTACACTAAAGGAAAATTCAGATCGAATCGATGATCCTGTTGAAAGTGATGCTGGGTCTCATCTGTTTTTCAGTAAGCGCAGCATCGGGTGAATAATAACCGCCGATATCAACTTTTTTGCCTTGCGCCACACGAAATTCTTCGACTATTTTTTCTTCATTGCTGATTATTTCATTACATACTTTACTAAAAAGAGATTTAAGATCAGGATCACTGTCTTGTTCTGCAAGCGCTTCAGCCCAGTAAAGAGTAAGATAAAATGAACTGCCGCGGTTATCAATCTCATTTACTTTCCTGCCCGGGGCTTTTCTGTTCTCAAGATATTTTCCAACTGCTTTATCCAGAGTTTGAGCAAGAACCACCGCCTTTATGTTGCCAGTTTTTTCGGCGGCTAATTCCAGCGAAGGAACAAGCGCACAATATTCGCCAAGCGAATCCCAGCGCAGATGCCCTTCAGCGAGGAACTGCTGAACGTGCTTAGGCGCAGAACCGCCCGCGCCGGTTTCAAAAAGACCTCCGCCATTGAGAAGCGGAACTATTGAAAGCATTCTGGCGCTTGTTCCGAGTTCAAGTATCGGAAATAAGTCCGTCAAATAATCCCTGAGAACATTCCCGGTTACCGAAATCGTATCAAGTCCTTTGCGAACCCTTTCAAGTGTATATTTCATTGCTTCGTCCGGTGAGAGAATTTTTATTTCCAGCCCGTCGGCATTTTCCTGCTTCAGGTATTCCTTGACTTTTTTAATAATTTCCGCATCGTGTCCCCTGTTTTCATTCAGCCAGAAAATGGCGGGAGTGTCAGAAGCCTTAGCTCTCTTAACGGCAAGTTTTACCCAATCGCGGATAGCGGCATCTTTCGCCTGACTCATTCTGAAAATATCACCTTTTTCCACTTTCTGTTCAATGAGCACATCCCCCGATGTGGTAATAACTCTGATAATTCCATTGGCGGCGGCTTCGAATGTTTTATCATGCGACCCATACTCTTCCGCCTTCTGAGCCATTAATCCAACGTTTGAAACTGCACCCATTGCTGAAGGATCAAATTGTCCGTGTTTTTTTGCATTTTCAATTATTACTTTGTAAATGGTTGCGTAACAGCGGTCAGGGATCATTGCGACTGTATCCTGAAGCTGATCATCCTTATTCCACATTCTGCCGCCATCCCTGACAACATTCGGCATTGATGCATCAACTATTATGTCATTTGGATAATGTAAATTAGTGATGCCTTTCCGTGAGTCAACCATAGCTAAAGGAGGACGGGTTTCATAGACTTTGTTTAAATCACTTTCTATCTCAGCTTTCTTATCCGCCGGCAGCTTCGAAAGTTTTGCAAGTACATCAGCAAGTCCATTATTAACGTCTGCCCCTATCGATTTAAGTGTCTCGGCATGCTTTTCGAGTGCGTCCTTAAAGTAAACGGAAACGCAATGACCAAACATTATCGGATCCGATACTTTCATCATTGTAGCTTTAAGATGCAGAGAAAGCAGTGTGCCTTCTTTTTTTGCAGCATCAATCGTTTCAGCGTAGAATTTCCTGAGCGATTTCACATTCATAACAGAGGCGTCGATTACTTCGCCCTTTATTAGCGCCAGGTTTTCTTTAAGATTTACAGCGCTGCCGTCACTACCCTGAAAAACGATATTGACCGAACAATTATCTTTAATAGTAACTGATTTTTCCGTTTCAAAAAAATCCTTTTCCGTCATATGTGCCACTCTTGCCTTTGAACCTGATTCGGGCCAGGGTTTCATCATACGGTGAGGATTCTTTTTAGCAAACTTTTTTACAGAGGCGGCTGCTCTCCGGTCGGAATTTCCCTCTCTTAACACCGGATTGACTGCCGATCCCAGAACTTTCGCAAACCTTTTCTGAAGCTCTTTTTCTTCCGTAGTAGAAGGCTCTTCGGGATAATCGGGAATATCGTACCCCTGAGCCTGTAATTCTTTAATTGCTGACTGGAGCTGGGGAATTGATGCGCTAACATTTGGTAATTTAATAATATTCGCGTCCGGGGTTTTGGCTAATTCACCAAGTTCACCCAGATAGTCCGGGATTTTCTGATCATCTGTGAGCCTCTCCGGAAAATTCGAAATAATTCGTCCTGCGAGCGATATATCTTTTGTCTCCACCTTTATTCCGGCGCTTTTGGTGAAAGCATTCACAACCGGTAATAGTGCATACGTCGCGAGGGCAGGCGCCTCATCGATCTTTGTCCATATTATCTTATAATCTGACATAAATTAATCCTGTTAATATTACTTCATTAAAAAAAGTGTGCAATGAAATATTTTCATTTGTATTTAACTTTTAAAGTTATAAATCTTTTATGGGATTTGAAAGAATAACGAGCTTATTAATGTCAGCTATGTTTTACGAAAGTTTTTGTTAATGTCAATCCCACAGTCGAGTCACGCTTTTTTGCCATTCCCCTGCAAGGGTAAATTACAAAAATTGCTTTCTCTGAAGATTGTATTGAAAGCCATATCAATTTTTCTGCAATTACGATTTGCAAAATTATTTGCGCCGGATTATATTTCGGTAATAAACGAAATATAATTTCATGAAAGAAAATACAAATATTTTTAAGGCGCTGGCTGATAAAAACAGACTCAGGATACTGAAAGCACTTCAGACCAAACCATTATGCGTTTGTGAGATCCGCGAATTACTGCAATTAGCCAATTCCACCGTGTCGGAACATCTGAAAATACTCAAAGAAAGCGGTTTTGTGATTGAATCGAAAGACGGGAAATGGGTCAATTATTTTATCAATCCACAGCCTGAGGATCTGCGTGTCACAGGGATTTTAACTTCACTTGATTTCTGGATAGGCGATGAAGATATGATAATCCTCGACAAAGAACGAATAAAATCTCTGGACCGAAATGAAATATGCAGCATTAAATAAACGAATAATTCGGTTGCAGGCGAATTAATATGGAATGGAAAGATCAGTATAAGTCATTTTTGTGGATAATTTTATTTTTTCTTTTTGCATACTTTATGCCCGTTGAAAATATAACATTCCGGGATGCAATAATTGATGCATTCGCACTTGCGAAATGGTATGCTCAGGAACACGTCATTTTATGCCTGGTTCCGGCATTTTTTATTGCCGGTGTTATATCGGTTTTTATTAGTCAGGCTGCGGTTATTAAATACTTTGGAGCGAAAGCTAAAAAGTGGGCTGCCTATTTAGTCGCTTCTGTTTCAGGTTCAATTTTAGCCGTTTGCTCCTGCACGGTTCTTCCGCTTTTCTCAAGTATTCATAAAAGAGGCGCTGGATTAGGACCCGCAATTGCTTTCCTTTACTCAGGCCCCGCAATTAATATTCTGGCGATTATCCTGACCGCACGAATTCTTGGCATTGAACTTGGTATTGCACGAGTTATCGGCGCTGTTACTTTCAGCATTGTTATCGGTCTTATAATGTCATTTATTTACCGGAAAGAGGAAAAAGAAAGATCGGATACTCAGATTGCATTACCTGAGATAGAGGAGACAAGACCAATCTGGCAGACTACCCTGCACTTTTTTATCCTTGTTGCAATTCTGTTATTTGTCAACTGGGGAAAGCCGTCAGACAGCACTGAAGGTTTCTGGTATTCAGTTTATGCAAACAAATGGTTTATTACATCGATTTTCGGGGCGGGCTTTGCAATATCCATGATATTCATTGTGAAAGTTAAAAAGTTGTTTGCACTGTCTGGAACTGCCGCAGTTGTTATTACATCGCTCTTTTTTTACGATATGCCTATGCTCCCATTTATTGTTGCGATAATAGCCACAACATTAGCCCTGACATTATCCGAAGGAGAACCAAACCAATGGCTCGGCGAGAGCTGGGGTTTTGCAAAACAGATAATGCCGCTGCTGGGAGCTGGTGTTCTGGCAGCCGGTTTTCTGCTGGGCACGGTGGAGGGTGATGGGGGTATTATTCCGAAGGAGTGGATTAACACATTGGTCGGTGGAAATTCATTTTTCTCTAATTTTTTCGCTTCGGTTACGGGTGCTTTTATGTATTTCGCCACGCTGACTGAAATACCGATTCTGCAAGGTTTGATTAAAGGCGGCATGGGTAAAGGACCGGCACTGGCACTTTTACTTGCAGGTCCTGCACTCTCACTTCCAAATATGCTTGTGATAAGGGGAGTACTTGGCACACAAAAAACGCTCGTTTATGTCGCTCTTGTAATAATGATGTCAACCCTGAGCGGGTTTATATATGGCGCCATATAAGAATCTGACAGGACATATTTTTGGTTGGGCTAACTTCCGGGACATTCTGATTCCAGTTAATATTCCGCTGTGACCCCGAAAAGCTTTTTATTCAAAACAATTTTTGAAGAAGGGATTTAGATGAATTCACTGATAAAAAAACTTTCGTTTCTGGACAGATATCTTACTTTATGGATATTTTTTGCCATGTTCGCGGGCGTGTTAACGGGACATCTTTTCCCGAATGTTGCCGGCTTCTGGAATTCATTGAGCGTTGGAACCACAAATATCCCTATTGCTGTCGGATTAATATTAATGATGTATCCGCCGCTTGCAAAGGTAAAGTATGAAGATCTGCCGGATGTGTTCAGAAATGTAAAAGTTCTGGGTTTATCTCTTGTGCAGAATTGGCTGATTGGTCCTGTACTGATGTTCGGTCTTGCAGTGCTCTTCCTTCAGGACTATCCCGAATACATGGCTGGTTTAATATTGATCGGGCTGGCGCGCTGCATTGCAATGGTTATTGTGTGGAACGAACTTGCTAAAGGAGATACAGAGTATGCTGCGGGACTCGTTGCTTTTAACTCGATTTTCCAGGTGCTGTTTTTCTCGCTTTACGCTTATGCTTTTTTGACAGTAATACCCGCATGGTTTGGTTTACAGAGTTTTGCCGTTGATATTACAATCGGTCAGGTAGCTGAAAGTGTGCTGATATATTTAGGAATCCCTTTCTTCGGCGGAATGGTCACCAGATTTGTATTGCTCAGAGCAAAAGGGAAAGAATGGTATGGGTCGAAATTTATCCCGAAAATCAGTCCGGTAACCTTAATAGCTCTGCTATTCACCATATTTGTAATGTTTTCACTCAAGGGAGAGTATATTGTCAGAATCCCGCTTGATGTTGTAAGAATTGCAATACCCCTGGTCATATATTTTATCATTATGTTTCTCGTTTCATTTTACCTGGGGAAAAAAGTCGGGGCTGACTATTCCAAAACGGCAACACTCTCATTCACTGCTGCAAGTAATAATTTTGAACTCGCAATTGCTGTTGCCATTGCAGTTTTCGGCATAAACAGCGGAGAGGCATTTGCAGCCGTCATAGGCCCGCTTGTTGAAGTGCCTGTGCTTATCGGACTGGTTAACGTTTCACTACGGTTTCAGAAAAAATATTTTAAGGGGGAAGTTGAAGAAGGAAGTGTTAAATCTCCGGATGTGTGCCCTTAGCAGATTCCGAATAAAAAGACAGATATTAATTAAATTATCATAAATATTTGAAATGAAAATAATCCGGAGAAAAAAATATGATTTGGCTAAATAACTTAGATGATGCAAAAAATGCATCGCTGCAGGAACATAAACCTATTCTGCTGCAATTTGAGATGGATGGCTGCGGAGGCTGCAAAAAACTGAACAGCACAACGTATATCGACGAAAATCTCAAAAAGGAGATGCTCGATTGGTTTATTCTGCTTAAACTTGATCTGATAAGAAACAGACAGGAACGGAAAGAACTTGGCGCTTACTGGACTCCCTCTGTTTACTTTCTCGATCATAACGGCAGATCGTTTTTCCATTTTAACGGCTATCTGCCTGCATTGGATTTCCGGGCAATGCTCCGAATCGGAATAGCCGAAACAATAATGCCTGCGGGCAAATATGATGAGGTGATCCGTAATACAGAGCAAGGTCTGAATGATCTGACTGATTCTGCGCTTTATCCGCGTCTTCTGGTTCAGATAGAAAAAGCACGCTACATAATGACAAAGGATAATACGTTGATGAAGCAAACCCTGTCAGATATCAAATCAAATTTCCCAAATTCTCTTGAAGCCCAAATGTATTTCTGGGAATAAAATATTTTGGGATCAGAAAGTATAAAAATTGCAGAGTTTAATTTTTGGTAAGATAATAAATTAAGGTGATGAAAATGGCAGCAGTAAAAATTCTTGGAACCGGATGCAAAAAATGTATGGCTCTTGAATCAAAGGTGAGGGAAGTGATCGCAAGTAATAATATTAATGCCACCGTTGAGAAAGTCACGGAGATCAATGACATTATGAAGTACGGAATTATGATGACACCCGGACTTGTTGTCAATGAAAAGGTTAAAAGTTACGGGATCATTCCCAAAGACGAACAGATACTTCAATGGCTTAATGAGGGCTGAAAAATGAGAGTGCCACTTTTTGCAGCAGTTTTTTTTCTGATTCTCTGCACTCCTTTTCAGGCGCAGAAGACTGACCAATCTGATCAGGTCGCTGGCTCAAAGAATCCCTTGGTCACTTTCATCGAACTCGGTTCAGTAAACTGCATCCCATGTAAACAGATGCAGCCGGTTATGGAAGCGATCGAAAAGAAATACGGCGATCAGGTTAAAGTTGTTTTTTATGATGTGTGGAAACCCGAACAAAAACATTATGCCCAGAAATATCAGATAAATCTGATTCCCACACAGGTTTTTCTTGATGGCAACGGGAAGGAATTCCACAGGCATCAGGGATTTTATCCGGAAGCTGAAATTGATAAAATCTTGCAGCAGAAAGGACTGCTTCCTCTCACAAAAAAAGGCTGACAATGTTCGAGAATCTATTTACAGCATTATATGAAGCCTTGAACGGGACTCTGTGGATTGCTCTGCCTGCATCTTTTTTCTGGGGAGTATTATCGGTTTTACTCTCTCCTTGTCATCTTTCAAGCATTCCTCTGATCGTGGGGTTTATCAGTTCACAGGGGAAAATCTCTGTCAGCAGAACATTCAGTATTTCTATGATTTTTTCGGTGGGAATATTAGTCACAATCGCGATAATTGGATTAATTACTGCATCTCTCGGAAGATTGATGGGAGATGTCGGAATCTATGGGAACTATTTTGTGGCTGGAATTTTCTTTGTTGTCGGGTTATATCT
The DNA here is from genome assembly GCA_021740915.1 of Ignavibacteriales bacterium. GTDB lineage: Bacteria > Bacteroidota > Ignavibacteria > Ignavibacteriales > Melioribacteraceae > JAIOYW01. Next base: position 48,531 of record JAIOYW010000020.1, on the reverse strand, counting down.
GCTCGATATAATTAAACTTGAGTGGGACACAATCGGGATTCATAAGACTAAAACCAGTGGACTTGCCGCCGCTCTGATTTTAGGATTGTTGTTTGGAATTGCTCTAGGACCTTGCACGTTCGCCTATATGGCGCCGGTACTTGGAATTGTTTTTCAAACTGCTCAGTCGGATTTTCTGCTCTCCGTGATTTTTCTTTTCGCTTTCGGCATCGGTCATTGTTCTGTGATTGTCGGAGCCGGAACACTTACCGGAAAGCTTCAGAAATATTTGGACTGGAGTGAGGGATCACGAACAATTTTATGGACAAAAAGAATATGCGGAATACTGGTTATTCTCGGCGGGATATACCTGATCTTTACAACTATTTAATTTGGAGAGGATAATTAAATGCCTTTATACAATGATCTCGAAATAACAATTCAGCAGTTGAGTTCTTCATTCGGCGAAATTCCGCCTGAAAGAAAAAACCTGCTTAAAGAATTCGCTGATTATATCAGCAGCTTACTCAGCAAGAAAAGTGAGTTGAATTTTATTTTTATATGCACACATAATTCACGCAGAAGCCATATTGCTCAAATCTGGGCGCAGACTTCTGCAGAATATTACGGTATTGAAGGTGTAAATTGTTTTTCCGGCGGAACTGAGGCAACGGCATTTAATCCGCGGGCTGTTGAAGCATTGGGCGGACTTGGTTTCAGGATTAAAAAAACTGACTACACAGATAATCCGGTTTATGAAGTTTTTTACTCAGCAGAAAAAAATCCACTAAAGTGTTTTTCAAAAAAATATTCCGACCCGTTCAATCCGCAGAAAAACTTTACAGCTGTTATGACCTGTTCGGATGCAGACGAAAACTGTCCGGTCGTTTTCGGAGCGGAAGCCCGCTTCCCTGTCCGTTATGAAGACCCTAAAGCGTATGACGGGACCAGCCTTGAGTCTGTAAAATACACCGAAAGAGCGAAGCAGATCGGGGCGGAAATGCTGTATCTCTTTGGCAGAGTAAGGAAGGCATGACTGAGGAGTGTTCCGGCAGCAACAAAAATGCTCCTATAATCGGCTGTAATTAATCAAATAATGATTTCTGCTTTATTGTTGAATCTTTCAGAGTAAATCGCAAAGGTTTGCCGCTCATACATTCAACATCTTTTTGATTTTCTAAAAAAACTCTGAGTTGTTTTTCTGACCAATTTAAGTCTAATTTTTGAATAATTTCTTTTGCCGAATATTCTCCATTCTTAAGCAAATCCAAGATTCGTTTTTGGTTATTTTCTTCATTTTCGCGGACAAATATCGCGCTGTTCGCCGATGTTAACGGATAATGACCGCTCTCAGGCTTGCCATCGAAATTAACCGGTATGGCGCCTTTTTGTATCAATAAATCATTAGCATTTCTTTCAGATGTTTCTGGTTTTCGAACATATATTATTCTTTTTTTTCTTAATCCGTCAACAACTCCGGACCAGGTTCCCCCTTTTTCAGACGATTCTGCAACACATATTTCATCAGCAAGACCGTATATGATTGGATTTCTTGCCATCGCTAATTCTGCTTTCCATGGAGCTTTTGGGAAAAAAGTACTCAGGACTAAAACATCACCATCAACAATTTGCCTGTAATAAAGTTTAAAACCTGAACCAAAGGTCATTATTCCCTGAGGAAGCACAATTATACTCTGTCCTTTGTAATTAATTGCCGAATCTAATGCTTGTTTGTCAACTCCTTTTGCAAAACCGCTTACAACTACTTTATGCTCCCTGCTCGCTAACATGGCGATATTATCGGTAAATGCTAATGCTATTTCAGAGGCAGAACGAGAGCCGACAATTGCAATAGATTTTTCCTGCATTATTTGTTTGTTGCCTTTGACATATAATAAAGCCGGTGCGTGTGCTGCTTTAAGATTTGCTTTGAGGGTTTTTGAATATTCGGGTGAAGTTATCGGGATTATCTCATATCCTTCATTTATCAACGTTTCAGCTAAAAAAGCATTGTTGACCAATTCGGATTTTGCCTTCTTTAAATCCTCTGTTTCCTTATATCCAAGATCAAATTCGGTTTGCCATTCATCTTCGGATAATTGGAAAAAATCCTCTATTGAAAGTTTTTTCTCATGGTAAAATTTTATGATCAGGTTGTTAATTTTTAGGTAACCCCATCTTGGCAAATGTGCCAATGCTATCCAATATGCAGCTTCTTTGTTCAGACTAAATCTCCTCCGACTGTTCTTGCTATTACTAAGGGCGCTATCTTAACAGCCCCTAAATTACTTAAATATCTTCCAATTTCTTTAATTGTCGAGCCGCTGTCGAAAATATCATCAATTAATAAAATGGTTTTCCCTCTCACTTCATCCGGTGTTTTAAGCTCAAAAGCATCTTTTACATTGTCGGATTTCAGATAAGAGTTTTCAAAAACTTTCTGTTCACTCGTTGTTCTATGCTTAATTAAATTATGAGAGATCGGGAATTTTAGGACTTCCGATACTTTCACAGCAAAATTTTTAACAAGGTCACCCGACTTTGTTGGTGGAACATAGAGGATAAGATCAAATTTTTCCTGGCCAAATTTTTTGCGATATGCTTTTAGCGCTAATCTTAAAAGAAAATCGGGAAAATCACCGGCGTTTTCATACTTGCTGCGATGCAAAGCGCCGCCTACATTTGAAACACCATAATATGAAGCAGCTATCCCAATTACTAAATTCGCTCCCTTTGTCTCAACATCAAGTTCCGGAAAATAATCCTCACGAAAATCCTGCAGTTTCTTAGTCCATTCTTCATTGACTGAAACTGTTCTTTTTTTCAGCCCTGTATTATCACAATTAGTAAAATCGTGTATTGACGAATCACCCAGATAATCGCAAAGGTATTTCATGCGTGATTGAGTTGTTTCAACATATTCAAGCATTTTATCCAAATCACGGGTTTTGCTTGCACGCAATTCCTCAAAAGTTTTAGTATTTAACTGCGGTGCACCTGGAATATATTCAAACTTTTTGCTTTTCCCAACTGTTACCTCACGAATAATTTTTTGTTCAATAAGATCGGCTTTTATTACTCTTATTTGAGTCTGCTTCAAATTAGTCCGCTTCATCAGTTCACGTTCGCCGAGCATTTCATTTTTTATTGCCGTGATAACTTTTTCATACTTTGGGATTGCAGGTCTTCCGCCCTCAATAAAAGCTTCGGGCAGCTTTTTATCTTCTCCATAAAAAAAAAGGATTATATATGCCGGCTGACCATCCTTGCCGGCTCTTCCGATTTCCTGATAATAATGGATAGGCGATTGCGGTATTTGGGTATGTATTATAAAACGAATGTCGGGTTTGTCAATTCCCATCCCCAGTGCATTTGTAGAAATCACACATTTCCAACGATTCTCCATCAAACCATTTTCAACAGCAATTCTCGATTCAGGATCTAATCCCGCATTATAACTTGCCGAGGATATATTTAGATACTCAAACCATTTGGAATATATCTCCGTATTAACTCTTGTCCCTGTATATAGTATGCCGGTTCCCGGAATATTTCCAAGATTTTGACCTAACCATATCAGTTTTTCATCATCCGAATTAACTTTTATTACGAGCAGCCTGAAATTATCCCTCATCAGGTTACCCCTGATTGTAGTTAAATTTCCTCCCATCTGTGCGGCAATATCAGCCTCCACCCTTTTTGTGGCAGTTGCAGTTGTTGCAAGTACCGGAAGCCCTTTCGGCAGCAAATTAACAAGATTAATAATGCGTCTGAAAGCTGGCCTGAAATCATGCCCCCAAACTGAAATACAATGAGCTTCATCAACCACAACCATTGAAAGATTCATCCGCCGGGTTGCTTCCACCCACTCAGAATTTTCCTGCCTTTCAGGGGCTATATAAAGAATTTTAATTTCCCCGGATATTGCATCCTTAATTATCTGAGTATTTTCCTCAGGCGTTTGCTCGCTATTAACACAGTTGGCGGCAATTCCCAATAAGTTCAGTTTTTTTACCTGATCACGCATTAACGCAATTAATGGTGAGAAAATTACCGTCATGCCTTTGTGCAACACTGCGGGAAACTGGAAGCACAACGATTTGCCGAAACCGGTTTTCTCAATCAGAAGAACCTGCTCGCCTTTTAATAACTTATCAATGGCAGCCCATTGTTCATCATAAAAATGAGAGAGCTTAAAAGTATTTTGTAATAGCTGTTCCGCTTCTTGCCGTGTCATTTTAGCTCAATCTAAGTTGAGAAATTACATTAACGATATCTAATAAATAATGCACAACGCGGACTATAAATCTCCACTTTACTATTCAGTGTTCAACATAATTAATAACACATACCTGATTGTTGTGTCAGCGGCCCATAAATCCGCAATTCAAAGAAATTTCCATACGAACATTGCTATGCTTAGTTGCGTGCGGTTAGCGCTCGGCTTTGCAGGTAAAATATGTGATGATTTTCTGCAACGGCGTGAACGGGCAATTACTTATAACCATTATTGTAACGTGTTTTTATTCAATTTTTGACCATCCCGGAAGTTTTGCGGCTTGCTCGATCCAACAACGAATTAATTTTTCATCAAATTCAGATTCGTTTTTGATATCAATTCTTCTTGCTTTGAAATCAGAATTTCGATTCCAGGGTCCTGACATTCTAGTTACTGGTGGTTCAGGGTCTAAAAGGGTTCCCGCTATAAAACCAACTGCAAATTCATTCTTAAACGACCACATTGCAATCATCCAGCCTTTGTCAATAAGTCCGTAGAAAGGTACTCCAAGTGGTTGTGAGGGTTTATGCCATTTTGTAGTAAACTGAATGTCCGGTATCAATTCTTTTATTAAATCGTCCACTCTCTGAGCCATTAAGCTGTGTTCAGGTTTAATTCCGTGAATCCAGGTTTTTACACTATCTGATTTCATTTTCTTTTTTTTGCAATACAACATTTGGAGATTGTTAAAGTGCGGGAGATTGAAACAGCTCATTGTCCCGCTCTGCCAAGCTACGAAAAAACGATAACGTTTCCTAATCCACTGGATACCTGCATTTTAACCACCCCTTGCCGGCAGTCCGGACTTTTTATTTACCATTTATTTTTTCGATTGCTTCTCGTCTGTTTTTAACTTCCAATATTTTGTAAATGTTATTAATGTGTGTCTTTACAGTAGATAATGAAATAAATAGTTTAGCGGCAATTTCTTTATTGCTTAAACCACTATTTATCAATTCTAATACTTCAATTTCTCTTGTCGAAAGTAAGTATTTGAAATCTGCTTGTACTTTTTCTTCAGAATTTCTTTTATATTCGGAAAGAATTTGATATCGCTGCTTTTCTATTTCAAGTTTTAGCCAATACCGAACCGCGAAAAACGCAAATAATAAAAACAGTATTGGAATGATTGGATATTTCTGCCAAAACCAAATGAAATTTGTTCCTTCAAATGAAAATCCAATCGAGCATAATGTCAATAAAATGCTCAAAGCTATTAGTAATTCTTGTTTGCGTTTCGCTGTCATCTCAATTTGAATCACTTGTGTTTTCTTTCAATTGCTGTGCGAAAAATAGTTTAACAAGCATTATACATGCCATTGCCCACGAAAGGATTGAACTTGTGTATTTGTTCAAAATTAAAAAGCCAAACCCGTTTTTATTGAAAGTAAACGAAAATGGGACAAGCACAAAAAGAATTGACAATCCAATTAATTGATTTTTACTAATATCTTGTTTTTTCAAAAGCAGCGTAAGCAAAATAATTGCCTGTCCACACCAAACCACATACTTAAAAGATGTTTCAAGTAGTAGTTGTGTCCCTTTCTGAGAAAATGTAAATGCCAATGGCAGAAATCCGACTAAAATTATTAAGCCTAACATAATTCCCGAATTTGATTTTTTCAATTTCATATCATTTTCCTTAATAATTAACGAAATGATATGCAAAATTAGTTTGGACAGGTTCCATAGTCCAAACTTAGTCAGGTGGACTGAGGGTTGAATGTTGGGTGGAAAATTCAGTCTACCCTGTATTTCCGTTGCCTTCATAGCCTCACCGCGTTATGGTTGTTACCAGTCTGCCGGCGGGCAGGTTTCGAAGCGATTTCCTCTCAGGCTACAAAATAAGTGAAGCGGGTTACTACCTATGAATAAACAACAATCCCGGCAATTTTTCTCCCGCATGTTGCGTGTTCGTGCTTTTTTGTTCAATCTCCTGAGCTCAGTCTTTATTGATTGAACCCATTTTAGTCAATATATTTTCAAAACGTGTATTACTTATCGGATGATAACTGATAATTTCACCATTATAAATAATACAAAATGTTCCGAATGCACATGGAACTTTTTGGGCTTGTTCCGAATCTTTTAAGTCAATCAGGCTGGTTTTTAATTTAAATTTCTTTTCTGCTGATTCTATAATAGCATTTACGTTTTTCTCAGTATATGGACATTGAGGAGATCGTATTATAGTAAGTCCGGTTTTATAATCATTTAAGTTATCGAGTATATCCGGCTTAAAACCCGGAGGCGTTGATGCCTTGTCAAACTTAATAGCCAGTAAGTCAAAGTCTGGTTTTGCTTTATCTGCAATTTCGAATCCTTTTTTAAGGAAAATCTCATTATTGGCCATAAAAGATCCCTTTCTTGTTACTACCGCTACGCCCTGCATTTTCTGCATTTTTGTATCTTTTATACATTCGTCAATTAAAGCAGATGCATAACCTTTTCCCTTGAACTCTTTATTAAAACCAACAAAGATACAATGTATAAACATGTAGCCTTCTGCATTAACCGGACGGTGTGCAAACTTTCCGGGAATGTATTCAATCATTCCCTGATAACCCCCTTTTTTCGAGATTAATGCTTTAATCTTTAGTCCTTTGGCATAATAATTATTAAACCATGCAATTTTATTTCTCAGTTCTTTGTGCTTCCCTGCATCTTTGTACCCGCAAACACCATAATCAGCAATGTTTTCTGGTGTAAGGTCAATAATTTGAATATCATCGTTCATAGCATTTTCGTTTTATGGTTTAAGCTAAAATTCTGAATTAATTGAGAATTACCATCTTTTTTGTTCATTATTCCAATGAACTCTAATCTTTGTTGATTCAAATAATTTAACCGAATTCTCTTTAGTTATGTATCTTTTTTTTTGCTCATATTAAGATACAAACCATATTGAATCTGGTTTATAGTTTGCCAAATGCGTTCTTTTATAATGAACGCTAACGGTCGGCGGTATGCGCTGCAGGGAATTGCGAAGCTGTTTCCTCTCCACCGACACGAAATTTTATGCGGGGCAGAACGCTTGAATTGCCACTGAAACCCTTATTGCATATAGCCTTTGTTATGCGGTCGTTTTTCTTAATGTTCCTTCATGCTTTTCTTTGTAATCTTCTGGAGTAATAGTCCATATTAGTTGAAAAACTAAAGCACCTATAATTGTCCATAGAATATCGTTCCAGTCAAAGTGTAATTTATTTGAAGCAGATTGAATAAACTCCCACGATATAAGTCCTGTTAGTGAAATTATATTTGTTGTTAGGTGTTTGTTTTTGTTTAACCACTTATTAGTTCGTTTCAATTGCGGAATTAGAATCACAAATAAGGCAGGAATTCCAATTGCAGGAAAAAAATTCGGTGCAATTCCAAGCAAATACTTTATAGTCAAATTGTTGCCAGTGTAATTTGGTCTGATGTAGTCTATTATCTGTTGATAGGCAATAAAGCAAAATACAAACAGCGCAAACCAATAAATTATACTCTTTGAGGGTTTCATGATTATTAAGCAGTTATTAGTTTATATCACTAAGATAGGTCTTTATATAAAAAAATGATACTTTGTTTTCTACATCATCATACATTACGGGTTCTTTGTCTTTATGGAATTCAAAGAAACTTAAAAGTCCAAAGTCTCCTGAACACATTGCTGTATGCGCAAGCAAAACACTCGAAATAGTCAAAGTCCAATTGATATTAACGATAAATAGCAAAATAATTAGAATAGTTGTGATAACTGTAAATGGAGCTAATGCAACTACCTGAAATTCTTTTTTATTTGCCACAAACTTGTCTGCCAATGCCATAAAATAGAATTTTTTCAGGTTAGCGTCATACGAAGTATTTGTCGCACCTTGTGATTTGTATGCTAAAACGTGAATGTATTCGTGTAATGGGAGCAAGGCAAATGCAATTGCCAGTCCATATGAAAAATGAGTAAAACGGTCACCAAGACTATAATTTGGTAATTGGTAACCTTGAACAAAAAAGTATCCCACTAGTCCAAAAGCAATAAAATTGCTGATGTAATAAAACAAAGAATATTTTGTTCGCTTTTTCATATAGGTCCGTATGAATGGCACAAGTTCTTTATGTCCTAACTTGTCAATCAGAACATAACCGTTTTCTGTTAATTCTTCTGGTCTAATTTTCATTTTTACGATGTCGTTTTAAAATGCCGCATAACGTTCCGCGGCTATATGAAGTTTTTGCGGAACGCAGTGGAGCAAAAATTTGGGTGAAGCGAAGCGGAACCATATAGCCGCTGTTGTGCGATGGGCAGAGCGCCTCTTCGGTTTTAGTCTTCATTTCTTAACCCCGCCCGCTGCGATATTGCTCAGCGCATCGCCTCTTCCGACGGAGCACAGGCGTTGCACTGAGCTTGCCGAAGTGACGTGCTGAGGCGGTCTTCTGATTATCATGGTTTTTCATCCATTTTGTTGAGAAGCTTGCTTTGGTTTTCCAATGATTTCAAACTATCGAGATAATTTTTTTCAGCCTCACTGAGTGTCTTTTGCTGATACTTTTTATACTCTGTCGTGGCTTTTTCTATGGCAGTATCGTGACTTATAGAGCCCGCCCCCTGTAGTAATTTCTCACCGCTCATGGTCAGGATTTTATCTAAATGCTCTGCCCAGTCTTTCATGGTCATCGCCTGTTCCCGTTCTGCCTGTCTTTCGGCAAAATCCAGATACCCGGATACTAATTGCCCAAGTGAACGAAGCTCCTTCTCGTTCAGGTAATTTTTTGCTACCACCACATCTTTCAGGTATGGAAGATTGCCCGGAAAAGTCATTAAGCCCATAAACTCTTTTTCTGCATCGGCACGGGTAAAAATGACTTCTGCGGCTGTTTGTCCGTGAACGGCATAATGAATTTTATTTTGCACTTTTTTGAAAAATGCAATGGAAACATCTGCTTTAGGATCATAGTCAATACTGGTTGAATAAATATCAAGTACCTGACGATAAAAAACCTTCTCGGATGCCCGAATGTCGCGGATTCTTTGCAGCAGCTCTTTCCAGTAACCGCCGCCTCCCAGATTTTTCAGGCGTTCGTCGTCCATGGTAAAACCTTTGCGAATATATTCATTGAGCCGTTTGGTAGCCCAGATGCGGAATTGAGTACCTCTATGGGATTTTACGCGGTACCCGACAGAAATAATGACATCGAGATTGTATAACTTTACGGAAACTTCCTGCGTTTTGCCCTCAATGGCGCCATGCTGAGTGGTTAGTCGGAAATTCCGACATACCACATCCTCGTTTAACTCGCCCTCTTTAAATATATTTTGAATATGTCCGGTAATAGTTGTTCGGCCTTTTCCAAAAAGCTGTGCCATCTGTTCCTGTGAAAGCCAAACGGTTTCATCTTCAAAGCGAACATCGACCGATATTTTTTCGTCTTCGGTTTTGAATAGAATGAAGGAGGATTGATTGTTATTTTCCATTCTGAATCCCCCTAATTTTTGCTATGTAAATCATCTGTCAACCAATTAACAGGGTTTTCTATAATGTATTTTTCTATTCTGTGTAATTCATCATTGTTGCGGATTATATGATCATGGAATCGTGCCTGCCATGAAAAATCAGGTAATATTTTTCTAATGTTGATGGTACACGCGCGTTTGTATTGATTAATAATAACCCCCAGGTTGCCGGATTTCCAATTCTTATCCGTATTTGTATTTATATCCGTATTTATATCCGTAGAGACGCCCAATTTGGGCGTCTCTACAGGGGAACCGACGAATACAGGGGACCCGGCGGTGGCAGGGGAAACAATGGATATAATACCGTGAACGTGATTTGGCATGATAATCAATTTACCCAAAACCACAAATTGAAAATGGTTCGGTATTTTTGCCCAGTATTCATTAGCAATTTTACCGATTTCTGATAACACCATTTTGCCATCACAAATATTTCCAAAATAATGTTCACGGCTTTTGGTGCAGATGGTGACAAAATATGATCCTGCTGAAGAATAATCCCAATTTTTTAATCTCGCTGATTCAATGCGGTATTTGCTCTTGTATAATGTCATTTGACCAAACCTTCAATAATTTCATTCTTCATTTCTTAACCCAGCCCTGTCTTCCGCTGTTTTGTTTGTCTTAAATGGCATTAGGTTCTCCTAAAAATAGTGTTAGAAAAATAGTAAAATGCCGCAAAAATTTTTCGCCAGATTCAGAGGCACTACGTTCCGCTTCGCTCCACTTCGTGCCTCTGAATCAATCATTTACTCTCCACCTTATACCTCTCTCACTATTTTGGGGTGCAATATATGAGAATTACCATCTTTTTTGTTCATTATTCCAATGAACTCTAATCTTTGTTGATTCAAATAATTTAACCGAATTCTCTTTAGTTATGTATCTTTTTTTTTTTTGCTCATATTAAGATACGAACCATATTGAATCTGGTTTATAGTTTGCCAAATGCGTTCTTTTATAATGAACGATAACGGCTGGCGGTATGAAACGCTGGGGATTGCGAGGCGCGTCTGTATCCCACGAGAAGAAACACGAAACGGGCGCAAATACATTATAACTGACTAAACCCCAATGTTTTATACCCGTTGTTAGCAACCTTTTTTATTTCCATCTTTTTGGTAATTCTTCTCCAAAATCCCAATATCTTTTATTAGAATTTAAAACTATCAAATTTTGTCGAGTTCTTGTCATTGCCGTATAAACTTTTCTATCATTTAATTCCAATCCGCCCCAAAATGATTCAGGAATATAAATAATCACATTTAATACCTCCCATCCTTTAAAACTATGGATTGTAGATATTTTAAGACGACCATCGCCCATCCAAAATGCTTTTTTGTGCCGATGATACCTTTTTTCAGAATCATCTTCAAAAACGTGATTTACTTTTATATTCTTTTGTGTTTCAAAGAATTTAACACATTCAAAGCCATAATTTTTGTCAGGTAACAAAATAACAGTATCAGAGCCATGTTTGGAAGTCCCATTACTTTTTATTAATTCAAACGCTTCATTAACTTTTGAAAGCCAATCATTTTCATCTATATTTTCCCAAACAGTATGCTCAATATATTGATTAAATAAATCAGGTCTTTCAATATTTTCAACTCTTACATCTTGACTCAACTCAAATTTCTCACTAAATCGTTTAGTCATGTTAGCAACTCCTTCAGGCATCCTAACTACGGTCTTTAGCTCAATCCAATCTCCAAATTTTTCGACACCGGCACGCCTTTTATCAAGCCATTCCATTGCTCGACCGTAAATATTTTGTTTTTTATCGCAAACGACAACTACTTCATCTCTGTTTGTAAGAAATTTACAAAGCATATTATACCATTCAAAATAGTAATCTTGACCCTCATCTATCAGAACAGCATCATATTTTTCATAATCACCTTTTGAAAGAACTGAAATTACTTTTGAGGGAACAACTTCCCTAAAAATACTTTCATCATCACCATATTCGCTCGGCCATTTTTCACCAAATTCATTAAGTATATCTTTGCAAAAACCATGGAAATGGTTAAATGTAAATCTATTCCATTCAAATTCAAAAGGGCTTCTTTGAACCATATCTCTTATATAATGCCAAAGAGTAATATTAAAAGATAAAATAAGCACTCTAAATCCTTTTGAAGCTAATTCTCCAGCACGATATGCCAAAACTTGTGTCTTTCCACTGCCAGCAACTCCTCTTACTCTGTAATGTCCAGTTTTAGGTTCAGCAAATAACTTTTGATATTTATTCAAAGTCAGTCGAACCGTTTGTTCTATAGAATGAAAAGGTGGATTTAACCAAAATAGAACTTCTTTATTCCAATCTGAATTCCAGTAATAACTTTTAGTCAAATAGCTATCAGGCACAATTTTTCGAATATTTGTACTTGATAATAAATCATAACCGAATATGGGGAAATAATCAAAGTTAGGAACTTGTCGTTTAAATAATTCTTGGGCTGTTTCAGTTCTTGCTTTATGGAAATATACTGAAGTTCTTATTAATCCAAATTTTCTTTGGTCTGAATCAATAGCTTCGCCCAGTTGCGGAATCAATTGACCAGAAAGCTTTTCTTTATAATATTCAACTTGATGAACTGGTGACTTTATTAGATATGAGCCATTCCTATCATGAACACAAAACTCAAATTTTCCACTATCTTTTTTCTCAAACCAATAGTTATTTAAATCCCAGTCCTTGACTTCAATAATCTGAATCCCGACAAAAGGATTTACGATAACTACATCAGGACGACAACCATTTAAAAAAGGTTGAACAAAAATCAACCATCCATTATATTTTGTCAAATCATCACCATTGAAATTACGGTCTTTGGTTAAATGGTCATCTAAAAATTCAATCAAAGCCCTTTCTCCATTGGTTAATGGTTGTTTTAAGCTATTCAATATATCCCATGAAGGTATGACTCTTTCCATTATCTTTCAATTGGCAATTGGCTCGCTGTCGGTTTTAAAATGGTTGCTAACGGTTGGTACATGTTGTCGGGGCGGATTTTGGAGAGCGTTCCTGTTCGAAGGACACGGAACTGCGAAACGAGAATCCGCGGTTGGCGTACCACCAAACCCCGCCCTGCAATATGTACTGTGTTGTATGCCGTTTTTTTCTTTTATCCATATGGAAGAACTCTATGTAACCACCTTTTTGCAGCAGTAACATCATAGGCTTCTAATGATTCTGCTACTTTATCAATATTATATCTTAAACTATTGATTTTGTCTGTTTTTGTTTGTGGGTCACTCCAACTAGTTGACAAGTGTCTCACTGCCCAGAAAAATCCGCTCTGAACATTATCTCCGTGAAAATTCATTTGAGTTATTTCTAATTCAAGTTGATAAGAATCAAATGGGTAGCCATGAGTACAATTCCAAGCTTTTAGTAAACGTATTATTGGTCTTACTACTTGATTATATTTTGTGTTCGCTTCTGTAAGTTTTGTCTTTACATCATTTGGGTCTGTTGATTGCCATCCATAAGCACCCGGAATATAGGGATAGATACTTTCTTCTTTTGCAGGAACAAGGTCGAAGTGAATATTTCCGAGTCTAATTGTTACTGTTGGAAAAGAGCGGACTACTTCTGAGCCGTATCTGTTTTTGTAGTATTTGTCTCCAAAATTTATTAACCAAGCTCTGTAAGTTTCAGGTGTTCTTTCATAGTCTGTATGATTAAAAACAACCATGATATCAATATCAGATTTGCTATCGATTGACCTTGGCAAAATTGTGTCTCTGTCATAAGAACCAAAAACAAATCTTCGTTTTATTAGAATTCCAAGTTCTTTGTCGAGGTTTGCTAACAAGTTTGTTTTTGATGTATTTATTTTTGAAATCTCTGTTGAATCTTTTTTTAGATAAAAAGAGTATGATAAATCTCTCAAATATGTATCGATTGAACTTGCCATATCAAATTTCTAATTCTGTTGAAGTGTAAGTTTCTTCTCCGGTTTCGATTCCTTTTTTTGCTAGTTCATAATCCTTTTTTGAAGTCGGATATGACTCAGCCTCTTTATTTATTTCTTCAATTTCGGTAGCTAATTCTTCAATTCTAAGAACCAAATCATTGTTAGTTATTAGGTTATCTGCGATGTACCCCTGTAATCTGTCACATTTTTTCATAACTGAAAGGTGCTTATTTCCAACTCTTCTGTGACCCTCTACTTTTTTGGGTAGGTTGAAATAGGTTTGAAATCCACTTAACAGGGCAGCAATAAATGCCAAAACCAAAGGAATATATTTTACCCAATTTGTTGTGTTGTCAGTCAGAACGGAAAAAAGTAGAGAACCTGTCACTACATTAATAATTATAAGAGGAACCCCAATTCGTAAATGTGTTTTTTCAATTCTGACGGCAGCGTTAAAGTGTTTTTTCTTGCCATACAAGGCATCTACTTTTATTCTTTTAAGTTTGTCAATTGTATTATTCATTGTCTTGGTTTAAAATGGATTACAACGGTTGCGTGTATGAAACGTTTGGCATTTCGAAGCGATTTCCTATCAAGTTACAACTACTTTTGATACGAGCTGAAACGCTTGATAAACCACCGACCGCCAAATGTTTTATACCCGTTGTTACCGCCATGTGCTTTATTTAATTTGTTCATTGTCATACCTTTTAAGATATGGATTATTAATTTTCGCCAAATCAGTTCGATATGATTTTACAAATGCACTGATTTCTTTTAACATTCTTTTTTTATCAAAATATTCTTCGTGCCTAATATCCTTATAAGAATGACAGAGAATGCATAAACATTCTAAATTTGATTCTTTGTTATTAGTTTTATCGCCGTTTTTATGGTGAGTATGTAAATATCTTCTATCTACTGGGTTTGTAATCTGAATAGAGCATGATTCGCATTTAAAATCTTGTTTAGCTCTGTAATTTTTACTTATCTTTTGCCATTCTCGGGCATATCCAAAAATATCAATCTCAATATCTGAATCATTAGAATCGTCTGATGCAAGGGTGTTAAAAAAATCTTCGGTATCTACAATATCATCAAAAAGTTCTTCACGACATTTACTACAAAGTTGAAGAGTTTGTTCCTTATGAACTTTTTTTGTATCCCTATCAATTATATCATTGTGTGCGTTATTAGACCAATGATAATAAGTATTAAACATACCGCTTGTGATAAAATCATCAATGACCGAACACCTTTTCAAATGAAATCGTGAAACCTGTCCATACTTTTCAACCCGATAAGTAGGCATATATATATAACCTTTCCATTCTTGACCGTCGTGAATTAAATATATACCATCTTCTCGAAACTCTATCTTACCAGCTTTATACGCTTTTTTAAAGTCTGTCCTAATTGATTGAAATCCACTATTGCCATTTATGATTGGGAATCCCCATTCATCAAGCTTTTTGTCTAATATTTCAAATTGATATAACATATTATTTTGAAATTTCTTTTAGGACTTGCTCTATAAGTGTTTCACTTGTTGTAATTATTCTAAATTCAACTCTGCGAGAATAATTATTGTTTGCCTTCTTACCTGTTAATGCAGTTAATTGTTTGTTATCATCTAATGTCCGCCCAAATGACAAACCATTTGCGGTTATCCAAAATTGTAAACGCTGTTCATCTTTTGAACTTAAATTTTTATAATAGTCCATGTTTCTGAAATATTTTAAAACTTGAGCTGACCTTAATTGGGATAGCATGATATTTCCAATATAAGGGTCGTTGTCAAATATTAATGCAGCAACTGTATCAGTATGCCCTTCAATTCTAATTTCTGCAATTTTATTTTTGTATTTCTCTTGCATAAGAATTGTAAAATATCGTGGGAAAAATTCAGTCAATATCTGTGCAAAATAGGGTCGAATATTCGTTTGACCTGATTCAAAAAGTACTTCGGGATTAGTGAATTTTATTGATAAGTCTTTGTCTAATTCAACCTGCCATTCTTTGAAATCATCTTTAAATTCATTTTCTAATTCTGCATATAATTGCTCTTTAGTCGCCTTAAATTCTTCAAATATAATATCTCTTTCTTTTTGTTTTTTTTGAACTTCTACAATATATGAAATGGCAATAAACATAAATATAACCATTAACCCAGTCATTATATCTGAGAATGAAATCCAATTACTTTCATTACTACTGCCTTTACCTTTAGCCAATGCCATATTTTTTATTTTTTATAGTTGGCAATAATTCTCTGAATCAGAGTGTCAAGATTTTGAAGAGTATCATTTAATCTTTCATAAAATTCAGAGTTGATATTTTCAAGGTCATTTGAAAGTCTTTTGCTCGCTTTTTCAATCACACCTACACCTTCATTAAGTTGTTTTTTAGTGTTTTCCCAAAATACTTCGTTTATGTCTTTGATTTTATCAATATTTTCTAACCTTGTAAGTAATTTGGCAACGCTATCGCTAAAATTCATTTGGTTTTTAACCCATGTATTCAACTTTTCTGTTGTCTCGTCAAATGCTTCTGTATTTTCTTGTAGTGTATCTATAGTTGTTGCAAGTTTTCCAACAATTTCTTGAAATTTAGTGTCATCAATAAGAACTTTTTGAAGTTCTTCAATTAGTTTAGTTAAATGACTGTTTTCATTTGTAAGCTTTGTTGTGTTTTCCGTAATCTCTTTAATAGCAACTGACGAAATTGCAAATTCATTAGAAACTTCTTTAAATTGATTTGTCAGCGAAATAATCATCTCCTTATTTTCAAGTTGCCACTGATTCATTCGCTGTACGCTATTATTTAGCTCTTTGAAGTTTTCTTGAACTAATTTTTCAATTAATGCAGACATCTGAGCATTAAACTGTTCAGTAGCATCTTTCATTACTTCGACCAATGCTTCTGTATTGTTTTTAGCTAAAAGTTCGGAAAACTCATCAAATTTCTGCCGTATAAGTTCATTATTTTTGTTCATTGATTCAATAATCCAATCAATGTTTTTCTTGTTGTCTTTTGAATATTCATTTTGCTCGGCTCTTAACTTCTGTATTTGTGTCAACAAACTTGTTTCTCCATCACCACCAAGTGCTAATTGAACTTTCTCTAAAGTTTTATTTTGAAAATCTTGTTTATTATCAAATTCAGTAAATTGATTTCTAAGCTTTATTATTTGAGTAGAGATACTATCATCTGTTTCGCCAATAAGGGATTTGTTAAGTAATAGCAAATTATCATTTGATTTTTTATTTCCTTCTTTTAGTAATAATGTTATTTCTTGCAGAGCGGCAAGTTCATCAGTAGGTTTGGGTGGTGATTTTTGTTCAACACCATGCAGGATAATTTGAGAGGCTTTGCCAAATATTAAAGAAAGTACAATACCCCAAATTGAAGTGGAAAAAGCTGTTTTCATACCTTCCAATAGTGGCGGAATACTTTCTGTAATTTTATCTACATCAAAATGTTGTAGTCCGAAATAAATACCTACAAATGTTCCTAATACTCCAAGTGTAGTGAAAACAGTCGGAATTGATTCATATACATAATTAATTACTTTCTTCTGAGCCCAAACTCGATAGATATAATAAATTGAGAAAAGTGTCCAGCCAATTATTAGACTGTAAATTACAATTGTGTATGTAGCCATATTAAATATATTGATTCAAAATTTTCACTTTCGTTGCATGGTTTTGTTGTCTCATCATATTGCACTGTCGTCGTTTTTTAGTATTGGCGGTAACATCCCGCTATACCCAATTGTATATAGCAGGAATATAAGTTATATTTATTTGTATATATTACGTAAAATACACTAATATTTTTGATAAAGCAATAAATTTTGTTAAGCTTTGATCGGATGTTACAAGTTGAAAACTACTCAGAACAAACGATAGAAAACTATCTTTCCTCGGTCAAACTCTTTCTTGAATTTATTGAAAACATCAGGCACAAGGCAATTTTTATACTAATATATTCAGCAGGATTAAGCTGAATGAATTTATAAATCTCACCATAATGGATATTGATTCGGCGGCAATGAGGATACATATAAGGCAGGAAAGGGGTAAAAAGTGCCGTTACATTATGCTCCCGGAAAATACAATTATAAATATTACGTGATTATTATAATATTTATAAGCCGTTAGAATTCTTGCGGATGAACAGCCCGGGAAGCATACAGTGATATTTCCACTTTTTTTTGAACTTTGGGAACACGACGGACCGCGTTGTCTTTGTCCCTAAAGTCCCACGAGAATATCTGATTACTTTTTTCTTTTTTTCCTCCGCTAAACTTATCTAATGTTATTCAAATCAAAAAGCTATTAAACCAATTCGGGGAATATTCTTAAAAGCCTTTTTCTCCCATCACCCTCCGCCACACCATTATAGCCCCAAGGACAACAGCGGGAGTTCCCTGTCCCGGGAAAACTGTATCGCCTGCCATGTAGAAATTATTAAACGGTGTTTTGTTGGGCGGGAATTTCAGAAGACTGTTTTCAATGGAATGAGGAATGCCTCCGACAAAACCGATATGCCTCTGCGTATAAAACTGAAAAGTAACCGGCGTACCGGGAAGGACATGCTCGATTCTGCATCCATCAAACTCAGGAAATGCCGCCCGGAATTCCTTGAGAATCGCATCTTTTATCTGACTTTTTCTGCGCTCATATTCCGGTTTACTTAGTCCGAACCACTGCGCGGCTTCACTGTGCAGGGAAATCGTTACACTTCTCCAGCCAACGGGGGCTTTAAGTCTGTCTGCAGCGGCTGAAAATGAAACAAAAAATGACTGCGAATGACAGTGCGGCACTTTTTCTTTTGTGTGAATCTGGTAGTATAAAGATTCCAACTCTTTCGCGCTTTCAATCGCAAAATTCAAAGTGACCGCTCCCCATGCAGCGCCTGTACGCCCCGCGATTTTTTCAAAATAATTTGAAATTGCTCCATCAGTAATAGCGGACATATTCCAAACCGGGATATTTGAGATAATTCCCTTTGCCTTGTAACGGTTTCCTTTGGCTGTCTTTACAAAGTAATAATCTTTGTGTTGTTCAACTGAAACCACTTTTTCTTTATAACGGACTGCTCCTCCGGATGACAGAATCTTCTCTTCAAGCAATTTGGCGGGTCTGAACATTCCTCCGGACGGATAATAAGTTTCAGCGGGATACGCAAGTCCCATTGCGCCTAAAGTCCAGGGTGTTTTTAACGCTGTGTTTTGTGCCGTTATCAGAAGCAGCTCATCAATAAATCGATGAAATTTTTGCGTGGTTTTTAATTGCATTGAAGAAAGAACACTCCCGAACGATTTGAATAATCCCGGTAAAATCCGGATACCCTTAAGGTTTACTGGTTTGATCAAAGTTACAAGCTCCCGAAGATTGGCGGGCGGAAGTAATTTGTTTTCTTTCAGCAATTCCCACACAATTGAATCAGTCTTATAAACTTTATCCCAAAACTTTCCAATGCCATCGATCTTAAATATCTGCTCAGTTTCGTTTGTCCATGCTTCCTGATCTGAAAATCGCCGCAGTTCTTTTCCATCCATTCTGATTATCATTCCCGGGTCAATTCTAATTAAATCAGGTTTCAGATTTAATTCGTCAAAAAGCATACTGAGGGGCTGATCTGCTTTCACACCGCTTAAAGTTGTTGCTCCGACATCAAAAAGGAATTCTTTCCTTTTGAAATATGAAGCGCAGCCGCCGGGATAAACATGCGACTCGAGAACCTGCACTTCAAATCCCGAATTCGCAAGGAGCGCACCTGATGCCAGTCCGCCATAACCTGCGCCAATAATTATAAAATCCGCCAATTTTTCCGCCTGATTTTCAATTTAAAAGCCTGCTCTAATTATTTACAAACTTCATATATTTGCACTTTAATCAGATAAATGAGAGAATAATGCAAATTAGTTCAATTTCAATAACCAGAAAATATATCAAACTCTTTTCACTCGCTTTTATTTTTATTGTTTTTTCCGGCTTTCTGCCCGCATCCCCGGAAGAGGGAATGTACCCGCTCAGCGAATTGAATAAAATCGACTTTAAAAAAGCCGGATTCCGGATTTCACCGGAGGATATATATAATCCCGGGAGTATCAGCCTCGTTGATGCAATGGTTAATTTAAGCGGATGCAGCGGTTCTTTTGTATCAGGAGAAGGACTCATTATTACCAACCACCACTGCGCATTCAGAGCCATTGCAGATGCAAGTTCGCTTGAGAATAATTACCTCGAAAACGGGTTTTCTTCCAAAAGCCGTGAGGGGGAAATTCCCGCAGCAGGAATAACTGCCAGTATTATTGAATCATACAGTGATGTTTCTGTCAGAGTCCTTGAGGCAATTACAGGACTCTCAGGAGCAGACCGCAAGAAAAAACTCAGCCGGGTTTTGAAAGAAATCGAGAAGGAAAACACAAATGAATCCGCATCAGTCACTGCATCTGTCGCCGAAATGATCCCGGGAAGTTCATACGTGCTCTTTGTCTATAAAACCCTCAAGGATATCCGTATAGTTTATGCCCCTCCGAGAAGCATCGGGGAATTCGGCGGAGAGTCCGATAACTGGGTATGGCCACGCCACACAGGTGATTTTACATTTTTAAGAGCTTATGTATCGGAAGATGGCACTTCTGAAAAATACGATTCGACAAATGTTCCTTTCAGGCCCAAAAGATTTCTCGAAATTGATCCGACAGGTGTTTCCGAGAATGATCTTGTTTTTATAATGGGTTATCCTGCCCGCACATTCAGACACCGCCCATCATTCTTCCTGAGATATCAGAATGAATATGAATTACCGTTGATCCAGAAACATTATGCTTATGCAATAGATTACATGGAAGAACTCAGTAAGGAATCTGATGCACTCAGACTGAAGTACGCTTCCACTATTAAAAGTCTTGCAAACAGAGAAAAAAATTACAGGGGAAAATTAAAGGGAATCCGTAAACTGGACCTCATAAGCTCCAAAGTTAAGGAAGAACGTGAATTACAGAATTTCATCAACTCCGATTCTGATCTGAAGGAAAAATATGGAATGCTGTTCCCATCTCTTACTAAAGCTTATGAGGAATATACTTCACAGTCAGCGGCTGATCTTTGGTTTCAGGTTATGGCGCGGATTTGTTCTGAGGTAACATCCTTTTCCGCTGTTTATGAAATGAATCAGGAACTCCTTAAAGAGGATGATAAACGAATATCAGCCTATAAAGAAGAAAACCTCATTCGTACAAGGAGCAGGATTTCGGGCGATTTCAAGGAGAAGGATACCTTAACACTAAGAAAATTCATGGATTATATGTTCACAGAAGGGGCAGAAACTCCGGGAATTAAAGAAATAATAACTCAAAACGGGAAATATTCCGCCTCTGAGTCTGCCGGCATAGTTTTTAATTTCCTTATCTCCCTTGATAAAGACAGCCTTGAGGTTCTGATGAGCGACCAGGAATCGTTAGCTTCCTGCCCAAAAGAGATCGCCGACTTTTTCACTGCACTTTCAGAAAAGAAAAGCGGGATTGCACATAAAAACGAAGAATTTGAAGGGACACTCAATAAACTATATGCTGACCTTACAGAAGTGAAGATGCTCTGGGATAAAAGAGGATTTATTCCTGATGCAAACAGAACAATGCGGCTTACTTACGGTGAGATCAAAGGCTATTCTCCTGCCGATGCAATGGAGTATAAACCGCTGACCACTCTTGCGGGAGTACTTGAAAAGAGTCATCAGGCGGGTGATTATTATCTTCCGGATAATGTTAAAGCTACCTATCAGCAATACTTAGCTGATGATAAAAATCCCAGGATACCTGTTGCAATGCTTTATAATACTGACACTTCCGGTGGAAACTCCGGATCGCCCGTTCTGAATTCTGAAGGCAAACTTGTCGGTGTGAATTTTGACAGGGCATTCGAAGCTACAATAAACGATTTTGCATGGGATGATTCTTACAGCCGCTCTATCGGGGTTGATATCCGCTATGTACTTTGGGTGGTCGGGAATATCGGAGATGGGACAGAACTGCTGAAGGAACTCGGCACTCCGGACACAAAGATAATGAAGTAGGATTTTTTCAGCTTACTCTTTGTAATTTTATTACCGGGGAACACGAAGAGTATTTGAAAATTATCATTTCACAACTCGGTTGATTTATTATTTGTGGTTTTTTGGCTTTATTTCCATCGAAAAGATAAAATGAAGGCTGCCCTTTTGAGACAGCCTTCTAATCAGAAATTTAGGGCCGAAAATTTATTTGAGAAGAATCATCTTCCTGGACTGCATTCCTGTGCTGCCGTCATTCCCACGGTATGAAACCGTATAGAAATACACTCCGGCGCCGAAGGCTGAAGCATTCCAATTCAATTGATGCTTGCCGGCATCAAGCGCATAAGTATTCATTTCAACTTGCTGACCAATCGCATCAAAGATTCTTAATTCAATTGTTCCCTGCTCTGGAAGACTTACTCCGATATTTGTCGAGGGGTTAAACGGATTCGGATAATTCTGTGCAACTTCGAAATTATCAGGAATCATTTTTTCATTAAGAAAAATCCTGTCGCCCGCTGATTTATTAATAGTATAAACACCATCGCTCCCTAATGCAGGAGTCAGTTTCCCATTCGATAAAATGTATGGAACCAGATCATTTTCATCAACGCTGATTTTAATCACCCCTGGTTTTCCGGATATCAAAATCTCAATCGGAAGACCTGATCTTTCAGCAGCAAATGTTCCGTCTTCGAACCGTACATCAAAAACATCGTCTGCAAATTTAGGAGGCATTTCAAAGTTTGCTTCTGCAACCGCCTGACGGCTGATATAAAGCACTCCGTTTCCTCCTTCTAAGCTGCTGACCGAGATTTTACTCATGCCGTCATACTTATTGGCAGTGTTTTTTCCGGAATTCTTTGGTGCACTGAAAGAGAGAGCGCCAGCCTGAGAAACTTTCACCCAATACCCATGCCAGGCTGTCAGAGCATTTGCAACTGCGTATCCTGAATTGAAACCAAAATATTCAGATACGACAATTCCTGCAGGTGAGCTTACGATAGAAGAGACCGGGACATCAGTATCATACCCGCCAATCATATTCCATCCAGCCTGAACAGCAACCGAGCCTCCGGGCTGTGTGCCTGTCAGAGAAATATCGTGGTTGCCGGAGTATTTGACCCAATATCCTGTTCCATTTGATAACATCTCTGCCATATAATAGCCGTCATCATACCCGAATACCTGTGATACTGCTTCATCAAATATATCAGCGGCAGCCATATTCTGCGTATTTACCGGTACGGAAACAAGATTCCAGCCATCCTGCATAACCCCCGATGCAGTAACGAGTCCCCCTTCTCCAATAAGCATTGTCACCGGAACAACTTTTAGCGGATTCACGGGATCATTCGAGCTTATTTCAACATCCATTGTATAAACGCCGAGGGGCAAATCTTCAGTATTGAAATTCAGTTCGAGATTGGCGCTGTTCCCTGTTGTTATTGTTCCGCTGAGGGCTCCTGTTGTAAGCCAGTCGGGTTCTGATGAATATTTTACCGCGAGATTATTTTTAAGATACGAAGCCCCGTAAGCAACCTGAAGTCCGTCACTTCCATTATGGTTCTCAATACCGACAGTGGAAGAAACCAGATCGCCGGTGAGTTGTTTGTAATAAACCAATATTTTGCCGCTTGAGTATAGAACTACCTGATAAGTAAATTTACCGGATGCTGAGTATTCACCCCAGTCAGTGTACTGGATAATAAACCGTGATCCATCCTGTTTGTAATGGACTGTACCGGTACTGCTGCCATCGAGATCATCCCAGATCGGAGAAATGAATGCATTCGGATCATCTGCATAAGGAATCGGACTATTTGTAAAACTATTGCCGCCTGGATTAATAAGTGAAATAAATCCGTTTGAACTGGCGTAAACATTCTGATATTCCACTCCGTAAAACTTAAAACTGAATCCAATTGCAAAAGGACCCGCATAGCCTTCGTCCTTGGCATTAAATGATCCTGTAGGTGTCCAGTCAGTAGCCAGAGTTCCTGTTGCAGCGATATCTTCCCAGACATATTGCGGACCGTCAGGTTCATCACTGTCAATCCACTCGTAACCAAAAATATCGGGTCCGCCATAACCTTTTAATCCTGACCCGAAAAGAACACCATCTTCTTCTTTGTCACCCGAATCTAATTTTATCTGTCCGGCGGAATTTAGCTTAAGAGCTATTTTCTCTCCGCCCGGGAAAGTGTTGTTCGTAAGTGCAACGTTATAGTCGAGGGTAGATGGAGACCCTGCATTATTTGTCAGTGTAATTGTTCTGCTGTCAGAAACGCCCGGATTAAGATTAAGACTTATGCTTTCAGGATCGACTGCCAATACAGGTGCGGCAAGGCTCGTACTGGATGCAAGATTCGACAGATCCGACCAGTTTTCCCAGAAATCGGCTGCCCTGAGTGCAAAATAATAGGTGGTTGAAAATTCGAGTCCCTCAATAAGTATGGATTCAGATGAACCAGGCTCTGCCGGAATGCCTGAGAAGACAACCTGATCAGCATTGTTAAAATCATTCAATGTGTTGATTGGTGTGGTGGATTTTCTTATGTCATACTGTTTTATCCCGCCGACAGATGAATCCATCGGGGCAGTCCATTGCATAGTAAGAGAATTTGAAGTAATATTAAGAACAGACAGATCATTGACAGGATCCGGCGGAACATTGTCCGGTGATCCTGAAATGAGTATCGCTTCATAAGCGTTCAGAATACCCCAGCCATACTCCCTGTTGGGTGTGGCTGCATTTGAAGCAGTTGAACGCATAATATCCCGGACCTGCATTGGTGTGAGTGCAGGATTAAAAGAAACTATGAGCGCTGCAACACCCGCAGCGAGCGGACAGCTGAATGATGTGCCGCTTGATGATGTATAACCTGTATTGCTGTATGGACTGGCAACTGTAACCGATGAACCCATAGCCATAACATCGGGCTTGATCCTGCCATCCACTGTATTCCCGACAGAGCTGAAAGATGATCTTGTTCCTGAAGATGTTACTGCTCCGACTGCTATTACGCTGTCTCCATCTGAGGGTGCGCCGAGTGTATTGTGAGTGGCATCATATCCTTCGTTTCCGGCTGAATTAACAACAACAATTCCCCTTTTAACCGCAAGGTCTGCTGCAATCGTAATTACGGCTGTGTTTCCGTCCATATCCTGCCAGGTATAACCGACATATGGCGAATCAAAACCAATATAACCAAGGGAAGTTGATGAAACGTCAGCCCCGAGACTGTCTGCCCATTCAATACCGGCAACCCAGTTATCCTCTTCAACCGGTGTTTCACTGTCAGTGTTTTCTGTTTTTGCAAGAATATAATCGGCGCCGAAAGCAGGGCCGATTAACTGCCCTTCTTTGAATCCGCCGATTGTAGAAAGAGTCTGCGTTCCGTGCGATCCCTCGCCCATATCAGAACCATCACCAACATCGGGATCGTTATTGACAAAATCCCACTTGTCGAGAATATTCATATTTGAAAATGACTCATGGGTCAACCTGTTAAATCCGGCATCAAGAACACATACAAGAACGCCCTGCCCATAAATGCCCAGGTCATGAACTGCCGGAACATTGATCTGCTGCATTTGTGTGAGAGATGCACCATAATTATATGAAAAAATTCCTTTATCGGAAATTTGTTCTGAGAATTCTGCGTCAGTAGAAGTTTCAGAAAATCTCCTCGATGAAGATATCCTGTTCACAATATCAATTTTCTTCACAAAGGATAATTTTTCAATTGTCTCTATCTGAGCAGGAGAGAGAAATGCGCTAACGGCATTAAACCATCTGCTTTGCTGCTTTATCTTTACACCCTGCTGAACAAGCGTTTTAACGTATGTCTGATTTACCGGAAGATCATCGAAATCTATCAGGCTTTCAATTGAACTTCTTTTAGCTCTTCTCTCCAGTGATCTTTTCGTAACAACTTTTTCCGGAGCATTAAAATATTTTTCAATCCCGCTGCCTTTATCTGTAAGATATACCCAGACAAGAATTTCTTTTTCACCATTATTTATTTTTTGCGACAAGCGGTCCGATATTTTTGCTGAGTTCTGTGCAAATGAGGCTGCCGTGAACACAGCCAGAAGCATTATTAAAAATGTTTTTTTCATTTTACTGCCGGTTAATTAATAATAAAATTTACGTTTTACATCATTTCATGTTCTTTGGGGGATTTTGTAGGAATACCGAGTTCATCCATTTTTCTGTAAAGCGATGAAAGCCCTATATCTAACGCTTTTGCTGCTTCATCCTTATTCATTCCAAATTTTTTAATTGTTTTCAGTATATGATCCCGTTCAAAATTTCTAACGGCTTCTTTAAGCGAATCCGGGAAACCGTATTGTATTGAATTACCCCTGATATTCTCGGACAAGTCATCCATTGTAATTGTATCGCCCGCAGTAAAAATAATTGCCCGTTCAATAACATTTTCGAGTTCTCTCACACCACCGCGCCAGTCATGACCCATTAGTGCTTTCATAGTATCGTTTTCAACACCGAGAATTTTCTTTCCCATCTCCTTACAATACTTTTCGATAAAATGGTTGACGAGTAAAGGAATATCTTCTTTTCTTTCATTTAATGAGGGGAGTTTGATTTCAACAACATTCAGCCGATAATAAAGATCTTCGCGGAATTCACCGTTCTTAGCTTTCTCGAAAAGATTCTGATTTGTTGCGGCGATTATGCGGGCATCTGCGGTAACAGTTTTTGTCGCACCAACGGGAAGAAACTGCTTATCTTCGAGCGCTCTGAGAAGTTTAACCTGAAGATTAAGGGGAAGCTCGCCAATTTCATCCAGAAAAAGAGTTCCGCCTTCAGCAACCTTAAAGAGTCCCATTTTTTCTTCGGTTGCACCGGTAAATGATCCCCTTTTATGTCCGAACAATTCACTTTCTATTAGATTTTCGGATATTGCTCCACAGTTAACCGGAAGAAATATTTTATCTTTTCTCTTGCTATTATAATGAATTGCTTTGGCAACGAGCTCTTTTCCGGTTCCACTCTTCCCCGAAATCAGTACATTGCTGTTGGTTTCAGCTACTTTTTTAATGACACGGAAAACCCGCTGCATTGGTTCACTCTGACCGATAATCTTGTCAAAAGAAAAATCCTCAGAGACTTTCCGCCTTAGCAATTTATTTTCATTGTACATTTTGCGGTATTCAAACAGCCTTTTCATTCTGATAAGCAGATCATCGAACTCAACAGGCTTGATCAAATAATCATAGGCTCCCTGTCTCAATGCCTCAATCGCTGTTTCAACAGATGCGTATGCTGTCATAATAATAAAAAAAGTGTTCGGGGAGAGCTTCGAAGTTTCTGCAAGTAATTGAATACCGTCTATCCTTGGCATTTTAATATCTGACAGAACAACATCATAATCATTTTCACGGATTTTATTTAACGCTTCTTCACCGTCGGCGGCAGTGTCAGTTTCATACTTCTCTTCCCCGAGGATCATTGCGAGGGGTTCTCTTATTGCTTTCTCATCATCAACAATTAATATTCTATTCGCCATTAAATTCTGCTCCAATCAAAGCTAAGGTTTTATCTTACATCAAGCCTATAAATATAATTATTCTCATTCTCTAATAAAAGAAACGGCACTTTTCGCCTGTAGTCTTTGATCTGCACCACATTCAATTAATTTTGACTTTCTTTGTATAAATGTATTCAATTGAACAGCTATAAATACAAAGCAGAATTAAATAATTTCAATTTTAACTATTTTAATAAATTCATGAAAAAATATTAAACAGGTCGTCATATGCCATTAAGAAGAATTGCCCGGCTCTTTTTACTCTTTGCAGTACTTATGTTTTTTAGTAATCCGGGAGACACATCTGCTCAGCCGAAATTTTTGTTCAGGGGAGCCTGGCTTGCCTCAGTTGCTAATATTGACTGGCCAATATCAAACGACTTATCATCCGGACAAAACATCTCAGATTTAGTCCGAATTCTTGATCAACTTGAAGCAGCCGGAATTAATGCTGTTCTTTTCCAGGTCAGGACCGAATGCGATGCACTTTATCAATCGAATTTCGAGCCCTGGTCATATTGGCTGACCGGCGAACAGGGACGAGCTCCGGAGCCGTTTTTTGATCCGCTTTCATTTATAATTGACGAAGCACACAATAGAGGAATGGAGCTTCATGCCTGGCTGAACCCGTACAGAGCAGTCCGGATTATTGATCTCTACGAATACTCAGCACAACATGTTTCAAACCAGCATCCAGAATGGCTGCTGAGTTTCAATAACTATAAGATGCTCGATCCGGGTCACCCCGGAGTGAGAGATTTTATAAGAAATGTAACTATGGATATCGTCACGAGATATGACATAGACGGAATCCATTTTGATGACTATTTCTATCCATATGAACCGCTCGTTTCCAATGAGGATTCACTTACGTTTGTCAAGTTTAACCGCGGATTTACGGATATTAATGACTGGCGAAGGGATAATATTAATCAGATGGTGCGCGAAGTTCAATACGCGATTAAGTCTGTAAAAAAACACGTTAAATTTGGGATTTCTCCTTTTGGAATAGTTGAGAATAAGTATGCAGGGACTGATGGACTCAATTCTTACTCAACACTTTATTGCGACCCGCTGACCTGGATAAAGGACAAATCAGTTGATTACCTTAATCCACAGATTTACTGGGAAATGGATCATGCCCGGGCAGCCTACGCAAAACTCCTTCCCTGGTGGGCCTCCATAAATGATGGGCTTCATTTGTATATAGGAATTTATTCATCGCGTTTTACTTCGGCAAGATACAAAGGCAGAGCAGGTGAAACAGGTGACCAGGTCCGGTTGAACCGAAACACTGAAAACGTCTCCGGCGAAGTGTTTTTTAGTGCTAAATCTATCTTTAACAATTTCTTGGGACTTGCTGATTCAATGCAGAACGACTGGTATAATTTTCCGGCTTTTACTCCGCCAATGAAATATCTGGATAACCTCCCGCCCCTGCCGCCAGCAGAGTGTACGGCTGTGCTTAAAAACGATTCTCTCAGGCTGGGATGGAAAAATCCCGGAGTAGCTTCCGATGGAGATAGCCCTGCTAAATATATAATCTACCGGTTTGACCGGGATGATAAACCCGATTTCAGCAACCCGGCTAATATCATAAAAATTTTAGGTAAAAGCACCCTTTCTATTACATTCACTGGTGAAGATTTTGTGAATGATAAATTCATTTATATAATTAGTTCGATGGACAGATTGAACAATGAATCTGAACCAATTAACTTTATTCAAACCGAATAAAAAGCCGGGCAACGAAATGAAAAAAATTGCTGAGATCATTAATAATTTTAATGCTTTCTTTGGGAAAGCAATTTCCTGGCTGTCTTTTATTTTAGTTCTAATTGTAACCGGTGATGTTGTTTCCCGATATATCTTCAATGCATCGAGTGTCGCTGTACAGGAACTTGAATGGCATATTTTTGCTGCACTTTTCCTACTGGGTGCCACCTATACACTGCGGGTAGATGACCATGTCAGAGTTGACGTTATCTATTCCCTGCTTAATAATAGAAAAAAAGCCTGGATCAATCTTATTGGCACAGTAGTATTTCTAATTCCATTTTGCCTTCTGGTGATCTATACTTCTTACAGATTCGTATATAATTCATGGCTTTTCGGTGAAATATCGCCTGACCCCGGAGGATTACCAGCCCGATACATAATTAAGTCAGTGCTGCCCCTCTCTTTTTTGCTGCTACTTATCCAGGGAATTTCAATGTTTTTGACATCGCTCATCAACATAATGAAACCGGAGGATAAATGAGCGGTTTTGATAGTCTGCCTCTAATATTCTTCCTGACACTTCTTGTACTGCTTCTGGCAGGATTTCCGGTTGCATTTACGTTAGGCGGTGTCTCTTTGATCTTTGGTTAC
The DNA here is from genome assembly GCA_021740915.1 of Ignavibacteriales bacterium. Lineage (GTDB taxonomy): Bacteria > Bacteroidota > Ignavibacteria > Ignavibacteriales > Melioribacteraceae > JAIOYW01. Next base: position 18,855 of record JAIOYW010000020.1, on the reverse strand, counting down.
TTGACTTTCGGTCTCGATTTTTTCAACCTTCTCCCGCTAAGAATATGGGGGATAATGAATAATTATATTCTGCTTGCGGTACCATTATTTATTTTTATGGGGGTAATGTTTGAGAAGTCAGGACTGGCGGAAGAATTACTTGAAACTATGGCTTTGCTTTTTGGAAAGTTACGTGGCGGATTGGCAATATCGGTTCTTGTTGTTGGAACAATGCTTGCAGCAGCCACGGGAATTGTGGGTGCAACCGTCGTGACAATGGGCGTACTCAGTCTGCCTGTGATGTTGAAACGCAATTACAATCCCGATTTTTCCACAGGAATAATTGCAGCCGCCGGAACTCTTGGACAGATAATACCTCCGAGCGTTGTTCTTGTCCTGCTGGGAAGCGTTCTGAATGTATCCGTTGGTGATCTATTCCTTGCCGCAGTAGTTCCCGGTTTTATTTTGGTTCTTTGTTATCTCATTTATATTACACTTATCAGCGGCTTCCGCAAGGGATATGCCCCGCCGATGCCGGAAGCGGAACTTCGCAAATTCGGGGGGAAAGAAAAAGCCCGCAAAATAATTGTTGCTTTTCTAGTTCCATTCTTACTCATTCTCGCAGTGCTGGGCAGTATTTTTGCCGGTATTGCCTCTCCTACTGAAGCTGCTGCCATTGGAGCTGCCGGCGCGACAATCCTTACTGTAATCCAAAGAAAATTAAGCCTGATTACGTTAAAAGAAGTGATGCTAAGAACCACGACACTTACCAGTATGGCTTTTATAATACTTGTCGGTGCATCCGCTTTTGGACTTGTTTTCCGAGGCATGGGCGGAGATGTTTACCTTGCCTCAATGATCTCCGGATCCGAACTTAGTCCCGATTTATTTCTAATGATCGTAATGGTTATAGTATTTATTGCAGGATTTTTTATCGATTTTTTTGAAATTACGTTTATTATTGTTCCTGTCGTTGCCCCATTATTCAAACATCTTGGTATTGATCCGATATGGGCAGGCATTTTGATCGCTCTGAACTTACAGACCTCATTTCTCACACCACCCTTTGGATTCTCGCTCTTCTATCTGAAAGGCGTTGCTCCTCCTGAAATTTCAACATCCAGTATTTATCGTGGAATAATTCCATTCGTGATCATTCAGCTATTCGTATTAATGTTTGTATTCTTTTTTCCTGATATAGCAACAGGCATTCTATGAAATGGAGAGTGAGAGGAATTTTGCATAGAATAAATTAACAGTTCTGATTGTCTGTTGAATCTGAGAATTAAAATCTTCGATAAGTTCGTTAACTTGAAATAATCACCTTTTCTTTAGCCAATCTGCTTAAGTTAATTTTTTCTGTTGTGCACTTTGAGCTATTAGTTTTTCAAGTCTGGATTCTCTGGTTTTTTCCTGCTTTGCACTCATTATCCAATAAATAACATTTTTTTTATACGAAGGAGATTGTTTCATGAAAAAGTCCCATGCAGACTTGTTTTCCTTAAATTGTTTTTCGTAGCTTATTCCAAGCCGGAAAGTATCTTTTTCGTAAGAATAAATTTGGGATTTTTTCTCGTCTTTTAATTTGAAAGCCTTTATTCCTTCTGGTGTCATTAGTCCAGATTTTTTGAGTTCCTCAACTTTTTTAATATTAATCAGGCTCCAGGTGCTGCCGGCTCTTCGGGGAGTGAAACGAATACAGTAACTTTCACTATCAATCGATTTTCTAATTCCATCTATCCAACCAAAACATAGCGCCTGATCCACAGATTGAGACCAGGTCATTGAAGGTTTTCCTGAAGCGATTTTATAAAAGCCTACAAACAGTTCACTTTCTTTCTGATGGTTCTTTTCTAACCAGTTCCGGAATTCATTTTGATCCGAGAAAAAAATTGGTTTCATATTAATCTTCATAAAATATTTGATTTAAATTCTTGTGATCACAAACTTCGCCTGTACAAACCAGTACAATTATTTTTATGAAAATAGCAAATTATTTAATGTCTCTGAAGCCGGGAAATCGGAAAAACAACAAATTGAATTAATTTATCGAAGCATTAATATACTTTTTACTGATTGTTTCCATTATTTATGATGGCCATTATATCAAAAATATATTATTTTATTGATTAACAATTCTTTGAAACGGAAAATCTATGACCAGGAAATTACTCTTACTGATTCTTTTATTTCAGACAATCAACTTCGCACAGCAGCCGCGAAGTAAAGCACATATTATCGAAAGGAAAAATGATTTCTACGATAAAATCGTTAAAGAACTGGATGGTAAAGAGGATAATACCTCCGGAAAAACTTTCAAAATGATGTTCGAAGGACTCGACCTGCCCAAATCCGCGGATGAATTTACACAATATTGGCATAATAATCCTGTAACTCAGGGAAGAACCGGAACCTGCTGGGCATTTGCTACTACATCTTATCTTGAATCAGAGGTAAAAAGACTGACCGGTAATGAAGTGAAATTGAGCGAAATATATGCTGTTTACTGGGAATACATTGAAAAAGTGCGCAGATTTATTAAAGAAAGAGGAGAATCGAGGGTAGCAGAGGGTTCACTGTCGCCGGCTTATTTCAGAATCCTTGAAAAGCACGGGATGGTCCCCCGATCAGCATACGAAGGACGGCTTGAGTCCTGCCCATTCTATGATCATGAAAAAATGGCAGAAGAGATCAGCCGATATCTTGATGGAGTAAGAAGTCGCGATGAGTGGAATGGAGAGTTTATTATTGCAACAGTAAGATCAATAATGGATAATTACATGACACCTCCGCCCGCAGAGTTTGTTTATGAAGGCAAAAAATACAGCCCTCAGACGTTTTTAACCGAATATCTCCGGATTGACACGAAAAATTATCTTTTTATTAGTTCTCAGTTCGATCAGCCTTATAATGAGAATGTACTGCTCGACGTACCTGATAACTGGGCACGTGAAAAGGATTTTTACAACATTACCCTCGATAGCTTTATTATGGCGCTAAAGTCAGCAGTCAGAAATGGTTATACTGTCTGCCTCGATGGCGACGTTTCAGAAAGCGGGATTGACGGATATGCTGAAGTTGCAATGATCCCGACATATGACATTCCCTCGGAATACATTGATGAATATGCAAGGCACCTTCGTTTTGTTAATGGCTCAACAACTGACGATCATCTAATCCACCTCGTTGGTTATCAAGAGAAAAGCGGTGACGACTGGTATCTTATCAAGGACTCAGGTTCCCATTCATTTAACGGCTCCAACCACGGATATTTATTTTATCACGAGGATTTCGTTAAACTAAAGATGCTATTCTTTGTTGCAAATAAAGATGCTCTTTCTGAATTCCTGAAGTAATTTCTTTAACATTTATAACGTATGGCAAAATAGCAGGTGTTTGTTTTTTTCCGCAATTCAGAACTGTAACGATTAGATTTTTGCACAGCCCTGCACAACGGATTAATTTTAAGTCCTTTTTTGTGTGGGATTTTTAGCAATATACCCTGAAAACACGTGAGTCGAAAAAGATCTAAAATGATCCTAAACGAAAAATCTTCCGCGAGCGCACCCGTTCAGTATTTTGGAGAACCCGGTATAGATTATGACCTGGAGGTTGTCCGGCAAATTGAAACCGCCGCTTCGATCCCTGTTGCCGTAAAAGCTGCCGTGCTGCCGGACGCCCACGTTGGTTATGCTCTGCCTATCGGTGGTGTGATCGCATTGGAGAACGCCGTTTCACCTCACTTTGTCGGATTTGATATTGCATGCCGGATGACAATGACTATTCTCGATATTGGACCGGATGAGTTAATTAAAAACCGAAATCAGATTGCTTCTGATATGAAATCTGTCTCATGTTTTGGGGTCGGAGCACATTTCAGTGATAATAAAAAACGTGATCACGGTGTGCTTTCCGAAAAACTCTGGCATGAAATTCCTCTCCTGAAATCACTTTTTCCAAAAGCACATGAGCAATTGGGTACCAGCGGCGGGGGTAATCATTTTTTCGATGCCGTTACGGGAATAGTCAGAAAAGAAACAGCCTGGCTGCCGCTTAAAACAGGAACTGAGTTTGCTGCCATAATTACACATAGCGGAAGCAGACATCCCGGTCATCAGGTTGCAACTTATTACTCACAACTGGCGAAAGAATTTGTCCGGAAACATTTCAAAAACATAGCTTCAGGATATGAATGGCTTCCGGCTGATTCTGAAGCTGGATTGGAATACTGGCTCGCTATGGAACTGATGGGCAAATATGCAAGGGCAAACCATCATCTTATTCACGATTATTTCCTGAAGCAAAGCGGTATATCTGGTTTGATCCGGTATGAAAATCATCACAATTTTGCCTGGAAGGAGGGCGGGAAAATAATTCACCGCAAAGGTGCCACACCTGCCGCCAGGGGAGATATAGGAATAATCCCCGGCAGCATGGGAACATCTTCTTTTCTTGTGGAGGGACTCGGAAATCCGGGAAGCCTCAACAGCTCCAGTCACGGTGCTGGGCGGAAGTTATCCAGGACACAGGCATTTAAAGTGCACAACGAAAATGAATATCGCACGTTTTTACAGGAACATGACATACTTGTTTCCGGCGTTAAAAAAGATGAAACTTATCAGGTATATAAAGATATTCAGAGGGTAATGAAATTACAGTCGGGGATCCTGACAGATATTGTTGCAGAGATGAAACCCCGGATTGTAATTATGGGCGATAAAGCTGACGATGGAGATTAAATTCCGCGATCTATATTAAGTTCTGAGCCTGTCTCTGAAAGCAGGACAATTAAGGTAATGTGGTTTGTGTTTACCTTTTTCATATCTCACACTCAGACTGAATCGCTCCAAAGCCGATAAACTGCTGTATTCCACACTGATTTTCTTTCCATCCTCTTTTTCAATCCATGCTATTTCCGCTTTGCAGTATTTACATTTTGCCGGGGTCATAATTCCAGATTTGCTTAGTGTAAGTTATTAATTGATTCAGTCTTTTCTCCAAACATAAGCTAAAAATAAATTTATTATATTGAAACCCGATATTTACTGATGGAAAGTGACGATGAAAAGACGTTTGATAATAGTTTTATTATTGTTTGTAATTTCCTGCAATAAGGAAAACAACCCTGTTGCAACGGCTTTACTTCCCGGCGATATTGCTGATCCGCCGCAGTACGGAACCCCATTTCAACATATCCCGGCACCGGAAGATATTATTTTATATGAAATCAATCTTAGAGCATTCAGCAGTGAAGGGAATATATCCTCTATCACAACAAGAATCGATGAAATTTCCGAACTTGGCGTAAATGTTATCTGGCTGATGCCGATTCACCCGGTTGGAGTTAAAAATTCAGTCGGTCAGTTGGGGTCGCCTTATTCCGTAAAAGATTATAAAAAGGTAAATCCTGAATTTGGCTCACTCGATGATCTCAGACTGCTCGTGGAAACTGCACATTCAAAAAATATTGCAGTAATAATTGACTGGGTTGCCAACCACACATCCTGGGACAATGAATGGATTAAATATTCAGACTGGTACACAAAAGACGGGACAGGGAATATTATTCATCCTGCCGGAACAAACTGGCTGGACGTTGCAGACTTAAATTACGATAATCCACAAATGCGCCAGGCTATGATCAAAGCCATGAAATATTGGGTGCTTGCCGCCAATATCGATGGTTTCCGCTGCGATGCCGCCGATATGGTCCCTCTTGATTTCTGGTCACAAGCAATTGATACCCTCAGAAATATCAGCGGCAGATATCTGGTACTGCTTGCTGAAGGCAGCCGGCTTGATCATTACGGCGCCGGTTTCGATCTTATCTATGGCTGGGATTATTATTCTTCCCTTAAAAATGTTTTCCGAAATAATTCCCCTGCTTACACGCTTTATCAAACGCACCTGAATGAATATAACTACCTGCCTTCAGGAAAACACCGGCTCCGTTTTACAACTAACCACGATGAGACTGCGTGGGATGCAGCTCCGGTAGAATTATTCGGAGGTTATGATGGAGCAATGGCAGCGCTTGCTGTAACCGTATTTCATGGCGGGGCTGCTATGATCTATAGTGGACAGGAAGCCGGTTCAACTGATAAAACATCATTTTTCGACCGCGACCCTATTGACTGGTCTGATCCTGCCGGTATTAGGGAAAAGACAATCGATATTTTTTCTGTTTACAAAAATTACCCGGCATTCAGAAAAGGCAGCACCAGAAATTATTATAACGCTGATTGTGTTATTTTAGAAAAAATTTTCGAAACACAGCAGGTTTTATTAATAACCAATGTGAGAAACCGGACGATTTCTGTGAATATTCCCGGGGAATTAGCTTCAGAATCGTGGACTAATTTACAGACGGGCGAAATTTCCACATTCGCTGGCACAATTTCCCTGAATCCTTATGATTATTACGTTTTCCTGCGCAATTGATTTTACGCTGATATTATTTTTGTGTAAAATTATTGTAAAAGCTGTTTGGTTTACTAATTTAGCAATGTAATTTGAACAAATCTAAGGAAAATACATTGCCTTATAAATTCAGTGAATCGTTGCAAAACCTCCGTATGTCGCCAATAGTAAGCATAAGCGAGAAAGTAAAAACATTATCTCCGGAATTTAAAGCGAGAACCGGGAAGGATTTTGTCCTTTTTCAGCGCGGTGAAATAGATCTTCCCACTCCGGCTTTTATCAGGGAAGCAGCAAAACAAGCTATGGATGCTGGTTACACAAAATATCCCAAGTCCGGCGGCGAAGATGTTTATAAAGATGCCATATTAAAGAAACTAAGCCATTTTAATAAAGCCGGAAATCTGAGCCGGGAAAATATTATCGCAACATACGGCGGACAGGAAGCGCTTGAGCTTGCTTTCAAGTTGTTTGAGGGTCAGAAAGGTGTTGGATTTGCCCCCTGCTGGAGTGTTATTCTCGAAAATTTCGGGCCATATTGCAGCACAAATTTTGTTCAGGTTCCGCTTAATTCCGATTTCAGTGTTGATTATGAGCTTATCCGGAAAGAATTAAAAGATGCTGCGTTTTTCTATCTTAATACACCGCAGAATCCCTCCGGGAAGTTATTCACAAAAGAAGAAGTAAACCGGATTGTTGAACTTTGCAAAGAAAATGATGTATTCCTGATTTCAGATGAATCATATGAATATATTACTTATGACGGCAGAGATCATTTCAGCCCGATTTCACTTGATTATGAAAACATAATCAGTGCTTTCACTCTTTCAAAAACTTACTCTATGACCGGATGGCGGCTGGGATACGTAGTCACCAGAAATCAAAGTATTTCCAGACTTTTCAGACTGGGTGATTACACTCAGACTGCCGGGGTAACAACTTTTCTTCAGTATGCAGCCGCAGAGGCTCTTTCCAATATCGAGGAAAGCACAAGATCGGTTGATTCGATGATGAAGGAATTTACCCAACGCAGGAACGCTCTTTGCATCGGTCTTAAACAGATACCGGGTATCGAGTTTGATTATCCGCATGGCGGTTTCTATCTTTTTCCTTCTTTCACAAAACTTATTCCTGAAAAGCTATCGGGAACCGCGCGGGAGCTTTATATTTATAACAAACTTATGGAAGCCGGAATTGCGACAGTTTATGGTTCAAGCTTTGGGAATCATTTTGCGGATTATATACGGTTTTCATTCTCAGCCACAAAGGTTCCAGTAATCGAGGAAGCCATTGAAAGAATTAAGAAAGTTTTTGCTTAATTTGCTGAATCCTGAAATATATTTTTGCATCTAACGGATTTTAACCGGAGAAAACATGAAATTTAATAAATATCTGATATTTGGCGCTATATTGTTACTTGGTGCTGCAGTTATTGCTTATCAACCCGGCAGCGAAAGCCCGGCAACTGATAGTCTAAAATGGGAGACTAACCTTGAACAGGCTATTAAAACTGCTACAAAAGAGAATAAAAACATTCTTGTAAATTTTACTGGTTCAGACTGGTGTCAGTGGTGTATCAGACTTACTAATGAAGTTTTCTCGAAGGATGAATTTGGGAAATATGCACAGAAGAATCTGGTTCTTGTAAAGTTGGATTTCCCACGCACTATCCCTCAGACTGAAGCTATAAAAGCTTATAATATGTATCTCGCCCGCCGTTATGGAGTTCAGGGTTTCCCAACTATCCTTCTGCTAGACAGGACCGGAAAAGTTGTAGGCAAAACCGGATATCAGGCAGGCGGCGCTAATGCTTATGTGGCGCATCTGAAAAAGTTTTTCAATCAGCCGATGTAACTTTTATTTTCTTATCCCCCTTTAGTATATTTGGTCAGCATTTATTAGACTGGTCACGCTGCAATCGGGGAAAAAGTTTTTCAAAATACCCCTGCCAAGGGGTATTTTTTTATCCTAAAGTAAGGAGCTAATTGTGTCCATTTATGATAAGATTGACCTGCTGGTTGATACTTTAAGAACAAAACTGGCAAATTTTGATCTTTCTGCTTTGAATAGTATGGAAAATTTCAGCGCTTTCATTTACGATAAAGAATTTAAAAATGCAGAATACGATATCCTCAAAGAAATATTGGCAGATTATGACAAAGAAACTGCTATCGCATTAATGGACCTGATCAGAAAACGGATTGAGGACACGGTATCCGAACTTTTCGGCGATAATCTATAATTATTCGGCGCCCTTTCTGAATTATGAAATCTCTTAAAATAATTATTCCCGGACTTCTTGTTGCAGCAACCGGTGTTGGTGCCGGAGATCTTGCATCGAGCGCCTTTGCCGGCAGTATTCTTGGGACATCTGTTCTCTGGGCAGTTATTTTTGGAGCATTTTTCAAATACTTTATAACCGAAGGGATGGCGCGTTATCAGCTCGCAACCGGCAATACTTTTCTCGAAGGGGCTTCGCTGCATTTTGGTAAAGCTGTGCAAATCGTTTTCCTTATTTATTTACTGACCTGGACTCTTGTCGTCGGCGCTGCAATGATGAGCGCCACAGGAATCGCCGCCCATGCTCTTCTGCCTGTTTTCAGAAGCGCCGAAACCGGCAAAATCGTTTTTGGAATACTCCACAGCATCGCAGGATATCTTATTGTGCGGCGGGGAGGATTTGCACTATTCGAAAAGATCATGGCGTCTTTGATCGTTCTTATGTTTGCTTCTACAATTTATAACGCCGTTCTTTCGGGACCTGAGATCGCTGGTATTCTTAAAGGAATGCTGGTTCCGGTTATACCTCAGAAGATTGATACAGCCGGCATAAATCAGGGATCTGTGTGGACACTTGCAATAATCGGAGGGGTTGGCGGCACTCTCACAATTCTTTCATACGGCTACTGGATACGGGAAGAAGGAAGAGATAACACTTCGTTTATTCGGATAACAAGATTTGATCTGCTTACCGGATATTTTATGACCGCACTTTTCAGTATTTGTATGATAATAATTGCCTCAGGAATGAAAATTCCGGAAAGCGGAAGCGCCACTTTACTTGTCCGCCTTGCCGGAGAGCTCACCCGTGTTTCCGGTCCGGCCGGATCAATGCTTTTTCTTATCGGCGCCTGGGCTGCGGTTTTCAGCAGTCTGCTTGGTGTCTGGCAGTCGGTCCCCTATATTTTTGCGGATTTTTATAATCTTTTCCTTAAAAAGGGACGCATTTCAGGAGGAAAACTCACCGGTTCACTACCTTACAGGTATTATCTGTTATTCATCGCATTTATTCCGATTGCCGGATTGTTTTTCAAATTTATTCTCATTCAGAAAGTTTATGCTGTCTTTGGATCGCTTATTGTTGCTTTTTTCGGCATCGGGGTTCTGCTATTAACCGGAAGTGTTAAGTATATTTCACAAGACTCCCGGAGTTCCTATTTTTCATCCGCTTTAATGATCATTGCCGTGGTTTTCTATTTCTATATCGGTGTCCCCGAATTTATTGCCTCGCTGGGCAATATTTTCAGATAGCCGGGATATCGCAGACATTGCTGACTTATCTTTCCGCATAGTCGTCAGCCCCTTAGGATATGCAAGCCAGTAAGGTTTATCAATACACTCAGCAATATTATCTACTATTTTACCTCAACCTTCATCTTATTTATGTCCGCTGTTTTACCCATAAAAATAAGTATTGTATCTGGTTTAAAAACATAATCAGCATCAGGCATTAGTACAAAGTCGTTGTTTAAAATATCCTTAATGGCGATTAGCAATATTTTATACTTTGAACGCAATTGCAGTTGTTTTAGTGTGTTGCCGGCAAACTTATCAGGACAAGCATACTCGACAATAGAATAGTCTTCAGAAAGTGGCAGGTGCTCTATCAGATTGGGCTCTGCAAGTCTATTTGCCCACCACTCTGCAATATCCTTTTCTGGGAAGATAATCTCAGATGCTCCCATATATTTTAACAGTTGAGCGTGAGTTTCATCAATTGCTTTAACATATATATTTTTTACACCAATTACTTTTAAATGATGGACTGCTAAGATACTGTCAAACATTTTATCACCGGTACTAATAATAGCGGCGTCTATAGTATCGTCGATAAACTCAATAAGAAACAGTTTGTTTTTTACATCCCCAATAACAGAATCACTTACAATATTTTTAATTTTCTCAATTTGGGTTGGGTCTGAGTCTATTGCTAAAACGTGTTTACCTTTTCCTGCAAGATTTTTTGCAATGTGAAAACCAAAGTTTCCCAGACCTATTACAACAAAATTTTTCAAGTTATTTCCCTTCGCTATGATATTAGTATTTCTTCCTCTGGATAAATGTAATTATTATTTTGAATTTTCGGAATCACAGAAAGACCGATAACAAGGGGCCCGATTCTGCCGATCAGCATTAATGCAATAATTGATATTTTACCAATTGATGAAAGATTAGAAGTTATTCCGGTAGATAAACCGATAGTTCCGAAAGCAGAAACTGATTCAAAAAGTATTTTTATAAAATCGATTTGTTCACTAACAGTAAGAATCAATGTAAAAAAGAGAATAGAAATAACTGCGATAAATATTTGAGCTACGGCTTTTTGAAATAATGTGGAATTAATTGTTCGTTTGAATACAGCAACATATTTCCTTTCTCGTAAAGCAGCAATAGCAAATTTTGAGAAGACAACAAGATTAGTTGTCTTTATACCCCCGGCTGTACTTCCCGGAGAACCGCCTATAAACATCAGAACGATAATCACAAATAGACTTGCATTCGTAAGCAGTCCAATATCAACCGTATTAAAACCGACTGTTGTTGAAGCAGTGATTGACTGGAAGGCACTATAAAGTATTTTATCAAAAAAATTATTTGTGAATTTATCATTTTCGAAAAAAAACAGTAACACTGCACCTACCGCGTATAAAATTAATGATGTGGTTAACACAATTTTGGTTTGTAGAGAAAACCTTTTTATAGGTTCCCGTTTAAAAAATCTTTTTAAGTAATGAGAAATATCATAAATGACAAAAAAACCGATTGAGCCGCCGATTACTAAAACGAAAGTGTTTAAATTAATTAACCAATTTATCCCGTAGTCGGAAAGGCTGTTAGGAAAGAGTGAAAACCCGGCTGTACAGAATGCTGATACAGAGTGGAAAAGAGAAATAAATATTACATCTGAAGTATCAAAATGATTTATGAATACAACGGTATATAAAACGGTGCCTAATGCCTCAAATGAAATCGTGAACATAATAGTCAATTTTACGAACCTAATAAGATCAATATTCGATAAGCGTGATATCGATTCTCTTAAATATTTCTTACCGGTGATTGAAAGTTTGTTTCGTAGTAAAAGAGTTATAAGCACAAACAAAATCATATATCCCAATCCACCGATTTGGATTAAAATTAGGATAACGGTTTCACCGAATAATGAATAATAAGAGCCGGTATCAACAACAATTAATCCGGTTGTTGAAACTGCAGAAGTCGATGTAAAAAGTGCATCAATAAAAGACTGAGATTCATTAGAGGAAGTTGATATTGGGAGCATTAGCAAGAAAGTGCCTAGAAGAATTAGCAACACAAATCCTACTTGAATTAACTGTACAGGGGTAAATAACCTATTTATAATTTTGTGCATTTATATTACCATTGAGAGTAAGAATAAGACAATAAATACTCCTAAAATTATTGCTATTGCCGAAAGATATATCATTAGAAGAATTGCAAACCCAACTTTAAGAATCTCAAACATGGTTCTAAATATGCAAACCGCGTGCCATAACAGTTGGTTATAATATCAACAGAATTTGTCAGTTAATACTGTGTTTTTGAGAAGAATGGAATACTAATTTTGTCATTTTGACAAAGTGGTTTCAGAATGGAAATTTTGATGTTGTGCGATTGGCAGAATAAAATGGAATTGACTACCGTTTGCAATCAGGCTATCAACCCATATTTTGCCGCCTTGTGATTCTACAAACTCTTTTGCGATAGCCAAACCAAGTCCAGTTCCTTTAAAATACCCGGTTTTATCCTTTATAAATTTTCGAAATATAATTTCTTGATCAGCTTCGGATATTCCGGGTCCATAATCGAGCACTGAAAATCTGACGAAACCCCCATCCGTTTTCAGACTTAAAACTATTTTACCTTGTAAAGAAGAATAACGGATTGCATTATTGAGAATGTTCACAAGTATCCAAACGGATTTTTCAAGATCAGCTTTAATTAATGGCGGATTATCCATTATGTCGAGTTTAAGATTAATTTCTTTTTCTGAAATAAGCATCATTAGTGCAGAAGTAGCGAGGTCAACAACTTGCCTCGGATCAACAGTTTCAATAATGAGATTTATTCTACCTGTTTCTGCCTGCGAGAAATCCAGAATTTCATTAACAACCCTAAGTAGTTTTTTGTTCTGTTGCGAAATTGATTCAATTAGTTTTTTCTGTTCACTATTCAAATCTCCAATGCGGGTATTTGATAATAATTTAAGACTGAGATTTATTGATGATATCGGGGTTTTTAATTCGTGTGAAACTGTTGCGAGCATATTTGTTTTGGCAATATCTCTTTCTTTAAACGGTGTAACATTTCTTAAAATTATAACAAGACCTTTTATTCTAACCCCGTTTATATTTTTATTATCATCCTTAATTTCTATAGTATCGATATTATAATATTCCTTGGATTTGTGGTCAAAAAAATCCAAGGATTCAAAATTCTCATTAAATTTAGTTTTATCAGAAAAAACTATAGAACATATCAATTGCATTATTTTCGATTGTGAGCAAAACAATAAAATATTTTTATTAACTATTTCAGCGCTTCCAAGCGAGATAATACGCTCTGCTGTCGTATTAATTAAAATTATATTTTGTTTTTCATCTAATAAAATCACCCCGTCATTAAGTCCATACACTAGACTATCAATTCTTTTCTTTTCAAGCAATAGTTGATCCAAATGCTGTTCTTCATATTCTTTTAATCTTTCCGCCATTTGATTAAAAGAGTTTGTTAAAACTCCTATTTCATCACTTGATCTTATGGTAATTTTTTGATCATATCGTTTTGAAGAAACAGCTCTGATTTTATCAGTTAATTCTCTGATGGGCGCCACTATATAATTGGGAAAACGCATGACATAAAACAAAATAATAATTAAACTGAACGATGATATTATCAGCATATATGTAATTGTATTTAAGGAAGTCTGTTCAGCTATGTCGTTTTTATGAATTATACTTTGCATATTTAATTTGTAGATTTCATGAATAGTGCTTCTTGAGGCACTAATAGAGTTTACTATGGTGGGTGTCATATAACCGGAATCATTTTCTACTGCTTTAATAATATTCTCTTTAACATGGTCGAAATTTTTCGCAAGTATGTCAACTAGTTCTGCTTCACCTGATTCTGTAATGTTATTTTCTTCCAGTTTTAGTAAGGCATTAAAACTTTCCAGATGTTTCTTAATATCGATTCTTAGATTCTGATTTTGAAATGTATAATTGGAATCATTTTGTGAAAGTTTAATAAGTTTATTATTAATATTGTCAAGTCTGGCAAGCATTAAAAAAGAGTAGTCAATAGTGTGATAATTATCTTGTATGATTGCAGAGGAATCTGCCGAAAGGATTTTCAGATTATAAATGCTAGCAGAAGCAATAATCACAATCACCAAAATCAGTATAGCCAGTCCGGCATATATTTTTGATTTAAGATTAAGCATCTTTATATATCAATATTATATTGTTCAATTTTTCGGTAAAGAGTTGTTAAACCGATACCGAGCAATTCTGCGGCTTTATTTTTATTGTTGTCCGTCATTAAAAGTACTTTTTTAATCTGTTGTTTCTCAATAGATGAAATTGAAAAGTCATTACTATCGGAGATAAAATCAAATGATTTGTTAAAAAATTCTTGGGGCAGGTAATCGGTAAGAATAGCTCCCCTATCTGATAGAATTACTACGCGTTCGCAAATATTTTTCAACTCACGGATATTTCCAGGAAATTTGTATTTTCGAAGTCTATTAAAAAAATCCGGTTCGATTTTAAGTATTGGTTTATTTAGTTTTATCGAGTAATAATTGATAAAAAAATCTGTTAGAATTGGAATATCTTCTTCCCGCTCACGCAAAGAAGGTAGTTCTATTATAAAGGTACTGATACGGTAGTATAAATCTTTACGGAAAGAACCTTCTTCAATTGCTTTCTCAATATTAACATTAGTTGCGGCAATAATTCTTACATTGATTTTAGTTTCTTTGGAGTCTCCGAGTTTGATGAATGATTTATTTTCAAGTACGCGTAAAAGTTTTGCTTGAAGACTAAAAGTCATCTCACTTATTTCGTCTAAAAATAGAGTCCCTTCGTGAGCTTCCTCAAATAATCCTTTTTTAGATGAATTTGCACCCGTAAATGCTCCTTTTTTGTATCCGAATAATTCGGATTCTAAAATTTCATTCGGGATTGCGCTACAATTAATTGCTATAAATTGTTTGTCAGCCCTATTGCTGTTGTAGTGTATTGACTGAGCGAAAATTTCTTTACCCGTTCCGGTTTCACCTTTCAATAAAACGGTGGTATCTGATGATGTCAGTCTTTGAGCAAGCGAAATCGCCCTTTTTATGATAGGTGAATCACCTTTGATGTTATCAAAACTGTATTGTTTAGAAAATTTTTTTTGTAAACGCAAGAACTGTGTAGCCAATCGATTTTTTTCAAGAGCTTTTTCAACAGTCGGAATAACTTTATCGTCATCATCACCTTTTGTAATGTAGTCGAATGCACCAAGTTTAATTGAGTTTACTCCATCGGAAATTTTACCGTAAGCAGTAAGCAATATAACTTCTGTTAAAGGGGATATAGTCTTTATTTCGGGAAGGAAATCTATACTACTAATGTCTTTAAGACGAACATCCAAAATTAGTACTTGAATTTCTTCTTCAGATAATATTTTTAGACCACTATTAATGGTTTCAGCAGTATGTGTTAAATAGCTTTCAAGCTGTAACAGTTTGCAAAGCAGGTTTCTAATTTCTGCTTCATCGTCAATTATTAAAATATTTCCCTTATTCATAATATTAATATATACAATGTGAATTCTTACTCAAAACGACTTGGGTGTTTCTATGTTTAAATTGCTTTTGCAAATTCTTGGCCAACTTCATGTTTATTATCATTCAGTTTAATACTTCAGAAGGAAAGGCGAAATACTTAAATTAGTTTACCGCAAATGAATTGGAAGCCGGATATATAAAAAAATTATAACTGTTAATTAAAACTACAAGAAGAATGGATATATGCAGGGAAAGAGTTGTCCGGGTATTGTTTTTAAATCGCTTCACGGTGATGTCTATCTTTTTAATTTGGACCCCGGCGCTGGAAAAGAAATTTGCAAGTAAAACCAGAGGTTATAATCTAAAATGATATTAGGGGTAGATTTCGTCTGCTTATGATCATTTACTCAATTTCGAAGGGCGATTGACAAAGACTATCGATTAAAAAAAGTCTGGCGCACTTGAAAAGGCGAAATTGCCGGGAATTGATGCTGCGTTAAAATTTCACACACCCTTAAAAACACAATATGAAAAGCTCTCACCGGAAGTAATAAAGAATGAACTGCACCATGTTCGGTGCAGTATCCTCTTAGACCAGAAGACCGGTAAAAGGTATGGTGTGCTTTCTTCAGTGACTAAACACATCTGAAAAATATATCAGATCATGGGTGAAAAGATAGACAACATGCCCTTCGAAATAAAATAAATCCCACTCAAATATCATCTTACAAAAATCTGTAGTGCCTATGGCGAAATCTATCCTATTGTATTACAACACTTTAGCCGTTTTTGCCTTGGAAGTCAGGGTAGGGATATAACGCCAGGGAATACACTTTTATTATTTCAGGGCATGATTTTAATTGGTTACTAAAACTTTACCCGGAATTCATTTCTGAGTGATAAGCAAAAATCTATTTTAGTGGTGAGCATTGGCAGAGCGATGGCCCCGGAGGTAATTTATATTCCGGAAATGATATAAAAAACATTTACGCAGAAATTCCGGGCAAAAAAAAAAGCCGCCATACAATTAAGTCTGGCGGCTTTTCGTGAATTTTATATTTAGGATATTTTTCTGACTTCTGAAGCCTGAAGACCCTTTGCACCGTTTGTTACGGTAAATTCTACTTTATCGTTTTCTTCCAAAGATTTATAGCCGTCACCGACTATTGATTTGAAGTGTACGAATACATCTTCGCCGTCTGTTTGAGTAATAAAACCAAATCCTTTTACACTGTTAAACCATTTAACAGATCCTTGTTTGCGCTCTGACATTACAGATGCTCCTATAAATTAAATTAATTGATTGTTGTGACAGAACTCTAAAAACTGGGTGGAAGTGTTGAATGGAGATTACTACTTACATCTATTTCTGAATCTACTGCCTAACGATTCCAAATATAAACTAAATATTCATCATATGCAAATATATCGCACTGATACAATTAAAAATCGTTATAATTTATGGTTGCTGCTGCATTGTGTTTTTATTTTAGCAACAGGACCTTCTGCCCGATTGAGCAGCCAGTGGGGTGAATTGTATTAAGATTTCAACGCTGCTTTTTGTTCACCAATCTGAATGTTCTGAACCAATTGTATTTTATGTGCAAAAATTCCTTTTCTTGTAATGCAATTAAAATTACAATTTATCAGCTTAACCGGATGTTTATTTTACGGGATGAGGTCGAATTCATTCATCTCGCCTGTCTCACACGGGATTTTTATTCCAAGCCGGAGATTTGCGCCTGCAAGCCAGCTACAGATACTAAATAACGGGAGGAAGTAATGTTAGAGTTGGAGTCGAATATATCTACAGTTAATTATTATTCTTTGAATGGGATAAAGCCATTTTCACTCAAAACTTCAATTAAACTCCTTAACAAATGATTATTGGATAATCGAATAATGTATTTTTTTGTTTTATTATTCAAGGTTGTTATTAATTTTTCTTTTCGAAGACCGATCAGCGCAATTCCTCTATAGGAATGATTTTTCCCTGGATAGAGTTTTTCAACATCCGATGACATAAATATTGGCTTATCAATAGCAATCAGTAATAATTTTTTATGAAAATTTGTAATTGATTTTCTTTTCCGCGCTAAATCAACAGTGCCTGTTAGTATAGTCTTTGATAAATATTCATAATCCAGCATTCTGTCAATTTTTTCAATTTCTTTTTTTAAACCACTAAGAAAATATTCCCCCCATTTAAGAATTCCCTCCTCTGTACCCTCATCTGCCCATGATAATGCTTCATAGTAACTCTTTCTGTCATCACAAAAAATTGCGGTTGGATTCCATATTCTTCCAGCATCTTCCTTGGCGCCAAGCTTTAAAAGCATAGCATATGTCAATAATCTTACTGTTCTGCTGTTTCCATTATCAAAAGGGTGAATCCATACAAAGCGATGGTGTACAATAGCTGTTTTTAATAAATCGTATTTTCTCGGTGTTTTTTTATTAATGAAACCTATAAGCTCGTTCATATACTCTGTAACTTTAATATAATCAGGGGGTCTATGATTGGAGCCATTTATCAACAAATTACTTTTTCTATACTCCCCGGGGGATTTACTTCCTTCCCTGTTTAAGTTTTTTACAATTATTTTATGAATCTCACCTAAAAAATTCCTGTTAATTTCTTTATTTTTTACGTTTTTCTCAATAAACCCGATCGCTTCTTCATAATTTCTGATCTCAATAATTTTTTCGTCATTACTTTTTTTATTTTTTAGCTTTATTTCAACATACTCCCCGATAGTCGTATGGTTACCTTCAAGCCGGGCTGATCCTATACTGTCGAGCATACTGAAAATAAGTTTTAATTGGGAAAATATTGCCGGGTGAGTGGCGCCGATCCACCTCTTTTTTCTCAGATAATCCAGTTTAATCATCAAAACTGTCAGATCAGACCCACTATCCGGGCTGAATATTTGCAAATCGAAATGTTTAAATACGGCATCATGATTTTTGTTATGTAACACAAAGGTCTCTATTTGATTGTAATAATAGTTAGGTAAAGTAAAATTTAATCAACATGTAACATATAAACAAATCTATTTGTAACATTTCAACGCCTTCATTTAAAACAGAACGGGCTGCCCGTTTCTGAGCAGCCCGTTGGGGGTAAATTATGTTAGGAGGCAGGTATTACTTCAGAAGCATCATTTTATTTACCGACCTGAATGTCGAGCCGTCGCTGCCTTTGGCGTCAATTGTGTAAAAATATACCCCGCTTGTAAGTGAACCCGAAACGGACTCTGCTCCGAATACTTCTTCATGTATTCCCTGGGAATATTCCCTGTTCCCCAGCACGGCTACTTCTTCGCCTATTGCATTAAACACCCTTACCGTAACAACCGCGCTTACAGGCAATGCAAATT
>JAIOYW010000019.1 GCA_021740915.1 Ignavibacteriales bacterium | reverse complement strand
TGAAAATTCTATATGAATTTTGAAAGGCGATTATTCCGTCAATTACTTTCTCTTTAAAGCTCGAAAATGTACTTTTCGCATCATAAGTGTTAATCCCGCTGAAGTCAAATTTCAGCATATGGTAGCTATTTGCTTTTGGGGTAGGATTTTTCCCGATATAGTATTCAGAAAAGAGTTTATCGAACTTATCTTTATGCTCTATTCCATAATAATATTGAAGCAGGGAGATGAATAATGACTTACCAAACTTACGGGGTCGAAGGAAAAAGAGATTAGGCTCATTGAGATTTTCTGTTAATTCAATATATTTTGTTTTATCAACAAAATAGTAATTGTCATTAATTATTTTCTCAAAATTGGAAACACCGTAGGGGATTTTCTTCTTAGTCATTGTATCAGTTCTCAATGAATTTTCAAAGATAATATAGGAATATTCTTCCTATTATCAAATGTAGCAGGTTCATCAAATTGCTCCGGTGTTTGGGGGAAAGATATACCGGATATGTTCAAAAAAAAAATGCCATCCTTTTGGGATGACATTTTTGTAATCACATAAATATTCCTTTGATAGTTAAACGTTCTCTAAATCTGTATAGTTTAACATGGGAATATGGCATAAAACAGTTTAGCCTTAAATAATCAGACAAAAAATTCCATAAATTTATAGCGCCTCTGATTCTTATGGTATATGTCTCTGATCACAGTCGCTTTATCAGTATTTTCCCAGGTAAAGTCCGAGTCCTCTCTGCCAAAATGTCCGTAAGCAGCCGTTTTCCCGAATATCGGTCTTCGAAGATCTAGCTGCTCAATTATACCTGACGGGCTGAGATCAAAAATGTTTAGTAATTGTGATGCCAATTGCGAATCATCAAGTCTGCCATTACCCTGAGTCTTTATGTAGAACGATACCGGTTCAGGATATCCTATTGCATAAGCTAATTGCACAGTTGCGGATCGGGCAATGCCGGAAGCAACGATATTCTTCGCCACATACCTTGCAGCATAAGCCGCTGACCTGTCAACTTTTGTGGCATCCTTTCCGGAAAAGGCGCCTCCGCCGTGAGCGCAGCTCCCGCCATAAGTATCAACGATTATTTTTCTGCCGGTCAGCCCGGTGTCGGTCAACGGACCGCCTTCAACAAAGCTGCCCGAGGGGTTGATCAGATATTGAATGGAATCGGAAATGAGTCTCTGAGGGATTACATTTTTTATTACATCCTCTATAATAAATTCTTTGATTACGCTCTGATCGACATCGGGAGAGTGCTGAGTTGAGATCACAACTTTTTCGACCTTAACAGGAATATTCCCTTCGTATTTGATCGTCACCTGGGATTTGGCATCCGGGCGAAGAAATGAAACCGCATTGCTTTTTCTTAAATCACGAAGTTTAATCAGCAGTTTATTTGACAGGGAGATAGGAAGCGGAAATAATTCCGGCGTTTCCCTTACGGCATAGCCGAACATAAGCCCCTGATCACCAGCCCCCAATGATTTGCCGCTATTGAAGACTCCGCCTGCAATTTCACCAGCCTGTTTTGATATGCTCAGCTCGAGTCTGAAATTGTCGGTGTCGAAACCGCTTGCTGAATCAGAATAACCAATATTTTTAAGCACAGTTTTAATGATACTGCGGAAATCGATACTTGCTTCCGAGGATATTTCCCCTGCAATTACAACAAGATTTTTTGCAATCAGCGTCTCGCAGGCAACCCTCGAAAACTGGTCGATTTTTAGATGTGCATCCAGGATTGCATCGGATATCTGGTCTGCAACTTTATCCGGATGACCTTCCGATACAGATTCTGAAGTGAAAAGATACTGTTTTGACATAAAAAGTCTCCTATAAAAAGGTTATTAAATAAAAAACCCTCTGCCGAAGACCAACAGAGGGTTGAAACTGATTAACCTTTGTTATGCCTTTTTAGCAGTCTGGCTGCAATATGGCTCAAATCCCATAAAACAAAAAAACCCTCGCCTCCGGCGCGGTTTTTTTGTTGCCGGTAGCGAGGGTCATTTCACTACAAAGCATTTTAGCATTTGTTTAATGTCGTTGCAAGCAGCCGCAAATCACGACGAGTTCATTTAAAGAACTAACCACAAATATATAAAAAAAAATTCCGGGAGTAGTCTGTATGAAAAAAAAAATCAAAAAAACTATTAACTGATATTGATTTAGGCAATTCAGAAGGGCTTTTTGTTTTTATTTGTGGGGATAAGCCTGAAATCTATCCCTTAAATGGATTTTTGACTGAATAGACCTGCGTCACAAACAAAAACATTTAAAACAGCTATATTTGAATTGAACTTCTGGAACTTTTTGTTGTATAATGCTGATATAATTTATAAGTGAAAAATTAAAAATTTTATCCTGATCCATTCCTCTGGAATGGATCATATCTCCCCTTGATCAGGTGATCTGAAAAACGAACGTATCCCGGTGGCGCGAACCAATTTTGAGAATATGTTTTGAAGATCACCTGTTTTATTTTAAATATCCCCTTCTAAATGAGATATTATTGTGCCAGAAATCTTGTCCGAACCCTAAAAAATCATTATTATAATCATCTTAAAAAAGATAAAATGCCATTTTAACTTATTTATAAAAGTAAATTAAAATATTGAGGAATACTGGTATGAAAATACAACTACCTAAGTCCACTCAGAATTGGATAACCATTATCGGTGCAACGATCTCCCTGATCAGTCTATTTATGATAGTCTTTCTTTTCGCGATTTCAGTTTTTTTGAATCAGGGTAGTTCATATCTTGGGTTGGTTACATTTATAATTCTGCCTTCATTCCTTGTGGCAGGACTGATTTTGATACCAATAGGTATGTATCGCAAAAGCAGATCCAAAGAACCTGATAAATCCCCAGGTGAACGCTGGCCTAAGATTGATTTTAATGACCTTCGGACCAGAAACGCCTTTTTTATTTTCTCGATAGGTACAACATTCTTTTTACTCTTTTCAGCAGTTGGAAGCTATGAAGCTTTTCATTATACTGAATCAACAGAATTTTGCGGCACTTTATGTCATTCTGTAATGCATCCTGAATTTACTGCATATCAGAATTCCGCTCATTCTCGGGTTGCTTGTGTTGACTGCCATGTTGGAAGCGGTGCAGACTGGTACGCCAAATCCAAACTCTCAGGTTTGTATCAGGTCTATGCAGTTCTTGCAAATGTTTATCCAAAACCGATAGAGACTCCAGTCAGGAATTTACGTCCCGCAAGAGAAACGTGTGAAGAATGTCACTGGCCTGAAAAATTTTATGACAGGAAAGTCAGATCTTTCAAACACTATATAACCGATGAGAGGAATACCGAATGGAACATTGATATGCTGATGAAGGTCAGCGGACAGCATAGTGCAGGAGGGCTAAATGAAGGGATTCACTGGCATATAAATCCTAAAGTAAAAATTGATTACATAGCTACCGACTATAAGCGGGAAATGATCCCGTGGGTAAGATATACCGATCTTGAAACAGGGGAGGTCACTATCTATGAGGATGAACAATTCAAACTCGATCCGAAAATGTTTGATTCACTTGAAGTAAGAACAATGGATTGTATGGACTGTCATAACAGACCTTCACATAATTATAACCCGCCGGCGTTTTTTATTAATCAAGCAATAGCATCAGGTGCAATTCCGGCAGAGCTTCCTGGAATTAAAGAACTTTCTATGGAAATCTGTGATAAAGAATATTCTTCAACTGATGAAGCACATCTGAATATTGAGAGTACTATCAAAAAGTATTACTCCGAAAATTACACCAACATGGCAAGTCCAGAATTAATAGCCAGGGCAATCGAGGGTATTAAGGCTTCATTTTCTAAGAATATCTTTCCGGAGATGCGTGTCAGGTGGAATTTCTATCCAAATCATATTGGTCATATGGAGTTTAATGGCTGCTTCCGATGTCACGACAATCTGCATGTAAGCATGGACGGAAAGTCCATAAAAAATGATTGTAACCAATGCCATGTTATTACCGCACAGGGTTCAAAAGATAATCTTGTTGTCTCTGCAATGAATAAACCTTTGGAATTTAAGCACCCGACGAATATCGATGAAGCATGGAAGGATTTGTTATGCGTCGATTGCCATACGGGAGTAAATCCCTGACATTAATCCTGCATGAGGCGATAAGCTCTAATCGGATTATCAGTATTATGTGAATTGGTTATGACCTTGAGGAATTAAGTAAATCTGATTTCAATTATTGAACAATCATCCAGGAATTTTTCATTGCCCTGGATCGTTTTAGATAAATTGATAATTGAATCCAGTCCGCTTCCTTCTTTCTGAACTTCAGAAAGTAAAAAATCTTTGTACTCTGCAAATGTGAGAAGAATGCCATCCTTTTTTGTCAGTTCAAAAATTCCATCACTGAAAAGGTAAAGGCGGTCATTTTTTTGCATCTGAATTCTTTCCGAACTAAAATTTACTTCGGGCAACCCTCCCATGATCATATTTTTTGTTCCTGCAGTAAGGATGTCAGATTTTTCCCCGTTTTGGTTCTGTCGGATAATAAGTGCCGGGGGATGTCCACCGGAACTGTAAATGATTTCATTAGTGCGAAGGTTGAGCACACCGTACCAGATTGTGAAAAAATGATTGCCGTATCTTTCCATTTGGAAAAAATTATTGAGTGAAGTAAGAACGCTTCCCGGATCCCGATAATCAGCATCAGGAGCATTCATTTCCCTTATCATATTCAATATAAGTGTCGAATACAGGGAAGCTCCAACCCCATGACCAGATACATCCAGAAGATAAAAAACCAGGTTATCATCATCTATTTTCTGGTAGCCGAAAGAATCGCCCCCCAACTCTGATGATGGTAAAAATCTCCAGTCAATTTTAATTTCCTTATCATAAGGTTCGGGCAGTAAGGCTCTTACAAATTTTGAAGCTTCAATAAGTTCTGTCTCAAGAGCTTTCTGAGTGCTGTTAATTTGTCCAACCATCTCATTAAACGATTTAGCCATGCTGATAACTTCAAATCCGCCTGATTCTTCATCGGCTTTTTGGCTGCGGTCACCCTGTCTGATCTTTTCGGTCGTTTGTCTAAGTTTGAGCAAGGGTTTTGTTACATTCGAAGAAAAAACCACAATAATAATTGCAGTGATTATGAGGGCTATAAAACTGATAATTCCCAGTTCCCGGATCATTTTATTTTGATATATAATGATCTGCTCAGTCTTAAAACCAAGAAATAGTTCACCATCACCAATCTTGGAATGCCAGCCGCTTTTAACAACATAAAGTGAATCCAGCAAGTTCTGTGAATTTACGAGTCGTCCAAGTTCATCTAATGAGAAACTCCTGTTCTCCGGGTAATTTGCAAAAATTTCACCATCCATTGTAAGAACGATAAATGAAAGGGCCTCATCATTTTTTGCAAAATTGAAGACTGTATTTATTGTTTCCAGGCTCTCAAAAGAAACGCCAACTTCGATGCCGAGTTTCACTGTTTCGAGAGTCTTAATAGAAGACTTTGTGAAAGTTTCCTCAAACAGAGAGCGTATCATTTTACCGGTATCAATAAAATAGATCACTGAGATCAGTAAAAGACCGGAGATTGATATCAGGATCAACCTGCTTCGGAGAGTCCTGAAATAAGAATTCAGTTTGGGAAAAGCTAATCTATTCGTAAAATTTTTACTCCTTCAGGGACAGCAGTTTTTTCATCAATATAGCCAATCGCTCCCTCATTTGCTCTTATAAAGTGCAATAATTCAGAAGATTGGCGGAATATTTGCGGAGGCACCGATTTACCGCTGAGCGACACTTTTATCCATTTCATCACTACATTTCTTGGAGCGAGGTTGAGTATTTCAGAACTGAATTTAACCCTCAAAGCATCATCCATAGGATAATCTGCAATTCGGATCAGTGTCCCACCTTCCCAGGTCAGTTTATTCCCCAAAAATATGTTCCTCAATTCAGCCATAGAAACTGATTCAACCTTATTGCTCTGACTGATTACAAAAGTTTGAGCATATTGGAAAACAGGAAAAAATAAAAGAATTAGTACGAGGATGTTAATTCGCAGTGATTTCATATCTTATCAGAATGCGAATGCAAATGTGAATTTTAATACTTCAAAACTTTCTTTCCTGAATAAATTTTCTTCGACAGAATGGAACTGGTATTCACCCTTAATAAAAAACCAGGGACTGAATGCATAGTTTAGTCCAAAATTTGTCCTGTCAAAACCCGACTCAGGATTACGGCTGTCAGGTTGCACAATACTATAATTAATAAAAGGGGTTAGAGAGGCAAACGCTGTGTACGCGAATTGAATGTAGGCGATAAATCCTGCCTGCCGATCTCCTGATAATCCCGAAAAAGTTGCCATCATTCCTTCAGATTGGATCTGCATCTGATCATCCTCATACTGAAGATCGATACTAAATGAGGATTCACGATCGTTCCTCCTTCCAGCGATACCTCTCGGATTATTATCGATATAAAATGAAGTTCCTGCCTGAAATCCCCAGAACCATGAAGGACGATATGCAAGTCTGCCTGTGAACGCTGTATTTGTGAACGGATTCAAATAATTCTTACCTGTTCCTCTGCCGCTTCCGGTACCAAAGGAGTATTCAATCTGTTCACCTTCATCGTTCAGTTCTATAACTCCAAGGATTTCCAGGCCGGTGATATACTTTCCATACAATCTTTGGGGTGGAGTATTCGGAAAAAGCTGGATCGGAACGAACATCAGAGGGGGATAGACTGAATAGTAAGTTGCTGAAGCATCATGTATCAGGTTATATAGTCCAAAGGGAGTAAGCATTCTGCCAACTCGCAATTTGAATTCAGGTGCAAAGGAATATTCTGCCCATAGTCGCGAAATCAACGCTTTCGCTGAATATTTTTCCGAATTCGGGTCTTTACCGTAACTGAATTCAGAATCGCCAAGTATTCTTATTTTTGTAACAGGAAGGTATTCACCTATCAGGTTGATTCTGTTCTGATTTATGACCCGCACAGGTAAAAATTCGTTTGATGTTTCAAAATCAACCTGACCAAAACCATAAAACTCGAATTGGCGTGTCTGTCCTTTAAGAGTAATTGCCAGAAGGGCTATTAATATAAATTTTTTGAACAAATTATTTCCTAACAATAATAAATGATACTTACTTCATAAAAAGGATGCGTAATTTAAAACTTAATTGAAAAGGTTCAATAATCAAAGAAAAAAGAAGCGGATATTTTTACGAATTTTAGTAAATTTGCAGTTGAAATTTGCCCACGTAGCTCAGGGGATAGAGCGACGGTTTCCTAAACCGCAGGTCGCAGGTTCGATTCCTGCCGTGGGTACAAGCCACAGTTTAACCATTAACTGGTTGAATACACTTTCCATCGATTATTCCAGGCAGCAGGTTTCCCGCTTTGCGGGATGGGCGCACACTTCATACTCCTCAGGGTTATCATTTAGCTTGATGAATAAGCTTGTTTTCAATTTTTCAGGTTACAGGTTTCCCCCTGACTGGACCGCAGTTTATTGAAGACTAAGTTATCTTCTAATTCAGGTGTTCAATTCTGTAGATTAAATAACCTTACGACATTATTTTAGTGAGTTCATAGATTGACGAATTTCCAATAAAAACATCAAAGTTGCACAACCATTTTTTAAGCAAAGAAGAACGCAGTTTTTCTTCCAGATAATTTTTTAATCGCTTAATGGAGCTATAAATCGTTCAATCTGTAAAAAAAAATAATCCCGATTAAAATCAAATCAGATATCTCATCCGAAAATAACTTGTGATATATATCACAATACAATAACATATTTAATTATAATAGCTTATGAGAATTAAATATGCCTCGTTAATTTTTTTCTTGTACTACTCGAAACATCGTTATATCTTATCAGCAAGATTAAAACAGGGAATCAAATTCCCCTGATATAGTTGATAATAAATCAGACCGTGTGATGGATAAGAGGGAGGAGATTATACATGATACGGTTCATTAATGGAATAGATATATTTAAAAATGTTTACCGCAAAAAGTAAGTTGTTTCGTATGTGCGGGGCAGGAGATTCCACCCGGCTCAAGGTATTTTTGCAAAAATACCCACTCTCTGTTTTTACTGTAAGAATTGATGGTACAACTCCACTCCACACCGCAGCCGTTAACAATAATACATCTGCTATCAGGTTGCTGCTCGAATATAATGCAAATATTAATTCGGTTGACAACTCTGATAAAACACCCTTTGATGCTGCTGTTTCTAATTGTGCAATTGAAGCAGCATTTGTTCTTTTGGAGAATGGCGCCAATACTATGCCGGGTGCTGTATTGGAACGAAATCTGATCTCCGATATTCATAAACAGAGAAACTGAAATGAAACTTATTTTTAGGAAAGTGCAAAAAAATAAAGTGCCAGATACTGCTTATTATTTGAATTTTAAGTTTAGAATTGACCTTCGGGGGCTGAATGAAATTTTTTAAGTGTTATAGAATTTTCAGAGCATGTAAAATTGGAAATCCGGAAAAAGTACTGCATGTTCTAACAGAATGTCCAGAATCCATTAATTTCCGTAATCCGGGAGGAAGTACGCCACTGCATACAGCGGCCCGATATAATAACGTAGGGACGATTCAGTTGTTAATTGAATACGGCGCAGCCATAAATTCTCTTGATAATTTCCACCGTACTGCACTTGATATCGCAATCTCGCTCGAAAATTTTGAAGCGGCTGATCAGCTTCTTATGAATGGGGCTTGCAGACAAAAAGATTTCCGGAATAAAAGGGTTGAAAAAATCGACCTGGTATTGAGTCCCAAAAAATAATATACACCCCAAATCCTGATATTAAATAATTGTTTCCTTTATTCCTCACTTTTGAATTTGCTTTAGATTTGTATAAATTTCTTAATTAGATTTATTAGTATTATTAAATATAAAAAGGAGTTCGTTTTAATGACGACAATAGTAGATATAGTTGGCAGAGAGATACTTGATTCGCGTGGAAATCCGACAGTTGAAGTTGAAGTTTATCTTGAAAGCGGAGTAGTTGGCAGAGCAGCAGTTCCCAGCGGCGCTTCGACCGGTGAACATGAAGCAGTTGAATTGCGTGATGGAGATAACAAACGTTACCTCGGAAAAGGCGTAATGAAAGCAGTTGATAATATCAACGACAAAATTGCCAATGAACTTATTGATTTTGATGCAGCCGATCAGGTTGCAATCGATAATTTTCTCATTGATCTTGATGGGACTGCGAACAAATCTGAGCTGGGTGCTAATGCAATTCTGGGGGTTTCACTTGCATGCGCCAGAGCCGCCGCAGAAACTTTAGGACTGCCGCTTTATCGGTACATTGGTGGCACTAATGCAAAAGTCCTGCCTGTGCCGATGATGAATATACTCAATGGCGGCAAACATGCCGATAACACTGTCGATTTTCAGGAATTTATGATAATGCCGCATGGGGCATTTTCTTTTGCTGAAGCCTTACGTATGGGGACCGAAACTTTCCATTCGCTTAAGTCAGTTCTGAAGAAAAAAGGTCATTCAACTTCTGTTGGGGATGAAGGTGGATTTGCTCCCAATCTTACATCGAATGAAGAGACAATAGAGCTTATTCTCGAAGCAATTGAAAAAGCAGGCTACAAACCAGGTGAGCAGATAAGCCTTGCCCTTGATGTGGCTTCAAGTGAAATGTATTTGAAGGATAAAAGAGTCTATGAGTTTTTCAAATCCGACAAATCTCAGAAAACATCAGATCAGATGATAGATATTTACACAAAACTTGTAAATAAATATCCGATTGTTTCAATTGAAGACGGTCTTGATGAGAATGACTGGGAAGGCTGGAAAAATCTGACACTCGCTATTGGTAATAAGGTACAGCTTGTTGGCGATGATCTTTTTGTAACAAATACTGAAAGATTGGCAAGGGGTATAGCTGAAGGTATAGCGAATTCGATTCTGATAAAAGTTAATCAGATAGGCACATTAACCGAAACACTCGATGCAATTGAAATGGCTAAAAAAGCAGGATACACCTCGGTAATAAGCCATCGCAGCGGTGAAACTGAAGATTCAACTATTGCCGATATAGCAGTTGCAACAAATGCCGGACAGATAAAAACTGGATCCGCAAGCCGTTCTGATCGTATTGCGAAATACAATCAGCTTCTCAGAATTGAAGAAGAACTTGATACAACCGGCGCTTTTCCGGGTCTCGCAGCCGTTAATTGCAAATAATCTTTGTGAGTAACTAATTGAAAGCCTGCGGAAGCAGGCTTTTTTTTCCTCAGAATTACAGGGATCGTATGAATTCTTTAGAAAAAGTTAATCTAATGATTAAGGATAATAATATCGAATTTATCGATGTTAAATCTATTGATCTTGCAGGAAGACTGCATCATATTTCATTACCCGTTTTTGACGGCATCATGGAAAAGCTTATTGGTGAAGGCATCGGCTTTGATGGATCAAGTTATGGTTACAGGAAAGTCGAAAATTCAGATATGATACTTGTTCCTGATCTGGACACTGCCGCCATTGATCTTTTCAGAGACGCCCCCACTCTAAGTTTTTACAGCCATATTAAACTAACCGATGAAAACAGAACAATTTTTAACCAGGACGCCCGTCACCTTGCCAAACAGACCGAAAAACTTCTGAAGGAAGTAACCGGTGCCGATAATTCGATGTGGGGGCCTGAGTTTGAGTTTTATATTTTTTCAAATGTTGAATATGATACCAGAACAGCTACTTCCTATTACAAGGTTGAACATGCAGAAGAGTTTTATAAAAATGCCTATCACGGAGCGAACCCGGTTGACCTTTATGACGATTTCCGGGATGAAGCATGTAATTTATTCAAAAAATATGGAATAAAAGTTAAATATCATCATCACGAAGTCGGCGAACGCGGTCAGCAGGAGATCGAGACATACTTTTCTGATCTCCTTTCAACTGCCGATAACATCATAACGGCAAAATATATTCTTTTTAATCTTGCTAAACAGAAAAACCTTGCAGTAACCTTTATGCCGAAGCCTATGTATCAGCAAGCGGGAAACGGGATGCACCTGCATATGTATCTGGTTTCCCAGGGTAAAAATTTGTTTTACGGAAAAGGAGAATACGGTAATGTAAATGAATTGGGACGATACTTTATCGGCGGAATGTTAAAACATGGACCTGCGCTATCTGCTTTTACAAATCCAAGCACAAATTCTTATAAACGACTTGTTCCGGGTTTCGAGGCGCCGGTAGCTTTGACTTATGGCATGGGTAACAGGGCTTCAGCTATCAGGATACCAAAATACGTTTCAAATCCTGATGAAACCCGTTTCGAATACAGACCGCCGGATGCTACAGCCAATCCTTACCTCTGTCTTACTGCAATGATTCTTGCCGGAATTGACGGCGTGATCAATAAAATTGATCCTGTTAAGGAAGGCTTTGGACCATTTGACAAAAACATCCTCGATGAATCGTTAAAAGATCAGATCAAATTCCTGCCAAGAAATCTTGCAGAAGCATTGGATGCTCTTGCAGCAGATCAGGAATTTTTGAAGTATGGAGGTGTATTCACTGACGAACTTCTCCGGCAGTGGATTAAGGTTAAAAATGAGGAGATCCGATCAATCGGTACGATGCCTCATCCTTTCGAATACAAAATGTATTTCAGGTTATAGAAACCTTTTCCTTCGCCAGGCGATAAGCCGCAAAGAGATAAATTATTGAAAAGTACTTTCTCTTGCTGCTGCCTGGCGGAGTTTTGAACAATTTTGGCTCGCAAGTAAATACTGATACTATATTCCTGTTTTTTTCTTTTCTGTATCAAACCATTTATAATTCATATTTTCGAAAGGCACTGCGAGTATTTTACCTCCGAACCCAAATTTTCTATAAACCAGCGTATTTATTTCGGAAACTTTGATTTTTTCAAGAGAGTTAAAATCCAGATCCAATCCGAATTTTTCTGCGAGAATGTTCGTTGCTGAATCCAATCTCTGCTGAATATAGGAGGAAATTAGCGCCTCCTGATCAGTCTCCACTGAATTTTCAATATCAGATTGGAGAATTTCCTGTTTTTCAAGCAGTTTCAAAATTGTGTAACCTCCGGATTTATTTATTGGTCCGAACAGTTCTCCGGGGTGCATATTTTCAAGAAAGCCTGAGAGTTCACCAGTTTCAGCCGGATAATAGAATTTTGTTGAATCAAATTTGGGATTTGATTTTAATATTGAATTGGAATTATTCGTTAAAATGGAATAAGCTTCATCGAGGTTCAAATTAACATATTCGATAAAACGAAACATTGTGATAGGTTGCCTGGAATTATCTGAAAGAAAATTTTCTATTCCAGGTTTGTTTGCAGACAGGGAATCCATCATGCGATTTCTTGCATAATGTGAAAGAAAATTTTGTTCCCACATTTGCAAATCCTCGCGCAGTTCAGCATTATTTCGAAATCCTCTTTTTATTGCCTCTCTGGTTATTAATTCGAGTCTGATAAATTCACGAATTTTGTGATTCAGCATTTTTCTGACTGTCTCCAGATTGCCATTTTCGAAAGACACCTCATAGAAAGCAAGGTAATACATAAAATCAACGATTGTGACGGGATCGGAATTGAATTTTATTAAGACTTTGGAAAGTGTATCGTCTGCTGTATCATTAATAAGTCGGATAAAATCATCATAATCCAGCGTAATAAGCGAATCTTTCTGATTACCTTCCGGCAGTTTATTTTGTACCGCACGATGCAGAATTTCTGCTGAGCTGGAAAAAGCCATGTTGTCAGCATAAATAACTGATGATTTCAGAAAATTCTCTGTCCAGGAATTGTATTCTTTTTCGGTTCTATAGTCTTTAAATCGTTTTTCAACTTTACGGTATTCTGGAGAGTCACTTGCTGGAAAAAACTTCTCCCCAACAGATTTTTTTTCCATAAAATAAATGATATATCCCTTATTGACAGGGAAAACTTTAGAAAACATCGAGTCTGAAAGATTGAATAATTCAGACTCTATTTCATAATCAGTTACACCATATGATAATTGGGCTTCAGGCTTATTTTGGAAAAAATCCTTTATAAGCTGAGTTTTGCCCTCCTCTCTGAATTTATGTAGCAGAGAAGTTACCGAATCCGCCTCATTTTTCCATAAGGTATAGAAATACCTGACCTTAGCTTTCGTATTAAAATTGATAAACTCGTTTTTGATATTTTCATCGGTTACATTAACCTTACTTATTATTTCAATTTCGAATAGTTTATCTCTGAGATATAATTTTTCTACTTCCAGTATATACTTTTTCAAAGGCATTAAATCACTGAGCCCCCGATCAAGCGCCTCGAGATACCATAATTTCTCAGCGGCAAGAGTTATCAGGAATTTTTCTTTTTCCTCATTCCTGTCAATGTAATTACCTGCCCGTGCAGATAATTCGAATCGCTTAAGGAATTCATTGCCGGTAAGAGAGATATCTCCTGCAGTTCCAAGCCGCAAATTTTGGCCTTTCAGTCCGGCAGCAAAAATAAAAATAAACATTGATGCACAAGTGAATAAGTATCGCATATAATTTTTTCTTTTTCGTATTTTAATTAAAACTTATTACAAATATTGTTCCAGCGGATGAAATTAAATTTACCATTTGCAAATGAGAAAATCTTCAGATTTTTCTCTAAGACATATTTATTTTTTTTGGTTCTTATGTTTCTGGTGACAGTTTTTATTATTTATTTCTGGATCACCTCATTCAATTCGATACCGGAAGAAAAAAAAACACGGCGATTATACTATGTTGATAATATTACCTCTGTTCATCAGAAACTTATAGACAAATTTAATGAGCGTAACAGAGGGAGAATAGAAGTAGTCGGAATCAATCTTCCATTCACAAAATTCAGCACAAACGAAAGAAAAGAATTACTTGCCCGCTCGCTTCGAAGCCGGAGTGAGAAAATTGATGTTTTTGCAATTGATGTTATCTGGAGTTATCGGTTTGCAAAATGGGCAATAAATCTTACAAACCATTTTACCGCTGCAGAAAAGTCAAAAATGATGCCGCTCGCGGTAAGTTCGTGTATATATAATGACTCGCTCTATGCCGTCCCTCTCGGAATTGATTTCAGCACCATGTTTGTGAATACGGAACATGTAAAACGATTGAGTGAATTAGGATACCCGATTGAAAAACTCCGTGCGGGTATTACCTGGGACGATCTTATTAAAATATCCCGTCTTGATGATCAATTTTCAGGAAAATTGTATTCGTTTTTTGCAGAAGATTATGAAGGACTTATTTGCAGTTATCTTGAAACTGTCTTAAATCTGAACCCGGAAAGCTTTTCCGGAGATAAGTTGAATCTCAATTCCAAAGAACCTCGAATAGCATTACAATTATTGCATGACCTCATTTACAAGTACAAAATCAGCACTCCGGACGTTGTGAATTTTAAAGAATTTACAACGTATTATTATTTTATAAAGAACAATGGAGTTTTTGTAAGGGGATGGCCTACTTTCCTCGCTGATTATAACAGGCTTTTCAGGGAAATTAAACCTGATTTGCAGGTTGAAAAAATTCCTCTGCCGCATTTTAAGGGGAAAGGACAGGCATCGGTCGTTGGAGGCTGGAATCTTATGATCTCGAAATTTTCGGAGAATAAAGACTGGGCACTTCAATTTGTGAAATTTCTCCTGAGTGAAGAGGCTCAGAAAACATTTTATGAGGAAAACGGATCACTTCCGGTTCTCAGCAATTTATACAATACAGAATACAAGATCGCAAATAAGGGCGATTTACAATTTTATTCAGATCTGTTTTCTTCCGGAATTCACAGACCCATGAGGGCAGATTACACCCGTATCTCTGAAATTATTACGTATTACGTGAACCAGGCGCTCAGTAATAAAATATCAATCAACAAAGCTCTTGAAGATGCAGACAGAATGATAAACTCAAATGAAGTTCTGATCAAGTGATAATATTATGAAACGAACCATTTTAGATAGTATCAGTAAGTATCGGTTTGAATTCAGACATGTTACAGTTCTTTTCCTTATAATGCTGACTTTTCAGATACTGCTTTCATTCATTCAAAAAGAATCGTTGAAGGGTTTCCTGCAGAACACACAAAAATGGTATCAGCAGGATTCTGCCGAAAAAATTGCGAATCTCACTACGACATCTATTGAATTGATCGTTGAGAACACTAATCTCAAAGGAATTACTTCTGATTATGAAAAATCACGCATTATACAATCCTTTAATATCATTTTTTCCCAGCAAACCTTGCAAAAAAGCGTAGAAGAGATTTACCTCATTGTTGAAAAGGGAGGGGAAATTTATACCTTGAACGATGGAAGAGAATTATTTGATTATCTTGCCAATAATGACTACAGATTTGGAAATTCTCTTGAAAAAGACAGTGTTTTGTTGAATTATTTCAAAGAGATAGCGATACCGATTAAAAAATGGGAGAGAATCTATACTAAAATTGTCGGGAGAGATGTTTTTCATTTGTTCGTTCCATTTGTTCCAAATGGAGAATTCAAAGGCGTTCTTTATATGAAAAAGCGTCCGGATTTTGCGAATATTACTAATGAAATTGTTGCGAATTATGAGGAAACCGCGATAATTTATTCATCATTGATTCTGATGGGGCTTCTTGCGATGTATTATATATCGTCCTACACATTAAAAGAAAGAAATGAAGCACAAAAAAGATTAAACGAGGAGGAGCAAAAACACCTTCGGGAACAGATCATCCGCGAAAAAGAAATGCTTTTCACAAAGAGGATCTACCACACTCATCACAAAGCTGAAAAAGTAATGGGTTTTATTAAAGAAGATCTGAACTCTATTGTAGGTGATGAAAGGAAGGATGTTATTTACAGGATAAAAAAATATTCGAATTTTATATCGAGAGTTATTTATGATATGAAGTGGTTTGATCCGCCGATCAATACGATCAGGGGAATGATGTTCCAGACAGACTTAAATGAAGTTATCAAATTTATTATTGATAATATCTTTTTAAGGCTGGCAACAGCTACAAAAATCTATTCGTTCGAACATGAATATGATCCGGATCTTCCAAAGATTCATATAAATGAATTTGTGGTTTGGGAAATCCTGGAACCTCTGATCCAGAATTGCATTGATCATGCGAATGTACCAAATGTGGTGATCACTGTGACAACAAAATACGATCCGGCTGTAAAAATTATTACAATTCTTGTTAGAGATAATGGTAAGGGAATTTCGATCAATCTGCTTCAACCGGACGTAACGGGAATAAAGAAACTTTTCTCGGAGAGCATTACGACAAAAAATCCTGTCAACCAGAATGCCGGTTATGGGTGTTATATAGCTTATGAGATAGGAGTAAAACGGTGTGGATGGGAATTGGACGCGTCAAATTTAGAGGATGGCGGCGCATTATTTATGATTAAAATTAAAGTTTAGGAACTGAAAGGATGAGAAGCGATAATAAAATCAGTCTTCTGATAATAGAAGATGAAGATTTTGATGTAAAAAGAATTAAAAACACAATAAAACTTTTTTCCGGAAGCATTGACATAAGAAAAGTTGTTTCCAGCGGGGCTGACGCATTAAATGCCTTATCCGATTCACCGGAGGATTATGATCTTGTAATTATGGACTACCAGATAGCCGGTCCGATAAGAGGTGAAGAATTAATCAAAAAAATAAAAGAGATTAATTCAGTTATCCAGATAATTGTTGTGACAAAACTTACCGTCAATATAAGCGATTTTAATTTTGCTAAGGGATTAATGGAGGCAGGCGCATACTGGTACTGCACCAAATATCCGGTTGATATCGAAGAATACATATACCAGCCCACTGACTTTTTAATGAGTATCTTTAATGCTTATGAAAAGAAAAAACTGGAAACTGTTACACTCAATTCAAAGCAAAGACTCAGAAAAAACATCGAGGAAATTCTTGAGAAGAAAAAGATAATTTCGGTTTCTGAACCCATGCGTATATTGAAAGAAGAGATCGAAAAATTCTCGCAGACAGATCTGAGTATATTAATTTCCGGGGCATCAGGTACCGGCAAGGAATTAGTTGCAAATTATATTCATTACAAATCAAAAAGGAAATACGAGAATTTAGTTGCGATCAATTGCGGGAGTATTCCCGGAGAACTTATTGAAAGCGAATTGTTCGGGTATGAAAAAGGATCATTCACCGGTGCAAGCTCCAGCAAAGCCGGTTTGTTTGAAGTTGCTGATGGCGGAACTATTTTCCTTGATGAAATTGCTGAACTTCCAATGGCTGCGCAGGTAAAATTATTGAGAGTTATCCAGGAAGGTGAGATTGAAAAAATAGGAAGGACTAAAAAACTAAGGGTTAACGTCAGAATAATTGCAGCGACAAATAAAAATCTTATCGCAGAAATAGAATCCGGAAAATTCCGGGAAGATTTGTTTTTCAGACTAAATGTAATTCCATTGCATATTTTGCCTTTGAGGGAAAGGCGCGACGATATTGAAATTCTGATCAGACATTTTGTTGAATTTTACAGCCTCGATATGGGCAGACCCGTTCCGGAGATCGAGTCCGGTTCAATGAAAAAATTCCTGGAATATGACTGGCCCGGAAATGTGAGAGAATTAAAAAACGTTGTGCAAAGGATTTTATTGAGGACTAATGACCGCATTAGTTCAAAGGATGTGGAACTGGCTCTAATGAATTATTCTATCGGCATAAAAAAAACAAATGTTTTTAATTTTGATGCTTTGCCTGCAATTGCACCATTGAAGGATGTAGAAAAAAAACTTAAAACCGATTACATCAATTACGTGATGGAGCGATCGAATTCTCAGACTGAGGCAGCATTCAAACTCGGCGTTGCCCCTCCAAATCTCGTGCGTCTTCTCAAAGAACTTGGATTCAAATAATCCAACCCGATTCTGGCCTGATATTTGCAGTTACTAATAAATCAGATTATCGGGAGTTATCATGAATTACAAGCATCAGATCATAATTGCATTTTTTATCCTTATCGGCACCGTAACGGGCCAGGAATTTCTTAAAGTTCAGGGTAACCGTATTATGAATGGTGAGCAGGAATTTATTCTTGAAGGAATCGGACTTGGAGGATGGATGCTCCAGGAAGGCTATATGTTTGAAACCGCCGACTTTGCAAATGCCGAATTTCAAATCAAAAATAAAATAAAAGATGTTCTCGGCGATGCTTTGACTGAGCAGTTCTACGATTATTTCCACGATAATTTTTTCACACGCAAAGACGTCAGAACATTGGCTGCTGCAGGTTTTAACTCTATCAGACTTGCCATGCACTATAATAAACTAACTCCGCTGGATCAGCCCAATGTCTATATTGAAAAGGGGTTTGCAAGGATTGACAGCCTTCTTCAATGGTGCAAGGAATATAATATCTATCTTATCCTTGATCTTCATGCTGCACCCGGAGGTCAGAGCGATGAGGGGATCAGCGATTATGATCCTACAAAACCTTCACTCTGGGAGAGTGACTGGAATAAACAAAAAACGATTGCGCTTTGGAAAGAGATTGCCAGGCGTTATAAAAATGAAAAATGGATTGGAGGTTATGATCTTATTAATGAACCAAAATGGAGTCTTCCCGGTAATTTGGCTCTCAGGGATTTGTACATTCAGATAACGGATGCGATACGTCAGGAGGATACAAATCATATTGTTTTTATTGAGGGCAACTGGTTTGCGACCGATTTCGGCGGACTGACACCTCCCTGGGATGATAATCTCGTCTATAGTTTCCATAAATACTGGAATAATAACGATATTGGAACAATTCAATATTTGCTGGATCTCAGAACGAATACCGGGGCGCCTTTGTGGCTGGGAGAAACCGGCGAGAATTCAAATCAATGGTTCAGGAATTGCGTCAAGCTTATGAGTGATAATAATATTGGCTGGAGCTGGTGGACGTGGAAAAAACTTGGTGGTATCACAGCTCCTTTATCAGCGGAGAAAACGAACGGCTATCAGACTCTGCTTAATTACTGGAGGGGTTCCGGCCCAAAACCCTCCCAAAGTGAAGCCTGGTCTTATCTTACCGGTCAGGTTGATAAAATGAAACATGATAACTGCAATTATCATCCCGATGTTGTTGACGGTCTTTTTAATGAGGGCGAAAATGTTACCGTGCCTTTCAAAGAACTTCGGGCTCCCGGGATAATTTATCTCACAGACTACGATATGGGCCCGATCAATAAAGCTTATAACGATAAGGATTATCAAAACACAGGCGGATTGGGAGCGCAGGACTGGAATAACGGATTTATTTACCGGAATGATGGTGTGGATATTGAGTCTTGCTCTGACCCGGTTTCTAATGGATATAATGTCGGCTGGATTGATACGGGGGAATGGGCGGATTATAGTATTTTATTCCAGTCTTCAGGAGGGTATGCGATTTCTCTCCGCTACGCAGCGCAGAATTCAGGCGGCAAAATTCTGCTTTACATTGATGATCTGCCTGTTACCACGGGATTTATCGATATACCGGTCACAGGCGGCTGGCAGAACTGGCAAACAATGATACTCACCACCACTGAAATACCAAAAGGTATGCACACGGTAAATATCCGTTATTATTTCGGCGGTTTTAATGTAAATTCACTCAGGTTTGACCTCATTTCAGATGTTGAGGGTGAGAAGACAGGCTCTATCACTCCTGAATTATACCAGAATTTTCCGAATCCCTTTAATTGCGACACAAATATTTCATTCAGCCTCCCGGATAGATCAGCCGTAAAAGTCGAAATTTTTGATTCATTAGGTGAAAAGATTGATGTAATTGAAGGCGGTATGCTCCCGGCGGGACATCATTCTGTGAACTGGTCGGCAAGTAATTTACCTACGGGAGTTTATTATTACAGGCTTATTAGAAATGGTATGCAGTCCGAAGTAATGAAATTGGTTCTTCTCAAATGAAATCAAAAAGCAGCCGGCGAATATACCCTAAGAAGATTTATTACTTCATAATGGTTCTTCTCCCTCTCCTTTTCATCGGATTGATCGAAGGGGGACTTCGTATTTTCGAATACGGAAAAGATTACTCACTTTTTATGAAAATAGATAATTTCCCCGGTAAAACATTTCTTAACCCTGAAATCACAAGGAAATACTTTCAGGGGGTATCAAATTTGCCCTCAGTTATCCCCGATGCTTTCGATACCGATAAAAGAGAAGGTGCATTCAGAATTTTTGTACTTGGGGGAAGTACAACAGCCGGTTTTCCATATCCTCCGAATATTTCCTTTCCGAGGCACATTAAACGAAAACTTGGTGAATTGTTTCCCGATAAAAGAATTGAAGTAATTAATACAGGTATTTCAGCAATCGGGACTTTTGTGATCACTGATATTCTCGATGAAATAATCTCCGCCGATCCTGATCTGGTGCTGATCTATTCCGGGCATAATGAATTCTATGGAGTTTTTGGCGCCGGATCAACAACAAGAATTTCTTCTTCTCCATGGCTAATAAGGCTTCATCTCAATTTCAAAGATTTCAGGCTATATCAATTGATTGAAAATATTGTTTTCTCTGCTGCTGAATTCACGTCCTTTCCAGCAGGTAAACAGCAGAACACACTTATGGCTGAAATGATCTCAGATGCAGAAATAGGATTGAACAGTGATACTTACAATGATGTTTCCGCATATTACAGAGAGAATCTGGAGAGGATGATCAGGAAACTCAAGGCTGAAAAAATCCCCGTTATAATTGGAGAACTTGTCTCTAATCTGCAATTGCCTCCGATGGATAAAAGGGGAGGTCGTGCAAAAGAGTTGTACAAAGCAGGAATGCAGAAGTACCGGGAAAGGAATTTTTTCGAAGCCGATTCACTACTGCAAAAAGCCGGAGACTCTGACGAAGTAAGGTTCAGAGCACCGACAGACTTTAATAATATTATCAGAGAAACGGCTTCAGAATTCAGTATCCCTGTCGCTGCAACCCAGGCAATATTCAAAAAATCATCGAGTTCGGGAATTTGTGACGGAGAGTTTTTTACAGATCATGTACATCCTGATATCACTGGAAATCAACTCCTCGCTGAAGCCTTTCTGACTGCCATGAAGAATTCTGGTTATATGCCTGATGACAGTTTTAGCGCTCCACAAGAAACTCAGGCAGCTAATTATTTAGAGCTGAATCCTTCATATTCTCCCCTTGACTCTGTATTCGCTTCGTACCGGCTGCAGTTCATTCTTAACTCATATCCATTCACATCTGATAAAACGGCAAGACTTGATCCTTCGTCTTTACAACGAAAAAATATTGTAGATTCGACAGCCTTCGATATAATAACCGGAAAAATTGGCTGGGAAACCGGACACCTTTACCTTACAGATCACTTCCTGAAACACGGATTGCTCTCTTCCGCTGCGAGAGAAGTCTATGTCCTCTCTGAAGATAAACCATTCGATAAGTTCGCCATAATGAAATATATTCCGGCACTTCTCGAAAAGGGTGAATTGACAATTTCGAAAGATATTCTCCAAAGGAATTACAGGAATGAACCTGATGAATTTAACCGGAGAAATCTCACAAGAATAAGTTTGAAACAAGGCGAGTTTAAATCTGCGAACATATATCTTGAAGAGATAGTCAGGCATGGCGCAGCCACCCCTGAAGATCATTTTATGCTTTCAAAGATAGCTTTTTCGAAAGGCGATTTACGCTCAGCAGCAGATCAAATAAAGACCTGTCTCTCATTAAATCCCAATTTTCCGGGAGCCCGGAAAATTCTTGAAACTATAGAAAAATTCATCCTCAGGAATAACACAAAATAGAATCTCATGTTATTAAAATAATAACGAATATTATCAAAATGATAATATTGAAAATTTCAATCCAGATATTCCATTAAAATATCCCTGTTTTTACTGCTAATTTTTTGGCACTATTTGTGCATTACATATAATTATTTAGCCAGGGATATGACAGATTTAAGCTTTTTCGATACTTCGATCATTTACGTTTATTTCTTTGTTGTATTGCTTATAGGATTAATGGTAAGCTCATCAAAAGAAAAAACAGCAGAAGATTACTTTCTTGCAGGAAGAAATCTGAGTTGGCTTATGATCGGTGTTTCACTTTTCGCAACAAACATCTCCAGCGAACACATCGTCGGACTGGCTGGTGCTGCATATTCCAAGGGACTGGTACTCGGACATTTCGAATGGCTTGCAATAATTTTTCTCCTGCTGCTTGGCTGGTTTATCGGTCCGCTTTTTTTCAGGGAAAAAGTATTGACCGTACCAGAGTTTTTCGGCAAACGGTTTGGGAACAGAGTAAGAGTATTTCTATCCTTGATGTCTGTAATTACATATTTTTTTACGAAAACCGCGGTAACTCTTCTTACTGCCGGTTTCCTTCTTAATAAGCTATTAGGCTGGGATTTTTTTGCTTCAGCGCTCATCCTCGTTCTTATCACGGGACTTTATACTATTGCCGGAGGGCTTATAAGTGTTGTCCGCACTCAGATTTTTCAGACAGCGGTATTTTTAGGCGGATCATTAATTGTTGTAATATACTCTCTTCATGAAATCGGCGGAATTTCTGAACTTATAAAGCAGATACCGGCTGAACGATTGAATCTTTTCAAACCAATGTCTGATGCTGAGATACCATGGACTGGTTTGCTTTTTGGTGCTCCAGTGCTTGCAATCTGGTACTGGCTTACTGACCAGTATATAATGCAAAGAATTCTTGGCGCTAAAAATATCAATGAGATTAAAAAAGGCACCATACTTGCTTCTCTCTTTAAACTGTTGCCTGTAGTTCTTTTTATGTTTCCCGGATTAATTGCTCTGCTTCTTCTGCCGTCAGTTGGCGGCAATGAGGCTTATGGAAGCCTTGTGGCTAAACTTAATCTGCCCGATGGTGTTAGAGGATTGATAATATCAGGACTTTT
Organism: Ignavibacteriales bacterium; assembly: GCA_021740915.1. Lineage (GTDB taxonomy): Bacteria > Bacteroidota > Ignavibacteria > Ignavibacteriales > Melioribacteraceae > JAIOYW01. The sequence goes on along the minus strand of JAIOYW010000019.1, from coordinate 48,320 downwards.
TGCCGCACTCATGTCCTCCCTTGCAAGTGTTTTTAACAGTTCATCCACTCTGATCGCAAATGATCTTTACAAACCGTTTCGCCCGCAGGCTTCGGACAGAACCTTAATATTAGTTGCACGTTTATCAGCTATTGGCATCGTTCTTATAACAATAGGACTTATCCCGGTGGTGAAAATGATCAAATCTGATATATATCTTAATCTGCAGATGATTCAATCTTATATCAGCCCGCCGGTAGCAGCAGTTTTTGTCTTTGTAATTTTTAATAAAAAACTTTCGGGACGGGCTGTGTTCAGCAGCCTGATTTTCGGAATGATTCTGGCTTCGATGCGAATCATAAGCCACTACACTTCCTTTACTGTATTTATGGATATAAGTTTTTTAAATACTTATTTCACCATGAATTATCTGCATTTCTCGGCTCTTCTGTTTATCCTGACCGGGATGCATGTCTTACTGATAATGCTTGCAGAAAAATATTCTTTTTTTCCGGCTTCAGGGTTTACTCTGATGCCGAATTTTTTTAATCACGCAATCAGTAACCAGGATATAAAAACTAAATAACATTTAACCAATTATTTGGAGGTTCAAATAATGAAAAAACTACTAGTTCTCCTTTTTTCTCTGGTTGTATCAGTTTCTGCCCAGGAAATGGTCATAAATAATTTTGACCAGGCAGATGCGGATACAAATTACTTCCTGTTTTTCAATAATGATGGTGCTGATTCTCTGTACAGCTACATGAATACAGAATTCATTACTTCGAATGTTCAGGAAGGCGCAGCCGCTATGAAGGTAACATATAGCGCTCACAATACAGAATCATGGGGTGGTTTCGTAAAACTTGAGCATTGGTATAATGACTCAACCGGCGTTTACGACTGGTCTCTCTATGATACTCTTTCAATCTGGTATAATACGACAGTTGCTGCCGATTTGCCGGGAAGGGTTCACTTAAGAATCAATCTGCACGATGTAAGTGATTCTCCGACCGGGAACCAGACTTATGACGTCGGTGACGTTGAATACTATTACTCATTTCATTATATCCTCGATGCTGTTCCGGGCTGGCATGAAATTAAAATCCCATTGGAAAACAATTACAATTGGGATGGCAATGGTTTCAACCTGACAGGCTGGTCTGGTATCACCGGAAACCAGGAACTTGACAAGGATAAGATCAAAGGTTTCTCATTTGAAGTATCAATTAATGGCGGTGGTGAAGGCGATCACACAGCAGGTGAATTTATCCTCGACCATATGGTACTTAAAGGCATCACCCAGAAAGCTCTCGTATTTTTCAACGGCGCTGCAATTCCCGGCGGAGTTGAACTTTATGGCGGCTGGGGCGGCGGCGGTTATGAAATAACCGACGAAGAAGATTACGCGACAAGCACCAAATCTATCAAATGGATAACCCCTCCAAACACCTGGGCTGTCTGGGACGGACTTGTCTGGACACTTCCGGAAGTTGAGAACATGGGTTTCCACTGGACAACAGACTCAGTGAAATTTGCTATCAAAGCTCCTGCAGGATTCGGGCAGATTAAAGTTGCATTCGGTGATGATGATATTGATGGGTTCGTAGATGCAAACAGCGATGGTATTGATGATACACCGGATGTTGGATTCGAAGCAGAATATCTGTTGCAGGAAGCTGAAGTTGGATTTGACGGCGGCTGGAAATTGGTACAGATACCTCTTAGAAATTTCAACCGCTTTGCAGGCGGCTGGGATGGCGGCGGAACTCGTCCCGGAGAATTTGATTCAACACGTGTATCACAGTTAAAGATTTTGGTTGGAAGTGAAGCAGGTATCGGAAAGATAGTTTACCTTGACAATATCTGGACTGGCAGCCCATATTTTGACGTAGTCGCACCTCAGCCTCCGGGATTTGTTGCTGCAGCTCCCGGTCAGTATGTTAATCTTATTACATGGACTGACGTGCCTGGCGAATCTCTTGAAACTTATGATGTTTATTACAGCCTAAACCCGATTACAGACATCAATGGACCGGGAATCGAAGTTGTTGCTATGGGTATTGTTGAAGATGCTCAGCTTGCTGAACATACGCTCCGCACCCCGCTTACAGATCAGGCTGTTACATATTATTATGCAGTTGTATGCCAGGATGCTGCCGGAAACAGAAGCGAAGTTGCTCTTGCTAATCCTGCCAGTGTTACAAACAATGGTAAAGGCGTTGCTGTTATCTCTCAGAGCGCTCCTGCTTTCGTTGCAGACGGTTCCCTGACAGAATGGACAGGAATTCAGCCTTTCAGAATGTTCCCATCCGATGGTTCAGGTCATCCTGTTACCAATACCACAATTGACGGTGATGCAGACCTTTCGCTGAATGTTTATGTGGCAATGGATAATGATTATATGTACGTTGCTTTTGACGTATTCGATGATGTTCTTTCCATTGATACTACAATCGCTTCCTATCTGACAGATGGCTGCGATATGTTCTTTGGATTGTATAACTGGCATGGAGCTTCCCATACCTCATATCAGAGAGGCTGGGAACCTGATTACCAGTACAGATTCACATCAACAGGTGTAAGAAGCGGGAACCCAGGTGATATTATCATCGTTCGCCCGGGCGAAAATTTCATTTTCTTTGATAAAGGTATCGGCGGATACACAATTGAGGCAAAAATAGCACTTTCCGCTATTGCTGCAGTTGCAACACCTGATGATCAGCTTTACGTACCGGACCTCGGTCACAGGATCCCGATTGATTTTTCAGTAAATGATGCTGACCTTACCGGTTCACGTGAAGGAATCCTCTGCTATTCTGCTGCAAATGAGGATTTATCATGGAGAGATGTTAACAGATGGTTATATACCTGGGTTGGAAATTCGATGGTTTCAGATGTTGAAGGTGATCTTGAAAACCTTACATTTGAACTAAATCAGAATTATCCTAATCCATTCAACCCTGCTACAACAATCCGTTTCTCTATTCCTGATCAGCAGTTTGTTTCGCTGAAAATATTCAATATACTCGGACAACAGGTTTCAACGCTCGTTAATGAAGTTAAAAATGCCGGAGTTTATCAGGTTAATTTTGATGCTTCAAAGCTTTCAAGCGGCGTTTATTTTTACACAATTGAAGCTGGCAGTAATATCACCACCAAAAAGATGATGTTAGTTAAATAAGATGTCCTTCATTAGTGGTTAGTGATTGGGGAGCGATTGATCGGTAGTCGCTCCCCGATTTTTTCAAATAAGCATTTTGATAGAGGATTAAGTTGATGACCAGAGATAGATTTATAATTGGCTTACTCATGTTTCTTTTATTGGTTCCTGTGCTAAAAGCAGGTCAGACAGGAAAAATATCAGGTTATGTAAAAGATCAGGAAACCGGAGAAGCAGTGATCGGGGCGAACGTAATGATTCAGGGTACATACCTTGGATCCGCCGCTGATATAGAAGGTTATTATTACATAAATAACGTACCCCCCGGAACTTACGTTGTTACAATAAGCGCCGTGGGATACAGAAAAACTGTGGTCAAGGATGTGATCGTAAGGATTGACCTGACAACAAATATTGATGTCAGTCTTTATCCTGAATCGATACAACTCGATCAGGAAGTGGTGGTTACGGCTGAAAAACCTCTGATTACAAAAGATCTCACATCAACGAAAGCTTCGGTTTCAGCAAGCGAAATTGCGATGCTGCCAGTTGATAATATCAATCAGGTTATTAATCTTCAGGCAGGTGTTGTTGACGGACATTTTCGCGGCGGTCGTTCAAACGAGGTGGCTTACCTTGTTGACGGAGTTCCTGTAACAGATGCATATAACGCTTCGAATGCAATAGACATTGATAATAGTTCTGTGCGCGAACTTGAGGTTATCAGCGGTACTTTTAATGCAGAATACGGGCAGGCTCTTTCTGGTGTAGTTAATATTGTTACTCGCGAGGGCGGCAGAAATTTCGAGTCAAATGTTTCTTATTTTCTTGGATCGTATTATTCGAATGACAACATCTACCGTGATATTGATAAAATTAAACCTTTCAGTCTTCAGGATGTTACATTTGCAATTAGCGGCCCGACGTATATTCTTCCTGAACTTACCTTTTTCGCAACCGGAAGATATCTTAAAGACGACGGTCCCTTTTATGGAAAAAGAATTTATAACACAAATGATAGATTCTGGATTTTCCCGACCGGGGACGGTGCTGCCGTTGCAATGAATACACAACGCCGCTTTTCATCGAATGCAAAACTGACATATTCAATTCCTGATTGGAAATTTAATTATGCAGTATTCTTCACTGATGCAAAAAACAGATATTACGACCATTATTCCAGCTGGACTCCGGATGCTCCGTTAACTCATTTCAGTAACGATCTTATTCATTCATTTCAGGTAGCGTTCTATCCTTCACAGAGTACTTTCTCTTCGTTGAAACTGGCGTCCAATATGTATAAGTACTATGGTTATCTTTATGCTGATGAATACGATCCTCGTTATGTTGATCCGAATGCCGGCGTACCTACTTCCGGATATACCTTCAGGCAGGGGGGAAATGCTGCGGACAGGTATTCCCGTACAACATTAACATCAATTGTCCAATGGGCAATTGAGGCACAGGTTTCAAAAGAACATAAAGTTAAACTCGGAGTTGAAGGTCAGTACCACGATATGTATTCCTATGGAAAGTCGATAGTCAACCTAAAAGAAGGGCAGGTTGACGACAATGAGATACCTTTATTTGAATTAGGCTACAGGAATTTTGGAACCCCGGGAAATCAGGGTTACAGAAGATTTCCATTTCAGTTTGCGGGGTTTATTCAGGATAAAATGGAATATGATATCATGATAATTAATGCAGGACTTCGTTTCGATTACTTCAATCCGAATACTGAAATGCCTGCAGATCTGCGGAATCCATCCCGGAATAATCCAAATCCGAATTTCCCGGGTGCCGGACTCAGTACAAAGGTTAATGCAAAATATCAGGTCAGTCCGAGGATCGGGGTTTCATTCCCGATTTCAGACCAGGGAGCGATTTACTTCTCTTACGGACATTTTTTCCAGATTCCCGGCTACGAAAACCTTTACAGGAATGCTGAGTATCTGATCAATCAGGGACAATCACTTTCATCAATTACCGGAAATCCTGATCTGGATGCTCAAAAAACAATTAAATATGAATTAGGACTCCAGCAGGTTGTTTTTCCTAATGTATCCCTGGATGTCACAGCCTACTACAGCGACATCAGGAACCTGCTCGGGATGGAAATACTGAGTACATATGAAGGATTCAAATATGCACGTTTTATAAACCGTGATTACGGTAACGTGAAAGGGCTTATCCTTACATTAGATAAACGATTTACTGATTATTTCAGCGCGAAGATAGACTATACTTATCAGTTCGCAGAAGGCAATGCATCAGATCCTTATGCTGTTTACAATGATAATCAGAGCGATCCTCCGGTTGAATCCGAAAAACGTGTTGTTCCGCTCGATTGGGATCAGCGATCAACAATTAATTTTACAGGTTCAGTCGGGGTGCCCGGAGATTGGACTGTCGGTTTTGTTATGCAGTATGGAACAGGGATGCCGTTTACAGAAGATATTAGAATATCGAACGGCGTCAGGTTTGAAAATGGCGGGCGCAAACCAACCACTTTTAATTTCGACCTGAAAGCAGATAAGTTTTTCGATGTCTATGGCACTAAAATATATGCATTCCTTCTTGTTTACAATGTATTCGGAATCATGAATGAATATGGTGTTTATTCAACGACCGGAAGGGCAAATTCCGATCTGAATACCAAATTTGCAGGTGAAATCAACGGCTTCAATACACTTGAAGAGTATGTCAATAATCCTCAGATGTATTCCTACCCCAGACAGATCAGGGTTGGTTTCAGTTTTGGGATTTGAGTAAAATATCTTTCTTGAACGGAGTTAGAGAATGACCAGTATCAGATTTTTAATTTTCCTTATCCTGTTTTCATTTGAATTGATTGCGCAGGTATCGACTCAGACTGAAAAATACAGGAATGACGAATATGGCAATATCCAGTACCGTAAAGAGGGTATAATGGATGGAAACCAAATCAGAACCTTATATTACAATAATGCTGAAGTCGGGCAGTGGCCCTTTGCACCTTCCGGCGAATGGCCTAAAGGAAGCGGGCACGGATATCTTGACGGTGTGGCGCTGCTGATTACTTCTGAGTTGAATACTGCTGGCGGAGTTGTTCATCCATTGCAGACATCATACAGAGAATGGATGGACAGAGACCCGATTGATGCAACAATCTGGGGACTCGAACCTGTTCCCGGTTACGTTAATCCTTCCTCAGAAAAACCGGCGATAAGTACCGATCCAACTTCATGGCCTGAAATATGGCCCAGAGCCCTACCTTCTATCGGCGCTGATTGGGATGGTTATTGGTACGGCTATTTTGGACGTGGTGTTCAAAATGCTGATTTCGAGACATATTTTGTAATGGACGACTCAAAAGACGGTGAGTTCGCCAGACCTCCTTATAATTTTTTCCCGATTCCTTCAGATTCAAACAGAAAGGGATTAGGGCTCAGAGTTGAGGTCAGGGGATTTCAATGGTCGCATGTTCTGGCTGAAGATATTATTTTCTGGCATTATGATATTGTAAACATTTCCGATTTTGACAGGGACAAAACATATTTCGGTTTTTATACTGATACCGGAGTTGGCGGACCTGGAGATAACGCAGACGATAACGCATCCTTCGATGTTCTTTTGGATATTGCTTATGCCTATGATAACGATGGCAAGGGATCGCCCGGCGGATGGGAAACCGGTTATTACGCTTACGCGTACCTTGAAAGTCCCGGAAATGCTCTGAATGGAATCGATGATGATGAAGATGGAATGATTGATGAAAGACGCGATGATAACATCGATAATGACAATGACTGGGTGGGGTATGTTGATCTCAATGGAAACGGACAATGGGACGTAGAAGCAAACGAACCGCTTAATAATGACGTCGGTGAAGATGGCGTTGGTCCTCTCGATCCGCAGTATCTCGGTCGTGATGCTGGTGAAGGCGACGGAATTCCGACTGAAGGTGAACCAAATTTTGATTCCAAAGATAAAGACGAATCTGATCAGATCGGTTTAACAAGTCTTTCTATATATAGATTGGGTGATGGTGGTACCGGGGGCGGCTGGCCAAAAGATGACGAGCAGATGTGGCTGAGAATGCAGCGCGCAAATTTTGACACCTCACTTCAAAGGGCTAATATTTCGATGGTATTTGCTTCCGGAATATTCCCGCTTAAAAAGGAATTACGCGAAAGATTCTCTATGGCTCTGGTGTTCGGCAGTAATTTTGACGATCTGGTTTTCAATAAAGAAACAGTTCAGCAGATTTATAATGCCAATTATAATTTCGCAAAACCTCCTCTCAAGCCGACTTTGACCGCGGTTGCAGGTGATGGACAGGTTTTCCTATACTGGGATGCTGTTGCCGAACAGTCAACCGACCCATTCCTCGGATATCAGAACGATGACGTGGCTCAGGGATACAAAAAAGATTTTGAAGGTTATCTTGTTTACCGCAGCGAAGAACCCGAATTTAATGACATCAAAATCATAACGGATTCGAAAGGGGAAGCAAAATACTGGAAACCGATTGCTCAGTTCGATCTGGTTGATGGAATTTACGGACCTGATCCGGTTGGTATTAATGGCGCTAGTTTCTGGCGTGGTAAAGAGACAGGATTGCAGCACTCTTATATTGATACAGATGTTAAAAATGGTGTTACTTACTATTATGCTCTTGTTTCATACGATATGGGTGATCCTGCATTCGGCACAAAAGGACTCACTCCTTCGGAATGCACAAAAATTATTTCGCAGGATTTTAACGGAACCTTAAAATTCGTAGATTATAACTGTGCAGTTGTAACTCCAAATGCACCTGTCGCAGGATTTAAACCTGCTCAGATTCAGGGTGATCTCTCAAATGTTCAGGAGGGTGATGGTACCGGCAACCTTCTGGTGTATATTCTCGATCCTGGACAATTACTTGATAATGCTAATTATAAAATTGAATTCCAATCAACCGGAACGGTATATAATTATGCTACAACAGGCTATCATATCATACGAAACCTTGGTTCACAGACCGACACCCTCTGGTCACTCGACACGAACAATTTAGGTGCCGACAGATACGCCCCTCCTTTCGACGGCATGACTATGGGTGTCCTCAATGATGCTGCGGTAACTGTTGTTGATTCAACAACGGGCTGGTTCAAAGGCAATAGTAACCTCACAATGAATGTGCTGCCTGACGGATCCTCACCGGCAAGGAACGTTAAATGGCCTGCAGATTATCATATAGTATTCTATGATGATTCAGTCGGTGTTACTCCATTTTTTAAAGTCCCGATTAAATTCAGAGTTATCAACACAACAACAGGCGATACTGTAAGAGCTGAAGTTTTTGATAACGACAACACCAAATCGCTGACTATTGGGGATGAAATAGTTATCGTTCAGTATTTAACACCTGCTGATTTCAAACTTACATGGCGAATTACATATTATCAGCCGGCGGGAATTGGTTATCAGCCAAGATATCCTGAAGCTGGAGATATTTTCCAGATAACCACTACAAAACCGTTTAAGACTGGGGACTATTTCAGTTTTAATGTGAAAGCCTCTTCTGTTGATAAAGCGCTTGCAGCAAGCGAATTAGAGAATGTAAAGGTTGTTCCGAATCCCTACATCGCATCAGCGAGCTGGGAAGCCCGCAATCTGAATCAGACCGGCAGAGGAGAAAGAAGGATTGATTTTATTAATCTCCCAGCTGAATGTACGATACGAATTTATACTGTTGCCGGACAATTAGTAAAGACCTTACAAAAAAATTCTTCTCCGTTTGACGGCTCACTTTCCTGGAACCTCGTAACTGAGGACGGAATGGACGTTGCCTACGGTCTGTACATATATCACATAGAATCGCCGGGAGTTGGAGAGCATATCGGCAAATTCGCAATTATTAAGTAAGGTGAAAAAGATGAGATATATAAAATTTATGCTAATAATAGTTATCCTGTTTTTTTCGGAATCTGTTAATAATGCACAGATTGTTTCGAAGCGCGGCACAACCGCAGCTCCCTTCCTGACAATCAGTCAGGGAGCAAGAGCAACGGGTATGGGCAGCGCGTTCGTTGCAGTAGCCGATGATCCTTCAGCTATTTTCTGGAACCCGGCTGGAATTGCAAGGCAAAACGGGAATGCATTTATGGTGGATCATACCCTCTGGATTGCAGATCTTAAGTACAATTTCCTTGCAGGTTTTCTGAATCTTGGTTCTTTCGGAACAATCGGAGTTAGTTTTATAAATTCTGATTATGGAGAAATGCCGGTTACTACAATAGATGAACCTGATGGAACGGGTGAGTCTTTTGCTGTCAATGATATAGCTTTCAGTGTTGCATGGGCATTTAATATTACGGATAATTTTTCAATAGGACTAAATCCCAAGGTTGTTTACCAGAGTATCTGGAACATGACAGGATACGGAGCTGCGATTGATATGGGAATTCTTTACAATACACCATTCAAGGGAATTACTCTTGGAATGTCAATTTCCAATTTTGGCAGCAAAATGTCGCTTGATGGAAATAATTCAGTTATCCTGTACGATCCGGATGAAGCAACTACCGGCAATAACGGGAGAATACCGGCAAGATTGCAGATGGAGCAGTGGGATCTTCCTATGACCTTCAGAGTGGGCGTGTCCTATAAAGCCATTGAAATGGATATGCATAAGCTGATTCTTGCAGTAGATGCTGCGCATCCCAACAACGATTACGAAAGTATGAATGTCGGGGGTGAATATGTATTTAACGACCTCTTTTCTGTGAGGGCAGGCTATAAATCTCTCTTTTTGCAGGATAGTGAAGAATCATTTACTTTTGGCGCCGGTTTCAAGCAGTACCTTTTCGGTAATATAAGTATGAATTTCAATTACTCCTATAGTGATTTTTCGCGTTTGCAGGAAGTTCAGAGATTTTCTTTATTAATTAACTTTTAATTTAAATGCAAAAAAAATACATTTCAATAATTTTCCTTCTGATTATTTGCTTCATTACTGAAATATACGGTAAAGATTACAAAGGCGCAGAATACAGGACTAAAGCCTCTTTTCTCTATGGGAGGTTCGAAGCCCGGTTCAAACCAGCGAATCGTGAAGGTGTCGTATCTTCATTTTTTACCTATGCTGAGATTTCAAATTTATCGGAATGGAATGAGATTGATTATGAATTTTTGGGCAGATACGAAAACCATGTTCAGGTAAATGTGATCAGTCCCAATCAAATCAATCATGAAAATAACAGATATCTGGACTTTAATCCTTATGCTGATTTTCATACTTACGCATTTGAATGGACTCCTGATTATATAGCCTGGTTTGTTGATGGAATTGAAATCAGCCGACAGACCGGAAGTCATATTCAGCAAATCAACCGCGCTCAAAAAATAATGATGAATATATGGCCGCCTGCATATGAGGGGTGGGTCGGGGTACTCGATCCTTCTGGTCTTCCGGCAAGGTCTTATTATGACTGGGTCAGCTATTCCACTTATACTCCGGGAAGCGGGAGCACCGGAAGCGGAAATAATTTTACTCCTTCCTGGAACGATGATTTTAATACATTCGATCAGAACCGCTGGGCAAAAGCTTCACACACATGGCAGGGGAATAATTCTGATTTCATTCTGGAGAATGCAGTAATAACGGATGGAATGCTTATTCTTTGTCTGACAGATAATGTTAATATCGGGAATGTTGATCTTACTAAACCTGCTGTTTCTTATGTCCGTGAAAACTATGACAATACTGTTAAGGTAGTTTTTAATGAGGAGGTTGATAAAAACTCAGCAGAATCGATTGCCAACTATATTATTCCTGGTGTTCAGATAACCGGCGCCGCGCTGCAGCCGGAAGGAAGGTCAGTCATAATAAGCACGCAGAATTATCAGCAGTCAGTTCCATATAATATTATTGTTCAGAACATCAAAGATGATGCAATTCCTGCTAATACTATCACTCTTTCCGCAAAAACCATTGCACAGAATAGCGAGATTACATTTCCCTTAAAAATTAATGTCGGCGGTTCCGCATCAGGTGATTATTCTGAAGACCTCGAATGGACATATGCCGCACCATATGGCTATATTAATGGTTCATCCACGATATATCCATCTAATCTTATAATCTCAGGCACAACAGAGCCGGCTATTTTCAGGGAGGAGAGATGGGGAGTTGTTTCCTACAGAGTAAAGATTCCAAACGGAAATTACGATGTCAGTCTGCTGTTTGCTGAAAATTACTTCAATGTTGCCGGTGCAAGGAAGTTTAATATTTTATTAAACGGTGAACTGTTTGCCGATAGTCTTGATGTATTTGCACAGGCAGGCGCGAACGCAGCTTATACTATTACAAAAAGTATTACAGTTCAGGATGAACTGTTGGATTTTTATTTTGATGACATAGTTGATCACTCATTTTTGAACGGTATTATTGTTGATGGAGAACCGACAGGTTTAGGCATCAGGGAAAATAAAGATAACCCATCCTCATTTGGACTTGAGCAGAATTACCCAAATCCATTTAATGCAGGCACAAAAATTATTTATTCACTTGACCGGCAGAGCGATACTACACTAAGAATTTACGATGCTTTAGGCTCCGAATTACTAACTGAAAATTTTACTTCTTTGCCTGCGGGTGAACACAGTTACTACTGGGATGGCAGGAATGACACAGGATCAATTTTACCTTCCGGTGTCTATTTTTATCAATTAACAAATGGTCAGTCCAGCAAAATTAAAAAAATGTTATTTATTAAATGACAGGCGGAAAATGCGAAAAATATCACTTCTGTTTTTTATTATTATATCAGTATTAGTTTTTATTCAGGCGAAACCGCAGCAAGATTTGAATATTAAAGAAGACATTGAATTGAAAATTGATGCCTTACTTTCCAAAATGACAATTGAGGAAAAAATTGGGCAGATGACTCAGATAACACTCGAAGTTGTTTCAGCACCTGACAGAAAATCGGGTGACAAACTTGTTATAGATGAGGAAAAATTAAGAGAAGCAATAGTTAAATACAATGTTGGGTCCATTCTAAACACAGGAAATTTTGCCAATTCACTCGACAACTGGCATGAAATTATTACCGCAATTCAGGATATCGCAACAAAAGATACCCGGCTGAAAATTCCTGTGATATATGGAATTGATGCAATTCATGGAGCAAATTATACACTCGGTGCAACAATATTTCCACAGAGTTTCGCACTGGCAGCCACCCGTAATAAAGAAATCGTTAAAAAGGGAGCTGCCGTTACTGCTTACGAAATGAAAGCCTCAGGAATTCCGTGGGATTTCAATCCTGTCATGGATATTGGGAGAGAGCCGCTTTGGCCGAGATTTTTTGAAACTTTTGGTGAAGATCCTTACCTGGCAGCAATTCTGGGAGAGCAATACGTAAAAGGTATTCAGGGGGATGACCCATCGAAACCGGAAAAGGGTGCTGCATGCCTTAAACATTATGTTGGCTATAGTGCACCCAATAATGGAAAAGACAGAACTCCTGCCTGGATTCCGGAGAGGGTTCTCCGTGATGTGTTCCTGCCATCATTTGAGCGTGCTGTAAAAGCAGGAGCTCTCACTGTGATGGTAAATTCAAGTGAGATTAACGGAATCCCGGTGCATTCAGATTATCATCTCCTTACTGAAATTCTGAAGGAAGAGATGAATTTCCAGGGTTTTGTTGTTTCTGACTGGAGAGATATCATCAATCTTTATGAACGTGACCGGGTTGCAGAAACCCCGGAAGAAGCAGTAAGAATGGCTGTCATGGCTGGTATAGATATGAGCATGGTCCCTTTCAATTATACTTTTTATGATCATCTTCTGAATCTGGTTAATGGTGGTAAAGTGCCTGTTAGCAGAATTGATGACGCAGTGAGAAGAATTTTACGCGTCAAATTCCTTACCGGAATATTTGAAAACCCCTATCCGATTAAATCCCTTGCGGCAAATTTTGCAAGTCCGGAATTTGCAAAAATAAACAAATCCGCCGCCGATGAAGCAATCACATTGCTCAAAAATGACAATAATATACTTCCTTTAAAGAAAGGAGCTAAATTCCTTGTAACTGGTCCTACTGCAAACAAATTATCGGTAATGAATGGCGGTTGGTCTTTTGTCTGGCAGGGTGATGATGAATCCTTGTATCCTGCAGAAAAGAATACAATGCTTGAGGCAATGCAGATTGCTGCAGGAAATGAGAATGTAGTTTATTCCGAAGGTGTTGATTTCAGTACAGATATCAACATGAAAGAAACGATTGAAAAAGCGAAAGATACAGATTACATTCTGCTGTGTCTTGGTGAAAAGCCTTATTGCGAAACCCCGGGAAATATTGGCGACCTGAATCTCGATAGAATCCAGCTTGATTTTGCAAATGAACTCGCAAAGACCGGTAAACCTGTAATTCTGGTATTATTCGAAGGAAGACCGCGAGTAATTAACCAGATTGTGGACGATATGAGCGCAATTATTATGGGATACCTCCCGGGACTGGAGGGTGCAAATTCGATTGCAGATATTCTTTTTGGTGATGTAAATCCCTCAGGGATACTTTCATTCACATATCCGAAATTTCCTGCCGGATATACAACTTACGATTACAAACCAATGGAGGAGTACGATCAGAACCATTTTACTCCACAATGGGTTTTTGGCTACGGCTTAAGTTATACTACTTTTGAATACTCTGATCTTAAAGTTGCAGTGGATGAAAATGCTGGCAAAATAGATGTAGCTGTTAAAGTTAAGAACACCGGAAAAAGAAAGGGGAAAGTAACAGCGGAGTTATTTCTGACAGACTTGGTCGGCAGCGTTTCCAGACCTGTCAGGCAGTTGAAAGGCTTCGAAAAGATTGAACTCGAACCAGAGACCGAAAGTACTGTTCATTTTGTATTAACAGCCGGCGACCTGGCGTTTCATAACAGAGAGAATAAAAAGGTAATTGAGCCGGGCGACTTTGTAATTAACGTCGGCGGTCTGGAAGAAAAAGTTCGTATAGAAAACATTAAGCTCTGAGGCAAAGTATGACATTTTCAACTCTTGACACAGTAATTTTTATTGCGTACATAATTCTTATAGTTGGGATGGGGCTTTATGTATCGCGTGAGAAAAAAGGACATGAAAAAAACTCGAATGATTATTTCCTTGCAGGCAATAAACTTACCTGGTGGGCAATAGGCGCATCCTTAATAGCAGCAAATATCTCAGCGGAGCAGATTATCGGTATGTCGGGATCGGGCTTCGCGGGCGGACTCGCAATTGCGACTTATGAATGGATGGCGGCTCTTACACTGATTATTGTCGGAAAATTTTTTCTTCCCATTTTTATTGAGAAAAAAATCTATACAATCCCTGAGTATATTGAAAAACGATATAATACAACCCTGAAAACAATTCTGGCGATATTCTGGATATTTTTATTTGTTTTCGTAAATCTCACTACCGTGCTTTTTCTTGGGGCTAAAGCTCTTGATACTATCCTCGGAACAGGCGATGGAAGTCTTCTCGTTTATGCAATGATTGGATTAGCATTTCTTGCAGCAGCCTATTCATTGTACGGCGGCTTATCTGCTGTTGCCTGGACTGATATAATTCAGGTTGTACTCCTCGTACTCGGGGGACTTATTACAACAATAATTGCTCTCAATTATGTAACCCCGGAAGGCGGAATTTTTGCCGGGTTGAACCATATTTATAATACCGCTGGTGATAAATTTCATATGATCCTGAAAAGGGATAATCCCGAATTCAGTAATCTCCCAGGTATTGCAGTTCTTATTGGCGGTATGTGGATTGCGAATGTATATTACTGGGGTTTTAACCAGTATATTATTCAGAGAACACTTGCTGCAAAATCACTAAAAGAAGCTCAGAGAGGAATAGCTTTTGCCGCCTTCCTGAAACTTATTATTCCTTTGATTGTCGTAATACCCGGTATCGTGGCATTTGTTATGTATTCGCAGCCCGAAGGCACAGCAATTATTGAAGGGGCTAAAGAAGCGTTTACTAAAACAGGAGGTGGAATCAATTATGATAAAGCCTATCCCTGGCTGATAAGCACTTTTGTCCCCTCAGGACTTAAAGGAATCGTTGTTGCAGCATTAACTGCCGCTATTGTTTCGTCCCTTGCTTCCATGCTGAATTCGACAGCGACAATTTTCACGATGGACATTTACAAGCCTTATATCAAAAAAGATTCATCTGAAAAAGGGCTGGTTAACGTCGGCAGAATCACAGCAACTGTTTCACTCGTTATAGCGCTTTTCCTTTCTCCATTCCTTAAAAGCTTACCGCAGGTATTTCAGTATATACAGGAATATACCGGCTTAGTCAGTCCCGGAGTTCTTGCCGTTGCTATGCTTGGACTTTTCTGGAAAAAAGTAACAACACGGGGTGCAATATGGGGAGCCATTTTATCAATCCCGACTGCACTTGTTTTGAAAGTGCCATCACTTGAACTGCCGTTCCTCGATCAGATGATGTACACGTTCCTGATAACGATTGTTATTATTGCTATGATAAGTCTTTCCGGTAATGAGTATTCTGACGATCCGAAGGGATTTAATCTTACAGCCAAAATTTTCAGTACTGATAAAGTATTTAACATTGCTTCTTATGTTGTTTTGCTTATTCTTGCTTTACTTTATGCAATATTCTGGTAGAAAATGAATCACAATAAATATTTAAATATCCTTATTATTATCATTTCTTTGCAATTATTATCCTGTAAAGATGATAATGGAACAGATCCAAAGCCCGACGATATTCCTACTTATCCAGGCTATAAATTAGTATGGAACGATGAATTTAACGGTACATCTGTTGACGATGCTAAATGGGAATATGAAGTAAATGGTGCCGGCGGAGGGAACAATGAACTGCAATATTATACTGACAGGAAGGAAAATTCCTGGGTGAAGGACGGTCGGCTGAATATTGCAGCTTTACAGGAAGAATATACTGGTCCTGACGGCAAGAGATATTACACGTCAGCCAGGATGCGAACCCTGAAAAAAGGTGACTGGAAATACGGCAGATTTGAGATCAGAGCTAAATTGCCTTATGGAAAAGGTCTCTGGCCTGCAATATGGATGCTGCCTACCGATTGGGTTTACGGCGGCTGGCCAGCCAGTGGCGAGATTGATATAATGGAACTTCTTGGAGATAATGTCAGAAGTGTTTATGGTACCCTGCATTTTGGGGGAGTGCCTCCCGCAAATGTTCATTCAGGTAATATGTACACACTGCCCGGGGGGGATTTTGCTTCTCAATTTCACGTATTCTGGTTAGATTGGGAAGAGACCGAAATGAGGTGGTATGTGGACGGCGTTCAATATGCAACAATCAAGGACTGGTATTCTGTTGGAAATTCCTACCCTGCCCCTTTCGATCAACGCTTTCATCTGATACTAAATGTTGCAGTTGGCGGAAATTGGCCTGGAAATCCGGACACAACATCTGTATTCCCGCAGTATATGCAGGTTGACTATGTAAGGGTTTACCAAAAAACTAATTAAATTAGTTTTATTCTTTCGATTTTAGCCGGTCTGCCGCTTTTTATGGGTATCCCGGCTTTTTTTATGAGGTTATTATGAGAAAGTTGAACATCCTTTTCTTCTTTTTATTAAGTGTGAATATAACAGGTCAAAATTTCTCTGACGGATTCAATTTCTATATCAGTCCATATAATGAACTGAATTCTGAATTTCTTCCGACATTCGATAAAACGGCTATTCAGCAGTATGGTTTTATTTATGCTACCGACGATGGAAAATTTGCCAATGCTGAAGGTCCTATTCGTTTTTGGGGAGTAAACATTGTTGCAGATGGAGCCGTACCTGATAAAAACCTTGCATCCGATATTAGTAAAAGGATCAGGACGCTTGGTATCAATCTTGTTCGATTTCATCATCTTGATAATTCCTGGGCGACAGGAAGTTTGTTTTATAATATGCCGAACACAAGGAGTCTGAACCAAGGAAATCTTGATAAACTGGATAATCTTATTGCCGCACTTGGAGATGAAGGTATCTATTACAACATGAACCTGAATGTCGGCAGGACTTTCAAAATATCTGACGGAGTACCATCAGCAGACTCGATTCCTGATTTTGGAAAAGGTGTTACGCTTTTTGATCCTTATCTGTTAAAGTTACAGAAAGAATATGCCCAGCAAATCCTGGCTCATATCAATCCATATAATCAGAAAACTTATTTAAATGATCCTGCAATGGCGATGGTTGAAATTGCAAATGAAAACTCGCTGTATTTTATGTATATAAATGATAAACTTACAACACTTGATAATAGCGGTAGTTTAACTTATTACCATAATTCGATGCTCAATCATCAGTGGATTGATTATTTATTACTCAAATACGGCAGTACCGGGAATCTGCGGAGTGTATGGTCAGCCGGTTATCCGGGGGGCTCGAATATACTAACCAATCCGGGTTTTGAGCAAACGATCAGTTTACCCTGGTCACTTGAACTACATTCACCTGCCGTGGCAACATTGATAAATGATCCGACTGATGCTGTTTCAGGCAATTATTGTGCGAGGGTGACGGTTTCTAATACAGACGGGATTGACTGGCATGCGCAACTGAAGCATTCAAGTATTAATCTTGTAAAAGACTCGAATTATACAGTCAGGTTTTATGCGAAATCAAATGTCCCGAGATCCATATATGCTTCAGTAATAAAAGATATTACACCATATAATTCCTATGGAGGAATGAGTGCTGAGCTTTCTTCTGAATGGAAAGAATTTTCATTCACCATTTCCGCAACTGAAAACACTTCCAGCGGGAGACTGACATTCAGTTTGGGCGGGGCAACAGGTACATTTAAATTTGATGATGTAAGCATGTCATTCTCAGGAATGGAGGGATTAAGGGAATGGGAAACATTGGAAGCAGGCAATGTTGAGAGAATAAAATATAAAGACAGGTTAATGTTTGATGAACACAGGACCACCGATCTTATTGATTTTTATCTTCAGACGCAGAAAAAGTTTTTCGATAATATGTACAGGTATCTGAAAGATACCCTCGGAGTTAAAGTACCAATAGTTTCAACGAACTGGAATTTCGGTCCTCCAGACAGGTACATTCAGTCAAATTATGATTATGTCGATAATCATGCATACTGGGATCATCCTTCCTTTCCCGGAGAACCATGGTCCTCAACTGACTGGCTAATAAATAACACTCCGATGGTCAGATCAAACGACTGGAACACAATGGCAGGAATATTCAGCGGGTCGGCAGTGAAAAATAAACCATATACGATAAGTGAATATAATCACCCTTTTCCCAACCGTTATCAGTCTGAAGGGATGCTGTTTCTCACTGCTTATTCCTCACTGCATGATGCAGATGGAATAATGATTTTTGATTACAACAGCAGCTATAACTGGACTACTGATAAGATTGCAAATTACTTTTCTATTCATCGAAACCCGGTAATGACTGGTCTTTTGCCTTCATGCGGATATGCTTACAGGAAGGGGATGATCAGTGAATCACAAACTGAGTACACATTTTCATACAAATACGAAGATGTATTGAATTACCCGTTGACCGGAGAGCGATTATTTGACAACCGGTTATCTTTAAGGAGCCGGATAAATGCTGATTCATATGAAGCTGCCTCGACCTCCCTGGCTTCATCCTTTCCTCCTGTTTCGAATCCATACTTCTCAGACACCGGGGAATTATACCTCAACACATCATCAGGAATACTAAAAGTTGACTCCGAGCAATTTCTCGGTGTTACCGGGCAACTTGACCAGAATCTACCGATATTTTCTAAGTTTGCAAAAGTAACAGAAGCCAGTGGATTCGCAACAGTAACCTGGGTCTCATTAACCGATTCTGCCCTGAACAATTCATCACGGTCTTTTATTACACTTTCTACCGTTTCACAAAACACAAATATGATATGGGATGGAATAAATACGATACACAATAATTGGGGTAATGCCCCTACATTGATTAAACCGGCCAGTCTGAAAATAAAATTTTCACTTGGCGGTGATTCATTAAAGATTTATCCGTTGCTGCCTGATGGATCGCTTAAGTCACATGTTTACACTTATTATCCTGATCAGAATGGAGTGTATGACGTTATAATTGATTCCGGAACTGATAAAACAATCTGGTTCGGAATGGAAAGATTTGGAATGGCTTCAACAGGGGTTGATGATGGAAAAAAATTAGGCAACTTCAGATTAGGACAGAATTTCCCAAATCCATTTAATCCTACAACAAATATCAGCTACGAAATTGCTGCGAACGGGGCACATGTGAAAATTACAATCTATGATATTCTTGGCAGGGAGGCGGCAACTCTTATTAATGCAAATCAGGCTGCTGGTCTGCATTCTCTGGAATTTAATGCGGCAGATTTATCAAGCGGCATATATTTTTACAGAATTGATGCATACGGAGATAATGGATCAGTTTTCACTGATGTAAAAAAGATGACAATAATTAAGTAGAATTCATTATTCTCAGCGTAAATCTGAGATTAATGCTTTAAGTACAAATTCCAATTGCTTTTGATTGCGGAATTTCGTAATTCTTGCTTATTGTTCAACAGATTTATTAGGGAGTCAGAACATGAAAAGCCGGGGGCTTTTTTTTGTTATTTCCCTGCTATTAAGTGCTTCAACTATCATCCTGCCGCAGGATTATGTGACGCCATACTTTTTACTCCATTCGGGATACGTTTGGAATTACTCTAATTCAGCTTCACCGGAAACCAGGGTTTTCAGAATAGTTGATGAATTATCAATTGACGATTCAATTTGGTTCGGTTACGCCCTGCCTGGAAGCGATTCAGCATCCTGTTACCTTAGAAATTCTAATGGAAAAATATTTGCTCTGAATCCGGAAGATTCCACAAAATATATTCTTTTCGATTTTGAATCGGGACCACAACAATTCTGGAATATACCTCCGGTTGCTGACAATATGAATCAGTGTCAATGGGGAGCCGTAATAACCTTTGACGGATGGGAAGACTCCGTAAGGACTACCAATCGAACATTTTACAATTGTCCCAGATTCGTTCATTCACAGCATCCCTGTTCCGATTTTGGGATAATTGAGACATTGTTCTCGCGGGATTTTGGTCTGGTAGCTTTTACAGAAAATTCAATTGGGGGACCCGTCGAATGGAAATTGGTCACAGATATTCCAGATACAGTTGAAATTACAGGGACATATGATTATGCAGGTAATCCATGTCTTTCGAATCCCTGTCCTCCAGGCATTGTTAGTGCACTTCACATCGTGAATAAAATTCTAATATTAGCGTATCATGACTTATGGTTCTGGGATGATATAGTCTGGAATAATTATCAGCCTCAGATGGGGGATTCTGTAACTGCAAAAGGAATTATTACTCAGAGAACAGATTGCTTTGGCGGAAATTACGAGCAGCTTGAGCTAATAGATTTTACGAAATTTATAGATACGGGTATTGATAATGAAAAATTTATCCCGGCTGGTAAATTTACGCAGGTAAGCATCTACCCAAATCCTTTCAATATCATTACAACGATCAATATCCAACTGTCCCCGGGCAGATTTCCTGCTAATGGATCAAACTTTATTGACGTCAGAATTTTTGATATTTTAGGATCAGAGGTTTCAAATATTTACTCCGGAAACATTGAATCTAATGAACTGGAATTTGCCTGGAATGCAATCAACATGGCTTCCGGATGCTATTTTATCAGAATTCTTATTGATACAAAAATGGAAATATACAAATTGCTTCTACAGAAATAAATTAAACATTTATTTCAGCTTATATAATGCTTAAGTGAATCTGAAATTGTTTTTTTTCATCCAATATATTCTACACATAATTCTTTGAGAAGTGAGCATCAATAATTTATATTAACGGCTTTCTGTAATTCAGATTAACAGATAGACAAAAGTCAGTCAATATTAACTTTATGCGCTTCAAAATAAATACTTCACTTCACTAAATTTACTTAACAATATGGAGAAATAATATGGAAAACATTCAGGAAATTAAAGCAGTCTCAATGCCGAGAATTGGCGAGAAAGCACCAGCATTCAAAGCTGTAACAACTCAGGGCGAAATCAATTTTCCGCAGCAGTATTCCGGGAACTGGGTTATATTGTTCAGCCACCCGGCTGATTTTACCCCGGTATGTACATCGGAATTTATGACTTTTGCTTCAATGGAAGATCAATTTGCAAAATATAATTGCAAATTAGTCGGACTTTCAGTTGACGGTTTATACAGTCACATTGCATGGTTGAGAACTATCAAAGAAAAAATCGAATACAAAGGCATGAAAAATGTTGAAGTAACTTTCCCTTTGATCGAAGATATTACTATGGAAGTAGCAACCAAATACGGCATGATTCAGCCGGGTGAAAGTTCAACCAAAGCAGTGCGTGCAGTATTCGTTATCGATCCGAAGGGTATTATCCGCACCATTATCTATTATCCTCTTAGTCTGGGTAGAAACTTCGATGAATTGCTCAGGGTTGTCATTGCTCTCCAGACCGCCGATGAATTCTCAATTGCCACCCCTGCGGATTGGCGCCCGGGTGATGATGTCATCGTTCCACCTGCTGGTTCTTGCGGAACTGCCAAAGACCGTATGGAAGGTAAAGAAGATATGAAATGCTATGACTGGTTCTTCTGTACCAAACCAATCTCCAAAGAAGCAGTAATGGAAAAAATATTGAAAAAATAAT
Organism: Ignavibacteriales bacterium; assembly: GCA_021740915.1. GTDB lineage: Bacteria > Bacteroidota > Ignavibacteria > Ignavibacteriales > Melioribacteraceae > JAIOYW01. The sequence goes on along the minus strand of JAIOYW010000019.1, from coordinate 26,431 downwards.
TGCTAATTGCTAATTGCTAATTGCTAATTGCTAATTGCTAATTGCTAATTGCTAATTGCTAATTGCTAATTGCTAATTGCTAATTGCTAATTGCTAATTGCTAATTGCTAATTGCTAATAAATTTATTTAATCTTTAAATTTACATAATTTCACAGTTTTTCGTTTTTCATTTTTGGCTAAAAGGTGTTTTGATTGAAGCAAAATATTATCAAAGAGAAAAGCTTCAAATTTGCTGTTAGAATTGTGAATCTCTGCAAATATCTTTCTGAAAGCAAAAAAGAATTTGTGCTTTCGAAGCAATTGCTTAGGTGTGGGACAGCTACTGGCGCACTTATAAGAGAAGCCGAGCATGCTGAGTCTAGTGCAGATTTCAATCACAAACTGGCAATAGCCCGGAAGGAAATAAATGAGACGTTGTACTGGCTTGAACTCATGAAAGAAACCAATATTATAGAGAATGAACACTTTGAGTCCATTAACTCAGATGCCGTAGAAATTCTTAAAATATTGACTTCAATTATCAAATCTTCGGAAAATAAGAGCTAAATTGTAATTCGCAATTTGTAATTAGTAATTGGTAATTAGTGTGGTATTGCTTGGTGAAATTGCCGCTTTATCGGCGGCTTTGTTCTGGTCATTGAATTCTATTGTTCTGACCGCTGCTACAAATATTCTCGGTGCTGTCCGTGTGAATATTCTGAGGATGTTTGTAGCTTCGGTCTTTTTGCTTATTACTATTCTCATTTTTGGCGTTTCACTCAATCTCGCCGGATATCAGTATTATCTTTTGATTCTAAGCGGAATAGCCGGTCTTGTGCTTGGCGATACCTATTTATTTATGGCTTATAAAGAAATCGGGCCGCGGCTTGGAATGCTGCTTATGTCGCTTGCTCCTCCCATTTCCGCTCTTCTTGCTTTTATCTTTTTTAAAGAAATCCTTTCTCTTATCCAAATAACCGGAATGGCTATAACACTTGCCGGAATTAGTTTTGTGATTTTTGACCGTGACAAATCGAAGAATATAAAAATATCCTTCAAAGGAATTTCTTACGGGGTGTTAGCTGCTTTAGGTCAGGCTGTTGGTCTGATCTTTGCGAAAGAAGCATTTAACAGCGGTCCTCTGAATGAATTCAGTGCCTCGTTTATTAGGTTGTTCAGTGCAACAATAATTTTATATCTGCTCAACCGGTTCAGGGGAAAGGTTCATTCGCCATTTAATGCTCTACGGGATAAAAAGGTGTTAAATCTTATTGTGTGGGCTGCCATTTTAGGACCATATCTCGGGATTACGCTGAGTATGGTTTCCATTGTATATACTTATGTCGGAATTGCATCCACATTAATGTCAACCGTACCGGTTATGATGCTGCCGATTGCGAAATATCACTTTCGTGAGGATCTAAGCTGGAAAGCAATTGCGGGAACAATTATTTCTGTCGTTGGAATCGCTGTCCTTTTTATGCCTTATTGATATTTGAAATTATTTCAGCAACTGAGTTCAGGGAATACGTTGGTTTGAAGGTTGTGTGATTAAAATTCATTACTCCAGTAGAAACGAGCGCTGAATCTGCACCCATTACATTAGCCATTGCAATATCAGTATCGATTCTGTCCCCTGTAACAAGTGTTTCTGATAACTCGCATTCAAGACTTCCCTTAATAAATTCAATCATATGAGTTGAAGGTTTCCCGAAATGCCTTACTAATTTTTTACCGGTTCTTTTTTCCAGAGCTGAAATAACTGATCCTGCATCAATTATTTCGCCGCTATCTACAGGGCATGTATTGTCAATATTTGCCGCGAAGAACACAGCGCCTTTTTCAATTGCCCTTGCTGCCGTTTCAATTTTTTTGAAATTAATATAGCGATCAAGGGTGACAATAACGATTTCGATCTCATCTGTTTTTGTAGTAAAAATAAATCCGGAATTTATTAGAAGATCTGAAAACTTTTTCTCACCGATTGCAAAAACCTTTGCAAAAGGATGATAAGCGGACAAATAGTTAATCAGAACATCAGAGGACAAAATCATTTCACCCGGAGTAATTCCACACCCATGTTTGTTAAGGAAATGAATATAATCTGACTTGCTTCCTGTCGTTTTATTCGAAATAAAAAGGAGTTGTTTGCGGAGTCCTCTCAATTTATTGATAGTCTCAGCAGCGCCTTCGATAATTTTGTCGCCGCGGTAAAGAGTGCCGTCAAGGTCAAAAATATATGCTTTGTAGCTCAGGAGGTCTCTCAATCAGCAACTCTGAATATTTTAAATGAAAGTTTGTCAGGTAATCCGATTTCTCCCATAACAGGCGGAGAACTCTCGTCCCAAAGATCATAATACTTTTTCTCCTGGTCAGGGGCGATAATACTAAACTCCGGGTAATACCTTGTCGAATTAAATACAGCTAAAATTTTCTCATCACCCAGAGATCTTTCAATTGCAAAATATCCCTCAGGCAGGTTTTCAATCAGTCTGTAATCTCCGGTTTGAAGTGCTTTATACCGGACTCTCAAAGCTATCAGTTTTTTATAGGACTCAAACAGGTTTTCATCAAATTTAACCGGATATGATCCAAAGCCAGATTTGAAACCGGATTCAGGAGAAATCACTTCATTGTCAAAGACTATATCTTTCCAAAGCATTGGTTTTCGGCAATGAGGATCATCCGCACCCCACATTCCCGCCTCATCTCCGTAATAAATCATCGGGCTTCCTGGGAAACAAATCTGAAAAGCTGCTATTAATAATTGTTGTTCCCGTGCAGATACCGATGGTATTCCGGCATAATAATTATCATTGCCGGAGGAGCCATCTCGGTCGTAATCCCTGTCGGGGTTCATCAGCATCGAGGCGAGGCGTTCCGTATCATGGCTGTCAACAAGATTCTGAAGCACTAATAGTGTATTCTTATCGTAGATCTTAATAAATTTTTCCAATTTTTCCCTAAAGCCCGCATTACTGAGTTTCTTCTTTTCCCATATAAAAAATTCGTTCACTGCATAGGCGAAAGAATAATTCATCTGAGAATGGAAAGGTTTATCGGGTCCAATAAGTTCTGGGTGAGTTTCCCATAATTCACCAACTATAATCGCCTGAGGATTTATTCTTTTCACACGGGCGCTCCATTCTTTCCAAAAACCGGCTGGAACATCAGCAGCTACATCAAGCCGCCAGCCATCAATTCCATCGGAAGGGTCGCCATCACCATTTGGATCCATCCATTTTATAGTTGAGTTAATGATATAATCCTTTGGTCCGGGCGCCAGGGTTGAATCATTCCGGTTAAATTCAGGTAACGAAGCTATATTCCACCAGCCTTTGTACTTAAATTCGTTTTCAGGTGTCGAAGGATCATCAAATTTTTTCACCATAAACCAATCCTTAAATTCCGAGTTTTCGCCTTTCGAAATCAGATCATTAAAAGCCCAGAAATCTCTGCCGCAATGATTAAAAACACCATCGATAATTACACGGATATCTCTTTTATGTGCTTCGTCCAGCAATTTGAGAAAAAGACTGTCCGCAGTAGTAAACTTCCAGGTTTCAGGATTCAAGGGTTTTTCTGCATTCATTATTTTTTTGTCACCTGTAGGATCCGCCCCAAAATTAACATCGATATGATGGAAACTTGAACCGTCATATTTATGATGTGATACAGCCTCGAATACCGGATTCAGGTAAATGCCGCCGACACCAAGTTCCTTGATATAATCGAGCCGCGAAATAATGCCCTGAAGATCGCCCCCATATCGTCTGTGAGTAAAATCGGGCTTTATATCATTTTTCCAGTGCTCAGGAGAAAACCAGTCAGAGCCCCAGTCTTTGATCACATACCCGGCTGGTGCTGATCTGCCATTGAATACTTTTTCAGCTTCAGGGTCATTCATTACATTTCCGTTCGAGAACCGCTCAGGAAATATTTGATACCATACGATTCCTTTCGCCCAGTCGGGGTAAGAACTTTGTGCTGTAATTATTGAATAAAGTGCGAAAAAAATAAATAATAATTTTTTCAAAGATTTTCCTCTGCTGCAATTTTCGAAAATGATATCTCAAATTTTTGTGGTGAATAAGAAAGCTCTGTCATCGCTTTTTCGATTTTAAGACCTGCCACCAGAGGTCTTTCTGCTGCCTGTTTCAGGGAGGGAGTCTTAATTCTGAGGATGGAAATCTCAGGAAGATTGAAATATCTGGCAATCCGTAAAGTGAAATCATAACGTGAGAGCCATTCAGCCCCGGCGATATGATATATTCCATCAATGTCCCTCTCAACAATATCAGCAAGTGCAGAAACAAGCTCTTTCACATAAGTTGGATTACCGATCTGGTCATCAACAATATTTATTTTGTTGCCAGCTCGAATTTGTTTGACGACCCATGTCACAAAATCAACTTTCCCGCTTCCGGTGTTTCCATACAATATATTGGTTCTGATCAATGTATATTTAATATCGGAGGAAAAAAGCAGATTTTCACTTGCGAGCTTTGTTCTGCCATAATAATTAATCGGGGATGGTCTGTCATCTTCGGAATAAGGTCCGTTTTTACCATCAAAAACATAATCAGTTGAAAAGTGAATAAGTCGGGCTGAAACCGGCCCACAATATTTTATCAGGTTTTCAACTGCCTTCACGTTCAAATCCCACGCAGCATTGCGGTTAGATTCCGCTGCATCAACATTTGTAAAAGCGGCTGTGTTTAAAACCACGTCTGGGTAAAAACTATAAAACAGATCCTTTACAGAATTTTTTTCTTTAATATCAACTTGTTTGTATGGCACATTATCAATCAGTGATCTTTCCTCAACTGAAGAACACATCACTTCATACTGATCAACCTTGTTCGAATAATACCTGGCAAGATTACCCCCAAGCTGACCATTGGAACCTACAATCAAAACTCGTTTCTTAATTTTCACAGCACTCATATAAATTTATACTTTCCATCCTTCATCCAGTTACTGCCTGAACTCCAACTAATAACCATAACTGAATATACACAACTTGTTAAAATATTAACAAAACATCAAAAGCAAAAAACATTCTGCTTTTTGCAGCCTGTATCTCGTGTTCTCATTTTTCCTCAATACTGAACCTTTGGGCATCAGGATAGTGTTTAACAATAAATATCTAATTTTAGAACTGAAATATAAATAATAAGGTGAGTACCTGATGAATATAGGAATAACATGTTATCCCACTTACGGCGGAAGCGGTGTAGTTGCTACCGAACTTGGCAAAGGGCTTGCTGAGCGGGGGCACTCAGTGCATTTTATCAGTTATGCTATGCCGCAGAGACTCACCACACAATTTATCGAAAATATATTTTTTCACGAGGTGGAGATCAGCAGTTACCCACTTTTTGAATATCAATTATATTCACTATCACTCGCCAGTAAAATGGTGGAGGTTATAGAATTTGAAAAACTTGATCTGCTGCATGTTCACTATGCCATTCCACATGCAGTAAGCGGTTATCTTGCAAAGCAGATATTACAGGCATCAGGGAAGGATATAAAGCTCATTACAACCCTGCACGGCACTGACATCACTCTTGTTGGTTTAGAACCATCCTTCCTGCCGCTTGTAAAATTTACAATAGAGAAGAGCGATGGTGTTACTGCTGTTTCCCGCTTTCTTAAAGAAAAAACCCTAACAAACTATCAGATTGATAAGGATATCGAAGTAATTACAAACTTTGTGGATACTGACCTTTTTGCACCTTCGAAAAATCTTGAATTAAAAAACCACATCGCCCCTAATGGTGAAAAAATACTTGTTCATATGTCGAATTTTAGACCTGTAAAACGTGTGCCTGATACGATCCGGGTACTGGAAAAAGTTAAGAAAGAGATACCTGCCAAACTGTTACTGATAGGGGATGGACCTGACCGATCTGAATGTGAAAGACTTGCCCGGGATCTTGGGCTTTATAATGATGTAAAATTTCTGGGGAAACAAGACGCGATAATGGAAATTCTTAACATATCGGATTTGTTCCTGATGCCATCCCAATCTGAAAGTTTCGGACTCTCAGCCCTGGAAGCGATGGCTTGCGGGATTCCTACTATTTCAACAAGTGTGGGTGGACTTCCTGAACTTGTGGTTCATAATGAAGTCGGATATATTGCTGAGATAGGTGATGTTGACAGAATGGCAAAATATGCAGTATCACTGCTTCAGAACGAAAAAAAGTATGACAAGTTTGCAATCAACAGCCGAAAGAGAGTGCTTGAGAATTTCGATAAAGATATTATCATACCTCGCTACGAACAATACTATGAAAAGGTGATCGCAGGTAAAGGCTGAGTAGATTAAAGAATCAGGTCTCTTAGCAGAGGTGCTTCCAGGTCCTTTGGGGAAATTACCGGATCAGTGATTTTCCAGTCAATATTCAGATCAGGGTCATCGAATCTGATACTTCTTTCACTATCTTTATTATAAAGGGCTGAACATTTATAGAGGAAAATTGCTCTTTGGGATAGCACCGAAAACCCGTGTGCAAAACCTGCGGGTATAAAGACCTGATAATTATTTTCGCCTGATAATTCAACGCTGAAATACCTGCCAAAAGTCGGAGAATCCTTACTGATATCCACAGCTACATCCAGAACTCTGCCTTCAAGAACCTGACATAATTTTGCCTGAGCAGATTCACCAATCTGAAAATGTAAACCACGAATAGTATTTTTTACTGAATACGAAATATTGTCCTGTTTGAAATCGTAATTTCCGATAATAGGCGAATACTCTTTATCATTGTAAATTTCAAGAAATGAGCCTCTCTCATCATGGAAAGCTTTAGGTTTTATTAAAACAATACCAGAAATTTCAATTTTTTCGTAAATCATCCTTAATATTTCCTTTCATTATACCAGCGCCATGCGCTCAAAATGATATCCTCAGAACTAAATTTTGGTTCCCAGCCGAGTTTGTTTTTTGCTTTTGTGTAATCAGCCACAAGAATTGCCGGGTCACCCTCTCTTCTCTCTGAAATTTTATAGGGAACATTATATCCGGTTAACTTCTCAACCCGTGAAATCATATCCAAGACTGAAATGCCTATTCCTGTACCCAGGTTAAAAAAATCCGAACGGTTTTCAGAATTAAGAAAGTTCAGAGCGCGCAGATGAGCATCAGCGAGGTCATTGATATGAATATAATCCCTTATGCATGTTCCATCCGGCGTATTATAATCATCACCAAAAACAGTAATTTCATTGATTTTTCCGAGAGCAGCGAGAATTATTAATGGCAACAGTCTTGTTTCAGGATCATGACTCGATCCGATCTCGCTCCCGGGATCGGCGCCGGCAGCATTGAAATAACGAAGGCAGACGGATTTTAATCCATAAGCACGGTCACAATCCCTCAATACATTTTCAATAATTAATTTTCCTGAAGCATATGGATTAATCGGGTTAACCGGCAACTCTTCAGTTATCGGAAAAATATCTGTATTACCGTAAACTGAGCAGGTGGATGAGAACACAAATTTCTTTATTCCTGTCTCATTGACTGCTCTGATAAGATTTAATGTGCCGATTACATTATTCTGATAATATAATAGCGGATTTTGAACGGATTCCCCGACGTACGCGAACGCGGCGAAGTGAATAACCGCATCAAAATTTTTTCCATTAACTATTCTTTTTAAGTTGTTAAAATCACAGAGATCAACTTCGACGAATTCGGCTTCAGGCATAACAGCCTCCCGGTGTCCCCGGCTGAGATTATCAGCTACCGTTATCATGTGATCACTGGATAGTGCCAGTTTTACAAAATGTGAACCAATATAACCGGCGCCGCCGGTAACAAGAAGATGCATTCAGGAACCCAAATTTTAACGCAAAAATATCAAATAATGCTTACATAGTAAAATCATTAATTTTATTATATTTCATTCTCTAAATGTGAAAATATGGGAGTATTGTGTTCGAAAGTAAAAATACTTTAACGTCCTATATGATTTCGAAAACTAAAAATAACTAAAGACATGGTGAGAACGCATACGGATTTCAGCAAAAGTCTCGCTTCCTCAATGGCAGAGTTAACTTGTGAGATTGCAAGAACTTGTGCCGAGAAGGAGTCTTATTTCGCCGGGATGTTTAATATAACTCCGGCAGAATTCAAATGTTTAAGACTATTCAGAAATAAAAAATGTTTGTCGATCAGGGAGATCTCGACTGAACTAAAGATATCAGCCGGAAGGGTGACACACATTATAACTGCTCTCGAAGAGAATGAATTTATCACGCGGAAAGTAAACCCACATGATAAAAGAAATGTGATTGTATGCCTGACTGAAAAAAGTGAGCCTTTCATAAAGAATCTCACTGAAAATCACGTCAAACTTCATTGGGATATCCTGAAAAATATTGAACCCGAAAGAAGGGAGGATATTATTGCAGCTCTTCAGGAAGTTATTAATGCTCTGAGGAAATGGTCTGCCACACTTAAACCCTGAAACCGATCACTTAATAGAGTTGTTATAAGGTAAAAATCTTTCCACGATGCAAAGGCATTCTTGGATTAGTTTTTATTTTTGTTTAGAATGCACTTTCTTGTTTCAAATAATTTAACCAGGGATAGATATGAGAAAAATTCTGCTGCTGTTATTTTTAATACAGTCAGTATTTCTGGCACAGGAATTTAATAAAACTTTAAAAAAAGATGTAACGAATGGAATAGAAGGGTTCTTTATGGCCCCGGTTTTTTCGCCGGATGATTCGAAATTGTTCTTCACATCAGGGAATTATTCGGGAGTCTGGTATTATGACATAAAAAATAATGCTGTGAAAAACCTTAATTATTTTTCAGGCGCCGGTTATCAGCCTGCATTCTCAGTTGACGGCAGATTTATTATTATGAGAGTGGATACATTAGAAAATTTCAGAAAGTTTTCATCTCTGGTTCTTCAGGATATCAGAACAGGCGAGTCCAAAGTACTTCTCTCACATCAGAGGCACCTTAGTCCCCCGAAAATCTTCGGTAATGTGATTTTCTACGGGCAGGATGGTGAGATAAAAAGAATAAACTTTGACGGAAAGCCCACTGAAAAAAATCTACTTTCCGGTGAACATATGATCTTCACAGAAAACGGTTCTATAGCGGTTTTCAACCAGAAAGGAAAAAGTAAATTAACGCCGCTTGGAGAAGGGAATTATGTCTGGCCGAGCCTGTCTCCACTTTCTGATAAATTATTATTCAGATATGGCGCATTCGGAACGCTTATAACCGATTTGGAGGGAAAAATTCTTCTCGATATCGGAAATGCAAATGCTCCCGTGTGGTCACCGGATGGAAACAGGGTGCTTTATATGGATGATAAAGACAATGGTTATGATATAACAGAATCCGATATTTATGTTATTTCGGCTGATGGATACGTTAAGCACAATATCACAAATACAAAATCCGTCATTGAATTATATCCGGTCTGGTCTGTCAGAGGTGATAAAATTGCATGGTGTACCGGTGATGGAAAAGTCGAGATGATCACCGTTGAGTTCAAGGACTAAAGGATTAAGGTATGCGCTACACAAAATTGATTTTAGTACTATTATTTGCAACATCTGCGATCCAGTCACAGGATCTTACAGGTATCCGGATTTTTCTGAATCCAGGTCATGGCGGTTACGATTCCGACGACCGATATATCGCTGCAACCGGGTTCTGGGAATCACTGAGTAATCTCCACAAAGGTTTATTCCTGAGGCAGCAGCTACAGGCGCTTAATGCCACAGTAGGAATCAGCAGAACTACAAACAACACTTCGGATGATCTGCCGCTTTCTGTAATAGGTCAGATGGCAAATGATTTTAATGCTGATTATTTTCATTCGATTCACAGCAATGCATTTAATACACAGGTCAATTACCCGCTTGTATTATACAGGGGATACGATGACCAGCCTGTATTTGCGGCTGCAAAAACGATGGCGATAATTATGTTTCAGGATTTATTGGAGTGTAACTACACATACTGGCAGTACAGTTTTATTAATGCCAGAGGGGATTGGAGTTTCTACGGAAATACTTCAGGTCTCGGCGTACTCAGGTCGCTGACTATGCCCGGAACACTTTCAGAAGGATCGTTTCATGATTATATTCCTGAATCCTGGCGGCTCATGAATATGGAATACAAAGAACATGAAGCTACTGCAATTGCAAGGTCCTTTCTGGATTTTTACAGTCAGCCCGGTTATGGTTTCGGATATATAACTGGAATTCTGCGTGATCCCGATCTGGGAGTTTCATACTACGCCATTCCCCAAACAAAAGACCCCAAAAAACCGATTAATAATGCAAAGGTTACTTTATTGCCCGAGGGCAAAGAGTACTTTACAGACCAGATGAATAACGGTTATTTTTTCTTTGACAGCCTCGCACCCGGCAGTTACAAGCTTATGTTTGAGAGCGGCGAATATTATGTTGACTCTGCAAATGTGACTGTTCTCGCCAATAAATCGAGCAAGGTGGAAAAATATCTTGAATTCGACAGTACTAAAAGTCCGTATGTAACAGTTGTAAATCCGCCAGATAGTACAACGAATGTCCCGGCTATTTCCTCTGTTGATATAACATTCAGCAGAGCTATGATTTTTTCTTCCCTGGTTGACGCTTTTTCAATTTCTCCACAGGTGAACGGTTCTCTAGAGGTTCTTGACGGTGGCTTGACTCTGAGATTCACTCCGGAATTTGCATTCGAAATTCTGACGGAATATTCTATAAATATTTCCACCGAAGCGAAGAGTGTTTTTGGAATTTCACTCGAACAGCCCTTTTCATCTGTATTCACAACAGCAGAAAGAAATTCGGTGACACTGGAGAATGCTTATCCGGTGGATGGGTCTATAGATATAAGCCGTACTGTTCAGATAAGACTTGTGTTTGATGCTCACATTCTCCAGGGATCACTTGCCGGAAGAGTTAATCTTTACGATGAAACAGGTACACGAATCACCGTGAAAAATGTTCTGGTCTTTCCTTATGAAGGAAAAGGATATATATTTTTTGAACCCTACAGTGAATTAAAGCTTAATCACGAGTACAGACTGATGCTGGGAGCAGGAATCGAAGATGTTGAAGGCTTTCCGCTTTGGGAAGATATAGAAATCAGGTTCCGTACAGAAACCGAAAATTATCTTAGCGGTTCTGTGATGGATATGTTCGAATCCATGGGAACATGGCAGCAGCCTACATTGAGCGCACTTACAATCGGCGTTGATTCCCTGAAAACCAGGTTCAAAAATGTTTCCAATCAGAAAAAGAATGGTTCCAAATCAGGAAAAATTGAATACAAGTTTACAGATATTGATGGAATTGCAGCGGTTGAAAATAGTAATCCGTACTTATTGGGGAATTCAGGTCTCACGGAAACAGGCGTATGGGTTTTCGGGGACAACAGCAGAAATTTATTCGGATTTATTTTAAGTGATGCAGGCGGAAACAAAAAAACAGTTCATGTTGATACAGTTGATTGGACAGGCTGGAAATTAAAACATCTTGTACCGGATGCCTCAGGACTTTCCGGCGATATATTCTTCAGCGGGTTTTATGTCGCAAGAAATGGAACAAATGGGGCTGATTCAGGTGATGTTTATCTGGACGATCTACAGAAAAATATCGTTACAGGGTTGAGGGGAGATGAGGATTTTGCTTCACTCTCCTATGATCTTGGACAGAATTACCCAAATCCATTTAATCCGGAAACAATAATTAATTATGAACTGAAAAATCATAATCATGTTAAGCTCTGCGTCTATGATGTTCTTGGCAGAGAGGTTGCTATTCTTGTTGATACTGAGCAAGCTCCGGGAAGGTATGCAGTCAATTTCAATGCTGCCGGGTTAAGCAGCGGCATTTATTTTTATAGTATTAATGCCTCCGGAACGGAAGGCTCCGGATTTTCGGCTGTGAGGAAAATGATCCTGCTGAAATAATTTTGAATTATTTTCAGTAACCTTTAAGTTCTACTTAGACAGAAAATAAATGGCTCTCGATATTCAATGAAACATTAATGAAACCAGAAAACTGATTTGAAAGAGATAAAGTTTTTATTCGCCCTTATAACAATTTTGTTGCCAATGCTGCTTATTGGTCAGGCGGTTGAAGACAATGCAGTTTTCGAATTACCTGTCCTTGCCAAAGATGGCGTCGGAGGAAGTTATTTAATTATCGCGGGTATTGACCCGGCTGCAACATCCGGATTGGACAGGAATCTTGGAGAAGCCGAAAGACCGCCTTTTCCTCCGGGAGGAATCTTTGATGTCCGTTTCAAATTTCCTGCATCCAATATTACAAGTCTTAAGGATATACGGAACGGGGAGACTACGTTTCAGGGGCAGATCGATTACGAAATTATATGGCAGCTCGGGACAGGATCAAGCGGTCTCGAACTGTCATGGGATCTGCCTCAGGGAGTAACGATGAAACTTACTGACATTTTTGGCGGTATCGTCGTGAATAAATCATTCCCTAGTGGGCCGGGGCAATACAAGGTTACAAACACTGCACTTAACTCTCTGAAGCTGATCCTGACATTTTCGGGTAACATAGTATCCGGGCTGAATATTGACCCGGTTCCCGGATTCAGAGTATTTCCAAATTATCCAAACCCCTTCAATCCTTCGACCACAATTACATTTGAATTGGCAAAATCTTCATTAATTAATCTGGATATTCTTACTTCGAATGGCGAACTTATTTTTTCATCCCGGCATTTTTTTGAAACAGGGCTGCATAATATTCATTACAAGGCTAATAATGTTTCAGGAGGGATTTATATTTACCGGTTAACAAGCCTATCAGAGGATTCTCCCCCTGTGTCAATCGCCGGAAAAATGACATTAATTAAATAATTTATTTTTAGTTCTGCTTTAGTTTCTTTTCAGATATTATCCCTAAACTCTTTTATTCAATTTGCAAGTATTACCCTTGTGTTTTGTATCAAATTCCCGCTTTTGGTTGACCGTAATCACCTCACAGTAATTCACTTCTTAGTATAATTGCTGTGTAATTATTTCAGCACAAAACTTTATCAGGTGATATTATGCTTAACTGGTTGATGAAAACTTCAGAAAATCAAAAACATTATAGTGTACCGAATGCCACAATCATCTTTGAAGTGCCGTCTGAATCAAAAGTATTAATAAGGCTTTTTGATAATTTGGGAAGGGAAATTGCGGAAATAATAAATGGATTCTATAACAGAGGTAAATATCAGGTAAGATTAAATACAATGGATTATGCAAGCGGGGCATGTTTCTATCAGGTGACCGCCAAGACTTCAAGAGGTGAAATATTATATTCTTATGACCGGATCAATTCTTTTTAATAATACTATGCGGGTTACTCCAATTTGCAGGCTGCATCTTCATGCAGCCTTTTTTTGTTTAAAGGGTCTTGATCAGGCAAAATTAATCCTGGTGCGGAAAATTAATAATTGTATTTAAAGAGAAAGTTTTATACCTTTTTTAAGCAAAAATAAATGAGCATATTTTTTTTGTATGTTAAACAATTAATTCCCAAAATTAGCCTGCTTCATTCTTCCGGGAAAAGAGGAAAATATGAAAAATGCAATATGTGTTCTCTTTTTCATCACTTCTGTCTTAATTGGGCAAAACCCGACATTCGAGAGGATTTACGCTTCAGAAGGTGTCGCCTATGAAGTTGTTCAGAGTTCAGCCGGATACTATTTGCTGAACTACCGGACTGGTACAGCAGAAATAATTTCGACAGATGATGAAGGTTTTTTTCTGTGGACAAAAGAAATTCCCGACGGTAAACCTACTTCAGGATTCTGGAATAATATCGAAGTTACATCCGCCGGTGAAATATTAGTTGGTGGAACAAACACAGATTTCGAAAAAAAACGTCCGCAAATAACCCGGATTTCATCTGAAGGTCAAAATCTCGAATCGGCAAATTATCCATCGGATAATGATGAATACTGTAATTACATACAAATTCTTCCCGGTAATAATATTATTATGTTTTCTTCTGAGTATCCTTACAAGCTAATATTCAGCAAATTGGCGCCCGACCTTAGCATCATCACTCAGAAAGTTGTGACCGAAGAAAACAATTTGCTTGGGAATGATTCGAAAATATTTTACGATGAGAGTTACTTTTATACAAACGCACTTCCAGGTATAATGAAAATTGATACCAACGGAAATGTGATAAGCCGGATATGGACTGACAAACAGTTTGTTTCTATTTACCCTTATTCATCGGACAGGATTGTCGGGTCTTATGTTACTAAATTCATGATGACTGACACTTCCGGCGCCCTCATATGGGAGCGTAATACGGGTATGAGCATTAATGGTGTTAATAATCTTTCTGTTTTATCCGATGGAAGAATCGCAGCATACCCATCTTACTTAAAAAAACTGATATTTTATGATCAGAATGGCGAAAAAATTAATGAGACATCGCTTGGCGTCAGCATTGGGACTTTATTACAGAAATCCGACACAAAACTTCTTATTCCGGGTTCTTCTCTCAACAGAGCATATCTGGCGCGATTAAATTCGGATGGATCATTGAAATCATTGAGAATAACCTCTCCTCTGGCTGGCGCCGGATTAAATTCATTTCTTACACAGAGAATTGCGTGGACGTATAAATTGATAGGACAAGTTGATATATCCTATTCAGTCGATGGCGGGAATACCTGGGAATTAATCGCAGGAAATGTGACTGCTGCTAACCTTCAGTATGATTTCACTTTAGGACTTATCCACTCAGAGAGTCTGCGTTTCAGGATTAGAGATTCACAAGCGCCCGAATATTACGATATGACTCAGGGCGATATTGTGATCGCTCCTTATAATGCCACAGATTATATTGCCGGGAATGAGATCAAATGCTGGTTTAATAATAACGGACTCAGTGCGCATAATCCATACTCAGATGGTTCCGGCTTATACTGGCCTGGCGGGGAAAATGCAACAATTCCTGCTGTTTTTAACGATGGAGTCCTGATTGGCGGAGTTTATGACGGTCAGAAATTCGTGCATGGTGCAACGTACCGCGCAGGGCTTATGTCGGGTGAAATTAATCCTGATGGAAGTAACAGCTCACCATACCTGGGTAAGTATCAGCTTTTCCGTATTAAAAATGATTGGGAAAATCTGCCGGCAGGTGATGAAAGAGACAAGTATCAGTACAATCACGATAACTGGCCTGCCGATGCCGGGGCGCCGTTTTTGGATATTAATGGAAATGGTATATATGAACCGAATACTGACTCACCGAGGAAATATGGTGATGAGATCATGTATTACGCATCTCACACAAATGATAATGCAAGATCAACATTTCTTTACGGCTCACCAGCTCTTCCATTGCAGGTTCAGACAACGATTTATGCATACGATACTGACAATTATCTCAGGGATGCCATTTTTAAAAGAGTTCGCATAATTAACAAATCCCAGTTACCAATGACTGATATGTATTTTTCTTTGTGGTCAGATGACGATCTTGGCGATGCGAATGATGATTATGCAGGCTGTGATACTCTGCTTGATCTCGGTTACGTGTACAACGGAGATAACGATGACAACGGCTATTACGGCTTGAAACCCCCGGCAGTAGGCAGAGCGATCTTGCAGGGACCATACGAATCTTCACCCGGCGATACGGCGAAATTTGATGACCGGCTTCTGCCTGATCATAAAAATATTCCCATGACATCATTTGTGTTTTATATCGGTGGTGATCCCGTTTATAGTGATCCTGACATGGGAGTTTATAATGGCACCCTTGAAATGTACAATAATATGCAGGGTAAAGGCTGGAATGGTTTTGATTTTATCAATCCTGTTACCGGGAGTCCGACTTTGTTTTGTCTTTCCGGAGACCCATTTACCGGAGAGGGTTGGATAGAAACACTTTCCGATGGTGACCGCCGGACATTAATGTCAACCGGTCCATTTAATCTGGCGCCGGCAGATACACAGGAAATAGTGTATGCAGTGTTTTTGGCGAGGGGAAACAGCAATCTTAACAGTGTTTTCGCTCTGAAAGAAATGGCTCAGAAATTAAAATACTTTTATGACAATGGGGAAGTAACAGGAATAGATAACAATAGTGAACGAGTTCCAAATAAATATTATTTGAGTCAAAATTATCCAAATCCATTTAATCCGGAAACTGCTATCAGCTACGAACTTAAAGATGAAGCTCATGTCAGATTATTTGTTTATGATGTTCTTGGCAGGGAAGTTGCAACACTTGTTAACGGAAAAAAACCACAGGGAAAACATAGAGTTAATTTCAATGCTTTTGGTTTGTCGAGTGGAATTTATTTTTATTCAATTTATTTGAGGGGTAAGGATGCTTCCGGATTTACAGCGGTGAGGAAGATGATCCTGCTCAAATAGTGTAAAATGGCTTGGATTGATCGGCTTATCATAAAAACCAAAAGAGAAACCGGAAGGGAAGAGAAATTACAGTAAAAATAATTGGATTTTGTAATACGGCGGATATCAGTTAAGATCATATGCAATGTATTATGCAAGTAGTACCTTTTACAAAAATCAACAGCAAAATGATGAACCTAAAAAATATTCCTTCACTTTTGCATAAGCAATAATTGATATGAGCTAAATTCTTATTGCTTGTGGTTATTCTGCTCTTTTTAGTTTTAAAAAGAGATTTTTATTCCTATTTTAAGGAAAAATAAAAGAGCATATTATTTTATATGTTAAATAATTAATTCCCAAAATTAGTCAGCTTCATTACTCCCGGGAAAAGAGGAAAATATGAAAAACTCAATATGGTTTTTCCTTTTATTAACTTCAGTCTTAATTGGGCAAAACCCGACTTTCGAGAGGATTTACGCTTCAGAAGGTGTTGCCTATGAAGTTGTTCAGAGTTCAGCCGGATACTATTTGCTGAACTACCGGACTGGTACTGCCGAAATAATTTCGACAGATGATGAAGGTTTTTTTCTGTGGACAAAAGAAATTCCCGACGGTAAACCTACTTCCGGATTCTGGAATAATATCGAAGTTACATCCGCTGGTGAAATATTAGTTGGTGGAACAAACACAGATTTCGAAAAAAAACGTCCGCAAATAACCCGATTGTCCCCGGATGGCGGGGTGACAGGCTCAATCAGCTATTCATCAGAAAATGATGAATACTGCAATTCTATCACAGTACTTCCGGATAATAGTATTATCATGTTCTCATCGGAGTACCCCAAAAAGCTGATTTTTAGAAAATTAGCGCCCGATCTAAGCCTCATTACTCAGAAAGTTGTGACCGTAGAAAACAATTTGCTTGGGAATAATTCGAAGATATTTTTCAATGAGGGGTACTTTTATACAAACGCACAACCGGGTATAATGAAAATTGATACCAACGGAAATGTGATAAGCCGTATATGGACTGACAAACAGTTTGTTTCCATATACCCATATTCCTCGGACAGGATAGTTGCTTATTATACCACTAAATTACTAATGACCGATACATCCGGTACGCTGATATGGGAGCGGAATACCGGAATGGGGATCAATCTGGTTGAGAATCTATCTGTTTTATCCGATGGAAGAATCACGGCGTACCCATCTTACTTAAAAATGCTGGTTTTTTATGATCAAAATGGCGAAAAAATTAATGAAACACCGCTTGATGCTACCTATGGCACCTTATTGCAGACTATTGATTTAAAACTTGTTATCCCTGGTTCCTATGCAGGTAAAGCTTATCTTGCAAGGTTGCATTCAGATGGCGCTTTAAAATCCCTTCGCATAACATCACCGTTTGCGGGTGACGGATTAAATGCCTTTGATGATCAGAAGATAAAGTGGACTTACAATTCGGTTGCAAAAGTTAACATCTCATTTTCTTTAAACGGTGGTATCACCTGGCAAATGATTGCCGAAAATTTAGATGCAGCAGACCTTCAGTATGATTTTAATATTGGGCTTATAAATTCAGCGTCTTTGCGTTTCAGGATCAACGATTCTCAGGCGCCCGAATATTACGATAAAACTCAGGGCGATATCGTGATCGCTCCTTATAATGCCACAGATTATATTGCCGGGAATGAGATCAAATGCTGGTTTAATAATAACGGACTCAGTGCGAGAGATCCGAACACGACCGGGGCAGGTCTTTTTTGGCCTGGTGGAGAAAATGCTACCATTGGAGCTGTATTCTGCGATGGAGTACTGATCGGTGGTTTACAAAATGATCAGAAATTTGTGCATGGATCAACTTTCCGTGGTGGGCTGATGCCGGGGGAAATTAATCCTGATGGAAGTAACAGCTCACCATACCTGGGTAAGTATCAACTTTTCCGCATTAAAAAGGATTGGGAAAATCTGCCGGCAGGTGATGAAAGAGACAAGTATCAGTACAATCACGATAACTGGCCTGCAGAAGCCGGGGCGCCGTTTTTGGATAATAATGGAAATAGTATATATGAACCGGATACTGACTCACCGAAGAGATATGGTGATGAGATCATGTATTACACATCTCACGCAAATGATAATGCAAGATCAACACTTCTATACGGCTCACCGGCTCTTCCATTGCAGGTTCAGACAACAATTTATGCATACGATACGGAAAACTATCTGAAAGATGCGATTTTCAAGCGGGTACGCATAATAAATAAATCTCAATTATCTTTAAATGATATGTATTTCGGTTTATGGTCCGACGATGACCTGGGCGATCCCTGGGATGATTTTGCAGGCTGCGATACCACTCTTGATTTGGGATATATGTACAATTCAGTTAACAATGATAATGGCTATTACGGCTTGAATCCTCCGGCAATAGGCCGGGTTATCCTCCAGGGACCATTCGTTTCTTCTCCCGGGGACACTGCCAGATATGACGACAGAATTTTGCCTGATCACAAAAATCTGCCGATGACATCATTTGTCTTTTATTTAGGTGCAGATATGGTTTATGATGACCCGGATATGGGGGTTTACAAGGGGACAAAGGAAATGTACAATAATTTACAAGGGATTATCTGGGATGGAACCGAATTTATCAATCCCGTTACAGGGTCGCCGACGAAATTTTGTCTTTCCGGGGATCCCTCTACAGGTGCAGGATGGATCGATGACCGTTATTTCACTGATCACAGAACTCTGATGTCAATGGGACCTTTTAATATGGCTCCGGCCGATACTCAGGAAATTGTTTATGCCGTGTTCTTTGCACGCGGAAACAGCAACCTGAACAGCGTTTTTGCTTTGAAAGAAATAGCTCAGAAATTAAAATACTTTTATGACAACGGTGAAGTAACAGGCGTCGTGAATTCCCAGGGTGAGGTCCCTTCTCATTTTTCACTAAGTCAGAATTATCCGAATCCTTTTAACCCCTCAACTGTCATAAAATTTGAACTCAAAATGAACAGCCATGTGAAACTTAGTGTTTTTGATTTTCTTGGGAGTGAGGTATCAGTGCTCCTAAATGAAAAAAGAAATCCCGGGAAACATCAGTTTGAATTTGACGCAGGTAATTTATCGAGCGGAGTCTATTTTTACAGGATTGAGGCAGCCGGAGAGGATGGCTCGGTATTCAGGGATGCAAGGAAGATGATGCTGATCAAGTAGGGAGTAGGGAAGTAAGAAAGTTTGTCAAGTGGAAAGTTTATCAAGTTGGAAAGTTTGTCAAGTTGGAAAGTTTGTCAAGTGGAAAGTTTGTCAGGGGGGAAGTATTTGAAGTTAAAAGTTTGGGAGGAGTCTTTTTGATCCGGAATTATTTAATTTTGTAATGATTAACATCTTTCAAGTATTATTTGTCCGGAGTATGGAGATGAGAGAAAAATTATTTGTTTTAATACTGGCGGCTGCTTTTTGTGTTACTGAGGTCACGGGACAGATTCTCCAGTCGCAGTTCAGAAATATTCAATCCGGGAACACCGCATTTTTAGCCAGAAAAAAGAACGGCGAGAACGAATACAGTAAGTTTTTTGCTATTGGCACTAATCTTCAACTTTGGCCGAATTCCAGGTCAGCTTCTCCAAGATTCCCGTCCGAAGATGAATTCACAAGCTCCCGGGAGATATTTACAGTATTGTTTAATACCTATCCGGATGTCTGGCCCGAATATTTTCAGTCTGATCCAAAAGAATACGATTGCCTTTTCCTTTCCGGAATGGGGTATCTGAATTATTATATGCGAAGGGATACAAATTATAACACTTTTCCTAAGCCTTCGGATGATGGATGGTTTATAGGTCCGGAAGATCAGGCAAAAGCTGCTGAGCGGGAAAGGAAATTCGGGAGTATGTCTGCACGGGTGGATAAGCTTATTGACCTGACTAGAAACCGGGGCGATTTTGTACTTTTTCTGGCTGATGAACCAGATGCAGGAATGAATGGTTCCTGGACTTTTTATGGAAATTTTCTTGAGATACTCCATAAAAGGAATAAATCCAAAGGGCATTTTACATATGTCGATTTAGCGCCAATAACCGGCAACATGTTGATTTATGAGCAGAAATCAAAAGCAGATCGCGCCAAATATCCAATGCCGCCGAATAATGAGCCGAAGTATAATGACAGAACTTTTCAGTACAGTTCCATTAATGAAGAAACGAACGTTAAAACTGCCTATCGCGAATATTTATCCGCATGTGATATAATCGGGCTCAATTCCTACGGAGCAACTTCTGCCAATCCGGCCAAAATCGGTGAGATAGTTGACTGGCTTAGAGAGGTTGATTCGACAAAACCGATCTGGCCCTGGATAACTGCTGAGAAAAAAAGATATCGTACAGCTTCTGATGAGGAGTTCAGGCAAGGGATGAGAAGGCAGGCGTTCACCGCTATTTCAAGGGGTTCATCGGGAGTAATGATATACAGTGAGGGCAGAAAACTTATTAATGATCTCGAATGGGACATTAGTCTTGATCTTGCCAAAGAGCTAAATATGTATCGTTCAATTTTCGAGCAGGGAGGAAAACTCGCAGCCATTGGCAAAGGTGGATCGAGGGCACGGCTTATTGACTGGGGCGGACGAAGGTTTATTGTTGCATCGAATAATCAGGATTCAATCTGGTCTATCAGATCCGGATTTTTTAAGGGATTAAAACTCAACAGAAATGAATTCGGTATTTGGACTTCAGATAACGGAAAAAAGATTAAAAAAATATCTGCCCCAAGAAATTTAGGTTTTGAGGATATACTTGTGAAGGAGTGGGCTGAGAGAGACAGACGATTCCTGAACTGGAAAGTATCAGCGGATGGGGGTGGTGAAGCAAATATTTCACAGAAAGAACAAAAACTTGGTTCAAATTCGCTCCATTTATCGTGTGTCGCAGGTTCACGGTCAACAGCCGAACAGTTTATCCAGACATTTCCGGGCGCTATCTATGAAGTAAAAGCATGGTACAAACATTTTGAGGGAATAAAACCTCAGCGGCTTATCCTTTTGTTTTATGACAAGGATGCAAAATGGATATCTGAAGTTTCTGTGAAGGCGCATTTTGAGAAAAAATGGAAGATAGTTAAGTTGGAGGATATAGCAGCACCTCCGAATGCAGAAATCATGAAAATCCATTTCGATACCGGTGTACCCGGAGAAGAGATTTCGTCCGGTTTCTGGGATGATGTAGTGATCCGGATGACCGGTATTAAATAATTTATGCGTTTTTATAATACTCCGGGATTTTCACAATCGATCCATGTATTTTGTTTGCTGGCTAAAACCATAATTAGCGGTTTGTTGTTTGGAAGTAATATTTTCAGATTGACTTTTAGAAAAAATTAACTTATTTTTACCAGTCTGTATAGAAATTTTACGGGGCATAGCGTAGCCCGGCTAGCGCGCCTGCTTTGGGAGCAGGAGGTCGCAGGTTCGAATCCTGCTGCCCCGACAAAATGTTCTTTGATTTTATTCGTTAAGATCTTTCCATTTATTCAGGAAATATATAAATTTAGGACTACGATGCGCTCGTAGCTCAATAGGATAGAGCAACAGCCTTCTAAGCTGTAGGTTAGTGGTTCGAGTCCACTCGGGCGTACAAACATGGTGAGTGTAGCTCAGTTGGTTAGAGCGTCTGGTTGTGGCCCAGAAGGCCGTGGGTTCAAGTCCCATCTCTCACCCGAAACACTTTCCTTTACGGCCCCATGGTGTAACTGGTTAACACATAGCCCTTTCAAGGCTAAGAGTACGGGTTCGAGCCCCGTTGGGGTCACACTTTCAGCTATCACATCTGTAAAAAATAACGATACAAAGATTTTAATGAAACCAGGCCCCATGGTGTAACTGGTTAACACATAGCCCTTTCAAGGCTAAGAGTACGGGTTCGAGCCCCGTTGGGGTCACATTCTCTCCTCCAAGCCTCTTTAATAATCATTGAATTATTATTATATTCTTCTTTTATTTTTAGTTCATTTATGGATAGACAAGATAAATTTTTTGACAGTATTTTAAGTTCTGCCGGATACTCTACCCCGGGAAACCGTCGTTCGTTATTTCCTTCGCTGCGGTTTTACAGCGGGATGGTGAGAACAATAATTAAAGCACACAGCATAGTAAAAAAGAATAATTACAACGGGAAAAACTGGAGTATTTCTTCTTTTAATATGCTGGATGATCTTGAGGCTGCCGGACTAAAATTATCTGTTGAGGGACTAAATAATATACGCAGCTTCAATGGTCCTGCTGTCTTTATTGGGAACCATATGAGTTCACTTGAGACAGTTGTACTGCCATGTCTAATCCAGCCGAATAAACCAGTCGTTTTTGTTATGAAGCAGGAATTACTTAATTATCCTTTTTTCGGACCGGTAACCGGGGCAAGACATCCTGTTGTTGTTGGCCGCAGCAATCCCCGGGAAGACCTGAACATCGTTTTCACTGAAGGCGAAGTGCGTCTGAGAGATGGCAGATCGGTAATAATATTTCCGCAAAGGACAAGAAGCAGCAGATTTATTCCCGCAGAATTTAATACACTTGGAGTTAAACTCGCTAAGAGAGCCGATGTACCGATCATACCGGTTGCCATAATATCAGATGCATGGGGAAATGGTAAACTAATCAAGGACTTCGGAAAAATCGATCCAAATAAAAAAGTAGTGATCCATTTTGGTAAGCCGGTCAATGTAAATGGAAATGGTACCGAAGCTCACCAGTACGTATTAGAATTTATTGAATCAGTTCTTATCAGAGAAAAGAGGAATGAACTGATCATCAAATAAACATCCTCACTACCTCCTCCATCAGAAAAATCTTTACAATTCCTTAAACCCATCTTAACAATTTCGTAACATCTGCATTTTAAGTTTGAAACGTAGGCTGAATTAATATTTAGGAGAAAAAATGTTTTCAAACTTTCAAAACCAATGGTGGGTTGCGATCAAACTTCGGGTCAGAGAACTACTCGTATTACTTTTACTAACGTCATCACTTTTTGCTCAGGGAAAAGTCACCGGAAGAGTGTTTGACGGCGAAAACGGCGGTACTCTGATTGGAGTCAACGTTTTTATAGAAGGCAAAAACATTGGTGCAGCAACTGACATAGATGGAATATACATCATTCAAGGCGTTGAGCCGGGTGAACATACATTAGTTTTTTCAATGATTGGATATTCAAAGAAAAGCGTAACGGAAGTAATAATTAATAAAGATGAAACCGTAAAAATTGATGTGACGCTTTTACCGGAATCCTTTCAGACTGAAGAGGTTGTAATAACAGCAAAATTAGCTGTTGATAATGAAGCTTCTCTTCTTATTAAAAGGCAGAAATCACTTTCAGTAAGTGATGCAATAAGTGCCGAAATGATCAGCAGATCAGGTTCGGGAAATGCGGCTGATGCAGTTTCGAAGATTACAGGCGCCTCCGTCGTTGGCGGTAAATATGTTTATGTGCGGGGTCTGGGTGACAGATACTCGAGCACTCATATGAATGGAACTGAATTACCAAGCGCAGATCCGGATAAAAGATCATTTAATCTCGATCTTCTCCCATCAAATCTTCTCGACAATATTACTACTGTAAAATCTTTCACGCCAGATAAACCCGGAAATTTTTCAGGCGGTATAGTTGATGTCGGCACAAGAAATTATCCGGAAAAAATGTCATTTAAAATATCTACGGCTTCAAGTTATAACTCAAACACATCCTTCAATACCAATTTTCTTACTTATTCCGGCGGGAATAATGACTGGCTTGGTTATGATGACGGATCAAGATCTTTACCCGGTCAATTAACAGATGGCGATTATAAAATTCCAACACCTAATGAATCGAGAAGTGATGCTGAAAAAGCAGCCGAGCTTGATCGAATTTCAGGGATGCTGAATCCACAGATGTGGACAGTTACAAAAAAAGCGCCGTTAAATCAGAACTTTTCGATTTCTTTTGGTAATCAGGAAAATATTTTTGGAGGTCCGTTCGGGTATGTTGCCAGTCTAAGCTATATGAGAGGTTATTCATATTACGACAATGGCAGTGTTGGTCGGTGGGAACTTGCCGGACCTGTTGAAACAGCAGATGAACTAAATAATTATATGCTGTTAAAGGATGCAAAAGCCTCAGAAGAAGCATTGTGGGGGGGACTCGTTAATCTGGCATATAAAGTGCATCCCAATCACGATTTAAGCGTAAAGGCAATTATTTCACAGAGCGGCGAATCGATATCAAGATATCAAACCGGTAAGTGGCCCGATCAGCTTGGCGAGAATCCCGTTTACGAAACACGCAGCCTTCTTTTTACAGAAAGAAGTCTGAGGACATACCAGGCTTCCGGTGAACACATGTTCCCTGAATTCTTCGGATTGAGAGTTGACTGGACAGGCACTATGAGTAACTCTGAACAGGACGAACCTGACCTGAGATTTTTCAGTAACGATTATCTGATCGAAGATGATGATACTTCTTTTGCAATAAGCATTAACAATTACAACGCACCTACAAGGTTTTTCAGAACACTTCAGGAAGATAACCGAAGCTTCAAAGCAGATTTTTCACTGCCTTTTAAGCAATGGAGCGATCTCCAGGCAAAAATAAAATTCGGTACTTCGTTTACTGAAATCGGGAGGGAGTTTAATGAGAGGCGTTTTGAAATCAGGAATGCCGGAGGGGCTCATTATAATGGTGACCCGGAGGAATATTTTGTTAATCAGTCCGGAATTATTCGAATTGATTCAGTAAGGAACAGGTATTATTTCGGAAATTATCTTTTTGATGCTTCGGCTTTAAGAAACAATTATACAGGTGACCAGATTGTATCGGCAGCCTACGGGATGGTTGAACTGCCGCTTGACCGGAATTTGAAGATGATTGCAGGTTTAAGATACGAGACCACTTCAATGGAAGTTGCGAGCGCGGATACCTCTGTTCAAAAAGGCGAACTTAATAATGAAGATATACTCCCGGCATTAAGCTTAATCTATGGCATTAATGAAAATATGAACTTAAGGTTTGCATACGGTAAAACTCTTGCAAGACCAAATTTCAGAGAAATGGCGCCTTTCAGAAGTTTTGAATTCCTTGGCGATTTTCAGTTTCTGGGAAATCCTGATCTGGAAAGAACACTTATTGACAATCTCGATTTGAGATTTGAGTGGTTCCCGGCACCAGGTGAGATTGTTGCTGTCAGCGCATTTTATAAAATATTTACTAATCCTATTGAACGTGCGTTTAATCCTTCAACTGAGGTTATCAGTTTTCAGAATGTTCCTAAGGGAACTTCATTCGGCGCTGAGTTTGAGTTCAGAAAAAACCTTGGCACGTTAACAGACCTGCTTTCGAATTTCCTGTTGAATACAAATTTCAGTCTTATTTATTCAAAAGTTGATATTCCGGAAAAAGAATACAATACACTTATTAAAATTTTTGATCCTGCAGCACAAAAATCCAGACCGCTCTTTGGGCAATCACCTTATATCGTAAACATTGAACTGGCTTATCAGAACAATAACAGCGGGACAACCGCAGGACTTTTTTATAATGTTGCCGGAGAGAGACTTGCCGAAGTAACACTCGGCGCAACACCGGACGTATATGAGAAGCCGAAACAAATGTTAGACCTGAACATTTCGCAGCGGATATATGAAGGGATCGACATGAAATTTGGAATAAAAAACATACTTGATTCCAAGACCAGAAACGTAATCGAATACAAAGGGAAAGAATATACATACAGTGAATATTCCAACGGAAGATCATTCACTGTGGGGCTTAGTTATTCCCTATAATTTTCAATTAATTTAGGAGTA
This sequence comes from Ignavibacteriales bacterium, assembly GCA_021740915.1. Classification (GTDB taxonomy): domain Bacteria; phylum Bacteroidota; class Ignavibacteria; order Ignavibacteriales; family Melioribacteraceae; genus JAIOYW01. The sequence goes on along the minus strand of JAIOYW010000019.1, from coordinate 213 downwards.
CAGATGAAAAAATACCTTTTCTTGTTATTGCTGATCGTAAGCGCCGGATTTGTTTCAGCACAATCCGGAAGGAGCGAAATCGTGATTAAAGACGCAGACATTACAGCTACAAGCGGGACAGTAAACTGGACAAAAGACAATGTTTATGTACTTGACGGATATGTATATGTAGAGGCTCCGACAGTACTGAACATAGAAGCAGGAACTGTAATA
>JAIOYW010000033.1 GCA_021740915.1 Ignavibacteriales bacterium | reverse complement strand
CGATAACTGTAGGTGTAGCAAACTGAGTTCCGTCCCAGATGAAGAGATAGTTAGGAACGTGAGCAACGATACCGATTACCTGGTCAGCAAGTGTACCGGTTTTCGGATAGTCAATTGCGCCCCAGCCTGAACGGTTGTTTGCTGTTCCCATCGGCACTTCTGTTGCAGCATAAGTAGCGCCATCAGGTCTGATGTATGTAACCGAACGGTTTCCACCGCTATTTGGCCAAATCATTGGCGACATGTGAGGAACACCGTCTTTCTCAACAATCTGCTGTCTAACGATTGAGTTTGAGAAATATGGATATTGGGTTGAAGCGATCACATCTCCGGCAGCCGGATTGATCACTTTGTGGGTTCCCTGCTTAAGAAGCGGGGTTACTACATTTGCTGACAGGTTGTCATTTACCAACGTTTTAGCTTTAACAACAGGTTTGTCGCTAAATACTTTTTTACCGTCGGCAGCTGAAAGCATACCTACCATGAAGAAAAGAAGTAGTACAGATGCAGTGAGTTTTTTTAACATGTGTAACTCCTGTGATTGTTAGTGAATAAATAAATTAGTTTTCTTCTCCGCTACGGAACTATTACGCCATAAATACGTCTCAAGAGGTAATAGTTCATTTTTTTAGACTATATGCAAAATAACACACCAGTTGTTTTTAATCAATACAAACGGCTGGCAGGTACTTTTATTTGCCTATTTGTCCAAAATATTAACAAATTGTTAAGTTCAATAATATCGGACTTTGAAAATAATACTTGACGCTTTTATTGTCAAGACAAAATACATGCATCATCAGCACAATATATGAATTATTCATGCAAATATCCATTAATGTTGATAATAACAAAGTTTTTGCATCAGATTGAAACCGATTTTTTACCTCTCATCCGAAAGAAAATAGCTGTAAGTTTTAAGTGAATTGTCGGATCGAAAAAATCTCCGGTCAAATAACAGCTAAAAGCCACAGTCAATATTAACTATTTCAAACAGAAATAAAAGCACATTCGTACTAAATTCCGAAATTATTCCCCCGTTTATTCTCTAAAAATCCTTGAACAATGCAGTCAATTAACAATTTCTATCTGCTATTTTTAAATTACAAAAATTTATTAAAAAATTTAGCCGGTGGTTCAGAGCTATAATTTAGGGTTTACAACATAATCGCAACTAATTAAAAATCAAGGCAGGAATATTGCTCTGATTATGGACCGTCATTTTAATTTAGGAATTGCTTCTTAACCCGCGGTAAACAAAGAATAAATAAATCCCGCCAACATAACACACCGGAGGTATAAGAGAACAATTTGCAGAATTATAATAAAAAAGCCCGGCAGAGTGCAGGGCTTTTAGAAATTATTTCAGGCGAAATTACGAACGTATTACGTTATCCAATTTCGAAGTAAATACGTTCTTGGCGACAGCGCCGATTATTGTATCCCTCAACTGCCCGTCTTTGAAAATGAGGACAGTAGGAATACTGCGCACACCGTATTTAATTGCAGATTGCTGATTATCATCAACATCCAATTTACATACTTTAACTTTTCCGTCATATTCGTCAGCGATCTGATCAAGAATCGGTGCAATTGCCTTGCAGGGCTGGCACCATTCTGCCCAAAAGTCAATCATTACCGGAATAGGACTTTTAATAACTTCCGCTTCAAATGTACTGTCCGAAATAACCATTGGTTTCATCTAATTATCCTCCGCAAAATCTTTACATTTTGCCGTTATGTTTAATAATATCGCGGGCTATTATACCCTTCTGTATTTCGTTTGTTCCTTCAAATATTTTGTTGATCCGTGAATCCCGGTAAAATCTCTCAACTGGTAATTCGCGGGAATACCCCATACCGCCATGTATCTGAACTGCTTTATCAGCTATTTCATCAAGGCATTCGGAACAATAATATTTAACAATTGCAGACTCGCGTGAAACATTTTCACCTTTATCATATTTTACAGCCGTTCTGTAAATTATTGATTCCATATTATATATCATGATTGCCATATCGGCAAGCATAAACTGGACTGCCTGAAATTTGCTGATACTCTGATCAAATTGTTTCCGCTCTTTTGAATAAACCGCTGACAACTCTAAAAGTTCCTTTGCAGCGCCAAGACATGCAGCGCCCAATCCCAATCTGCCTGCATCAAGAGTTTTCATTGCCAGAAGAAATCCCCTTCCATCCTGCCCGAGAATATTTTCTTTGGGAATTCTGACGTTATCAAAAGTAATAGGATTTGTTTTGCTGCCGCGAATACCCATTTTTTTTTCCGCAGGACCCGCATGAAAACCCGGAGTGTCAGTTTCAACAATAAAGGCGCTTACGCCTTTTGAAGTCCTGGCAAATACGCTGACAATATCAGCAAGTTCACCATTTGTAATCCACAATTTTTCACCATTGATAACCCATTCGTCACCATCAAGTTCAGCTTTCGTCCGGACATTGAATGAATCCGATCCTGCCTGAGCCTCAGTGAGACAGAATGCGCCGAGTTTTTCACCCTGAGCAAGCGGTGTTAAAAACTTTTTTTTCTGTTCTTCGTTTCCGCCTAAATAAATGGCATTGGAGCCGATAGATTGATGAGCGCCGATCATTGTTGCAGTGGACATACAGCCGCGGGCAATTTCTTCCTGCATCATACAGTAGCCGACCTCACCCATTCCAAGACCGCCGTATTCCTCCGGAAAAGATATCCCGAGAAATCCCATTTCCCCTATCTTTTTACGAAGTTCTGCCGGAATTTCTTCGTTTTCGTCTATCTTCGACGCAACCGGCTTAATTTCATTATTTACAAAATCGCGCACCATATCGCGCATCATTATCTGTTCTTCGGAAAATTGGAAATCAAAGTTCATGGTTATCCCTATTTTACAAATTGATTGATTTTTTCACCGGTATAGTTTACAATGTATTCGCCGCCATCTACACCGATAACATTTCCGGAGATCCAGTCAGCTCTTTCATCAGACAATAAAACTATTGCTTTAGCAACTTCTTCCGGAGTGGTAAGTTTTCCGGTAGGGTTTTTGCTTCTGGCAGATTCAAGCATTTTTTCATTGCCGGGTATTTTTCGGAGTGCGGGAGTATCTGTAACTCCTGCCATAATGGCGTTGGCTGTAACTCGCATATGACCCAGTTCAACTGCCAGATAGCGGATATGTGATTCGAGTGTTGCTTTGGCAGCAGACACCGCGCCGTAAAATGGAATTACAGTCTGGGAGCCTGCACTTGTAAGCCCGAAAATTCTTCCGCCATGTGCAAGAAGATCACGCTGGACAAGCCCCTGTGTCCAGTACACAATCGAATGTGCCATAACATCGAGGGTCATAACCATCTGTGCCTGTGAAATACAATCATTGGGAGATTTTGTTATGTAAGGCTTCAAAGTTCCGAATGCAAGGGAATGGAGCAGCACATAAACTTTTTCGTCCTTGCCATTCGCAGAAAACCTCTCTGCAATCTCATCAAGAGTATCATTTCTTTTTATCTGATCTGCCGCATTTATATTAAAGAAAAGAGCTTCCCTTCCGCATTTATGTATTTTCCTGACAAGTGACTGCACATTCGGCATTGTGCTCTGCCTGTCTAAGTGGACGCCAATGATATCATAGCCGTACTTCGCAAATTCAACTGCGGCTGCGCCTCCGAAACCGCTTGAGGCTCCCAATATCAACACCCATTTTTTTTCCATTTTTAATCCGTTATTTAAGTTCAAAAATTTCGGCGTTGAATTTAATAAATACAAAGATTAAATCAAATTCTGACCCCGAAGTGTAGTTTAATGAAAATCCCGTTAACCCCTGCTCTTATTTATCATAATTGCAGGAGCGCTTCACTGATTCTGATATTGCAATTTAATGGGACATAAATTTACTCTTCGATAAAACTGAATTAACTTCAATTCAGAAACAGGAAGATAATCTAAAAAATATTAATGACCTGAGAGAATATAAAGAACCGACTGAAATATAATATCTCAACTTTTACTTAACAGAAGGCTATCTTCCCCGAGGAGATTTCTTATCTCTCCAAGCAGATTATCACTGAGATCCACCTTCATATCCTGAAGATAAAACTGAACATAATCACCATTATTTTTTAACATGGCATAAATAGGAAATTCGCCATTATGAAAGTCAAATATTCCTTGAAGTTTTATTATAGTATCTCTGTTATGTATTTTGGGATCAAGAAAAATAATCAGTGATTTAGTAAGTTTGTACCTCAGATTTTCAAGTGAATAAGCCTCATCCACATGTATTTTTATCGAGTCTCCCGTGGATTCGGACCTGCCGATAACCATGATTGGATTCTCTGCTCTTATTGCATCTCCAAATTTCTCGAAAACTTTTGCAAACATGAGGCATTCAGATGCTCCCGTAAAATCATCGAGGCTAAAAAACGCCATAGTATTGCCGCTTCTGTCTATTTTATTTCTGACTTCAGTAACAACGCCGCAGGCAACAATATTTTTCTCGTCCTGGTCTGTAAGTTCGGCAGTATCCCCAAGAGAAACATTCGCAAACGATCTGGCTTCAAGCTCGAATTTCCGCAGCGGATGATCCGAAAGATAGAAACCAAGTACTTCACGCTCTTTTGCTAATTTTGTTTTATCATCCCAGGGCTCAATTTCATCAAGTTCAGGTTCTTCCGGGATCAACACATCACTGTCTGAACCAAACAAACTTCCTTCACAGTACTCTTTAGCCGAATGGTAATTATAAGCATACTCAATTGCTTTCTCAACAGCAGCAAATTTTTGCGACCGGGATCCGCTGAGCGAATCCATTGCCCCGGAAAGTACGAGTCCTTCAAGAGTTCTTTTATTTACAATTTTTGTGTCAACATTTGCAGCAAAATCGAATATTGTTTTGAAATCCTGCCCGTATTCTTTCCTGGCGCGCACTATCTCTTCAACTGCCCCAACCCCCACATTTTTTATTGCTGAGAGTCCGAAAATGATTTTATTATTATCCGTTTCAAAAAACACACTTGGGTTGTTAACATCCGGATTCAGAACTTCAACCTTTAATTTCCGGCAATCTTCGAGCAGGAGACTTACCTTGGATTCGTTATGAAATTCATGTGTAAGGTTTGCTGCGATGAATTCCGGCAGATAATAGGTTTTTATCCAGGCTGTCTGGAAAGCAAGAATACTATATGCTACAGCATGACTTTTATTGAATCCGTAATCAGCAAATTTTTCAATATCATCATAAATTACATTTGCAATTTTTGCCGGTATTTCATTTTCTTCCATCCCCTTAACAAACTTTGTCTTTAGAGAAGCTAATGTTTTCAGGTCTTTCTTACTGATCGCCCTCCTGAAATTATCAGCCTCGGCAAGGGACATTCCGGCAAGTTTATTGGCTATTTCAAGAACCTGTTCCTGGTAAACAAGAATTCCATTTGTCTCCTTAAGCATAGGCTCGAGTTTAATGTGCCTGTACTCAATTTTTTCTCTGCCGAATTTTCTGTTGATAAATGTCGGGATCTGGGACATAGGACCCGGGCGGTATAAAGCGTTCATCGCCGCGAGATCGAGTATAGAATTCGGCTTAAGCTGTTTCAGATATTCTCGCATACTGCCGGATTCGAACTGGAACACTGCGGTTGTCTGCCCTCTTGAAAAGAGGTCGTAAGTTTTTGGATCATTGAGATCGATAATATCTATATCAACCTGGACATTGTGATTTTTTTGTATCATCAGGATAGCATCGCGGATGATACTCAATGTACGAAGCCCAAGGAAATCCATCTTTAACAATCCAGCGCTTTCAATATCCTTCATACTGAATTGCGTCACGATATGATCACCGCCGCTCGTACGTGCCAGCGGAATATATTCACTCACTTTGCCCGGAGTGATGATAACTCCGGCGGCATGTTTGGATGTGTTCCTGTTTATATCTTCAAGTACACTTGCATATAGAATAAGTTCTTTAATTTTGGGGTCTTCCGATTCTTTAACCCATTTCAATTCGGGAACTTTCTCAAGCGCTTCTTCAATCTTTGCAACTTTACCAAATTTGACCGGAATATACTTTGTGATCGAGTTTACGAGACTGATAGGTATTCGCAGAACGCGCGCTGTGTCTTTAAGTACTGCCCTTGATGACAGGCGGGAAAATGTAATTATCTGACTAACTGAGTCCGCACCATATTTCTGCTTCGTATATTCTATAACATCGGCTCGCCGGTCATCGGCAAAATCCACATCAATATCCGGCATCGACTGCCGGGCTGGATTAAGAAATCTCTCGAAAAGAAGCCCATATTCGAGCGGATTTACAGTTGTGATTCCGAGAGTGAATGCAATAAGACTTCCGGCAACGCTGCCCCTTCCCGGACCGACCGGAATTCCATTCTTTTTTGAAGTATTTATAAAATCCTGTGTAATTAAAAAATAGCCCGAGTATCCCATTTTTTTAATTACGGATAATTCGTATTCGAAGCGTTCGCTTACCTCCGGAGTTATCTCCTGTATTTTTTCTTTTAGTCCTTCCCGGGCAAGCTTATCGAAATATTCATCAAGCGACTTACCCTCTTCTTCCTTCGGCAGCGGAAATTCAGGGAAATAAAATTTTTCGAATCCTGGAGAATAGTCAGCTTTATCTGCTACTTCGAGGGTATTTGTAATTGCTTCGGGGAAGTCAGCAAAAATTTTTTCCATTTCTTCAGAACTCTTAAAGTAGAGCTGGTCAGTTCCGTAGCGCAACTGTTTATAATCAGCATCCCCTTTATCTGTGAACAACAACAAAACATTGTGAGCCAGTGAATGTTCTTTTTTAAGATAATGGACATCGTTTGAAACAATAAGTTTAATACCAAGTTCTTTTGAAAGTTTCGGCATTCCTTCCAAAATGGGTTTTTCGATATCAAGTCCGTGATCCTGCATCTCCAAATAAAAGTCATCACCAAATATTTCATAAAAAATATTTGCCGTTGAACGAGCCTTCTCAAAATCCCTGTTTACAAGGTGCTCAGATATAGGTCCGGCAGGACAGGCAGAAGAGCAAATCAAACCTTCACTGTATCTTTTCAATGTCTCAAGATCAAATCTCGGTCTGAAATAAAAACCTTCGGTGTGGGCAATAGTTGAAAGCTGGGAGAGGTTATAATAACCTTGTTTATTCTTTGCAATTAAAATAAGATGATTATAATCCCTTTTGCCTCTGATCTCTTCCTTTTTTTCTGTATGAAGCCCTTTCATTTTTATATAGGCTTCCATACCTACGATCGGCTTAACCCCTTCTTTTTTAGCCTTTTTGGAGAATTCAGATATTCCGTACATCACACCGTGATCAGTAAGCGCTACTGCGTGCATATCAAATTCTTTGGCAGATTTCACCAACCCGTCAATTGTTGATGCAGCATCCTGAAGACTGTAATGTGAATGATTATGAAGATGAATATAGTTTGACATTACCTCGTACCTGAACTCCCGAAACCACCCGAACCTCTGTCAGTCTGGCTTAAATCGTCAGAAATCTCAATTTCGGCTTTTACAACAGGGGCAACAATTATCTGAGCTATACGATCGCCTCTTCTAATAAGAAAGTCCTCTGATGAAAAATTGAACAGAATCACTTTTATCTCACCTCTATAATCCGCATCTATTGTCCCGGGTGCATTAAGGATACCAATTCCATTTTTAGCTGCAAGCCCGCTTCTGGGTCTAACCTGAATTTCGTAACCCGGCGGTATCTCCACTGAAAGATCGGTTGGAATAAGAGCAGTTTTACCTGCAGGCAGAACCACTTCATTTTCAAGAGCTGCCCGTATATCCATTCCCGAACTATGCGGAGTTGAATACGCCGGGATTTCAATATCCCTGAAATTTGAACTGATTCGTTTTATCTTAATTTTTACTGTTTGTTCAAACATAATAACTGATGATATTTAATTTGTGATGTTTAAGTCAATAACTGCGGGTGATAATGAGTATCCAGGATAAGTATTGCCATACTGGTGTTAATTCAGCAGCATTTTGATTATTGACCGGAATAAAAAAGCTAAATTGAAGTATAGCAAGATAAAGATTTCTGTCAACTAATCGAAAACTTCATTGACTGACTTTGCGCCCACGCCCTGAATCTTCTTAATTTCCCGAAAAATATTTTTTTCCTGATTCCATAAAACATTCAACAGGAATTCTCAAAGTGTCCCCGGTTTATTATCCGCAGGCTCCGTATATCACTTCAAAAGGATTATTATTTCCCTCTTCTTATTGAATTCAGCAGGTTTCTAACCTCTGAAATATTCAATACCTTTAGTAAAAACAATAATACAATAAAGAGAATAAAAATTAAAAATTTCGGCAATACATCAAGTCCAAAAGTAAATTGCAGATAATAAAAAGCTCCCCCAAAAACAAGTACAAGCGAGAGGGTTTTAAGAACTTTCGGGAATTCATAGGGGATAGGATAAAATCTTTGTGAAAAGGCAAATAAACCTGCCGCAGTTATCATATAGCTCGCTAAAGTTGCCAGCGCAGCTCCGAAAATCCCCATGACCGGAATAAGCGTAAAATTGACGGCAACATTAACCAAAGCGCCCGCTCCTGTTACGTAAGGGAAATAATTTGTTTTTTCTTTGATATACAGCCCTGCGGTAAAATTGATGTAGAATCCATGGAAATAATATGCAAGAAGAATTATCGGGACTATATAAATACCTGAAAGATAACTTTTCCCGACAAGTGTCTTCCCGTGAAAAAACTCAATGGCAGCAATATTATCAATAAACAGAGAAATAAAAAGCCATAATACAGCAGCGCCAACTGCATAAAGTGTCAGTACTCTGGAGAAAAGAGTTTTTGCATCCTTATCTTTAGCATGATTCAGGAAAAAGGGCTGCCACGCATACTGGAACATTGTAACAAAAAGCATCATAAAGATGCCTAATTTGTAATTTGCGCGATAAACACCAAGTACTGTATCCCCTTCAAGCATCCTTACGATCGGGACATCGATCATCTGGACCATCATTGCTGCAAGGCTGGCTGGCAAATAAGGAATCCCGAATTTGAGCATCCTTTTAATAATCGAAAAATCAATTCTAATTTCGAACTTTCTGAATATTTCAGGTAAAAGAGCAAGAATTGAGAAAGCAGAGGCAAAAAGGTTGCTTATAAATATTGCCTCAATACCATATTTAAGGAATAAGATAAGCCAAATATTGAGCCCCAGATTAATAAGTATATTTAATGTTTTTATCGTGGCAAATTTAAGCGCTTTCCTTTCGAGCCTTAAAGCAGCAAAAGGAATCAGCGAAATCGTATCGAGAATAAGAATCAGAGCTATGTAGAATACAATACGGGTATATTCGCTGTCAAGCCCCAGAGATGCCGTAATTTGTCCGTCAAATAACCAGATCAACCCTGACATAATCACCGAAGAGATCAGCACAAAAATAAAGGGACTTGAGAACACGTCCTTTTTGAGATCGCCCCTGGCATCCGATGCAAATTTAAGATAGGCTGCATCCATTCCATAGATATAGGCAATATTCAGAAAAGCAAGGATTGAGTAAAGATATGAGTAAACTCCGAATATTTCACGGTCGAAAACATTAGTATAGAACGGCACGAGCACAAATCCGAAAAACCTTCCGAAAATTGTGCTGATACCATATATGGCTGTATCTTTGGTGAGTTCTTTAAGTTTTTCAATCATTGATTTTTTTCAGACTGAACAACTTCAGAATCCTTCCGGGGAAAATATTTCTTCAGATTTTCAATATAAAACGCGGGCGGGCGGGTCGGTTTTTTAGTGTCGCTCTTAATGAACATGT
>JAIOYW010000018.1 GCA_021740915.1 Ignavibacteriales bacterium | reverse complement strand
GGGAAATTCTGCTTTTTCTTTTCGAAATCAAATTGCGGACAGACCCGCCACCTGCCGGAATACTTGGAAGTCAGAACTGGCTTCCTTATTCGGAGTTTTCCTCAAAAATAGTTCGAACATCAACCAAAAAACACCACAAAAAAATCCCCGAAACACATAAAGTATTCCGGGGATTTTATTTTGCGGAGAGGGCGGGATTCGAACCCGCGGTAGAGAATGACCCCTACGACGGTTTAGCAAACCGTTGGTTTCAGCCACTCACCCACCTCTCCGTAGGCTGACTGAATTGTAAAAATATCAGACTTAAAATATAATACTTAAATACTTAAAATAAAATGGGGAAGATGAATTCCCCGGAAAATATTATCTGTGTCCCAACTGACCATCAAGCATAAAAAGTCCGGCAGGATTATCGCCGATCATTTTGAGCTTCTCAACAATATCAGTTGCATTGCCAACTTCTTCTACCTGTTCGGTAACGAACCAGTGCAGGAAAATATTGGTTGCGTGGTCTTTTTCTTCAACAGCAAGATCTGCCAATTTGTTTATACACTCAGTTATGTGTTTTTCATGCTTTAATGCATCTTTGAAAGCATCGAGCGGTGATTTCCAGCTTGCCTGAGGTTTTTTAATCGCGTCGAGAGAAACATCTGCTCCAACTTCATGCAGATAGTCATAAATTTTCATCGCATGTTCATATTCTTCTGTGGATTGCTTTTTCATCCAGCCTGCAAAGCCCTTGTAATTTATTGATTGGAACCAGGCTGACATTGAGAGATAGAGATATGAAGAAAACAATTCCTCGTTGATCTGATCATTCAAAGTCGATTGCATTTTTTCTGAAATCATCATAAAATTTCCTTGGTTTAAGTTATTATTATTTTATCATGCAAATATACTGAATTCAGTATTGCTTTCTTAAACATAAATAAAAGAGTTTTGGTTGCATTTCACATAATTATTCCTAATCCGAGGTAGATCATCGCTGTAATAACGCCGGCTGTTAAAGCATAAGGCAACTGTGTTTTTACGTGATCGAGATGATCACTGGCACAAGCCATCGACGAAATAATTGTGGTATCGGAAATCGGGGAGCAATGGTCACCGAAAACTCCGCCGCCGAGCGCTGCGGCAATTGTAAGATAGATGTTTGCATCAAGTGCCTGAGCCATTGGAATACCGATAGGTATCATGATCGCAAAAGTACCCCAGGAAGTACCGGTTGAGAATGCGATAACACAGCCAACCACAAAAATAATAAACGGGACGAGTGAAGGTGAGAGCCAGCTTTTGGAGATTTCGGCTATATAAATTCCGGTTCCCAGATTTTTACAGACAGCGCCAATTGCGAAAGCGAGCATCATGAGCAAGGCTAAAGGAATCAGTCCGCTGACGCCTTTGAAGAAGAGATCGACAATTTCAGAAAATTTAAAAATTTTCTGACCGGCGTACATAAATCCCGAAAAGAATATTGCTGAAAGGACAGAATATAGAACCGAAGATGAGCCGGAGCCATTTCCAAGCGCAAAGAGGACCTGTTCCCAGAGCGGGAGCTGAAGCATCTCTTGAGTTAGTTTTCCCCAGCCGGTATAAATCAACATAAAGGGCATCATTCCAACCATAATACCGATTGGAAGTATCATATTAATTGGTCTGTGCTTCACACCTGCTTTCGGCTCAAGAGAAATAACGTCAGACGAAATTAGCGGAGTAGCTCCATCGCGGATAACTTTTCCTTCTTTCTGTGCACGTTCCTCTGCTTTTTTCATCGGTCCGAAATCCTTCTGTGTTATAATTACTACAACAACAAAAATCATTGCGAGAATAGGATAAAAATTGAAAGGAAAGGATTTGATCATCATTGTGAATGGATTAGCGAAGCCTTGTGCGGCCAGCAATCCCATTATGTAAGCACCCCATGCATTGAGCGGGATAAGAATACAGGTGGGCGCCGAGATTGAATCCGCAATATATGCAAGTTTCTCTCTCGGGATTTTCATCTTATCGAAAATTGGACGATAGATTGACCCAACGGTCAGGGCATTAATACTTGACTCAACAAAAATCAGTGTTCCGGTTATCCAGGCGAGTAATTGTACAATAATTCTTGTTTTCTTTGGATTAGCTGACTCCATTTTGGAGAGTTTTTTATTGACGAAGGCAATAAATCCTGCAACTCCGCCTGAGTGCTGAATAAAAGCAATCAGAGCGCCGACAAGGCAACTGAACATAATTGTTCTCGTATTGCCGTTATCTTCAAATACTGCAACAAGTGCCTGAATAGTTCCGAGAGTTCCCTGCAGGAAATTTCCATGGCTCAGAATAATCCAGCCAGTCCAGATTCCAAAAAGCAGCGAAGCGAAAACCTGACGTGTGATAAATGCCAGACCAATTGCGAAAATGGGCGGAAGCACCGACCAGAAACTGAAATGTTCCATATTCATCCGGTTGTTTTCTGACTGGTAACAAAAATAACAATTACCTGATAATTCTGACGCCGGAAATCCATTTTATAATAACTTTTCGAAAAATTGAAAGGATTTGTACGTAAAAGGATTGTTTTTCAAGGACTATTTAATATTTTTGATCTGTTTATCGACAGAAATACATCAAAAAAAATGGTATTTACAATGAAAAGCGGAATTCTGACATGCATTTTTATTCTGATTTTATTTGGAATTATATATCCCCAGACTGCGAATAGCTGGCTGACTTTTTTCGAAAAATCAGGATATACAGAAACCCCAAGATATGATCAGACAATGGATTATTTCAGGAAATTTCCCGCAGAAACTCAGTTTGCATCAATGAATACTTTCGGGATATCACCTCAGGGAAGAGAATTGAACTACCTGGTAATTAACAGAAAAGGATTAAATTACCCGGAGGAAATAAGAAAATCGGGTGATGCAGTTGTTATGGTTATGTGCGGTATTCATGCCGGAGAAATTGAAGGCAAGGATGCAATGATGCTTCTGCTGAGAGAAATGCTCATTACGAAGGAGAAGTTCGGGCTGCTCGATAATCTAACGTTTATTGTTATACCGATTTTTAATGTGGATGGTCATGAACGGGTAACAAAATATAACAGGATAAATCAGAACGGGCCCAGGGAGATGGGCTGGCGGACAACAGCTCAGAATCTGAATCTGAACAGGGATTTTATGAAAGCAGACTCACCCGAGATCAAAGCTTTTCTCAAACTATGGGCAGAATGGAAGCCCGATGTTTTTATTGACTCCCATACCACCGATGGCGCCGATCATCAATATTCCGTGCATTATAGTATCCCAGTGATTCGTTTATCGGAAGGGCAGAAAAAATTTGTCGAAAAAGACTTTTTACCGTTTGTAATCTCTGAAACTGAAAAGGACGGGTATTTAATGAGTCCTTATGCCGGTTATATTGATGGCGATCCATTAAAAGGACTCAGAGATTGGGAAGCAACTCCAAGGTTTTCGAACGGCTATGCCGGGCTAAGAAAAAGGATTGGGTTTCTGATAGAGGCTCATATGCTTAAGCCATATAAAGAGAGGGTGTTTGCAACGAAATCAGTCGTTGAGTCAATTCTTAAATCAGTCAGGAATAATAAAAACCTTATTGTCGATCTTAACAGGAAAGCTGATGAAGAATCAGTTCAGTTAACCCGGGAAAATAAAATATACCCTTATGGATACAAAACCACCGGAAAAGCTGATACATTATTTTTCAGGGGGTATAAGCAGAGTAAAGAAAAAAGCATAATAACCGGGGCCGAAATAATAAAATTCTCCCAGGAAAAACTGGAAGGATTTACACCATTTTACGGCGAACTGGGTGCCGGTAATGAGTTAACGCTGCCGGAAGGATATTTATTGCCTATAGAATGGATGGAAATTCTTGAACCTGTCGATTATCACGGACTCGAATATTCGATGACAGATAAAGCTCTCAATGCGATTGTTGAAAGAACACGATTTACGGAAGTGAAATTCAGAAACAGACCATACGAAGGAAGGATGATCCCTTCATTCAAAACCATAACTGAACTTGATACAATTCAAATTGATCCTGAAAAGTATGTGTTTTTTCCGGTTCCACAGGTAAATTCCGGACTGCTTATATACCTTTTTGAACCAGTTTTTGATGATTCATTCGTTAAGTGGGGATTTTTTAATACAATATTTGAAGAAAAAGAATATTTCGAGGATTATATTCTCGAGCCGATTGCAGTTGAGATGCTGAATTCTGATCAAAATTTAAGAATGGAATTCGAAAAAAAACTTGCAGAAGAGGAAGATTTCAGGAACAATCCTGAGCGAAGACTCAGATTTTTCTACGAAAGATCGCCCTATTTCGACTCACAACTGAATGTTTACCCTATCTTAAGAGTGATAAAAATACTCAATTAGAAAAGCCGATATCAGTTTTTGCATTAATATTATATAGGTGCATGTAGAAATTTAACAGAATTGCTTTTGATAATCAGTGGGCGAATCTTATCTTATTTTCCGATTGATAAGATATCATTCTTTATTCGATTTAATTCTGAATAAATTCGATAAGGTGAAATATTTATCACTTAAATTTATTATCTTTCAGTTGAAATATTGAATGATAATGGATTAAAATGCCCTTGAAAGTTTTAGTCGTTGATGATGAACTTGATCTGGAGATACTGGTCCGCCAGCATTTCAGGAGAAAGATCAGAGCAGGTGAATATGATTTTGAATTTGCTCATAATGGAATTGAAGCGCTTGCCAAACTAAAAGAAGTCACTGATATCGACGTTGTTATGTCCGATATTAATATGCCGGAGATGGATGGTCTGGCACTGATTAAGAATATTAGTGAATATCATCCATTGCTGCGGGCTGTTGTTGTTTCCGCTTATGGCGATATGGATAATGTCCGGACTGCCATGAATAACGGCGCATTTGATTTTGTTACAAAACCTATCAATTTTGATGATCTTGAAATTACCCTTCAAAAGACATATAAGGAAGTCGTAACTCTAAAAGATGCCAGCCATACTCATGATAAGTTGATCTCTGTTCAGAATGAACTTTCAATTGCACAGAAAATTCAACTTTCCTTTCTCCCAAAGAACCTTCCTGTAATCCCCGGATGGGATATTAAAGCGATGTTCCGCCCTGCAAAAGAGGTCGGGGGTGATTTTTACGACTCATTTATTCTGAACAATAATAGATATGTCTGCAATATTCTTGCGGATGTTTGTGGTAAAGGGGTTGGGGCGGCACTTTTTATGGCGGTTATCAGAAGCCTTCTGAGAGCATTTGCCATTTATGAAACTTCCGCTGAAGAATCAATTCTAAAGATGGTGAAAACAATTCAGAGTCACATTCATAAAAATCACGATGATTCGGGAATTTTTGTGACACTATTCGTCAGCCTTTTCGATACTGAAACCGGAGAGATACTGTATTGCAATTCAGGTCACAATCCACCTTTGATCAGGCGCGCCGATGGCAAACTCGATTTTCTTATGCCTTCAGGACCTGCTGTCGGTATTTTTGAGGATACGGATTATAAAGTTGACAGGACAATCCTAAATTCTGGCGATATCTTTATTACATATACTGATGGTGTAACTGAGGCGAATAACCGGAGTGGAAAATTATTCGGCGATCCGCGATTGGCTGAAATTGTCTCTGCCAGTGTCGATGGATCTGAATCTTTGATAAATGCCATTCTGAAAGAAATAGAAATATTTGCAGATGGAGCAGACCAGTCTGACGATATAACCATGCTGGCCGTGAAGCGAAATAATTAGGATACTTTTCCTTATATCTTGAATAAATACAAGGAGATAAATGAAAAAGCTTACCTGGAAAACTAAATTGTATTTATTTTCTGCACTCATTGCGCTTATCCCTATTGGAATTGCAAGCTATAATATGATAGGGATAGCAAGGGATGAAACAGTCAGTAATGTAAATGATGAACTGATCACCACAGCTAATGAACTTGCAAAAGAAATCAATAATATCTACCGCCAGAATTGGGTGGCTCCCATAGACGTTCTTCGGAACGGACTTGAACTTAACAGTCTTGGAGCAAACGAAAAAGCTGCTCTGTTACCGGCAGTTATAGAGAATACCTCTGATATCATTTCATTCATTCTTTATTTTGAAGTTGGAAAAGATCAATATGTAAAGGCTGTGCAGGCTCAGCAGAAAAGATTTGCCGCACTGATAGCTGATAAAGGGATCAAAGAAAGTGATTTTTTTGAATTGACATCTGCAGAAATCAAAAATATCAACATATCAAAAAATTCATTTGGTGAACCGACCTTTTTCAAACAGATAGATCAGTGGCAGCTTACAATAGTTGTACCAGTAAAAATAAATGGCGCTCCTCCAGCTTTTCTGGCAACGAAAGTTGATCTTAACAGAGTCAGGGACAGGATTAAAAACCATCCATTCACGAAAAACGGAAAATTATTTCTGCTAAATAATTCCGGAGAAATGGTTTTTAGCGCTGAAAAACAAACATTCAGTGATAAAAAAGTGATAGGAGAGATAAAAAAACTGCTTGAATCCGGTTCCAGAATTGGTAAAAAAGATTCATATACCAATGAGAAAGGTGAATCGAATGTAGTTTGTTATGCTTTTCCCGATAACCTTGACTGGGCGGTGCTTGCCGAAATTAATGAAGATCAGGCTTATGTTGCTGTTTCAAAAATGGAACAGAGCCTGTTCCTATGGGTACTTTTGGGGGTAGTTCTTGCAGGAGCAGGAGTATTCTTTTTTTCACGTCAGATAAGTACTCCCATTTCTGTTCTGACTGGGGCTGCAAGTGAGATATCCAAGGGAAATTTTGATGTAAAAGTTAATTACACTCCCAAAGATGAAATTGGATTCCTTGGAAAAACTCTTGAATCAATGAGCAGTTCCTTAAAAGAGAGTTTTGCCAGAATCGAAAGACAGAATCAGGAGCTTGAAGAATACAACAGAACTCTGGAAGATAAAGTCGCACTCCGTACGAAAGAATTAGAACAAAAAAATATAGAACTTCAGGATTTATTGGAAAAACTGAAAGCTACCCAAACCCAATTAATTTCGCATGAAAAACTCGCAAGCCTTGGCGCTCTGACTGCCGGGATTGCACATGAAATTCAGAATCCTTTGAATTTTGTGAATAATTTTTCCAAAATTTCTGTAAGCCTTGTTGATGAATTGAATGAAGAAATCGAAAACGCTCTAAAAGAAACTGAGAATGAAGGCAGGGAAATACTTGAGGAGATTTGTGAGGATCTTAAAGTAAATGTTGCAAAAATTAATGAGCACGGTCGTCGGGCAGAAAGTATTGTAAAAAATATGCTGCAGCATTCGCGGGGTGATTCAGGTCAATTGATGAAGAGCAATATTCCCGAAATGATCGATGAAGCAATTAGTCTCTCATACCATTCATTGAAGACTAAGGACAAGGAATTCCAACTTTCAATCAAAAAGGATTTTGATACCGGTATTAAAGAGCTTGTTGTTAATCCGCAGGCACTCAGCCGGGTAATAATAAATATTGTAAATAACGGCTTATATGCTATTCAGGAGAAGATAAAAAAGAATCCTGAAGTTACTCCGGTGATTGAAGCCGACCTGAAGGACCGCGGCGATAGAATTGAAATCCGGATCAAGGATAATGGCACCGGTATGCCTGAAAAAGTGGTTCAAAAAATATTTGAACCATTTTACACCACCAAGCCAACAGGAGAAGGAACCGGACTTGGACTTTCACTCAGTTATGATATAGTTACGAAAATGCACAAAGGTGAGCTTATTGTCAACACCAAAGATGGTGAGTTCACCGAATTCAGAATATTAATTCCAAAAGATTTAAGCAGTACTTAAAACTTTATAAAATCGAAGGATTTTATATGAAAAGAAGAAATTTGTTTCTTCAGATTTTATTTTATTCAATGATTTTGAATTCTATATTGTTCTCTCAAAATACAGATCTTGTCAAGGTTGTATTTAAGAAGGGAGATAATATAAGAGAGATTTCCCGTCAGCAGCTTGGTGATCCAAACCTTTGGGAAGATATTCTCAACAGAAATAATATTTCTTCGCCTGATAATCTGTTTCCCGGAACCGAGCTCATTATTCCGCGAGATGAGATTAAAAATTGTGAAAAGGCGGTCCGCGAAGCCTCAGCCCGCATAAGTTCGGCCACTAATTCAGGTGCCCGATTATTTGCCGAGAAATTAATCGATGAATCAATCAGCCTGTATGACAAAGCGGTTATTGAGAGAAAAAAAGGAAATTTTGCAGCGGCGATTGTTCTTGCCCAGCAATCTTTAGCTAAATCGGAGGCAGCTATTGAGGCCGCAGCAAAGAATCGGGATGTTTCCGGCGAAGCTGCTCTTACTGCAAGGAAGGGGAAAGTAGAGAACAGGGGACTTGCAGATCAGTTGTGGCGTGAACTTATGCTTCAGTCAAAGCTGGCGGAAGGTGAAAAAATAAGGACTCTCTCCAAATCCTATGCCGAAATTACTTTTCAGGATGGAAACAGGATCAGACTCAATGAAAATGCTCAGGCAGTAATCCAGAAAATGAGGGTCGATCTTCTGGAGAAAAAAAATGAATCGAGTGTCAGCCTTGTTGAGGGGGATGCATTCGCTCTGCTTGCCGGAGGAAATTCAGGTAAGAAGAAATTTAACTTTGAAATTCCCGGTGTGAAAACTAAAATTAATTCGAAAAGTTTTTGGATTAAAAAAGATCCGCAAGATACAAAAATAGCAAACTACGATGGCCAAATTGAACTTGTTTCTTCTACTCAAAAGGTTTTGGTAAAAGAAAATCAGGGAGTAAAACTTGATAAGAATCAAAACTTTTCCAAACCCAGGGATTTGCTGCCAAGAGTTATTCTTAAATCTCCGGCTCCCGGCTCCCCGATATATGCGGCTAAGGTTAAACTGGAATGGGAAGAGGTTAAAAATTCTATCAAATATTGGCTTGAAGTCGCATCGGACCCCGATTTCAAAAATCAGTTAATCGTGATGAGGGACATCAAAACGGCGGACATCGACATAGACAGGATTGCAGACGGACAGATTTACTGGAGAGTTTCTGCAATTGATTTTGATGGTATTCCCGGTCCTGTAAGCAAAGCATCATCGTTTAATTTTATATCTGATACAAAAGGACCATTTCTTTCAGTTTCCAGTCCCAAAGATGATTTGATAATTGCTGTTGATTCGCTCACAGTTTCAGGGACAACAGACAATGAATCAAAATTGTTTATTAACGGAAATCCTCTTGTTTTTAATGAGGATGGTTTTTTCTCCACAGAATTAAAGCTTGAGTCAGGAATTAACCTTATTGTGATAGAATCTTTTGACCGGGCTGGAAATAAAAGTGAATTGAAGAGAAAGATTTTTTACGATCCCGAAGATGAAATAAATATTTTATATGAAGGTGATCTGGTTTACCTTGGTTCAGGCAGATATATGATCAATAAACCTGAATTTAAAATCTTAGGAAAAACCAAACCACAGTGCAAAATAAATTTTTACTCATCAGATTCTGCAATCTCTTTAAGATCGTTTAGTGATATTTATGGTAATTTCGATTTAAAACTCCGGCAGGATTCGCTTATAGTTAAATATTTTACGCACCTAATTTCTCGGGCAGGCAATACAGTTCTTGACTCAATTGAAATAATAAAAGATCAGATATCGCCAAAAGCAGAATTCCTTGATATTATTCCTGATCGAACTTCAAATTCATCAATTCTCTTAAGGATGATGACAAGCGAGGTTTGCCGCATAAGAATCAATGGCAGAGAGGTTGAAAGTGCTGCTTCAGAACTGAGTCACAAATACGATCTTCAGTCCGGTTCAAACCACCTTGTATTTGAAATAACAGACATTGCTGATAACCTCGCAAAGTATGAATTCGATATTTATCGAGATGATCTGCCTCCGGGCCTTGTTAAATACGAAATTAATCCTGTTAAATCGGATCTTGAATCTTACGTTGTTCAAATATACGCTGAGGATGAATCAGGTTTGCAGAAAAAAGCTGAGGTTAAAGTAAGTTACGGCAACAGGCAGGGAACAGAATTTCTCATTTATAACGATATTCTGAAGAGATATGAAGGCACAATTAAATTACCCTATGGGGCACAATCGCCATTACGAATCGGCTCTGTGACCCTTACGGATTATCTTGGCAATAGCAGGGATTATCCAATTGAACATAAATAGTTAAAATTTTAGCGGAGAGAGTTTAATGTATTCCCAGACTCGCATTTTATCAATAATATTCTTTGCTCTAGCCTTAAGCATTACGGCGCAGGATAATATTAAATTGGTTACATATGGGCCGAAAGCATCAAGGCAGGAAGGTGACCCTGATTTCCGGCAAATAGTATTCTTCCAAGTTCCTTCAGAATTTTCAGACAGTTTTTATATTCGGATATATGATCCAGAAACTTACGGCAAAAATGATATTTCTTACCGTGACTGGAACACGAAAATCAAATATTCACTTTATGGCGGGAGCGGAGTTTTTTCCGGTTATAAAGCAGGGAATTCCTCTCTATCCGGGGATTTATTAGGAGATACTCTTTTTGCTGCCGAAGCCGAAAACGATGACAAATGGGCAACAATTTTTAAGGCTTCTGCCTATCAGGGGGAATCTTACGAGGGATTCAGTTATCTGGCGCTGCTTGTTGAAGGATTAGATGGAGATGATGCTAACGGATTTGACGTTTTTGTAAGCAAAGTGCCGGATGAAAATATCCAGGCTGAGAATGTCCGGATATTCACTTACGATGCAACTCTGAGACTTGAACTTAAAGATCAGTTTGCATCTTTGAAATTTGTGATTCCCGAGGATGCAAATGAACTTTATTTAGCCGATTTTGATCTTAGCAATGCGTCACTTTCGGTCAATACTGCTTTCAGAGATATTCGAATAGATGATGTTTCGGGCGGGGGTGACTGGCGGAAAAGATTGATTAAAATTGATCCACTTGAAAAGGGTATGCCTGCTGAAATTGCTTTTGGACAAGGAGGAGAAAATCCTAATGATGCATCTTTCTTCCTGACCGATACCAGCGGCAACCCCATTGCAATCGAATTGCCGGTTAAAAGAGGAAAATTGAACAAACGACCGTTCATTAACAAATCTTTTCAGACATTAGCTGATTGTAATTCGGTTGTATTTGATGCAGAAGGAACTTATGATCCGGATGGTATGATCACCGAGTATTACTGGAATTTCGGGGACGGTTCGGTTGCGAAAGGCAGCAGGGTAGTCCATCGCTACGAGAGTCAGGATTCCTATGAGGTAACCCTTATTGTTAAGGATAATTCCGATCAGGTAGGCAACTCCAAAAAAGAATCTTTTACTCTGAAAATGAACATATCCCCATCAGCGAAAACTGAATTATCAAAAATAACAGCTCCGGGCGATATCATAAATTTTGATGCTTCAGCTTCGTCTGATCCGGATGGGGTTATTACCGAGTATCTATGGTCATTTGGTGACGGCAGCACAGCGAAAGCGCAAAGAGTGCAGCATTCTTATGCTCAGCCGGGCAGATACAGAGCCATGCTCAGGGTAAAGGATAATTCCGATGGTCCCTGCAACACCGGTGATGCTTACACAGATGTCTGGGTTAATGCTCCGCCTGTGGCTGTTTCAAAAACAGAATATTTTGTTACTTCAACCGAAGAATTTCTTGAGCTCGACGGCTCGGCAAGTTATGACAGAGACGGGAAAATTGCATCTTATTATTGGGATCTTGGTGATGGCACATCCAAGGATGGGCAGATTATCAGACATAAATTCGAAAGTCCGGGTATTTATACGGTACTGCTCACTGTCTCAGATGATGCAAATGTGAGTAATAGTAAATCTACAACGCAATTAAAGGTCAAAGTTAATATACCTCCTCTTGCATCTGCCGGTGATGATAAAGTTATCGCCGATGGAGAAACAACTGTTTTCGAAGGCAAAAACTCCAGAGATAACGATGGATATCTTACAAGATTCGAATGGGACTTCGGTGACGGAATGCGTTCCACTGGTTCATCGGTTGTACATCAGTTTGCAAATCCGGGAGTTTACAAAGTTAAACTAAAAGTTTTTGACGATTCAGGAACATTGACAGGTGTTGCGGAGGATGAACTTATTGTCACAGTGAACGCCAGCCCGATTGCGAAGGCAGGTGAAAATGTGATTACAACAGAAAGCCTCGTGAAATTTGACGGGAGCCGTTCATTGGACTCAGATGGGCAGATTGTTACTTATGATTGGGTTTTCGGAGATGGCAGCACAGGTACAGGAGCAATAACAGAGCATATCTATCGCAATACCGGCACCTACACCGTGAGTCTTAAAGTTACAGACAATACTGGAACGCTGAATAATTCTTCCTCAGATGCAATTCAGGTTGTAATCAACAAAAAACCGATTGCTGATGCCGGTCCTGATGTAATTTCAATCCCCGGTGAAAATATTGTTTTTGATGGCAGCAGATCATTTGACTCTGATGGCGAAGTTACAAAATACGACTGGAATTTTGGAGACGGCAGCTTACTCTCCGGTAAAAAGGTTCAGCATATTTACCAGAATCCCGGGAAGTATTCCGTTACACTGAAAGTTACTGATAATACGGGGCAGGAAAGCGCTATTGATTTTGATGAAGCAATTGTTATTATAAACAATGCTCCTGTTGCCATTGCAGGAGATGATCGGATACTTGCACCCGGTGCTTCAGTTACATTTGATGCTTCAGGAAGTTATGATTCTGACGGCTCAATTACAGCATATAATTGGGAGTTTTCCGACGGATATCCGGGATCCAATCAGCCTGCTGTCACAAGAGCATTCGAAAAACCCGGCATTTATTATGCGGTTCTTAGGGTGCGCGACAATAGTATTACCCTTAATTCTTTGCAATCAGATACAGTCCGAATATTTGTTAATAGTTCGCCTATTGTAAAACTCCAGGACAATATCAGGAGCTGCAGCAATTATCAGGTCTTTAACGCAGGTCAATCGATTGACCCTGACGGTGATCCGTTAAAATATATCTGGGATATGGGTGATGGCAGTGATCCCAAAACAGGCATTGAAGTTGCACATTTATACGCTGAGGGCGGATCGTATCCGGTTACACTAAAAGTTGATGACGGAAGAATGTTAAGTAACTCCATATCTTCCGTGACAATTACTCTCTTTATTAATAAACCGCCTGTTGCTGAGTCAGGTGAAGATAGAATCATCTGCTCAGGTGATGTTGTGATTTTTAATGCTGGTGCATCAACTGACCCGGAAGGGGGACCCCTGAAATTTGTCTGGGATTTCGGAGACGGCACAACGGGAGAGGGTGTTAATCCTGTGAAAACATATAAAAACGGAGGCACATATACCGTTGGATTAACCGTTCAGGATGACTCGAACCTTCCTTGCAATATGGATTTTGATGTTATGGTGATTACAGTTGTTGAATCGCCGGTAGCAAAAGCCGGAAGAGACACTATTGTCTGTGCAAATAATGAAGTTGTTTTTGACGGAAGAGCTTCCCGCGATTATGATGGAGTTGTTAACAGTTTTACCTGGGATTTTGGTGATGGCGGAACTGGGGGTGGTCCCACACCGACATATATCTTCAATAAAGCTGGAACATACAAGGTTCAGTTAACGATAACTGGAGATAAAACTGAAGGTTGCGACAATACAGATACCGATGAAATTACTGTTAAAGTAATTGAAGCTCCCATCGCTGAGTTCAGTTCCCGTTCATCAGCTCCGGTGAATGTGCCTGTCGATTTTGATGCATCCTTATCCTCAGGAGAAGGTTCAAATATTGTATCATATGAATGGGATATGGGGGATGGCACAACATTATCAGGAAAAAATTCCAGTCATGTTTTCTCGAAGGAAGGAAATTATCTCGTAACATTAAAAATCGTCACTGATTCTGAGACTGAGTGTAACTCTTCAATCGTTACAAAAAGAATAGTGATTAATGCTGCCCCTTATGCATCAGTTTCAGGTCCGGCAAAGACGGCCGAAAATATTAATACTTCTTTCAGTGCACTCGACTCTTTTGACCCTGACGGCGCCGTTATTGATTACCTGTGGGATTTTGGCGACGGACATACTATGAACGGATTAAATGCGGTTCATAAGTACAATGAATCCGGAAAGTATAAGGTTATTCTTACAGTTACCGATAATTCTGGTCTTGAGAATAATACGGCGAAAGATACTCTTAGTATTTTTGTAAATGCTTCTCCGTCTGCGAATATAAAAATGCCCATTTCTGCTGGAATAGGTGAAGAAATTGAACTTGATGGATCAGGATCAGCCGATACAGATGGAAAAATCTCGAAATATTTATGGGTTCTGGATAATGGCGAAAAACTTTCCGGACAGAAAGTCAAACATAGTTTTGATACACCGGGAATCCATGAGATCCGCCTTAATGTTACTGATAACTCTGATGTACAGAATTCAGAAGGTTCTGTTGTTGAAAAAATAAAGATTAATTCTGCTCCGCAGATTTTAGTTGCAAGGACTATCTATTCCTGTCCCGGTGATGAGGTTAGTTTTCAAATTAAAAAGGCATTTGATCCGGACGGAGACTCGCTTAGTTTTGAGTGGATTCCTGAAACGGGAGTTTCTCTCAGGGGCAGAGAAGTAAATTATATTTTTAATTCCAGCGGCAAATACCGCGTAAAAGTTGTTGCTGATGACGGCTCCGGATCACGGTCTTCAAGCTGCACCGAATTTCTCGAAGTATTAGTTAATCATCCTCCTGTAGCTGCTTTCAACTCTGAGGATAAATACTATTCAGGCGGCGCAAATGATGAGATTGTTTTTACTGCTTTCGAATCGACAGATGCTGACGGTGACCCGTTAAGCTATCTCTGGGATTTTGGCGATGGAAATATGAAATCCGGAATGATAGTCAAGCATAGTTATTCTTCACCGGGCTCCTTTAATGTCAAACTTCAGGTTTCCGATAATAAACCGGGAAGTTGCGCTTCGTCAACTATTGAAAAGAAAATAGAGATTATTAAACGATAATAATGAGAAAATTATTATTTTGACCATGTTTAGATTGTAATTTTACCAGGGTGTTAGTGTGATAATAAAAATTTGGGGTTCCCGAGGCTCTTTGCCATCCTCAATGCCGACTGAGATCATCAGGGAAAAGATTCGTTTTGCAATTGCCGAATCATTAAAAATACCCGGTCTCACAGAGGATGATCTTGATGAATTCATTGACACAAAATTACCTTTTGCAATCCGCGGAAGCTATGGCAGCAATACTTCCTGCATTGAGATTAAAGGAGGGACGCATAGAGTAATTTGTGATGCCGGCACCGGCATCAGGGATATGGGAAATGTTTATATGCGTTCAGGGGCGATCGGCGGAAGTGCTGATGACAAAACATTTCACATATTTATGTCGCATCTGCATTGGGATCACACTCAGGGATTTCCATTCTTCGTACCGGCTTACATTCCTGGTGTAAAAATATTTGTATATGGCGTGCATAAAGATATTGAACAGGCTTTTAGAAATCAGCAGATACCGGTGCATTTCCCTGTTCAGCTTGATGAGATGAACGCAGATATCCGGTTTATTCAGCTCGATAACAAAAAAACTTATGAGATTGCCGGATTTGAAGTTACACCGATGAAACAGAATCATCCCGGTGATTCATATTCATACAAATTCAGGAAGGGCGCAAAAACTTTTATTTATTCCACTGATGCAGAACATAAAGAAGAAAGCGACAGTGAGATGTATCCTTACCTTGAATTTATAAAGGGAGCTGATGCATTGATATTTGATGCACAGTATTCACTGCTCGATGCCATCGATTCTAAACTCAACTGGGGACACTCGAGTAATCTTACCGGAGTGGAACTTGCAGTTAAGACCGGGGTTAAGCGTCTCATCCTTTTTCATTCTGAGCATACTTACAGTGATTTCCAGATTGAGAAATTTCTTTCCGATACAAGAAAGTACCTGAATCTTTTCGATGAGACCTCCGGACTTATTATTCAGACTGCTTATGATGGACTGGAGATAGAGCTCTGATCCCATTCATTTGATTATACTATGACGACCCAGTTCCGTTTTTCCAAAATTGAGGTTTCCTGGAATGTCATAATTGTTATTGTGACTTCTTTTCTGGCGTTAGTGATTCCAGCAAATCTTGTCTTTCATTTTGAGTTATTCGGACAACTCGAAATGTTTTTCTGGCTAAGCAGTTTTATCTTATTCCTCGACATTCTTTTTAATATTTATAAGTACAGTAAAAGTAAATTCGACCCTATATTTGAAGAACCGGGAACCCTTCCTGATTATCTGAAAACCTGGTTCGTGATTGATCTTCTTGCCTGCTTACCGATTGAAAATTATTTCCCCAGCAGTATCTTTCAATTGCTTCAGCTTATTAAACTCGTAAAAGTCGGTTTTTACATGTCTAAATGGAGCCGTAAGCAGATAAAATACGGTCAGATTCTTACAATCTTTTTCTTCTTTTACTGGGCTTCATTAGCCGCACATTGGTTAGCCTGCGGATGGCTGAGCCTCAGGGGACTTGATCCTAAGATCAGTGATATATCCAATTATATTATCGGAATATACTGGACTGTTACAACTCTCACGACTATCGGGTACGGAGATATTACACCGGTTAATGATATTCAACGGCTTTTTACAATTTTCGTTGAGATAGTTGGTGTTGGATTTTATTCTCTGTTGATTGGTAATATCGCAGGCTTAATCTCTAAACGGGATCCGGCGAAGCAGAAGTACTCTGAAAATCTTGAGAAATTGTCGATACTTGTCCGCACCCGGGATATACCTGATCAATTACAGAAGAAAATAAGAGATTATTATACATATATCTGGAAAAATCGTCTGGGTTACGATGAGAATGTTTTTGTCGAAGGACTTCCGACTTCGCTGCAGCATGAACTTTCAATGAGCCTTAAAAAGGAATTGATCGAGAGGATACCTCTTTTCAAAGATGCCGATATTAATTTTATAAGGGAAACCGCATCCACCTTAAAAACAATGATATGTATCCCGGGGCAGATCCTTTTTAATGTTGGTTCTATCGGGAATGAGATGTATTTTGTGGTCAATGGCGAACTTGAAGTTTATGATGATAAATTTAATAAACCTATCGCTGTGCTTAAACAGGGTGACTTTTTCGGGGAGATTGCCCTCTTTATGAACGTACCGAGAACGGCAACAATCATCTCAAAAACATATTCTGATCTATATATACTGGAAAAAGCACATTTTGATTATATAATTGCCAAATACCCGGAAATTGGTGCGAAAATTGAAAGAAAAGCAATATTCAGAAACAGAATGAACATTTCACTCAAAGAAGATGAACAGGAATGATGGATAAAAATGCAAAAAATAAAATTATTTTTCTCGTACTCCTTAAAGATCGTTCTTGTCTATAATATTATTCTGATATTTCTACTTCTTTTTTTTCGATTTGTGGATATTCCCTCAACTTCCTTTATTAATTCTATCCGCGGTATAACGTTTTTACCTGAAGATGAACTGACTAAAAGCTGGGTATCATTAAACGAAATGTCGCCATATCTTCCACTGGCAGCGGTTGCAGCGGAGGACCAGTTGTTTTTTGAACATTTTGGTTTTGATTACAAAGCGATTGAAAAAGCGCTTGAGGTTAATAAACGGAGATCATCAAGGAGAATAAGGGGAGCCAGCACTATTACGCAGCAGTTGGCTAAGAATCTTTTTCTCTACAAGAACAGGGATTATATAAGGAAAGGGTTTGAGGTTTATTTTACGCTTCTGATCGAGGTTTTCTGGAGCAAAGACCGGATTCTTGAGGTTTATCTCAACTCGGCACAAACCGGACCTGAATTATTCGGAGTGGGACCTGCTTCATTAAAATTCTTTAAGAAAGATCCGCTGAAAATGGGGATTGAGAATTCGGCACTTACAATCGCAGTGTTTCCAAATCCTGCAAGGTATAATGCCGCACGACCCAGCGGATTTCTCCTTCGCAGGAGAAATCTGATCGTTACCAAAATGAATCAGGTAGGTGGAATAAAATTTATTAAATCAAATCTGAACGTTTATTCTTCAGACTGATTTTCCTTAAGATACTTCCCTAACATTTTATAGATATAATAGACGTCGGTATTTGTCATGATGGGATAATTATATTTATAAGTACCGTCATCAACTTCGTTTTTATAACTGAATGACTTAAGCACATTTCCATCTTCATCGTAATAAATTACTTCGAGGATACTGTAACGTCCGTTTTTCTTGTTCAGGATATAATAGGTTTTTGTCTGGTGAATTTTATCCTTGACTGATTCGATTACCAGCGGAAGACTGTGATACTGTTTTGTCCATACAAATATATCCGGCGGAGTCTGTTTTTTAAGTCCGCTGACATCAATAAAAAGTTTATCCCCCTGAATGCTGTCAACTGCAACCCAGTTCTCACCGCTTTGGGCGAAAGAATTCAGACTGAGAGCAAGAGTAAAAAATATAATTGTGAAAATAATTCGCATCTTATAACCTTTGATAATTCAATTCAGAAAAGATAGTGAAAAGATGGGAAAGATACACTTCAGGAGATCACTGCACGTGAATCATTTTAATATTTCTTGTAAATGATGGTGCGGTCATTTTGCAGAAGTAAATGCCGGCGGGGACGTTTTTCGGAGTCCAGGAAATTTCATAAATCCCAGGAGATAGCCTGCTCCTTAATAAAGTTTCAACCGGCTTCATATATATATCATTAACAGTGATTGTCACTTCCGAATATTGAGATACATAAAACTGAACTGTTGTCAGACTGCGGAAAGGATTTGGTTTATTCGGCTTCATTTCATAGAACTGCGGCAGATCATCGGAAATTCTGTGAACTGCAAGTGTGTCGTTCAGTTCCTGCACCGGGCATATCTTATTTCTGACAATCAATTCTTCAGCGAGAGCAAGATAAGCCTGAGAGCCTATAGCACGTGTATTAAGCAGAACAGCTGGCTGACCGTAATATGTGGATTCAGCAAGATAAGTGCTTTTAGGGATTATCGTTCTGAAAACATGTTTCCCGAAACTTCTGAAAAGCCTGTCCTCCGTAAGAAAAGAAGCTGTTGTGTTGTTCTCATACATCGTTAGGAGAATTCCTTCAACTGCCAGCCTTTTATTTACGTTTTTCTGATATATCGCGATATGATTCATAAGTTTAACAAGTGCACTGATAGAGAATTGAGCAGTTTTAAGTGGGATAAGCACTGAGTTGCATAAATACAGAGCAAGTTGAGTGGTACCTGCAAGATAAGGAGGACAGTCAAGGATAATATAATCATATCCCCCAAGTTCATTAATCGCAGAATCTTTTAGATGGCTGAAGTTCCTGAAGGACTTAAAGAGCGTATCTTCATCTTCAGTAGTGTTAATATTAGCCGGAATAAAATCAAGATGGTCCAGTTGAGTTTTTCTTATAAGCTGCGAATAAGAACGCCGCATGTTTACAAGATCGAGAATACTTCCGTTTTCACGCGATTGATCGTAGCTTAATATCTGTGAACAGGCACCTGAGGGATCAAGGTCAATGAGTAATGTCCTTTTTTCAAAGACGGCAAAACTTGCTGCCAGATTAACTGCGGTAGTTGTTTTTCCAACTCCGCCTTTCGGTAAAAGCACGGAAATAATTTTACTCATTCGTTCAGGTGGACTTTTTCTCGTTTTTGCCGGTTCAGAAATGACAGGGGGAAACCCTGAAAACTAACTTATGATAATACAAATTTTTAATTACCTGATGCAACAGTCCCGCTTAATAATTTTACACAATTAATAAAAAATTAGGCATACTTAAAAATATTATCAAGGATAGCTAAAATAATGTCTGCTCCTTTTTTTCTATCACCATTTAAGTTGTTACTGCGGGCATACTTAGATCAAATTTTTTCAACCTGGCAGACTCCAGAGCTATTGAATTACTGTCTAAAAAGGATAAAGTTATCCCACCTTAACGTATTATAATTAAAGAGTTTAAGCTGAGTGCTAAAAAATTTCTCAGATTTTTCTTGACTTTATACTTAAAAAATGCGTTATTTTGGTGGGACGATGTGGTAGAATTTTACTAATTTTTTTATCAAATATCAAAAAGTTTAGCTTTTTATGGAATTTACAAGTGGTCACTACTTTTCTCTGGATGCGAAAGGACGATTGAGCCTTCCTGCCCGTCTGCGCAAGTCGATGGACGAAGCAGAGGAACAGTGGTTTGTCTTTGCGAGAGGTTATGACCACGCTATTGATCTATATACCTACAACGAATGGAAAAAATATGTTGATACAGAAGTAAGCAAATTAGACCGCCACAACCGGGAGCACAGAGATATTCTCAGGAAAATAATGGAACATACCTACGAAGAAAAAATGGATAAGCAATACAGACTTTTGGTGCCGAAGCCATTGCTTGAATTCGCAGGAATTGTTAAGGATGTTTTTGTGCTAGGTCAACTTGGTCGTATAGAGTTATGGAATCCTGAACGCTACCGAAATCAATACGCCTGGATGGATGATGAGATGGTTGACAGGCAGGGAGAAAAAGTATTTAAAGATATAAAAAAATGAGCAAACATATACCCGTATTAAAAGATCAGGTAATCGACTCGCTGAGAATAAAGCCGGATGGTAATTATGCCGATGGCACTCTAGGGTTTGCAGGTCATACAGAAGCTATTTTAGCGCGGCTGAATGCTTCTGCCCGGCTGGTTGCAACAGATGTCGATCCAAAGGCATTCCGGTACTGCCAGGATCTTTTTTTCAATGATACAAGGGTTCGTCTGTTCAATACAAATTTTACCAACATAGATGTTGTTGCTGCCCTCAGCGGTATTCAAAAGTTTGATGGAATTCTTGCTGACCTTGGAGTTTCTTCAGCCCAGTTTGACGATCCGGAATATGGTTTCACATACAGAACAGATACAGTACTCGATCTTCGGCTGGACCATTCCCAGGGGGAGCCGTTCAGCATCAAACTTTCCGTTATGTCTGAGAAGGAAATTGCGGACATTATTTTTAAATACGGAGAAGAAAGGCAATCCTTCAGAATTGCCAGAGAAATCCTGAAAATTGATAGCAGGCCTTATACAACCGGTTCTATTAAAGAAGCGGTTGCGGCAATTATTCCCGGATTCAAAGTTAATGATACACTATCAAGAGTATTCCAGGCATTTCGGATTTTCACAAATAATGAACTCGAAAATCTTAAAATATTTCTCAGAAAATCCCTCAGCCTTCTTGCACCCGGAGGTCGTCTTGCAGTAATCACATTCCATTCATTGGAAGACCGGATAGTTAAAGAATTTTTCCGCTACGAAAACCTTGATTGTGTTTGTCCACAGGGAACTCCTGTGTGCATCTGCGGAAAAGAACGTACTCTTAAAATAATTACAAAGAAGCCTCTTACAGCTTCCAAGGATGAAATTAGTATTAATAACAGATCCAGAAGTGCAAAATTAAGGGTC
Organism: Ignavibacteriales bacterium; assembly: GCA_021740915.1. Lineage (GTDB taxonomy): Bacteria > Bacteroidota > Ignavibacteria > Ignavibacteriales > Melioribacteraceae > JAIOYW01. The sequence continues at coordinate 65,407 of JAIOYW010000018.1, read as the reverse complement.
GCCGAGAGAATATGAAGATCGACAACCGGATAAGAAATATTTTCTTTTACATGTTAGGAGTTTCGATACTCGCGGCGTTCGTTTATGTCTATACTTACGAAGGCATCAAGGATTTCAAAAAAAATAAATTGGAATCGGAAGAAATAATACGGCAGAAAGATAATTTCATCAACACCCTGACGGCATCCATGCAGTTGCTTGAGTCGGAAGACCGGATAGTGGATTTTGCGATAGATTCACTCGGAATGCGTTTACCTCTTGCACTTCCCGATACATTTTACGTCAACAGAGCCGAAGTAATACGAATCGAAAAAATTGTTCTTGATAAATATGAATAAGAACAGAGTATTTCTGGTATGGGGTTTAATGGTTATTGCAGCCGGAGTTTTGATAACAAATCTTGTCAGACTTCAGGTTGTTAAGCATCAGTATTATTCTGAAATTGCCTCCAGGCAGCATGAAGAAGAGTACAGGATCTCCGCAGAAAGAGGGAAAATTATTGATGCAGATGGTAATATCCTTTCTTATACAAAGGATGATTACTCAATTTATATCTATAACAGGCTTACTTCTGATTCAACAAAAATGCTGCGGGCTGCAACTTATCTTTCGAGGATAAGTGGAGAAAAGCGCAGCACTGTTATAGCGAAATTGAAAAAGATATCACAAAGAACTCTTTTATATTCAAAAATTTCAAGAGAAAAATTCCAGAATCTAAAGGATTCACTTTCAGATGGGATTGAAATTCTTCCTAATTATTCGAGAGTGTATCCCTTCGAAAAAATTAGTTCTCATGTGCTGGGATTCGTTGACGGCGAGATGAAAGGCGTAAACGGAGTTGAGTTTGAGTACGATCAGTTCCTTAAAGGAAAAGAAGGATTTGTTTATAGGTACAAGAATGGTCTCGGGAAAACCGTGACAATTGACGACAAGGTATCATACGCTCCTGAGAGAGGGAATGATGTGGTACTTACTCTCAAAAAGTCGTATCAGCAAATTCTTGAGGAGGAATTATCTAACGGTGTGACTAAGTACGAGGCGAAATCAGGATCGGCAATTATTATGGATCCACAGACCGGTGCTATTCTTGCCCTTGCAAATTTCCCGGATTACCATCCATCCAGAATATTAAAGGACGAGGAAGAAAACAGGCGGAACAGAGTATTAACTGATCCAATTGAGCCGGGGTCAACAATAAAAGGTATCGTACTGGCATCATTGCTTCAGGAGGAACTTGTCAAACTCACTGAAGCTATTGATACTGAGAATGGCACTTTCTCATTTAAGGGCGTGAAGATAACGGACACAAAGGGACACAAATTCCTTAAAGTGCCGGAAATTCTGCAGGAATCAAGCAATATAGCCATGGTGAAACTTTCGACCAGGATCGATGATGAGAAATTCTTTACTTATTTAAGAGATTTTGGTTTTGGGAATCCGACTTCTGTTGATCTGCCTGGAGAATCAGCAGGATTACTAAAGAAGCCCGGTGAATTCAGAGGTGTTTCAAAAGCTTTTATATCTCAGGGTTACGAAATTTCAGTCACACCAATTCAGATGGCTGCTGCCTTCAGCGCACTTATTAATGGCGGTATTTTATACAAGCCCTATATTGTTAAGGAAGTCAGAGATGATCGTGGTAATTTGATCAAAAACAATGCTCCCGAGAAAATCAGGCAGCCGATTGATCCGGAAATATCAGAAGAAGTAAAACACCTATTGATGAATGTCGTTGAAAAAGGTACAGGGATGCATGCTCGTCTGAATAATATGCAGGTTGGGGGTAAGACGGGGACTGCCCAGAAAATTATAAAAGGAAAATATACAAGTAAAGAATATTATGCTTCCTTTGCAGGTTTTTTCCCGGTCAATGATCCTAAAATAATGATTTATATAGTACTTGATGCTCCTCAGGTTGGCAGATATGGCAGTCAGACCGCCGCACCTGTTTTTAGAGAAACAGCAAAAAGAATAATAGATCTCGATCCGGCTATTGCGCCTCAGAAAAAAGAAGGAGCGATAGAAAGCATTATTGGGAATAACAAGATTGCCGAAATGACAGAGAATTCATATGATGAAACAGATTATGAATATTCAAATATTGAAGAAAATCAACCAGAGGTAAACCAGCCACTCAAAGAGCCGCTTGTAATCAAGCAGGGAATTATGCCTGACCTGACCAACCTTTCAGTCAAAAATGTATTTGGCATATTGAGCCGCCTGGGAATCAAATTCAAAATAGAAGGTAATGGCAGAGTAGTAGCACAGAGTATCCCACCTGGAACAGTTTTAACGCGTAACACTTTTTGCAAGGTTGAATGCAAGCGTGTGAAGAGAGATGAGGTGAACCGGTGAAAAATCTGGCGGAGCTGCTTAATAGTATCGAAGTACTGGAAGTTATTGGGAAGGCTGAAAAATGTCCTGTCGAGAAGATCACAGTTGATTCCCGTGAAATCACAAAAGGAAGTCTGTTTGTCGCAATAAAAGGATTCAAAACTGACAGCCATGAATATATAATGGATGTAATTGCCGCAGGCGCTTCAGCAATTATTCTTGAAAATTCAGAAAAAATTCCACAGGAGTTTTTTAAGCATTTTTCGTGCGTTTTAATACATGTCAGGAATTCGAGAAAAGCTCTTGCTGAGATTTCCTCAGCATTTTTTTCATTCCCATCTCAACAAATTAAACTTGCTGGCATTACCGGCACTAAAGGAAAAACCTCAACCGCTTATATGATATGGTTTCTGTTAAATAAACTCAATGCTAAATCAGCACTAACAGGCACAATATTCAATATTATTGGTGAAGAGAAAGAACCTGCTAAGCTTACAACTCCTGAATCTTACACAATAAATGAATTTTTAAATAAAGCAGTCCTTTCCGGCTGTACTAATGCCGTGATGGAGGTCTCCTCTCATGGTATCGCACTTGAGAGAACACGGTCTCTGGATTTTGATGTCGCGTGTTTTACACAATTATCATCCGATCACCTTGATTTTCACAATTCTTATGAAGATTACCGCGACACAAAAAAGAGATTGTTCGATGAACTGAAACCAGAGGCCATTGCTGTTTACAACATCGATGACAAATACGGTGAGTATATGGTTTCGGATTGCCGCGCAAAGAAAATAAGTGTCGGTAAAAAAGAGGATGCAATTTTCCAGATATCAGATTTGAATTATAATATTCACGGAACAAGCTATAATCTTACATATCAGAACGTTAAATACTCTGTGAAAACTCCACTGGTTGGAGAATTTAACTGTTATAACACTTCGATTGCATTCGCAGTTGTCGTTACTTTAGGTTTTACACCTGAAAAAGTTGTTGAATTATTAAAAAATGCACCTCAGGTACCAGGACGATTTGAAATCCTGAGAAAAGCCGCCCGCACCGTAATCGTCGATTACTCGCATAATGCAGAAAGTCTTAGACAGGCGTTGATTGCCGTTAACGATATTATTTCCCCGGGGACTGAAATCTGGACTGTTTTCGGCTGCGGCGGCGATAGAGATAAAACAAAAAGACCTGTGATGGGAAAAATCGCTTCGGATATGAGCACAAAGGTAATCGTAACTTCGGATAACCCCCGATTCGAGGATCCTGAGATCATTATCAATGAGATCTGTTCAGGTATTGAACAGGAGAATTTTATTACTATAACTGATCGTGAAGAAGCGATTGAATTTGCTGTGACAAAGTCTCCAAAGGATAGCGTGATTCTAATTGCCGGGAAGGGGCATGAAAATTATTCTGAAGTCAAAGGTATGAGAACTTATTTCTCAGACAAAGAAACCGCGGAAAAATATCTGAATGAATAAATTTGCATTCCATATCGATGACTTCAAGAAAGTAAATTTTTCAAGTATTTACTCGGAAGATCTTTATATCCCGACTGAGAAAGTTTCTACCGACTCGCGTTCTCTGGAGCGGGGGAGTATATATTGCGCACTGAAAGGTGACAAGTTTGATGGTCATACTTTTATTGATTCCGCACTTGAAAGGGGCGCTGGATTAATTGTAATATCTGATAAGATTTTAGCTGAAAAATATGTTTCCAGGACATCTGTTTTACTGGTGCCTGACACTCAGATTGCTTACGGCGAATTAGCAAGGATCAGAAGAAGGAAAATTAATGCGCGCGTTTTATCTCTGACTGGAAGTTCAGGTAAAACAACCGTCAAAGAAATTCTTGCCACAATATTTGCGGAAAAATTCAAAGTTTTTTCGACATCGAAAAACAATAATAACCATATAGGCGTTCCGCTGACAATTCTCAGCGCCCCACAGGCGACAGAATATCTAATCCTTGAACATGGCACAAATCATTTCGATGAAATAAGGTATTCGGCTTCAATTGCTGAACCAGACTTTGCATTTATTACGAATATCGGGGACAGCCACCTTGAATATCTCATCGACCGCGAAGGTGTTTACAGGGAAAAATCTGAGCTTTTGAATACAGCAAAAGTAAGAGGCGGAAAAGTAATGCTATATATGGACGATCCGATAATTGCCCGACATGCTTCTGATTTTCCGAATGCTGTCAGATACGGGACTGATCCATCAAATGATTATGTAATTAGCTTTAATGAGCAGGATACAGAAGGCAATCCGGTCCTGAATATTATTGGAAATGGACAGAGTATTAAACTGACTGCATCCCTTTTGGGGAAGGCTAATTCAATTAACATTTGCACAGCAGTCGCAGCAGCTTTTGTCTGCGGGATGAATGAGGAAGAAATAAGAAGAGGTGTGAAAAAATTAGTTTCAGTTCCGGGACGCTTAACCAAAACTCAGTTCAGTGATTTTTGTCTCGTCGATGACTGGTATAATGCAAATCCATCGTCAATGGAAAACGCGATTGAGTTTATCTCCGGAAATAAATCCCGGAAAAATAAAGTCGCAATACTTGGTGATATGTATGAGCTCGGAGATAAAACAAAAGATTTCCACAGGCACCTGGCTCAAATTCTGATAAAATATAAAATCAACACAATTCTATTGATTGGCGAGCATACGCGTTTTACTCAGGACGAATTGATTAAAAATAATTATTCAAGCCTCTATTTTGAAAAAAGAGAAGACTTAAAGGTTTATCTCTCTGAGTTTGATAAATCGGACTCGATAATTCTTGTTAAAGGATCAAGGGGAATGAAAATGGAAGAATTTGCAACGTTTATATCTCAGATGGAGAAGTAAAAATGTTCTATTATCTCTTTGAGTACATAAATAAAATATTTTCACCACCAGGATTTGATGTATTTCGGTTTCTCACTTTTCGGTCGATGCTTTCTGCAGTTACAGCCTTATTCCTGAGTTATTATTTCGGGCCAAAGATTATTGGAATTCTGAAGAAAAAACAGATTGGTGAAAAAATAAAAGATTACGGACCTCAATCTCATAAATCGAAAGCTGGTACTCCAACGATGGGTGGTCTGATTGTGATTTCATCTGTTCTGATACCGGTTCTGTTATGGGCAGACGTGAAAAGTGCGTTTATAATCATACTGCTTAGCGGCACACTTATTCTCTGCGGAGTGGGTTTTTTGGATGATTATCTGAAAGTGATCAAAAAATTGCCAAACGGATTAATCGCCCGATATAAACTATTAGGACAAGTTATTGTCGGGCTTGGTGTGGGTGTGGCAGTTGTTCTTTTACCCGAATTTAAGAATTATGCCACTGAGACGACTTTACCCTTTTTCAAAAATCTGAACTTTGATTTCTCATATCTTTATATACCGGCTGTCATTTTTATTATTACTGGAACATCCAATGCCGTGAATCTGACGGACGGTCTGGACGGGCTTGCAATGGGTAACATTATTATTGTAATGCTTGCATTGGCAATAATGAGCTATGTGACAGGAAATGTGATCTATTCGGACTATTTAAATATTCTTTACCTCCCACAGGCAGGCGAATTAACAGTTTTTATTGCTGCGATGATTGGCGCTGGCCTTGGTTTCCTGTGGTACAATTTTTATCCTGCTCAAGTTTTTATGGGGGACACAGGAAGTCTTGCTCTTGGGGGAGCTTTCGGAATTATTGCTATTCTGATAAAGAAAGAACTATTAATTCCAATTCTGGGAGGTGTGTTTTTTCTGGAAACAATTTCTGTGATAATACAGAGGGTTTATTTTAAGTACACCAAGAAAAAATATGGCGAAGGGAGAAGAGTTTTCAGGATGGCTCCAATCCATCACCATTTTGAGCTTACAGGCTGGGCTGAACCTAAGATTGTGATCAGGTTTTACATAATAGGTATTATTCTGGCAATTATAAGTCTTGCATCCTTCAAATTAAGATGAAAAATATCGTTAATAAAAAAATATCGATTCTTGGAGCCGAAAAAAGCGGAATAGCGGCTGCAAAGCTTGCCAAAAGCCTGGGAGCGCTGCCATTTGTGAGTGATTTTGGTAATCCTGAGAAGTTTAGGGAGAATATTGAGATTCTTAAAATCGAAGGTATTCCCTTCGAAACCGGGGGGCATTCGCAGGAAGTCTTTAATTGTGATTTTATTGTCACGAGTCCCGGAGTACCTTCTTCAGCGCCGGTAATAAAAAATGCAATTGAAACAGGAATCAAAGTTTTTTCTGAACCGGAATTCGCTTCCTGGTTTTGTAAAGGTGAAATTATCTCGATTTCCGGAACAAATGGAAAATCGACTGTAACTATGCTTCTGGAGCATACACTGAACCAATGCGGCAAAAGAACTTATGCCGGAGGAAATATAGGGATTGCTTTCTCCGGACTGATTGAAAGCATTCGCGAAGGTGAATTTGTTTCACTTGAAACTTCAAGTTTTCAACTTGATCATATCGATAGTTTTAAGCCGAGGATTTCAATGATCCTTAATATTACACCTGATCATCTTGATCGATACGATAACCGGATAGAAAATTATATTGCTTCCAAAAGCAGGATTTTCGAAAATCAGGATGGCAACGATTATTACATTTTTAATGCGGATGATGAACTTACACCTAAAACTACAGGTGACAGAGGAACAAATGAATTCGGATTTTCTTTGAAACAACCGTTAAAAAACGGTGCCTATTATCAGGATGGTGCGTTTTATTTTTCGAAAGCCGGAACCAAAGAATTTATTTGCAGGCGGTCCGATTTAAGGCTTCCGGGTGACCATAACGCAGCTAACGCTCTGGCAGTAATGATCGCAGCAAAAATACTTCAATGCGATAATAAGGATATTGTTAAAGCATTTCTCAGTTTTAATGGGGTTGAACACAGACTTGAGCCGGTACGGGAAATTAAAGGGATTCGTTTTGTAAACGATTCTAAAGCTACCAATGTTGATTCGGTCTGGTATGCTCTTAATAGTTTTAATGAGCCGATACTGCTGATTCTTGGTGGAAAGGATAAAGGTAATGACTATTCGCGGATAGCAGGATTAGTTAAAGATAGAGTAAGAAAGATCTATGCTATCGGATCTTCTGCCGAAAAAGTCTATGGATTCTTTAAGGAAATCGTTCCTGTTGAAAAAGTTTCTTCAATGGAAGAAGCCGTTAAAAAAGGTTTCACAGATGCCAACAGTGGAGAAATTGTGCTTCTTTCCCCTGCTTGTGCAAGTTTTGATATGTTCAGCAATTTTGAACACCGGGGTCTGGTATTCAAATACATTGTGGGGACCTTATGAGCAGTACGATATCAATGAGGATAATCCTCTTTTCTGTTTTGGCCCTTTTTGTCATCGGTTCCCTGCTTATCTTCAGCATTTCCGGAGAACTGTTTGCTTTATTTACACATGTAGCTAAAATTGCTTTAGCTATTGGAGTAGCCTATCTCGTGAGCAAGATTGATTACAGAATTTATATTAAGTATAGTAAATATGCTATGCTCGGAATATTGATCCTTCTAATTCTTACTTTGCTTATCGGTGTTGAAAGAAACGGTGCAAAACGTTGGCTCGATCTTTATTTTTTCACAATTCAGCCTTCTGAGTTTGCGAAACTAATTCTCGTTGCTCATCTTGCATCGCTTATTGAGCGAAAAGGAGAAAAACTACGTTCTTTTCCTCTTGGTTTCCTGCCGGTGCTTTTCTGGATTCTAATAACCTGCTTATTGATAATATTGCAGCCGAATCTCAGCACAACTATGATAATTCTTATGACGGGATTTACTTTATTATTTGTAGCTGGTGCACGATTCAAACATATTTTTTTCACAATTGTTCCTGCCTTAGCGGGCGGTTTTTCTATAGGCTGGTTCTTTTTGTCTTATGTGAAGACAAGAATCATTAAATATTTTTCTGAAGAGCCTTTCCAGGTTATTCAATCGAAGATAGCACTCGGAAGCGGCGGAATCAGCGGAATCGGAATCGGACATAGTAAACAGAGTGAAAAATTTCTTTCGGAACCTGCCGGAGATTTCATTTTTGCCATATGGGGTGAAGAAATGGGATTAATAGGGACGATACTTCTTGTTGTTCTCTATTCAATGATATTTTATTTCACTTTAAGAATTATAAAAAGTCTTCCGGATACATTTGGGAAGTTATTAGGATTTGGAATCGCTTTTACGATTGGGTTAAGCGCATTTATTAATATTGCGGTTGTCACCGGTACCGTTCCTGCGACCGGAATTACGCTTCCTTTCGTCAGTTTTGGCGGTTCTTCGATTCTTGCTCTAAGTATATCAATAGGCATAATTTATAATATGTATTCTCTTTCGGAAAAAAATAAACCGGAGCTTGTTCTTTATGAACAACCTGTCTAAAAAAATAAATATTATTTTTGCCGGGGGAGGAACAGGCGGACATCTTTATCCGCTGCTGGCTATTGCGGATTTTCTGAAATCAAATAATCCGGAATTTAATCCAATATTTGTCGGAGCTTCCGATAGACTTGAAGCATCTGTTGTCCCGGAAGCAGGATATAAATTTCATTCCTTATGGATAAGCGGGATCATCAGAAAAATTGATTTAAGAAATCTTTTGCTACCGTTTAAGTTTATTTATTCCTTTTTAAAGTCCTATTTCCTCTGTCTGTATTATTCACCAAAGATTGTTGTCGGGTCTGGTGCGTATGTAGCAGGTGTCTTCTGCGCAGCAGCGAAGTTTTACGGAGCAAAACTTGTACTATTAGAGCAGAATGTCACACCGGGATTAACAAATAAGAAACTCTCTCCATATGCAGATCTTATAGTGATAAGCTATGATGAATCGGCAAAGTATTTCAAATCCGGAAATATCAGGAATCTTGGTAATCCAATCAGACACAGTGTTAAGATTATTCCTAAAGCTAAGGCAGTTAAAAATTTTGGTTTGAATGAAGACAGGTTCACAATTCTTGTTTTAGGCGGAAGTCTTGGTTCAGAAGCGATTAATGAGATAATATTTATAAATCTCGATAGAATTATCACAGCCGGTTTTCAAATGATTTGGCAGACCGGGAAAAGTCACATTTCGAGATATTCCAAATTCGGCAGCCCTAAAGTGAAAATATTACCTTATCTCGACGATGTCGGTATCGCACTGTCATCAGCTGATGTTGTAATTTCAAGAGCAGGGGCAACAACTCTTGCGGAATTTTCCGCTTTGCAAATCGCATCAATACTTATTCCTTCTCCTTATGTAACAGATAATCATCAATATAAAAACGCAAAACTGCTGAGTGATACGAATGCAGCTATGCTGCTCAATGAAAAAGATGCGAAAGCCAATATCTTTTCAATTTTACTGGAGTTAAAGAAAAATCCGGGAAAATTAGAATTACTAAGGAAAAATATTGGAGAGAATGCTAATCCTGAAGCCGCATCCAATATTGCCTCCGAAATAATTGAGTTAGCAGTGAGGAAGAAATCATGAAACTCCTTTTTGGAAATAAATACAAAAAAATACACTTTACCGGAATCAATGGTATCGGGATGAGTGGTGTTGCAGAGCTTCTTGCTTTCGAGGGGATTCAGATTACCGGTTCAGACCGTACAATAACATCCAATCTCGACAGACTTAAAAAACTGGGAGCAGCAATATGGGACGGACATGATTCAGCCAATATTACTGATCAGGATCTCCTGGTATATACACCTGCTGTTTCTAATGAAAACCCAGAGCTGATCAGAGCGAGGGAACTGGGAATTAAAACAGTTAAACGCTCTGAAGTACTCAGCGAATTTACTCGTTGTGCATTTTCAGTCTGCGTATCAGGTACTCATGGCAAAACATCAACCTCCTCGATGATAACTAAAATACTTATAGACTGCGGTCTTGATCCAACAGCTCTGATCGGAGGAAATATTCCATTCCTTCAGGGGTCGAATGCGAGGAAAGGAGCCGACCAATACACAGTTGTTGAGGCAGATGAGTATGATCGAACCTTTCTCAGACTTTTTCCATCATCCGCCGTTGTAACTAATATTGAGGCTGAGCATCTTGATATATATAAGGATTACGAAGACGTTAAACAGACTTTTATAGAATTTTTAAAGAAAATACCTTTCTATGGTTTTATCGTAGCTTGCGCTGATGATAAGGGTGTGCGGGAAATATTGCCTTCATTAAATTCTAAGGTGATTACCTATGGTTTTGGTCAGGGCCGGGATTTTGCAGCTTCTGACATAATAAATGAGGGATTCGGGTGCAGTTATAGTCTTAAAATCAGGGGAGAAAACGTTGGGCTGGTAAAACTATTGGTTCCCGGAGAACATAACATTCAAAATTCTTTGGCAGCCATTGCAACCGCATGTGAACTGGGAATACCGGTTTCTGATGCAGTCAATTCGATTTCAGATTTCGCATCTGCCGGGAGAAGACTCGAAGTTAAATATCGCGGAAATGTTACAGTAATTGATGATTATGCGCATCATCCCACAGAGGTGAGGGCATCCTTGAATGCATTACGAGGTGTGATAAATGGGAGATTGATTCTTGTATTCCAGCCTCATCTTTATTCACGAACCGCTCAATTTTACAGAGAGTTTTCAGAAGCCCTGCAAAGTGCCGATTTGGTTTTCCTTCTTGGAGTATATCCTGCGCGTGAGGAACCGATTCCCGGGATTAACTCTGAACTTATAGCTGACACAATGAAAAATTCAGGTTACAAACAGGTATCGGTGATTGAGGATAAGGATATGCTGCCCTTTGAACTTCAAAGAATTGCTCATGATGGAGATACATTCGTAACAATGGGCGCAGGTGATATATATAAAATCGGCGAAAAATTAATCGACCTTATCAGGCACAACGGTTGAGCCGTTTACTTAAAATATTGCCCATTTTAAGCATGTTCGCTTTTCTTGCTTTGTTATTGATTCTGGCATTGAATCTTAAAAGCAGGAAGGTTCAGCAGTTTGAATTAATTGAACTGACCGGTAATTATCTTCAATCTAAAGATACTTATCTGGAATTTACAAATCTCACCGATCCGGCAGAGTATCGGGAATTATCGCTCCATGCGTTGAAAGATCGTTTTATAAAACATCCATATATCAGTGATGTCACAATTAAATATGAAGGCAAAAACAAAGTAAGGATCGAATTGACTGAGCGGAAAATGGTATTTATCATTCATTCAGAAGTTAATTCGTATTTACTCAGCGAAGATTTGTACATAATACCAATCCTTCCGATGACAGATAATCTGAATTATCCTGTTATTACAAACCCAGGTAAGGAAATTGTTCTGACCGGCTCAAAGGTATCGTCAAAAAGTCCTTCTTTAAAAACTGCATATAGAATCAATTTTGCAGCACGGCTGCTTGATGCAAGGCTGGCGGAAGAAATTTCGGAGATTGATCTGGACAGAGGCAATGGAACAACAATCTATTTCGACGGATTTGATTTCCCGGTATATTTTGGAAAGGGAAATGAAGTGAAAAAAATGTACTACTTCAGTAAACTATGGAAAAATTTGCTCAGTGAGGGAATTGATCAGCAGCTTATTTATATAGATCTCAGATTTAATAAACTTATAGGTTTGGCGGGTGAAGTAAAACCGGAGGATGAGATAATATGAGATCGATCGTTTGCGGACTGGATATAGGGACAACCAAAGTATGTGCAGTAATTGGAGAACCTATAGGTGAAAAAATTAAAATACTTGGCTTTTCAGTAGTTCAGGCTGATAAATTGATTACAGGAAATGTTGTTAATGTTCAGAGAACTGGCGATGCAGTTTATAGAGCCATTAAAGAAGCTGAAAGAATTGCCCGGGTTGCAGTTAAAGAAATAATTGTTGGAATATCGGGAAATCAGGTGATGAGTCTCCGGCATCGGAATTACGTTAATATCACCCATCCTCAGAGAGAGATCAGCGAAGATGATATTGAACGACTAAAGTCTGAGATTAATGTGATCAATATTCCAGCTGATAAACGTATTCTTCATGTTATTTCAGAAGATTACATTATTGACGGACAGGCAGGAATTACTGAGCCGGTTGGAAGTATTGGACAAAGACTTGAAGCATTAAATCATGTCGTCTTAGGATCAGTTACATTTTTGGATAACATCAAGACGGCTGTTGAGAGAGCAGGTTACCGGATAAAGGAAATGATGCTTCAACCGATGGCAGCAGGGAAATCAGTGCTCGATCCAAATGAAACAGATCTTGGAGTTGTTTTACTGGATATCGGCGGGGAGTGCACCGATATGGCTATCTACAAGGATAAAGCTCTTCGTGCTACAAAATCGATCAATATAGGCGGGAAAGATATAACCGCTGATATCAGGCAGGCATTTACAATCTCGATATCCGAAGCAGAGAGAATTAAAAAGGATGCCGGATATGCTTCGGAGAAGTTGATTCTTAATCCAAATGATATCGTGGTCAATCGGGTAGGTGGGAGAGGAACCGATAAAGTTTCAGTAAATCTTCTCACACAAATAATAAACGAAAAAATGGTGCAGCTCTTTACTGCAGTTGAGAACTTCGTTATTCAGAATAAAATGGAAAGCCTCATTAATGCCGGGGTTGTTATTACCGGCGGCGGGGCCAGACTGCGCGGCATCTGTGAGCTTTCAGAAGAGTTTTTCAAAGCTCAGACAAGGATTGGGTTACCACAACATATTGACCATGAAAACTCAATCATGATGGATCATCCTGAATATGCAGCAGTTTTTGGTCTTATTCTCGAGAGGGAAGGCAGTCCGGTTGATGATTTTGAGAAGATTGAAATAAAAGCAATTCCTGAGGAAAAAGAGGCATCTGGTGAGGATGCTGAAAAAGAAGTTCCGGTTGCAAAAGCGGTTAAACCAAAAACTGAACGACTAAATAAACTTAAAAATTCTATTAAAAAAATTGTTGATGAATTTATATAAACAGACGGAGGCAATATGCCTAGAATAGCACTGGATCTTGAAGAAGTAAATCAGAAAGATTCAAAATTCTACGATAAAAATGCTGTGATCAAAGTTGTGGGAGTTGGCGGAGGAGGCTGTAACGCTATCGAATCCATGATCAAAAAAGGCCTCGAGGGTGTTGAATTTGTTGCAATGAATACTGATGCCCAGGCTTTGAAATACAGTACAGCAAATCATAAAATCCAGATTGGAAATACAACGACCAAAGGATTGGGAACCGGAGCAGATCCAAAAATTGGAAGAGAAGCCACTGAGGAAGACAGGCTGGCTGTAGAAAAAGTGCTCCGTGGAAGTGATATGGTATTTATCACAGCAGGAATGGGTGGTGGTACGGGTACCGGCGGCGCTCCTATAGTAGCCTCTGTTGCAAAAACACTGGGCGCTCTCGTTGTTGCCATAGTTACAAAGCCTTTCAGATGGGAAGGAAAGAAAAGATATCTGCGCGCAGAGCAAGGCATAAATGAATTGAAGCAGTATGTTGACAGCCTTATAGTGATACCTAATGACCGGATATTAAATATCATCGAAAATAATATTCCGGCTACTCAGGCTTTTGACGCACCGAATGACGTGCTTTATCAGGCAACAAGAGGAATTGCTGATATTATTACTGTAAGGGGTATTATAAATGTTGACTTTTCAGATGTAAAATCAGTAATGCGGAATTCTGGTGAAGCGCTTATGGGATGTGGATTGGCTAGCGGAGAAAACCGTGCAATCGAGGCTGCTGAAAAAGCAATAACATCTCCGCTTCTTGAAGGAGTTAAGATAAAAGGTGCAAAAAATATCCTGCTTAATGTGTCGGGACCTGATAATCTTACAATTCAGGAAATCAATGCAGGTAATAATGTGATTTTTGATGCTGCTGGCGATGACGTTGATGTCATATTCGGGTGGGTGAACCGGAGTGATATGAAGGATACAGTTTCATATACAGTCATTGCAACCGGTTTTGACGCTCCTGACGGCGGTGGCAGAGAAAAAGTAAAGAATCCTTTTCAGGAAATAAATCAGAATACAGACAGAAAACCATCCCTGGTAAATAAAAACTCTATTAGCTATGGATTTGGAAGAAACCAGGCTCCGGGTGAACCAGAGGATTTTGACATCAGTGCCGGCTATACCAATCCAGCGCCAAAAAAAGTGGCCAATGGTGAGATGAATCACGATTATTATGCAGAAAAAAAGAAATATGACACCACTCAGGACAGAGACGTATTCTCTTCACTTTTGGACTAATTACTGACCTGAAATAATAATACTATTATTATGAAGGGGCTGTTTGCCCCTTCATAAATCTTTTTGAGTGAAGCGATCAAAAATTTTCGCATATCACTCTAATCATGAAATATTTTTTCACCTGCTTTCACTTCAAAACGCAGATGGTCTTCTTTGGTAGGAATTGCGCAGGAATATTCACTGCTATACGAACAATAGGGATTATAGGCATAGTTGAAATCAATTGTATATAGATTATTCACATCTTCGGACATTTCGAAATCAAGATAACGGCCGACGCCGTAAGTCTCATCGCCAGTTGTTTCATCAGTGAACCATATTCCATGATACTCCTTTCCGCTTCTGCTGATACTTTTATATAAATTCAATCTGTGGATCACACTATTATAATTTAGAGTAAAAAAACCGATTCTCCAGGTCTTCCTTGGTTCGCCCTTTGTTCCATAAATGAGAAGTGAATCTGCTTCATCATAAAGAAAAAGCCGGCTCCTGAAAATAAAATTTGTATCCGGGTCATAAAATTTAAGAGGGTGAAAATCAACTTTTGTTTTCGCATTGAACGGGGAATCGGGAGAATTTTTCATAAAATCATTTTGGGCGTCACGATGTTGTCTGATCTTCAATTCATATTCGGATGATGCGTTTTTATGCGCGCAGCTATAAGTGAAAAGAAAGACAAAAACCAGGGTAATAAATTTCATTTGTTATCATCCAGTTTCTTTTTTAGTTCATTTAATTTATTGAGAGCATCAAGCGGGGTCATGTTTTCTATCTTTATACCTCTAATCTCCTGACGCATAGCATCATCCTTAATTTCGAAGAGGTTAAGCTGAATTCCGTTATCCGAACTGAATTTTGAGGCTTTTGCTTTTTTAATCTCATAAGGTGTCAACTCCTTACTTTCAAGATTTGCAAGAATTTCTTTTGCCCGATCTGTTACGAAAGGAGGAAGTCCCGCCATTCTTGCAACCTGAATGCCGTAACTATGGTCTGCTCCCCCTGATGTAACTTTATGGAGAAATATAACTTTGTCTCCATATTCTCTCACTTCCACTTTGAAGTTTTTTATCCTTGGAAAAATTGAAGACATCTCATTCAGTTCATGATAATGTGTTGCGAAAAGTGTTTTTGCAGCGACTTCTTTATTTTCGTGGAGATATTCAGTAATCGCCCAGGCAATGGAAATGCCATCGAAAGTGCTTGTTCCCCTGCCGATCTCATCAAGAAGGATAAGGCTTTTACCTGTAGCATTGTTCAGAATATTGGCTGCTTCCTGCATCTCAACCAGAAAGGTGCTTTCACCTGATGTGATGTTATCACTCGCACCCACCCTTGTGTAAATTCTGTCGGTAACTCCAATCCTGGCTGAATCAGCAGGAACAAAGGACCCAATCTGAGCAAGTAAGACGACCAGACCAGTCTGTCTCAGATATACCGATTTACCAGCCATGTTTGGACCGGTCAGCAGTATTATCTGTGTATCAGAATTATTCATCATGCAGTCATTAGGAGTATATTTTTCTCCCGGCGGCAGAATTCTCTCAACTACCGGATGCCTGCCCTTTACAATCTCGAGCAATTCTGAATCATCGACAACAGGTTTCACATAATTATATTTAACAGCGCATTCTGCAAAACTCAGAAAACAATCTATCATAGCCACAATCGAAGCATTTTCCTGCAAAGCGACTGTTTCCAACGCAATTTCGCTTACAAGCTCATTATAAAGCCTGGCTTCGAGTCCCGAAATCCTTTCCTCGGCATGCAAAATTTTATCTTCATATTCCTTAAGTTCCGGTGTTATATATCTTTCACTGTTAACTAAAGTCTGTTTCCTTATATAATCTTCTGGAATTTTATTTTTATGTGCATTGCTTATCTCAATATAATAACCGAAGACTTTATTATAGCTTACTTTAAGAGAAGAAATGTTACTCCGCTCTCTTTCGGTTCTCTGAAGATTTGCAATCCAGGTTTTTGCATTCATTGAAAGTGAACGCAGTTCATCCAGTTCCGAATTATAACCATTCCTGAGAACTCCGCCATCCGAAAAAGAAAGCGCTGGTTCATCGTCAATTGCCAATTCTATTTTTTCAGCAATTTGATCAAGGGGCTTAAGTGCGTCTGCAAGTGAATTAAGCACAGGATCGGAAACTGAGCGCAATTTGAGGATTATCACAGGAAGAATCCTTATTGAATTTTTGAGGACATTCAATTCGCGTGGATTAACCCTGCCAGTACAAATTTTTGATGTCAGTCTCTCCAGATCACCAATTCCTTTAAGTTGAGTCATAAGATCGGAACGGATATCATCAGACCGGTAAAAAACATCTACGCTATCGAGCCTTCTGTTTATTGCATCAACATTTTTCAGAGGTGCAATAATCCATTTTTTTAATAGTCTTGCCCCCATTGAAGTCGATGTTGAATCGAGAATCGAAAATAGACTGCCTTCGTAAGACCCGTCCTGCATAGTAAAAAGGATTTCAAGATTTCTCTTCGTTGAATTATCCAAATACATAAAATCGGAAGGGTTGAAGAGAGAAATTTTATTAAGATGGGGGAGAGCTGCCTTCTGAGTGTCTTTCAGGTAATTTAGATTAACGCCTGCGGCAATAATAATATTTTCATTTCCTTCAATCCCGAATCCTTTGAGGTTTTTTGTCGAAAATTGCCCGAGCAGCAGATCACGGCAGAATTCAAATCCGAAAAGCCAATCATCTATAAGCGTCATTCTCAGGTTAGGATTAAATTTCCGGATAGTTTCACTCAGATAATCCTTCTGTCTTTTAGAAACTAATATCTCAGATGGACTTATTAGTCCAAGTTGTGCCTCAATCTCTTTTTCCGGAATACTATATGCATAGAATTCGCCAGTAGAAATATCGCTGAAAGAAATACCGGCGGTGCCATTTTTTACAAAAACAGCTAGTAAATAATTATTCCTTTTGTGATCCAGGATTTTATCCGAAAGTGCAACTCCGGGAGTGACAACTTCAATTACTTCTCTTTTTACAATTCCTTTGGCAAATTTTGGATCCTCAACCTGCTCACAGATTGCAACGCGGTAACCAGCCCGAACGAGTTTCGGCAGATATGTATCCACTGCATGATGGGGAAATCCTGCAAGAGGAACATCGCCTGCAGCGCCATTGGACCTTTTAGTCAGTGTAATACCAAGGACTTTTGATGCAGTTTTTGCATCATCGTCAAAAGTTTCAAAAAAATCGCCAATCCGGAATAAAAGTATAGTATCCGGGTATTCTTGTTTTACTTTGTTGTACTGAGCCATCAAAGGTGTGACTGACATAATTAGGTATTTTTACCTGAATTTTAATAAACTTTAAATATAATATTTTTGAACGAGAGTTAATGGCAGTGCTTGATTTAAACAAACGGGTGTTGAGCCGATATTTATTTCTCAAGTGAATTTGGAGATTCTGTTTATCTGTCCTTTCTGCATTCTGAAAGGAAAACCACAAAACAATTTAGCCTAAAGCTTAAGCGCAAATCTTTGCCTATTTTAGGAACAAGAGTTGTTCAATGTTTGCAGTTATTTAGTATATCTTTGGCAAGAATTATTTATATTTCAGCACTTTGTTTGTCAAACTCCAAAAATGGTCCGGTAAATGAAAAATTATAGTTTTATTCCGTTAATTACCTCACAAAGGTTTAATCAAAATTCGAATTATGAATTTCATATAGCCGGTAATGTGCGTAAAAAATACGACCTGGATGAATCCTTATTTTCATTTAATGGTAAAGTAATTGTTACAAATTTCCCTATGGTCAGGAAATTTGTACAGAGGGTAAATAGTAAGCGTAGTGCTGAGTTATTTATCACAAACGGTGAAGTTAATGCCATCGGACTTATGGATGAGATTTTTCATTTTATACTCAGGGAATATGAAAAATCAGAAAATCCCGGAGTATTCGAAAGGGCGCTGGCGCATTTGAACAATAACTTTGGTATTGAAGAAACAGAGGATATTCTTCGTGAGTTTATCCGAATCTTTCCGCCTCTGCCTGTTTATCGCGGGAGTATTTCAGTTGAAGAATATATCAGAAGTGAACAGGACGGCAGAAAAAATACAGAGATTGCTCTTGAAGAGTTGATATTACTACACCTTGAAAATTCTAACAGAGGCGCAGCGAAACTTAAGGAATTATTTGACGATCAGTATTTTGCAAAGAGAGAATCTTATGCAAAACTTATAAACAGTCTTGAACATTTTTTTCAAAATGAGAAAAAATTTGGTCCTGACGATCAGGATCTATTCTCGTTTTTGCGGGCGCCGCTGATTAATCACCCGGATGATCTGGAAGCCCAATTGGATTTTGTGATGACGAAATGGAAAGTCCTGATTTACGATAAATTCAGTCGAAGGATTTTTTCAAGTTACGACTTATTTAAAGAAGATTTCAATATGTTTGGTTCTAAGGGCGACCAGTCATTTGGAGGAGCACCTCCTGTACCTGTTCCAAAATACAAAGCCGAAAGCGGAAACGAATACGACGATTTTGTGCTTGGGAAATCTGCATTTAATTATGCCAAAGTTTCCGTTACTGACTATGAAGAACCTGAACAGTTTACTCCGGATACACACTGGATGCCGCAGGTTGTTCTGTTAGCTAAAAATACATATGTCTGGCTCGATCAACTTTCAAAGAAATATAAACGCCATATCCACAGATTAGACCAGGTTCCGGACGAAGAACTTGAGCTTTTAAAAAGCTGGAATTTTAATGGTTTGTGGCTAATCGGTATTTGGGAAAGAAGCAGCGCCTCATTGAGGATAAAACATATTATGGGCAATATTGATGCGGTTGCCTCAGCCTATTCACTCTACGATTACCAGATAGCAGCAGATCTCGGCGGAGACGAGGCTTATAATGATCTGAACAGGCGGGCGAAGGAGAGAGGTATTCGTCTTGCGAGCGATATGGTTCCGAATCACACTGGCATTTATTCCAAATGGGTTGTTGAAAAACCGGATTATTTTGTTCAATCCGACTATCCGCCTTTCCCGAATTACAAATTCACCGGTCCCAATCTTTCTGAAGATCATTCTGTCCAGATCAGGGTCGAAGATGGATATTTCCGGCATTCGGACGCTGCTGTTGTTTTCCAGAGAGTTGATAACAGAACAGGAGAGATAAAATACCTTTATCACGGAAATGACGGCACGAATATGCCCTGGAATGATACTTCACAACTTAACATGATGAAAGCAGAAGTCCGGGAAGCAGTAATTCAGAAAATATTTGAGGTTGCACGCAAATTTTCAATCATCAGATTTGATGCTGCCATGACTTTAACGAAGCGGCATTATTCCCGACTTTGGTTTCCCGAGCCTGGGAAAGGAGGGGACATTCCGTCACGTGCTGATTATGCATTGACTAAGGAAGAATTTGACGGACTTTTCCCCAATGAATTCTGGCGCGAGGTTGTTGATCGTATTAATAATGAGATGCCCGAGACATTACTGCTTGCAGAAGCATTCTGGCTTATGGAAGGATATTTTGTGCGCTCCCTTGGAATGCACCGGGTATATAATTCGGCATTTATGCATATGATGATGAAGGAGGAAAATTCCAAATACCGGGATCTTATAACGAATACTCTTGAATTTGAACCTGAAATTCTGAAAAGATATGTTAACTTTATGAGCAATCCTGATGAAGAAACCGCCATAAAACAATTCGGGACCGATGATAAATACTTCGGTGTGGCGCTTATGATGGTAACTTTACCCGGGCTTCCGATGTTCGGTCACGGGCAGGTAGAAGGCTACACGGAGAAATATGGGATGGAATACCGCAGGGCATATTACAACGAAGAACCCATTGACTATCTCGTCGAAAGACATAAACGGGAAATCTTCCCTCTCATGAAAAAAAGGTATTTATTCAGCCAGGTTGAAGATTTCTGGATGTTTGATTTTATTGACGATTACGGAAACATTAATGAAAATGTTTTTGCTTTTACTAATAAGCACGCTTCTGAAAAAGCAATTGTATTTTATAATAATAAATTCGAAACTGCTTATGGTAAAATTTTCCGCTCCACTCCAAAACTTGTTGCCGGCAGTGGTGACACAAAAAGTATTAAAACAGTCACATTATTCGATGCGCTTAACTTAAAACATGGCGAAAAAATATTCTACATCTACACCGATCACAGTTCTAAACTTGAATTTTTAAGACACTCAGGATATTTTGAATCAGAGGGTTACCAGATAACTCTTAATGCTTTTAAACACAATATTTTTCTGGATTTCCGAGAAGTCTATGACTCAACTGGAGAGTATGCTGAGCTGGACGCATTTCTTGCAGGGTCAGGCGTCCCAAGTATATCAGATGCTCTAATGGACAGGAATTTGCAGCCGGTACACGAAACCTTCACGAATATTTTCACAAAAGAAAGTATGGAATCGCTGATTTCCTTAATAACTGATGCGGTAACTGAAGAAAAACCTCCGGTTACTGATCAGATTAAATTCGTCCTTAACAGGTTTAATCTTTTTGCCAATAGGGTTGGTTCTCATTATCATTTAAAGGCGGATATTAAATCCGTATCCGGAAAATTCAGAGAGTTTCTTCTTACCATTCAGGCTGCAAATTATCAATTGATTGATCAGATTAAGGAAGAACACGATGTCCGTCTTTCTAAGTTTGAAAAATCATTTCAATTGTCAAAAGCAGGAAACTACTCTGAAAATATTGTTTTTGCGCTGATTTATTTTACTTTTGATACCCTTAAAAATCTTTTCGATAAAACCGAGAATATCACAAGTGACAATTTCCTCACCATAATGCGGATGGATAAACCTGCACGAAATATTCTGAGATCATCCGGAAGGGGTGAATCTGAAATACAGAGTGAAGTTACTTTGCTGAACATCATGCTCGATTATTCTGATAAATTCCTCAATTCCTTACCAGAATTGTACTCGAATTACACCGGGTTATACGAAGATAAGGGCGAATTTGAGAAAACTACTGTTCTAATTGATATGCTTAAGGATGAATACGTGAGATATTATCTCGGTGTGAATTATTACGAAGAGATATGGTATTATTCCAAAGAAAAATTTGAAATACTCATTGACTGGCTATTCACAACTGCGGCTGTCAGAGAGTACTCTGCCATTTTCCAGGAACTGAAAACAACATCAACCAAAAACGAGCGGATAAAGGCGGAGAATAATGTCATTCAAAAACTTGAAAAATATTACCTCGTGACTGCTCATATTAAATCTTTGGCAGATGAGTCAGGATACAAGATTGACAATCTAATCGACAGATTAAAAAAACTTACAGGGAACGGATTTTCAGAAGAGATTATCGTTGAAATTTAATTTTGCCGCCTACGACTGTCATTAAAATTTTTGTGCTTTTAATCTGATCGGGCTCAGCTTTTAAAAGATCATGATCGAGGATTATGAAATCAGCCAATTTGCCCTTTTCAAGACTACCCTTAATTTTTTCATCGAAGGAAGCGTATGCAGCAGCAGCCGTGTAAGCTCTGAGTGATTCTTCAATTGTCAGTTTTTCCTCAGGGAAAAGACCATCTGGATTCATGCCATCCGATGTATGCCGTGTAATTGCTGTATAAACAGTTTCCAATGGATTTAGATTCACAACCGGCCAGTCTGTGCCAAAACACAGATTAATTCCATTTTCAAGCAAAGAGCGGAAAGCATAAGCATATTTCATACGATTCTTGCCAATCCGGTTTATCATCCAGCTACCGTCATCATAAAGATGAAGCGGCTGAATGGAGGCTATCACTCCTGACTTTCGCATTCTGTCAAAATCAGTGTGGCTCATATGCTGCGCATGTTCAATCCTGAACCTTCGATCCCATTTGGGATTATCTCTTACCACCTCTTCAAATACATCCAGAACTTCTCCAATTGCTCTGTCTCCAATAGCGTGGACCGACAGTTGAAATTTATTCATATCTGCCATTTTTGCCCATTTTAAGAAATCCCCATTTGTCATTATTTCCATCGGAAGACCGTAATTTGAGAGATCATCGGAATAAGCCTCCCTGAAATAGGCTGTGGAAGACCCAAGACTACCGTCAGAAAAAGCTTTAAGAGAACCTATCCGCAGGAACTCACTTCCTGTTATGTTAGAGATATCTGCATTAACAATACTTTCTGTGTATTCTATCGGGAGCCGCGAAAAAACTCTGATTCCTAATCTGCCCTCGAAATCATATTTTTGAAATATTTTAAGTTGTCCTTTATAAGCGATATCATGAACCGACGTAACTCCAAGTGACAAAGCATATTCAATTGCGGTATCAAGAAACAAGGATTGTCTGAAAATATCCGGCTCGGGGATTACTCTGTTGACCAGATCCATTGCCTTATCCTGAAGAATACCAGTCAATCTGCCCCGAGAGTCTTTTAATATCTTTCCACCTGGCGGATCAGGTGTAAACTCATCAATTCCAGCTAATCTGAGAGCATACGAATTGGCTAGTCCCATGTGATAATCCATCCGGGGGATAAAAACTGGAATCTCGGAAGTAATGTCATCGATCCAGGCCTTGTGTGGCAATTCTGCTGAGGGCCAGTTCTGATTTCTCCAGTTACCCCCTGTGATCCAGTCTTTTCCTCTGATAGCGATGTAATCCAAAAAAATCTTGCGGAATTTTTCTTTTGAATCAGCAGTATTTAGAGGTATGGCAAGAAGAAATTCACCACCCATCAGCATATGTGTGTGGCAGTCAATAAATCCGGGCATAACAAATGCTCGTTCAAGATCAGTTACTTCCGTCTTAACAGATTTATATGCCAAAGCTTCATTTTCAGAACCGCAGAAAAGGATTCTGCTGCCCTCCGTTACAATTGCTTCAGCATGGGGATTTTTCGGGTCACTTGTATAAATATTTCCATTCAGATAAATTTTTGTCGCCATATCAATATTAATTTATTTTGAACATTTCATTTAGATTTAAATAAAACTTAACTTTACAAAATAGTTAACCCTCAACTAATTAAATAATCCCAGAACAAAAAATTGAATAAAAAAGCAAAATTAATCCTTCGCGATGGTACAGAATTCGAAGGTAATATTTTCGGCTTTCCCAATGATACCTCCGGCGAAGTGGTTTTTAATACGGGCATGACGGGGTACCCCGAAGCATTGACAGATCCCTCTTATGCCGGACAGATTCTTGTAATGACTTTCCCATTGATTGGAAACTATGGTGTACCCGATTTTAATAATCCAAAAAAAAATCAATCATATTTCGAATCCCCAAAAATACAGGTAAAAGGTCTTATCGTATCCGACCTCGCGCTGGATTACAGTCATTGGAATGCGGAATACTCCCTTTCAGACTGGTTATTTTCGCAGCAAATCCCGGGAATATTTGGTATCGATACCAGGAGACTAACTATGATACTCCGCGAGTATGGAACGATGACAGGCGTGATTAACCATACCGGCTTAGATGTACCTGTTTTTGATCCCGGGCAAATTAATCTTTTACCCGGAGTTTCGGTAGATGCACCCGCTGAATCAGGGGAGGGCAGCAAAAGAGTATTACTAATTGATTGTGGTTGTAAGAACAATATCCAAAATGATCTTATTGCGAACGGAGTCAGGGTTATCCGTGTTCCCTGGGATTATGACTTTTCAGACATGGATGTTAACGGGATAGTTGTTTCAAGCGGACCTGGTAATCCTGAAGTATATACCGATGTAATAAAAAACATAAGGAAAATTCTGGAAAGAGATTTACCAATCCTCGGCATCTGCTTGGGACATCAAATGCTTGGTCTGGCTGCAGGAGGAAGAACTTTTAAACTCAAATATGGTCATAGAAGTCAGAATCAGCCAGTTCTTGATATATTAACGAACCGCTGTTATATGACATCTCAGAACCATGGATATGCATTGGATATGTCCAGCCTTAATAAAGACTGGGATGAGTGGTTCGTAAATCTGAACGACGGAACAAATGAAGGCATCAGACATAAGTCAAAACCGATTATGAGTGTTCAATTTCACCCTGAAGCCTCTCCCGGACCAGTAGATACAAAGTATATTTTTAATGAATTTATTAATAGCTTGTAGATGAAAGATAATATTAAAAAAGTATTAATACTTGGTTCCTCTGCATTAAAAATTGGGGAGGCAGGTGAATTCGATTATTCGGGAAGCCAGGCGATCAAGGCGCTTAAAGAAGAAGGCATATATACAGTTTTGATCAACCCCAATATTGCAACAATCCAGACGTCCGATCATCTTGCCGATAAAATTTATTTTCTGCCGGTCAATTTAGAATTTGTTGAAAAAGTGATAGAGAAGGAGAAACCTGAAGGGATTTTGCTTGGTTTTGGGGGGCAGACTGCTCTTAACTGTGGAATAGAACTTCATAAAAAAGGCGTACTTGAAAGATTTGATGTTAAGGTGCTTGGAACGCAGGTTAGCACTTTGATGGACACTGAAGACCGAGAAAAATTTAACCAGAGACTCGAAGAGATCGGGGTGAAATATCCACGCAGCATTGCTGTTAGTACTCCAGAGAATGCAGTCAGGGTGGCAGAGGAAATAGGGTTTCCGGTAATTATAAGAATTGCTTTTGCATTAGGGGGGCTGGGTTCAGGTATCTGCTATTCTAAAAAAGAAGTAAAAGTAAAAGCAAAAAAGGCACTGGCTTATGCTTCACAGATTCTGGTTGAAGAATATCTTGAAGGCTGGAAAGAGATTGAGTATGAAGTTGTTCGTGATCGATATGATAATTGCATCACCGTGTGCAACATGGAAAATCTTGACCCTATGGGCATTCATACAGGAGAAAGCATTGTTGTTGCTCCAAGCCAGACACTTTCGAACAAAGAATATCATCTTCTCCGTGAAGTTGCAATCAAAGTGATACGCCATCTGAAAATCGTGGGTGAGTGTAATATTCAATATGCCCTGAGTCCGGAAGCAGAGGATTACAGGATAATAGAAGTTAATGCACGACTCTCGAGAAGTTCTGCCCTGGCGTCAAAAGCCACTGGATATCCTCTCGCATTTATCGCCTCAAAACTTTCACTTGGTTATGGGTTATTCGAATTAAAAAATAATATTACAAAAACGACAAGTGCATTTTTTGAGCCGGCAATGGATTATTGCGTAGTCAAAATTCCAAGATGGGACCTGAAAAAATTCCGGCATGTTAAGAGAAATATCGGTTCATCGATGAAATCGGTCGGTGAAGTGATGGCAATTGGCCGAAAGTTTGAGGAAGCATTTCAGAAAGCGCTTCGGATGCTTGATATTGGTTATAATGGGCTTGTTGCCAATGATAGCCCCTATTCGGGGTATGATGTTGTTGAGATGCTGAAAAACCCTTCAGATGATAGAATATTAGCTATCGTTAAGGCATTGCAGGATAGTTATTCGATTGATTTTATTCACAAACTCACATTCATCGACAAATGGTTTCTGCATAAAATCAATAATGTAGTCCATATATCGAAAGAGTTAGCGCAGAAATCACTTTATGAATTATCTGATGAAAGATTGCGTTCAGCCAAAAAATTTGGTTTTTCTGACAAGCAGATCGCGCTTCTCACCAATTCAACGGAACAAGATGTATATTCACTTAGAGTGAAGAAAAAGATATTTCCAGCTGCGACTCACATTGATACACTCGCAGCAGAATACCCCGCAAAGACCAATTATATGTATCTGACTTACAATTGCGACAAGGATGATACTGACCTAAAACTTCGTAAGCCAGTCATTATACTCGGCTCAGGTCCTTATAGAATTGGAAGTTCAGTTGAATTTGACTGGTGCTGTGTTAACGCAGGAAAAACCGCCAGAAATTGTGGCTACAATACAATAATGATCAATTGTAATCCGGAAACTGTCAGCACTGATTATGATGAATTTGATGTACTTTTTTTTGATGAACTTAGCCTTGAAACAGTTCGTGAGATATATAAAAAAGTAAAATCAAAGGGCGTAATAATATCAATGGCTGGTCAGGTTGCAAACAATCTGGCTCTGAAACTCGATAAAGCAAATCTTAAGGTGCTTGGGACTCATCCGGACAAGATAGATCTTGCTGAGGATAGAAGTAAATTCTCAGATTTATTAGATCAGCTTGAAATTGAGCAGCCACTTTGGAGGAAACTAACAACAATTGAGGAGGCTTTGAATTTCGCAAATTATGCAGGTTATCCCGTTCTTATAAGACCGTCTTATGTCCTCTCCGGCGCTGCAATGGCTGTTGCTTCAAATGATAATGAACTTTTGAAATTTCTTCAGCGGGCAGTTAATATCTCCCCGGATTTTCCGACAGTTATCAGCAAATTTCTTGAAAATGCCAAAGAGCTTGAATTTGATGGAGTAGCCGATAATGGGGTTATTAAACGATTTGCAATTTCAGAGCACGTTGAGAATGCAGGTGTTCATTCCGGGGATGCGGTTCTTGTCCTGCCCCCACAGAGAACATATTTGGAAACTATCCGTCAGATAAAGCATATTTCCACCAAAATAGCTTCTTCATTGGCTATCACCGGCCCTTTTAATATTCAGTTCATAGCGAGGGATAACCAGGTAAAAGTTATTGAATGTAATTTGAGAGCATCGAGAAGTTTTCCTTTTGTATCTAAAACGCTGAATGATAATTTTGTGGAAGCAGCAACAAAGATAATTCTTGAACAAAAAGTGGAACCATCCTTGATTGGTTTATTCGATTTAGATTATGTTGCTGTAAAAGCCCCGGAATTTTCTTTTACCAGACTTGAAGGCGCCGACCCAACAACAGGGGTGGAGATGGCATCCACAGGAGAAGTTGCATGTTTCGGGGATGATTTTCCCGAAGCTTTTCTGAAAGCTTTGATTTCTGTCGGTTTTAAGTTTCCGTTGAAAAATATTCTCATTTCTTCCGGTTCGTTAGAATCAAAGGTTGAACTGCTTGAAAGTACTCGTAAGTTTCTTAAACTTGGTGTAAATTTTTTCGCCACTAAAGGAACTGCGAAATTTATGGCGTCACACGATATCCCTGTGGAAACACTTAAATGGCCTCTTGAGGGTGGTTCGGGTAATGTGATGGATTATTTAAAATCGGGAAAAATAAATCTTGTGATCAATATCCCGAAAAACTTCCAGGAAGATGAATTAACAAACGATTATATTATCAGGCGGACAGCGGTTGATTATAAAATACCATTGATTACAAACCGGCAACTTGCAATGAGGCTTGCTGAGGCGCTCAGTGTTGTTTCGCTTGACAATTTAGAAATTAAATCATGGGATGAATACATACAAAGTACCTGATTTACAGTTTTCGAAAAAAAGTATATGAAATAATAGAATAAAGTTGGTGGTTAATAAAACTGCAATAATTAGAAGACTTTCCGGTTTGATAATTGTAATTCTTATCCTGACCAGACTGGGTTGTGAAAAACAAAAGGAAGAAGCGATGCAAAAAATCCTTTCTGAGAAGGATTTATATCCCGAGTCTGAAAGTCAATTCGTTTTTGAGTCCATTGATGATTCATTGGCAGCCTTATTATCAACTTTTCTCAGGGAGGATTATCTAAAAAACGAGTTGCCCTTCCTGACAAAAAATGACCGGAAATATCAATTATATAAAGTAGATTTAAATCATGACAAGAAGGAAGAATATTTTGTCAGATTTATTTCCCCGTTTTTTTGCCGGGATGGTGGTTGTTCCATACTATTATTAAGTCAGGATTTCAAGGTGATTACGAGATTCACCGAAATCCGTCCTCCATTATATCTTAGTTATTATTCGACTAATGGCTGGCTTGACATTTTTATCCGTGGCAAGGGAAATCTTAAAAAGATGATCTTTAACGGGCTGACATATCCCTCAAACCCAAATATACTCCCTCTTGCCGGAAGAGCACCAGATAATTTTGCCTGTAATATTTTTGATGATATTAATAGTAAGTGCAAAGCTTATATGTTTTAGTCAGAATCTGCCTACAGTTTATTTTTTAAACTCAAGTAAGTCTATCAACCTGCTCATCAAAAACTTTCTGTTCTCTTTTCCGGTAACTGTTTCAAATGGGAAGGCTAAATAAATTAAACCTGCTGATTCATTTCTGTAACATAAGGCTGCTGGCTCATCTTCTGAATATCTTAGAACAATATCTGCTCCGTTCGTTGGAGTAATTACATCAGGGAAACCAGAGATATAAATATCATTTTCTGTGGAAAATGTTCCGGAAAAACCTTCAAGTATTGTCCCCTTTTCGCCAATAAGATTAAAACTGCCTGCTTTATCCGCAATAAAATTTGCAAATAATTTCGTCTGATAAAAATCAAGATTCTCCTGCGTTTGAGGTCTCTTGCCGAGCGCCCATCCTATTTCTGAACCAGTCACAATAATCTTGCCACCTGACTCAAGAATCCCGCTGAAAATATCCTGATACTCCTTTGTGAATGTCTCTTCAGGTGTATTATCATCGCTAAATACAAAGATAATCAGTTGATTTTGAATAGGAGGATAATTTGGTAGTTCGGAGAGATAAATCATCCTATATGAAAAATCATCAGGTAGCGCTGAGCTGATATTTGTCAGGCATCGGTTAAAATTTTCAGTATCAGCAGACCTGATATCCGCGCCATCAATGATAAGCACATCAGGAGTTTCTCCTCTTACCGAAAATATATCTGAAAAATTACTTGAAGATGAGTCCCGAATGTTTCTGACTGCAAATTCAGTTGTTTCAGAATTGGTTACTGAACTGAAACTAATAATTTCACCGGAACGAGCAGTTTCTATTAGCTCAAATTCCTCCCCGTTTACCCTGTATATTTCGGTCGAATCAGAAACCCCGATCTCCGGATTGGAAGTGAAATTCAATACTATTTCAGAATTAGATTTTATGAGAGATAAAATTTTGGGTTGAGGCGGAATTCGGAAATAAGCCTCCCATGCGGTGCTGTTAACCGTTCTGCGAATACCGGAGATATTACTTTCATCATTAGGATATACCCGGTTAGTGAGGAAGATTGCAAATATTTCAGCATCCGGATCAATCCATATTGAAGTCCCCGTATATCCGGTATGCCCGAATGCATGAGTTGAGAAAAGCGGGCCACATGACTGATCGAGACGAATATTTGTATCCCATCCTAAACCCCTTGAGGAAGAGGTGGAATAAACTGTCGTGAATTGTTCTACAGTTTCAGGTTTAAATATTTGGATGCCGTCTAAAGTGCCCTTATTCAGCATCATTCTGGCGAAAAGGGCTAAATCAGTAATATTACTGAATAATCCGGCATTGCCGGAATGTCCGAGCAGACCTCTTGCAAGCGGATCGTGAACGATACCCTGCAATTCCGGAGTTGTGGGCAGACATTGATTTTTTATCTGTTCATCAGGAATATATATCGTATTTAACATATTCAGAGGCAGTGCAATATTCTGTCTGAAGAATTCCGGTTGGGATATCCCCGAAATTTTTTCAACGATTAACATAAGTGTCACAAAATTAAGGCAGGAATATACTGTTTTTATCCCTTTAGAATATGCAATTTTAATATTCAGAACCGAATCAATTATGCTCTCTCTGCTCTGTCCCTGCTTTGGTGTATAATAGGGAGGCAAACCTCCATTATGAAGAAGAAGATTTCGAACTAGGATAGAATCTTTATTATTGGAAGCAAAGTCGGGAAGATAATGGGCAACCGGTTTCTCAATATCTAATTTTCCCTGTTCAAATAATTTCATTACACATGAAGTAGTGGCAATAACTTTTGTAAGAGAAGCAAGGTCAAAAAGATCACTGTTTTCTACAGTTTTTGAATCTTTATCATAAGTAAAGTTTCCGTAGGAATTCACGAAAACATTTTTTTCTGCATTACCGAAAGCATATGCTGCGCCCGGCATCACTTTTTGATCAATACCGAGACTGATGAAGTAATCGACACCGACAAAGTCTTGTGCTCTGAGAATAGAAATTAATAAAAATCCTGTCAAAAAGATATTTTTCATATTAGGACCCTTTTTGTTCCCAATGCCAATGCCAAGGCTCAAAGGAAATTCCCTGGTCATTGTTTTCAGGAAATGACATATAAAAATTATATTTAGAGGCGTTCCTGGTAAGCCATGAATACTCATCGAGTTTTTCAAAATCTTTTCCTGACTGCCCTTCGCTAAATCCGTTTATTCCAAAATCATTTGCAATATCAACGGCGGTATTTATGGGGTGCGAATGTTCACTGAACCCTGGAATAGCGATCCATTTGACATTTTCTTTAATACTAAATGCATTATCCTCTGCAAGGTACTTGAAAAATAAATAAGTCTGCCTGCCGGGTGAACGGTATCCGGAATCGACATGGATAGGAAGACTGGTTTCGGAAAGAATTGATTCCTGCATTTTATTAAAGTCTGTATGAACGTGTGCTGGCAGATATTGAATGCCACTTTCCCGGTTCGAATCTCTGAATTTAACTGAAGGGATAGGTATCAGGTCTTCTGGAATATCTAAAGAATAAAATTTACCTTTAATACCTGTTTTACTTCTGGCGATCTCCAGGATTGAAAGTGCTATTTTCTTCTCAATCGCATTTAAACTATCCATCAATTCTTGCTGCTTAATTATTATTCGATCTTTATCTTCAAGTTTAATTAATTTACTTTCAAATTTCCTGTTCAGAGACCGGACAATAATTCTATGTAACCAAATTAACTTCTTTAAATCTGGTGGAAGAAAATATGTCAGTGCAACAATAACAAGGAAGAAGAGAAATAGAATGAGAAGATTTTCCACAGATCATTTTTCCTTGCTGAATACTTTCATCGTATAATCCCATTTGTCAAAATAAATATTCCCTCCTCTCCATTCCAGTTCTCCTCTCTGAAAATCAACTGTTTCGCTTCTGGGGAATACTTTAACGGGGTACAATGGCTGTGTATAGTCCGTATTTACAATTAATCTGTAAGGGTCCATACCGCCTAAAAAGAAATAACGGACATCATCAACATCAGAATTAGTTAATCCGAAAGACTGATCAACAGGCAACCATCCATAACCTTCAAGATAGAATTCGCCCCAATCATGCAGATTGGTCTCTCCGGGATGCAACATCCACCCTGACTGCCACCTAGCAGGAATTCCATTATAACGACACAGTGTAATAAATAAGAGTGTTTTGATTCCACAGTCGCCATGTCCGTTTACAAGACTGTATTCAGGTATATTATATAGTGTTGAATATTCACGCGCTCCAGCCCAGGGAATATTTTCATTAATCCAACTAAAGATATTTTTTGCGATCAGATAAGGATTTTTTTCATTGCCTTTTAGTTTGCCACCAAGTTCTTTTATCCTTTTTGTAAACTCGATGTGCGGCAACCTCTGTGCAGTGTAATGTTTATACTCGTCAGTTGAAGAATTATAAGGAAGTACTTTTTCAGGCATGATCGAGTTCCACTCACCATAGGATGTATAACTGAATTTTATGTTAAAAACAGTCGGCTGCCCTTTAATTGCAGTTTTTTCCATGTATATTGTTCTGTGGTCATAATTTTCCGGTGAGATAATATAATTATCTGCATTTGCACTAATTAGTTTCACATTTTCCTGCCGTTCCGGATTTTCATTTGCGTATGGTAACCAGCAGCGAACAGTTTCACCATCAGGAACCACATCTTTATCGAGAGTTATTGTATAATCAAGGACAAAATCAATCGAATGAGTATATTTTTTAGAAGTGTTTTTCACGTCAGCAAATACACCGGGTAAATATTTTTCAAGGAAGATATCAAGCTGGTCAGTGGTTTCTCCCTCGACTTCAATTTTTCTTTTTCTCGCTTCCGGGTTGATCCTGAATAGATTTGGAGCAGAGCGGTTAAAGTAATATTTTTTGTTGTCAATAATCATATTTTCGAGACTCAGATCCTGCTCAAATTTCGATAATAAGGTATTATCTGCCTGAGGATAGAATCGTCTGATGTACTCAAGGACATCAGCATCAGATCGTCTAAAATCTAATTTGATACGCTCCATTCTTTCCAGTTCAAATCTGAGATTTAATTTATTTGTTTCAGCAATTTCAGGAAGAATCAGCAGACTATCAATTAATAGTTTAGCTTCTGAAAACTCACCATTTTCAATCAATAATTTTATTTTCTGCATTTCCTGTCCCTGCATATTGATTGATAAAAACAAAAGCAATAAGAATAGAGTCCTCAACATTTCATTACCTTATAATTATTTCAATAAAATTATTTTTTTTGAAACGTTTATCATCTGCTTATCCGCAGTTTTTATATTAAATAGAGCAAAATAGATACCGGAAGGAAAATTATTTCTTTTATACATGGACAAATTCAAGTGTAGTATAGATTTACCTGGAGGTTTTATTCCAAAATCACTTTGGAAAAGTTCTTCTCCGGTGATATTAATAATTTTCATCGTAACTTCAGATTCAGAAGTAAGATTTAGAACAAAATTCGTGTTGCTATTAAACGGATTGGGATAATTGTCGGACACTGAAAATATTTCGGGAATAATCTCTCCGATCGAAACATAAGACGGGGAATCAAAGAAATCAAATACCTGGCTCATTATTACTTTTTTTATTGAATCAGATACAATTGTTTCAAAAGGAAAGGACAAATAAATAACTTTTCCAACAGAGTTGCCATCAGGGAATATTCCCTCGTATGAAACACCTGCATATCCATTTGGTATTGGATTTACACCGGAATAAATCATTGCGGGTGAAGCTCCCGAAAATGGGGAGATTGCATCGGGCCATTCTACGGTATAACTGCCATTGCTTCCATCTCCAAATGTTAGATTATCGAAGTCAAAAACTGATCCAATTGCTGGTTCCGTCTCAAAGAAAAATGATGACTGATTAAGCGGAGCATCAGTTACGTAAACTGCCTTCAGAAAATTATTGTAGAAAAAGATATCCTGTAATGAAGATGAATTCGTTCTTCCGAGATCCCAGCCAATTTCTGAACCGGTAATAAATAAATTGCCGCCATTTTTTAAATACTCAATTAGGAAAGCTTGCTCTGCTTCATTTAAAGTTATATCAGCAGTACTCTCTTCACCGAGAATCCAAATTATATTATCGTAATCAGCAGATTGTAAATTACCTGAAATAATTGCCTCATTGGATGCCGAGGAGTAATGAATTCCGCGCTCAGTAAGAATGGGGGCATAATTTTTAATGTGGTCTTTTAAGTTTTCTACGCCTGAAATCCGGTCAAAACCATAAACCAGAAGTGCATTCTGTTCACCTGTGCTCATACCGGCAGCTAATAGTTCTGAGTAGTCTGAGTAACCAAAATCGTTCCAGGAACAAGCCTTCACAAAAATTAAGTTATTAGGTGTGATATTTTCAATAACTAACTCTTCTCCGGTAACTTCAAGACTGTCAGTCAAATTTTCCGCATCGGTTCCATAAACTATTTTTATTCCTTTTGAGTTGTCTGAAAGTTCTGAACTTATTTTTAAATTCACATTATCAACTATTTCGGCAATAATCCATTCCGGGGGATCAGGAGGTAAAATCACGCTGTTTCCAAGATAATCAGAGATTGTCTGCCATAAATCATTTATCCCTGCGTCATATCCGAGTGCCCACATTCCAATTCCCAAAAGATTTTTTTGAGCAGCCAGATCGTATTTTAATCCCAGACTTGAATCATCGTCGAACCATACCTGATTCCATGTCCCATTATTATAACGATACCATGGAGTTTTATAAGTGGTTGACCAAAGATATCCATATTGCTGAGCCAGGGGAATAGAATTTTTCAATCTTGTTGAAGCAACGTAACTGATAACAGGTGAACCCGGATTCTGAGTTTCTGTTTTCCATTGCAGTCCATAATAAGGAACACCCAGGATCAGTTTCCCGGGATATTGTGAAGTTACAGTTCCATATTGTGAAAGGATAGTGTTGGTAATATTATATGTTCCACCCGAAAGAGGTGAACACGGTCCTGATGTGGAAGACCAGGAACCCCAGAAAGAGTATCCCATAATAAAAATATAATCACAAGCCTCTGCTAATCCGCCCAAATCCCAATAATTCCCCCAATTTACAGCGGGACCGGCGAAAGAGATTTCAAGTCCGGGAATTTCGGTTTCGAACCATTGCTTCAGATCCGACATAAATGAATTTATTCTAATACCTTTATCATCGTTATATAATCCTTCAAAATCGATATTGACACCATCAAATTGGTATGCAATAATTTTAGTTTTGAGATTATTAAAAAGTGTCATTTTAACTGTTTCATTTGTTATAATGGCACGGATATCATCTTTATTAAAATTCACCACACAGAGTATTGTTTTGACTCCGTTATTATGAGCAGTGTTGATAACATCAGTCCAGGGCCAGTACGATGGATTCGAAACGGAGCCATTTGATGAAACCGAAAAATCAAAACATGCTATATGTGTTAGTAAATCGTACCTGATGAAATTGTGTGTGCCTGATCCATATTCCCAATCTGGCAGATAACCAAAAACCTTTTTTTCACCGGTCCTTTTGTGATTTTCCTGCAATGGGATGATTGGAATATCATCAAACTTACTCCTCTCGATTTTAAATTGTGAACCAAATTCCTCCTGATGAAGGCGGTGAATAGAAAAATCCTGAGAAAAGCAAATTTCAGTATTGAGAAGCAGAAGTATTAAAAACCCATATAACGACGAAAATTTGCCTGAAAAGCAAATAGAAATTAATTTATATATTTGATTTCCCTTAAATATTATTATTCTATTCATTCAAAATAAGAAATATCCCGGTATAACGGGAATCAGGAATTATTTCGTTGACAGAAAAAAAAATAAATTTAGATACTGTTCTGACATCCTCACAATATGTTTTAATAGGCAGTTTTTTCGGTTTTATTCTTGGGGTAATGCTCTTTACATTTTTCACTCCCAATTATTATCAGGAAGAGGAACCAATTGAGGTTTTTATACCGAAAGGGGCAGTTTTTGAGGAAGTAATTGATTCGCTTTTTAAATCAGATGTAATCAGTTCAAAGCTTTATATGAGGGTTGCCGGGTTTTTGTATTCTGCTGAGCATAAAGTAAAATACGGCAGATATCAAATTCCCAATGGATTGAGTTACCTGGATCTTACTGAACTGTTAATAAGAGGTGTTCCTGATGAGCAGATACTCGTAACAATCCCGGAAGGAATCTGGCTTGAGGACCTTGCGGGGTTACTGAGTTCAAAATTGGGAATTGACCCGACAGAATTTATAAGACTCTGCTACGACAATTCGTTTATTCGCAAATTGAATATCGATGTCGCGAATCTGGAAGGCTATCTACTTCCAGAATCCTATTATTTCTATGCTAACAGTTCTCCTGAGTCAGTAATAATAAAACTTATTGAAGAGAGCAGGAAAATTCTGAATCTGCCTGAAAATCAAAAAAAACTGGAAGAACTTAATTTTGATGTTCACTCATTGCTAACCCTTTCTTCTATTGTAGAAGCCGAAACTCAGATTTTTTCCGAATACCCTTTGATAGCAGGCGTATATATTAATCGTCTTAATAAGGGGATGAAACTACAGGCTGATCCAACAGTACAGTATCTTAAAAAGAACAAAGGGCATAACAGGATACTTTTTTCAGATCTTGGAATTGATTCACCATATAATACCTACCTATACAGCGGGTTACCCCCAGGCCCAATTAATAATCCCGGTAAGGCAGCAATCATGGGTGTTTTGAATTATCAGAAGACAGACTATCTGTTTTTTGTTGCCGATGGGAGCGGGGGACACAAATTTTCAAAAAATTATTACCAGCATCAAAAAAATGTTCAGGATTACCGTGAATGGCGAAAAACTCAATAATATAAAATTATTAATTATTGTTTTGACATTTTTCCTTATTCAGGGTTGCGCACATCAATTGCCACCCGGAGGCGGAGAAGTGGATAAAATCCCCCCGGAAATTATTGTAACCTACCCTGAAAACGGAGCGACTTTTTTTTCAGAGGATTATATCAGCCTTGAGTTTAGTGAATATGTTGATAAAAGATCTGTCAAGGAGTCTGTATTTATCTCTCCTGAGATTGATGGTGAACTTGAATATGACTGGTCTGGAACAACACTCACAATTAGTTTTCCTGGCAGGCTATCTGACAGTACAACATATACAGTCAGTATCGGGACAGATGTAATTGATCTTAATAATAAAAACAGAATGGCGGAAAGTTATTCTTTAGTTTTTTCAACTGGCAGCAGGATCGATAAAGGTCAGATCAGCGGGAGGGTGTTTACAGCAAAACCATCTGGTTATCTTGTCGGTGCTTATCGTATTCTCTCGGATAGTCTTGATCCCAGAATCAAGAAACCGGATTATTTATCTCAGAGTGGAAAGGATGGTCAATTTTTACTAAAGGGAATATCCCCCGGGAAGTACCGGGTATTTGCCTTCCTGGATGATTTTAAAGATAAATTTTACGATCCTGAGCAGGATTCCTATGCTGCTCCTTTCACAGATATTGCACTTTCTATTACCGACACTTTATTCAGTGATCTGATTTTTATTCCACAGAGGGAGGATACTACTGCTCCCAGTGTTGTCAGCATCACCATGACAGACCGACACCATTTTCTAGTCGAAGCTAACGAATTTCTTGATAGCAGCAAACTAAATACATCGATGTTCATTATTTACGATTCTTTATCCAACAAAAGAATTGTCCCGGATAAATTATTCAAAGGGAACGCCAGGGCAAAGTCGTTTTTTCTAACCTCATCAGACACTGCAAAACCGGAAGGGGATTTATTCATAATCTCAAAAGGATTGTGCGATCTCTCAGGCAATCTATCTGCTGATGAGAAAACACCTGTAACCTATAATGAAAAACCAGATACGACCGGATTAAAAATATTAAAGTTCGAAGGTATGAGTAAACAAAATATTATTCCTTTTCGTGAACCGGTTTTCAATTTATTTTTTAATGATGCACCAGACGTTTTTCCCCGGGAGGATTTTTTTAAGTTTGTTTCCGCATCAGGAAAAATAATCCAAACCGAATTTAATATGTTAGATGATGCGTCCCTGGAACTAAAGGTGCTTGATAAACTTGAACAAAGAAAAAATTATTCTCTTTCGTTTGATCCATCACTTCTTTCTGATCTTGCAGGTAACTTTGGAGATTCTCTGCTAACTTATAATTTTATTACTGATTCAGAAATTGATTATTCAGGATTAAGTGGAGCTGTCAGGACAGATGTTGCAGGGAAGTATATTTTGAAACTTCAATATCTTGATGAAAAAAATAAAGAAATCTCAACCAATACAGAAACTGGACAATTCGAATTCAGGCAATTGAAGCCAGGCAATTATTTTCTGTGGGCATTCTATGACAGAGATAATAATGGACAATTTAATTACGGAAAAGTTTTTCCTTTTGAAGCTAGCGAAAAAATTGTGATTTTTCCTGATACTATTAAGGTAAGAGCACGTTGGCCGGTAGGAGATTTGGATTTGGAATTCAGGAGTCAGAGTTCAGAAGCTGAACAGCCTTAATAAGTAGGTCTTCACAGAAATAAGGTGCAATAAACTGCAAACCAAAGGGTAATCCATTCTGATCTTTTCCCGCCGGAAAATTCAGAGCCGGCAAACCGGCAAGATTAACGGAAGTTGTATAGATATCGCTCAAATACATTTCTAAGGGATTCTCTGATTTTTCCCCAATATTAAAAGCTGTTGTTGGTGTCGTTGGAGTGAGTAGCAGATCAACTTCATTAAACACATGAAGAAAATCTTCCCTGATTATCCTTCTAACCTTCTGCGCTTTTTGATAGTAAGCATCATAATAGCCTTTTGATAAAACATAAGTTCCGAGCATAATTCTTCTTTTTACCTCCCGCCCGAAACCACCTGAGCGTGTATCCGCATATAGACTGCTTAGTAAGCCATCTTTTTCTGTCCTTAAACCAAATCGCACACCATCGTATCTCGAAAGATTTGATGAAGCCTCAGCAGTTGTAAGGATATAGTAGGCTGGAATAGCAAAACGCATATTCGGTAACGATACTTCGATAATTGTTTGCCCAAGTTCTTTGAGTCTCTCAATTATTCTTTCTGCACTATGCCTGATTTCAGTTGCCAATCCTTCATCAAAATATTCGACCGGAATACCAATCCTCAATGGGCGCGATTCATCATGACAATAACTATTCTCTGAAACTACCGAAGTTGAATCCAGTTCATCAAATCCTTTAATTACGTCGTGAATGGCGAAAATGTCTTCAATCGAATTGGCAAATACACCAACAGAATCGAAAGAAGAAGCAAATGAAGTTAATCCATATCGGGAGACAGCACCATAGGTTGGTTTTAGTCCAAGAATCCCACAGAATGAAGCAGGCTGCCTTACAGAACCTCCGGTGTCGGTACCTAATGCAGCATCACATAAACCTGCTGAAACGGCTACTGCAGAACCACCACTCGAGCCTCCGGGAACCTTTGAATGATCATAGGGATTTTTAACATTTCCATATGCCGAGTTTTCATTGGAGGAGCCCATTGCGAATTCATCACAATTTGTCTTTCCAATAATGATCGCATCCTCTTCTATTAATTTTCGTACTGAGGTTGCATCGTAAACTGGACTGAAATTCTGCAAAATCGCAGAACCACACGTCATTATTTCATTTTTTAAGGCGAGAACATCTTTAACCCCAACCACCAAGCCAGCTAATTTGCCATGCTTTCCTGAGATGATTTTCTTTTCGATTTCAATGGCTGATTCAACAGACTTTTCCGGAAACACTGCAAGAAATGCGTTTACATCTTTAATCTGCTCAATTCGTGAAAGAAAATCGCGGACATTCACGGTTAAAGACAGGTTCCCTTTTCTGATCAGTTCCTGTTTTTCTGAAAGAGAGGAATAAAGTGGCACTTACTTTTTATCTTTTCCGTCGTCGACTGATTTTACTTCTTCCTCAACATCCTTCAGTGCTTTTTTAAATTCTTTCATTCCCTTGCCGATACCCTGAGCTAGTTCAGGTATTTTTTTTGCACCGAATAAAAGCAGGACAGCGAAAACAATTGCGAAAATTTCCCAAAATCCCATATTACCGAACATTTAGTTCCCTTTTAATAATTAAAACTTTTTACAACTGAATAAAAAATAGACTCACCATCCGTATTCCTGAGTGAATTATCACAGGCTCTCTCAGGATGGGGCATCATCCCTAAAATATTGCCTCTTTTATTTAATATTCCTGCAATATTCTCCAGAGAACCATTTGGATTGAATAGTTTGCCTGTATCTCCAGTTTCAGATGAATATCTGAATAAAATTTGTGAATTTGCATTTAACTCGCTTAAAGTATTTTCGTCAGCATAATAATTCCCTTCACCGTGTGCCACTGGAATCCTCAGAATATCTTTTTTAATATCAGAGCTGAAAATGCTGCTTTTTGTCTCAACTTTAAGATATACATCCCGGCAAATAAATTTAAGAGTTTCGTTCTGTATCATACAACCGGGAAGTAAATTTGATTCAAGTAAAATTTGAAAACCGTTGCAGATACCAATCACTATTCCACCAGTCTCTGCAAAATTAAAAACTTTATCCATAATCGGAGAAAATCTTGCAACTGCCCCTGTCCTCAGATAATCGCCGTAAGAAAACCCGCCGGGCAGGATTATCACATCAGAATTTTTCAGATCCTTTTCTTTGTGCCAGAGGAAATCTGCATCAAAACCAAGTTGTTTTTTGACCGCATAGTATGCATCATGATCACAATTTGACCCCGGATACACAACAATTCCAAATTTTGGACTTTTCATATAACCTGAGAGATTGTATATGAATAATCTTCCATTATTGGATTGGTAAGCAATTTTTCGCAGTATAATTTTACTTCTTTTTCTGCTTCCTCATGATTCTTTGTGTCAACATTAAATTCAATATACTTACCAATACGTGTTCCGCTGACATTCATAAAACCCAGATGTTTTGCTCCCTGCTCCGCAGCTTTACCCTGAGGATCAAGAATTGAGGGTCTTCTTCTCACAATTACAGTAACTTTATACACGCTTTCATCCCGAAATATTATTATAATCTCTTATTAAAATGAATAAATGACGGAAAATGCCGAATAATACGACCGACAAAAAGAAGAAGAAAAGAGCATTACCCTGAGTAAAAAGTGTTACAATTATAAGCACAATGACCCCTAGTGAAAGACCAATGTTCTGATGCAGAGTAAAACTATTCGGTTTCGGAAGAGAATTATACCTAATTGAACTCACATTTAAGTACGCAGTAAGTATTATCAGAGCAATTAACATATAATCCGGTCTCCAGATAATCGCCGGATTATCAGAAAATGTATAGACATACGAAGAAATGGTAAGGGCAGAAAGCGGGACAGGAAGTCCTCTGAAATCTTTTTTTACTTCAAGTTCTTCAAGCATAATATTAAATTTTGCCAGCCGGAAAGCGCCAAAAATTAGAGGTAGGGAAGAGAGGAAAATTCCAATCCAACCAAAACGAGAGAGATAACTTGAATAAATTAAAAACGCAGGGGCAGCGCCAAAACTAATTACATCGGCGAGAGAATCAAGTTCAACTCCAAAGCGGCTCGAAGAATTAACGAGCCGGGCTAAAATACCATCAAGCGCATCACAAATGGCCGCAATTACAATCATAACAACTGCATGATCGAATTTATGCTGGGAAGCATAAATAATTGATAAGAAGCCAAAAAAAGCATTCAATGCAGTAAATGAATTTGGCAGAAATGCTCTACTGTTAATATTTTTCAGCATTTATTTCAGTCCAAATAAAATTGATTCACCTGCTCTGACAATGTCACCAGGTTTAACTTTAACTATCCATTTCTTAGGCACAATAACATCCACTCTCGATCCAAACTTAATCATTCCGAATCTTTTCCCAATATTAACAGGTTGGCTCATC
The DNA here is from genome assembly GCA_021740915.1 of Ignavibacteriales bacterium. Classification (GTDB taxonomy): domain Bacteria; phylum Bacteroidota; class Ignavibacteria; order Ignavibacteriales; family Melioribacteraceae; genus JAIOYW01. Next base: position 23,895 of record JAIOYW010000018.1, on the reverse strand, counting down.
TTAAGATCATTAATTATTCTTCTGGCGACAAAACCAGCGACCTGGGTGAATAAAATTTTCCCGTGGACAGAATTTATTCCTATTTCAGTCCTCTCGTTTTCTTTGTCTGCCTTATCGTCAAAAGCTTTCAGAAATTTTCCCGTGACATATTCATTAAATTCAACGGTGCCGGAAATGGGGATTCGGTTAACATGGACATTTAATGGCGACATAAAAACAGAAACCTGAACACAATCCTCATTTATGTACTTATCCTCAAACACATCTTTAATGAGTAAAACTCTTCCATCAGCCGGTGAAACAATAATTTCTTCTGAGACAGGTGTTTTTCTCTCGGGATCTCTGAAAAAATTAAGTGTAAAAATCAGAAAGATTGTCGATAGACCAATAAGCAACCATCGCAGGTAAATGTTATTCTGAATAATTGCTATATCAACAATGATAAAAAGCACGAATACAATTAAAGTAATTGTCTGATATCCATATTTAGTAATCATCAAATAAATTTTTCCTGATAAAGTATTGATCAAAAGCAATTTTACTGAAAAGTAAAATTTCCTTAAATTAAGAAAAATAAAATAATTAAACTTATTTTCAAACCGGCATTGTAAACCTAATTAAAAAATAACAATAGCCGAAAATCTATTGAACGGAGAAAATATGCTTAAAGGTGGTATGCAAGGGATGATGAAGCAGATTCAAAAGATGCAGTCGGAGATGGAAAGAATTCAGAAGGAACTTGCGAATAAAACTGTTACTGAGGAAAGCGGTGGTGGAATCGTTAAAGCAACAGTTAATGGAAAAAAAGAACTGATCTCAATAATGATCGAGAATGAAATTATCAATTCCGGAGATAAAGAGATGCTGGAAGATCTTATTGTAGCAGCAGTAAATAAAGCTCTTGATTCTGCCGGGAAACTTGCAGAAGACGAAATAGGCAATGCGACAAAAGGTATGATTCCTCCCGGAATGAACATTCCAGGATTTTAAGATTGGAATTACTTGAACCACTGCAAAAAGCAATTGAAGAGATCAGTAAACTGCCTTCAATCGGAAAAAAAACAGCCCAAAGATTAGCTATATTTATTCTAAAATCAGAACCGGAGCAGGTGGAAAATTTACTTTCGGCTCTGAAAGATCTAAAGACCAAGGTAAAATTCTGTGAGGTTTGTTTTAATCTCAGCGTTGAGAACAAATGCACTATCTGTCGCTCTCAGAAGCGTGATATCACCAAAATTTGTGTTGTTGAGGAGCCTTCAGATATTTTCGCCTTGGAAAGGACTAACGAGTATAACGGTCTTTATCATGTGCTTGGAGGAGTTTTATCTCCTTTAAGTGGCAGAGGCGCTGAATCTCTCAGGATACGCGAATTAACAGAGAGAATCTCGATGGGAGATGTTAAGGAGATTATTCTTGCCATGAATCCAACTACCGAAGGAGAAGCAACAATTCTTTATCTCGCTAAATATCTCCGTTCCTCCAATATTAAAATAAGTCGTATTGCCAGAGGACTACCTGTAGGGGGAAATATTGAATTTGCTGATCAGGCGACTATTGGCAGGGCATTACTTGGCAGAAGTGAACTTGAATGAAAAATTGGTTTGAAGATTGGTTCAGATCTGGGTTTTACTCGCAGGTGTACTCGCACCGTGACCAGACTGAAGCTGAACAAATTAAAAAACTCATTCTAAATACAACTCAATTAAATCAAGGCTCAAATATTTTGGATGCAGCCTGTGGGGCAGGAAGGCATTCAATAAGTTTTGCGAAGGAAGGATTCAAAGTAACGGGGTTCGATCTTAGTTATCCTTTACTAAGAGAAGCTCAGTTCGAGAAACAAACTTCAGGGTGTAATGTTGATTTTTTTAATGCTGATATAAGAAAAGTTGCTTTTCGATCAGCGTTCGATTTGGTGCTAAACATTTTTACCAGTTTTGGTTATTTCGAAGATGACGACCAGAACTTCGCATTCCCGAGGAATATTAGAAAAAATTTAAAAGAATCATCGTTCTATGTTCTGGATTTTTTCAACAGAAATTATCTGATTAATAGCCTTAACCCAAAAACTGAGAGAGAATCAGGGGGTTTTAGAATAATAGAGGAAAGAAGAATTGAGGATGGCAGAGTGATCAAGAATATTCGTATCGGTCATGATGAGAATGAATATAATTTTATCGAGTCGGTGAGATTATTTGAGCCTAGTGAAATTATTTCTGCATTTGAAAAATGCGGTTATTGCGTTAGATTTACATTTGGTAACTATTTTGGTGAAAAATTCAATCATATAGATTCTCAAAGATTTATCGCATTTTTTTCTCCGGTATGAGAAAAATTCTCTCCATAATATCAATAAGTCTGATTGTGGCTGGCTGCGAACTATTAAGTACCCGGGAGCCTGAGAAACCTGTTCAACCCCGAACTAGTTTCGAGCCTGCGACAACTATTGACCAGCTACTTGAAAATTTAGTGAATGCACACAGTGAAAAAATTTCGGATGATTATTTTATTTGCTTTGCAGATACACTTTACATTTCAAAAGAATTCAGATTTTTTGCTTCAAGTGAAACAAGCCTGAATAACCCGATATTTGAGTTTTGGGGTATTGAAAAAGAAAAACAATTTTATGCTAATTTGATCTCTTCAGTCCGAGATAATTCAAGTATTTTAGTTAGTTTTACGAATACACAAAAGACTCAGACCGGGGATAGTGCTTTAGTCCAGTTAGCATATACAATCTCATTTGTGCTGTCCGCCTCAGAGGAGACATCAAATTATGCCGGATCTTCCGAGTTAAGGTTGAAACTGGATTCCCGGAACTTTTGGGTAATAACAGAATGGACTGACTATAAAATCAGAGAAAGTATATCGTGGAGTGAACTCAAAGCGTCTTTATATTAGAACTTCTATTGTTATGATTTATTTCATCTTTTTTTTATCAGGGTGTATTAACCCATTTGCACCCAAACTTGATGAAGATAATATAAGTGATGGAAATTTTCTGAATTCACAAAAGAAAATAGATGGTGTTTTCAACAATTTTCAATATGCATACAGTTTTAAAGACACAACAATTTATGGTAAATTATTGTCTGAAGATTTCACTTTTTCTTATCGGGATTACGACAGGGGAATTGATTATTCCTGGGGACGTGATGATGAGATGCGGGTCTCTTATGGTCTTTTTTCAAACTCTGAAAGATTAGACCTTGTATGGAATAATATTATTTCAGTTACAGAGGATTCGACAAACATCGTCAGGAGTTTTAATTTAACAGTTACATTCAATCCTTCAGATATTATCTACGTTGACGGGAGAGTTAATCTGACACTGCGAAAGAATTCTGAAGATGATTGGCTAATCACTCGCTGGATTGACGAATCAAATTATTAAGATGATACTATTTTATATTACAGAAACAATCAAATCAATTAAATCTGCAAAATTAGCAGCAATTATCACTATTATCACAAGTGTTTTTGCTATACTCATGTTTTATCTGGCTTTTCTTCTTTTCTTATATACCGATATAATTGAAAATAAATTATACAAAGAGCTTCGTGTTGAGGTTTTTCTCGAAGAAGATCTACAAGTTGCAACGCGGATTGACTTTTTAAATGAAGTTAAAATGAATGAGATTGTCAGTTCAGTTAAATACATATCCAAATCCCAGGCCAGGGATAAGTTTATCAGCCAAACCGGAAAAGATTTCTCGGAAATTCTCGATTTCAATCCTCTTCCTGCATCATTTGAGATTTCAATTCGTAATGTAAAAGGTATTGAACAAAAATTAAAAAGTCTAACCGATGATCTAAAAAGTAAATCTATCGTAAGCGATGTTAAATATGATTATTCGCTATTATCATCCATTATTAAAATCGTAAATTCTTCAAAGAAAATAATTTACGGGTTATCATTCATACTTTTTGTTTTTAGTATCTACCTGATCTATTCCACGAATAAAATCATTATCGAATCCCAGATGCAGGATTACAAAACCATGAAACTTGTCGGGGCGCGTCCTATTTCTATAAAAATTCCCGTGATTTTGCGCGGCTTGCTTTTAGGCTTAATAAGTGCCCTGGTTAGCTATTTTCTATTCTTTATTATATTATATTTACTGAGGGATCGTTTGATTGTCAGGGAAATTATTATTTTTGTAAAATCTATTAAATTATTTAATTTACATATTTTGATTACAGGAATATTTTTCGGCTTAGCCGGATCATTTTTTTCTTCCAGCAATATCTCACAAAAAATCAAGGAATTCTGAAATTGATGAGGAAAACAGGGCTATTTATCCTAACAATAATTTTATTAATGGGCTTGAATGTTTCTGCCCAAACAAAAGACTTTGAAATAGGCAGATCAAATCCAATTATGAATCGGCAGGGCGGATTCTTTGATTATGCCGATCCAAACGCTATAAATATGATGGTTTCAGTATGGGGTTATGTTAAGTTTCCTGGAAAGTATCTCGTACCATCTTACACTTCCGTCACTGACCTGATTTCGCTTGCTGGTGGGCCTGAAGTGAATGCAGAGTTTGATGATCTCAGGCTGTACAGGGTTGCTCCCGATTCTTCCCAGACATTGTTTAAATTCAGTTATAACGATTTGATGTGGGAAGAAAATCTTATGCTCAACAACAGAAAAATCCCTGAGCTAAAAACTAATGATATCCTTGTTGTTCCGGGTAGTCCGCGACTTTTCTTTAAGGATTGGTTGGGAATCGCTCTTTCAGTTCTATCAGCTATGATTTCATTAACAATTCTAATATTAAATATTTCCAGAGGATAGGAGTTTACGTGCCAGATAATAATACGCTTTCATCGATCAGATTGAGAGAAAACGAAGGAAATACCCTTAAAGATTATATTAATCTGATAAGATTGAATCTTATTCCGATTTTACTTATAAGTCTTGCCGGACTTGCAGTTGCTTTAATCTATGCTGCAAATGCAGTTGATATTTACCGTTCGAGCACTATTTTCAAGCTTTCTACACCTCAGGGAAATATCCTCGAAGCACCGTTGCTGCCCGAGTTTCAGAATTATGGTATGGACAGATTTATCGCCAATGAGATTGAAATAATAAAAAGTTTCAATACACGATTGGCAGTTGCTGATCGGATTCTTGATTCTGTCACTACGTCAGGTTCTGTGACAAAATTAGATTATTTACTTGACAAAACGGATCCGCTCAATCCTGTTTTGATGTCACGTGCTCAGATTGCAGCAGTATTATCAGACCTTCCAAAAATTGAACAGAAAAGAGGTCTGGATATTGTTCAGATTGACGTTGAAACCCCCTCGCCATACGAGACTGCGCTTATCGCGAATTGTTATACTCAGGCATATAGAGATCTGAATTTACTGAACAACAGATTGCAGTTAACATCAGTTAAGGAATTTCTCGCGAATCAGCGTGTTGAAAAATTAAATGATTTACAGAGCGCTGAAAACAATCTGAAATCATATCAGGAAAAAGGCGGTATTATTCGTTTGGATGAGCAGGCTGCAGCATTAATATCGCAGCTTACATCTTTTGAAGCTCAACTTAACTCTACCCGGCTTCAACTCACCATTTCTGTAGATAATCTTAATAAGTACAAGGAAAGATTAAAAGAAATTGATCCTGATGTCAATGCGTACCTTGAAAATATAAAAAATGAACCTTATATAAATAATTTGCAGGAACAGATTGCAAGACTTGAGATTCAAAAGGATTTGGCCCTCTCCGGAAAAATGCAATCTGCTGAGAAGAACGCTGTTATTTCAGAGTATGATAATAAAATCAAAGATCTCCAGAGTAAATTAGAACCAAAGCTTAAAATTTTGAAGGCTAGTATTTTTGCATCTTCGCCTGAGAATGTCAGGGAATGGACTGCAAGAATACTTGAAGAGGAGATAAAAACCCAGGGACTTAAGTCTTCAGAAAAACAGTTAACAAAAATAGTTGCAGATTATGAGAAGAGGTTCAATTCGCTTCCAAAAAGCACTATCGATCTTGCAAGACTCGAAAGGGAAAGAGTTGCGATTGAAAAACTGTACCTTTTAGTGGAAGAAAAGTACCAAGAGGCTCTTATTAATGAGCAGTCAACTCCTGGAAGTGTTTTTATTATTGATAAAGCATTTGTTCCGAAAAAACCAACAAAACCGAATAGAACTCTCATCGTTATTGCCGGTTTAATAATGGGCATAGGCATGGGAATCGCAGTTGCGTTTATTAGAAATTATTTTGACAATACTGTTAAAACTCCTGAAGATATCCAGGCTAAAGGCGTGAATGTGCTAGCCTGGATTCCACAGATTGAAGGAGTGGTGGATTCCTCAAATAAAGAATTTGAATTTATTGTTGCCCGTCGTCCGGACTCAATACCCAGTGAAGCTTTCAGAGCTCTGCGTACAAGGATTCAGTTCTCAAGACTTGATGCCATTAATTCCAAGGTACTCCTTGTTACATCTGCAGCCCCCCGTGAAGGTAAAACAACAATCTCTATAAACTTGGCAGGAAGTTTTGCTCAGGCAAATAAACGGGTTGTTGTTGTTGATTGTGATCTTCGCAAACCGAGAGTTCATACAATCATGAAAGTGAAAAAATCGCCAGGTTTTACTGATTATTGTTTTGGAAAAGCCGGACTTGAGGATATCATCAGAAAATCTGAGTTGGAAAATCTCGATTTTATCACATCCGGAACTATTCCTCCAAACCCCTCGGAAATTTTAGGGTCCAATCAAATGTCCGAGTTTTTGGAAAGATTGAAGGGGATGTACGACATAGTTATGCTGGACTCGCCTCCTGTTGTTGCAGTAACTGATTCGGAAATACTCTCGCGAATCGCTGATTCAACATTGCTTGTTGTTTCTGCCAATACTACAGAAAATGATCTGATGTTAAAGGCTGTTGAATTGCTGAGTCATGAAACAAGATCGTTCGTAGGCGTAATACTCAACAATTTCAGCTATAAAGCTGGTTATGGTTCGTATTACAAATATTATTATTATTATTCACGACCCGCAGCAAATCAGGGGAAAAAAGCATAACAAACCGCAGAACTTACTTCGGGAGTATTACTTGAGAAAAAAAATATTTCTTTTAATATTTTTTATAAATGGAATTATTATTTCTCAGAATATTCCCAGTTATGCTCATAGACAACAGATTACAATGTTGTCAGTCAAAGACAAAGTTGAGAAAACCGATTCTCCCCTTCTTACCGGTGAAATTGAAGCAGATTCATATATCCTCGGACCAGGTGATGAGTTTCTTGTTTCTGTTTCAGGTGTAAATGAGCAGCAAATTCAATTAGTTATAAATCCGGAGGGACTCATATTTATCCCGCAATCCGGACTGCTTGCATTGAAGGGCAAAACTCTTAATGAGGGGAAAGATGAAATTGAGAGAAAAATTCTATCGCGGTACAAAGATGTAATAGTTAATATAATGATCAGCAAAATTCGGCTGATAAATGTTTTTCTTTCCGGGAATGTAAAAAATCCTGGTAATTATTCACTCCCGGCTACAGCAAGGCTGACAGATTTACTTAGACTTTCCGATGGAATTTATGAGGATACTGACATCAGAAACATTGAGATTGTTCTTAGTAATTCTGATACTACTTCATGTGATCTTCTATCTTTTTATCGTTTGTCCGATCTACAAGGCAATCCATCCCTGTTTAACAACTCAAAAATTATTTTCAAAAAAACTGATAAAATCGTTAGCATTCTTGGAAGTATCTTTTATCCCGGAGATTATGAACTCAAGGAAAATGAACGGATTGCTGATCTGATTTCTATCGCCGGCGGCATTACTGAAAATGCCAGAGCAGATTCACTTGAACTAATCCGGTTTGAAAGTGATAAAAAAACATTGAAGAGTTATTATTATTCACTCCAAGATATCTTCGATGATCATTTTCAATTGTTAAGTGGCGATAAGGTTATTATTCGAGAAATTCCTGAGTTTAAAATTAACAGAACGGTGGAAGTTTTTGGGGAAGTTAAATTTCCTGGTGTATATAAGATAAGGAAGGACGGAACTAGTTTGTACCAACTGTTAACTAATGAAGTTGGTGGCTTTTTAGAAAGAGCCTCTTTAAAAGATGCCTATGTTCTGAGATCAAGCAAAATTGTTGAAACTGATTACGAGTATGAGAGATTGAAAATCGTTCCTCGTGCAGATATGACGGATGATGAATATGATTATTTCAAGGCGCGGTCTCGTGAGCGGAAAGGGAGGATGGTAATCGATTTCGAGAAACTGTTCTTCGAGAAAGATCAGAAAGAAGATATTATTTTAAAAATGGGCGATAAAATCTTCATCCCTGAAGCGAAAGACTTCGTTACTTTAGTCGGTCAGGTTGTTTCTCCCGGAAACATTGTTTATAAAGCCGATTTTAAAATTGATGATTATATCAGATTAGCCGGCGGATTTGCATGGAGAGCAGTTGATGATGATATAAGGGTTATCAAGGGTGCGTCTGGTGAATGGATTGAATACGATGAGGTTGAAAATATTGAACCCGGGGATATAATTTGGGTCCCGGAAGACCCCCCCGCACCAAAATTCTGGGAAGTATTTATTGATGTATTAACTGTAACTGGGCAGATGGCTGCCATTATTACTGCAATCACTGCTTTGGTTGTTGCCTCGAGGTGAAATGAATTTCCAGAAGATTCTTCAACTACTTTCTACAAGAAAAAAGTACATTCTAATATTTACGCTCTCGGTAACTATTCTCACTTTTATACTTGTTTATTTTGTGTTGCCGCTTAGATACAGTGCAAAAGTTACCATTTTACCCCCTGATGAAGATCAGTTCGGGGCTTTTCCCGGATTAGCTGAAGGGCAGGAAGCACTTTCCATGTTCGGGCTTAAAACCGGCAGCAGCAATTCTCAATTATATGCTTTTGTTTTAGAAAGCAGAATTGCTTCTGAATTCGTGATTAAGAAATGCAATCTTGTTGAATATTTCGGCGTTAGAGATTCTGTCGAAGCTCTGCTTATCATTGAACAATTGATCAATTCTCAGGTTACGAAAGAAGGAGTAATTGAATTTTCGATTGAGTTTAAGACTCCCTATTTTGCAAGATTTTCCGACGAGAAGGATTCAGTCAGACATTTTTCTGCCCGCGTTGCTAATACTTATGTGGAAGCTCTCGATAAAATTAATAAGAATAAACTGAACTTAAAGGCAAGAAGAACAAGGGAATTCCTGGATTCACAGATTCTTGAAACAAAAAAACAACTTGCATCGGCTGAAGAATCACTGAAAAATTTTCAAACAAAACATAAAGCCATATCATTAACCGACCAGCTTTCTGCCTCTATAGAAAATGCAGCAAAGGTTAAAAGTGAGCTAACGAGTTTGCAAATTCAACTCAAAACGCTGGAATATAATTTTAATCCTTCTTCCGAGGCTATCTCTTCCATAAAAGCGAAAATAAGCATTCTTGAAAAGGAATATGAGAAACTTACTTCCGGAATTGAGGGGAAAACAGATTACCTGCCAAGTTTCGGTAATATGCCTGAGGTTATGACAGACCTTGCCCGATTGACCCGCGATGTTAAAATTCTAAATGAAGTATATCTTATGCTGGAAAAACAACTCTTTAAGGAAAAAATTCAGGAAAATAAAGATGTTTCAACTGTTGAAGTCTTGGATCCGGCAATTCCACCAATTCGTACTGAGGGGCCCCGCGTAATAGTAAGTACACTAATAGGAGGAATGTTTGGCTTTATCCTCATTAGTTTATTTACTCTTGTCACTGAAAATAAAAAACTATTACAATAGAGATTTTATATGAGTAAAAAGGTAGCTGTAGTAACAGGAGGCGCCGGATTTTTAGGGTCACATCTTTGTGATCGGATGATGGCAGAGGGAATGCGTGTTGTATGTATTGATAATTTATTAACCGGAAATATCAATAACATTTCACATCTTTTTGGGAATGAGGATTTTCAGTTTATCAAACATGACGTAACGAATTATATTCATGTACCTGGTCCGGTTGACTACATCCTTCATTTCGCTTCACCTGCAAGTCCGATTGATTATCTTAAATTGCCGATTCAGACGCTTAAAGTAGGGTCTCTCGGTACTCACAAAGTTCTTGGTCTTGCAAAAGAGAAAAATGCAAGATTCCTTTTAGCCTCTACTTCTGAGGTTTATGGAGATCCAAACATACATCCGCAAACGGAAAATTATTGGGGGAATGTAAATCCAATAGGTCCGAGGGGTGTCTATGATGAGGCAAAACGATTCGGAGAAGCAATAACAATGGCTTATCATCGTTACCACAAAGTCCAGACGAGGATTGTCAGGATCTTTAATACTTATGGGCCGAGAATGCGTGTTGATGATGGCAGAGCACTGCCGACATTTTTAAGCCAGGCGTTACGGGGTGAGGATTTAACAGTTTTTGGCGATGGATCACAGACAAGAAGTTTCTGTTTTGTCGATGATCTGGTTAATGGAATATTCAAACTTCTTCTTTCGGATGAAACTGATCCCGTAAACATTGGAAACCCGTCAGAAATCACTATTAAAGAATTTGCCGAGGAATTACTTAAACTTACAAATTCAGGAAGTAAAATAATTTATAAAGAACTGCCTGAAGACGATCCTAAAATCAGACAACCTGATATTACGCGGGCAAGAATGATTCTTAACTGGGAACCTAAAATTGATCGAAAAGAGGGATTGCGAATTACCCTTGATTATTTTAGATCAGTAATACAGTAGGGTCGTATAACCGGAAAATTTATTCTTGTTCATATTAAGTCTGAATCTAAATTAGGACAAAGAATTCCTAATTTCATTAGAATTAAGGATTGTGAGACTTATCACAGCCAACAAAGCTAATAATAACAATGCCTTTAGTAAATTCGATCGTAATGGAATTATTGTTATTATTCGAAATTTTATGTAATTTAAGCAATGAATAAATACAGATCAAATTTTCATTCAGGTCAGTCCCTTGAACAAAATAACTCATAGAATATATATATCAGGTTTTTTACTCATCAGCCTTTTCACCACTGTAATTCTTGTGTATTACGGCTATTCATATTATTCCCTTCCCATTGAGGAAAGGTTTTTCCATCCGTTATATGAATTACTGAAGCCTTCCGGATTATTAGGACATGGTTTCGGTATCATTGGCTCCATTTTTATGCTTTTGGGCGTAAGTATCTATATGATACGAAAACGATACAAAAAAATATTTCGGTTAGGTAAACTTAAACACTGGCTTGAATTTCATATTTTTCTTTGTTCTCTCGGCCCAATTCTCGTTCTATTTCACACCTCATTCAAGTTCGGCGGTTTGGTATCCGTCAGTTTCTGGAGTATGGTAGCTGTTGTACTTAGCGGAGTAATCGGCAGGTTTATTTACATTCAAATACCGAGAACAATTCAGGGAAATGAACTTACCATCGATGATCTGATGAGGCAGAATACTTCAATCAATGATCAGTTACGTACTGAATATGCAATTCAATCAAGTACACTTAGTAAACTGGATGATGCTGGTAAATTCGGATCAATTTCAAGGCAAGGACATCTTCATAAATTATTTTTTCTTTTTGAGGATAAATGGTCTAATTATCTTTTATTAAATAAATTAAGATTTGAACTAAAAGCTACTGGTGTTGAAGGTAAAGATCTAAAAATTTTACTTAAAATAATCAAGACAAAACTTGTACTTCAGAGGAGGATTGTTTTATTATCCTCAATGAAAGAACTTTTCAGATATTGGCATGTTGCACATCTGCCATTTGCCATAATTATGCTAATCATTATGTTAATTCACGTTGGAGTTTCAATAACATTCGGGTACACATGGATATTCTAAAAAAAATTAAACCAGTATATATATATATATTTGCTCTCCTTTCAATTATCATTGGGATTATTATTATTGGTCCTGGAAATAGTGAGCCTCAAAATCCAGCTAATATTGCCAGCAAAAATATGCCAGAGGATGATATACACAAAAACATGAATCCGATGGGAAATGAGCCTTCGAGATCAAATGTGAGCCAGAGTTTCAAACACCAGTTGGAAATGCTGAAAAAAGCATACGAAGGAAATCCTGAAGATACTGTCAAAGCCAAAGCTTATGCAGAAGTTCTGGCCTCAGCGCATATGACGGAGCAGGCAATACCAATTTTAGAAAAAATACTTTTAAAGGGTCCCAAAAGGACAGATATTCTGCTTGGTCTTACCTTAATGCATTATAATGCCAGCAGGATCGACAAAGCTGAAGAATACACTAATATTATTTTATCCTTCGATAAGGACAATCGTGAAGCTAATTATAATTTAGGCGCTATTGCTGCCACAAGAGGTGATAAATCAAAGGCTAAGCTTATTTGGGAGAAAATTATTGACAGGTATCCTGAAAGCGAAGCCGCGAAACTTGCCGCTGAATCATTAAAAAGGTTATAGAATTGGATGCTCAGTCGGAAGTTCTGATTGAAAATCTGGTCACATACGCTGTACTTTTTCTATTGGCCATCATTATTGTCATAAAATATATAAAATCTAAAAGACAATCTTCGGCAATAACAAGGGAGAAAATTAATAAGGCGAAAGCGACTGGAATTTTCGAACCAGTATCACTTCATCCATCAATTGACCCTGATTCGTGTATTGGTTCCGGTGCATGTATCGCTGCTTGTCCGGAGAAGGACATCCTCGGAATTGCAGGAGGAAAGGCAACCACAATAAACGCATCACGATGTGTGGGTCATGGTGCATGTTTTCACGCATGTCCGGTTCAGGCTATATCACTTGTTATAGGTACTGAAAAAAGAGGTGTCGAGCTTCCTCATGTTAATGAGAAGTTTATGACTAATGTTCCGGGTGTATATATTGCCGGTGAACTGGGAGGAATGGGGTTAATTAAAAATGCGGTAGAACAGGGAAAACAGGCAGTTGAAAATATTGCTTCATCTCTCTCAAAGAAATCAGGTGCACAATATGATCTGATCATTATAGGTGCTGGTCCTGCCGGGATCGCCGCCAGCCTTTCTGCTAAGAAACTGGGCATAAGTTCTGTTTGCCTCGAACAGGACAGTATCGGCGGGACAGTATTTACTTTTCCAAGAGCTAAGTTAGTGATGACTTCACCGATGGATTTGCCGCTATATGGAAAAGTGAAATTTGTTGAGACTAATAAGCAGCAGATCCTGGAATTATGGAATGATGTCATTACTAAAAATAGCATTGATATTAAAGAGTATAATAAAGTTACGAGTGTTCAAAAAAGTGAGAATATTTTTCAGGTTGAAACTTCCGCGGGGGTCTATACTTCCGAGGCGATTCTGCTGGCAATCGGAAGACGAGGTTCGCCACGGAAATTAGGAGTGCCCGGGGAGAATTTGCCCAAAGTATATTACCGGCTGCTTGAACCGGAACTTATAAAAGAACAGGATATTCTGGTAGTTGGTGGAGGAGATTCCGCTGTTGAATCAGCAATGATGTTAGCCGATGAAAACAACAGGGTTAAATTATCATATCGGGCTGATTCATTCAGCCGGATAAAATCGAAAAATCTTGAACTGTTGGAAGAATATAATAAATCAGGCAAAATTGATGTCATTTTAAAATCCAATGTTAAAGAGATCAAGGAAAAATCAGTCCTGATTGAAATTGACAACGAGATTGCTGAGATCAATAATGATTTGGTTTATGTTTTTGCCGGAGGAGAACTCCCTAATCAATTTCTCGAAAAAATTGGAATTAATATAACAAAGAAATATGGTGAAGTGATATTAAAACATTAATTAAAATATTGGCTGCCTTTTTCTGTTTCATAAATCTATCTGCACAGATTTCACCCGGCGATCTTACTAAAGCACATTCTAAATACGAGGGCATGAGCAATTGTACAAAATGCCACGAATTAGGCAAAGCAGTATCAAATAATAAATGCCTCACCTGCCATAAAGAAATTGCTGCTCTTATTTCAAAGGAGAGAGGATTCCATGTTTCGCCTGAAGCGAGATCAAAAGATTGCTTCTCCTGTCATAGTGAACATCATGGTAGAAATTTCCAGATAGTCCGATTTGATGAGAAGTCTTTCGATCATAATAAAACAGGATTCAAATTAATCGGGAAACATAATCAGGCAGAATGTGCTAAGTGTCACAAAGCTGATTTTATTACTGATAAAGAATTAAAAAGCAGGAAGGGAACGTATTTAGGACTTGAGCAAACCTGTCTCTCGTGCCACGAAGATTTTCATAAGGGAAAATTAGGTTCTGAATGCTCATCCTGCCACGGTAATGACAGTTTCAAACCGGCTGTTAATTTTGACCATAACCGGACAAAGTTCAAACTGACCGGGTCACACCAGAAAGTCGAATGTGAAAAATGTCACAGAATCGAGGAGACCAAAGAAGGAAAATTTCAGAGGTTTACCGGACTTAATTTTAATTCATGTGAATCATGTCATAACGATATACATAACGGAGCATTCGGTAAAAGCTGTACTGACTGCCATTCCACAGAATCTTTCAAAAAAATACTTAACATTGATAAGTTTGACCACGGAAAAACCAAATTTCCACTTCTTGGAAAGCATACGAATCTTGATTGTAAAAAATGCCACTCAGGAGGGATAGCTTCAAAGCCTGAATTTGAAAAATGTGCTAATTGTCATGAAGATTATCATAAGGGGCAGTTTTCCACCATCAATTTGATCCGGGATTGTTCCGAGTGTCACGTGGTAGAAAATTTCACACCGTCGCTATTTTCAATTACTGAACATAATAATTCACAATTTAAATTGACTGGTGGGCATTTGGCAACACCCTGTGAATCCTGTCATTTGCTCGAAGGTATATGGAATTTCAGGGTTCAGTCTGATAATTGTGCCCGCTGCCATAAAAACGTTCATGGCGATCAGATTTCTGAAGCTTATCTTGGAAAAAACCGTTGTGAGAATTGTCACGATACAGACCTGTGGTCTTCTGTAACTTTTGATCATAACAAGACCAAATTTTCTCTTTTCGGCAGACATAATCAGATACAGTGCTCATCTTGCCATATAAAGGAGACATTTTCAGGAAAAAAATTGCATTTGTTTAAAAACCTTTCGTCTGAATGCGAATCATGCCATTCTGATATTCATAAGTCACAATTTGCAATTGATGGGAAGACGGATTGTTTAAAATGCCATGGTTTTAATGATTGGAAACCTGAAAAATTTGATCATTCCAAAACAAAATTTTCACTTGCCGGGGCTCACGAAAAAGTGCCTTGTTCTGAATGTCATAAAATTGTTGAAGTCTCTGGTGAAAAATATCGTCAATTTAGGAGGGAAGATATAAGATGTATCGTCTGTCATTCCTGATAATATTATTCCTTTCTAATGGAATATTCGGACAATCTCCGCATGGAAGTAATTTCGACATAGATTGCCTTGTTTGTCATACAACAGATAACTGGAAGATTGATCGTTCAAAACTTTCGTATGACCATTCTACTACTGGATTTGAACTTTTGGGGCAGCATAAAGCAGCAGACTGTAAAAGCTGCCATAATACACTTGTCTTCAGTTCTTCAGATTCCCGCTGCATCAGTTGCCACAAAGATGTGCATGAGAATTCCACTGGTTTTGATTGTGAAAGATGCCACACACCAGAATCCTGGGTCGTAAGCAGCATTACTGAAATTCATCAGTTGGGAAGATTTCCGCTACTGGGGTCACATGCGGTTGCCGATTGTGAGAGTTGTCACAGCTCATCATCGAAATTAAATTTTGTTCCTTTAGGTGTCCAGTGTTTCGACTGTCATACCGAAGACTATAATTCCACACAGAATCCCAACCATATTTTGTCCGGATTTTCAAAAGACTGTGAAAGTTGCCATACCCTGACTTCTAATTCCTGGTCCGGGACTGGTTTCGATCATAATTTTTTCCCTCTGACCGGAGGACATTCTATTGCAACCTGTGCTTCCTGCCATACGAGCAACCTGTTTACAGGACTTTCGAACCAATGTGTTTCATGCCATCTACAGGATTTCCAGGCAACCGTTAACCCTTCACACTCCCAGAATAATTTTTCTCAGGATTGTCAAACCTGTCACACGACATCACCAGGCTGGCAGCCTGCACAATTCCCGGGGCATAACAATATCTATCCGATTATCGGGGCTCACACTGCCATTGCCAGCCAATGTCAGTCTTGTCATTCTGCGGGTTATACTAATACCCCCAATCAGTGCGTCGGATGTCATCAGGATGAATATAATTCTACGGTTGATCCTCCGCATCAGACCCTTGCATTCGATACAGATTGTACACAATGTCACAATCAGAATGCCTGGTCACCGGCAGATTTTGACCATGATGGGCCATATTTCCCGATTTATTCGGGCAAGCACCGTGGTGAATGGGATAATTGTTCAGACTGTCATATAAATAGCTCAAATTACCAGGATTTCTCCTGTATTAATTGTCACGAACATTCAAATAAGTCTGAAGTGGATAGCGACCATCAGGGAGTCAATGGATACCAGTACAATAGTCAGGCTTGTTATACTTGCCATCCTTCAGGTGAGGGAGATGACGGACCGAATCATGCAAATACAGGTTTTCCACTCACCGGGCAACATCAATCAGTAAGTTGTGCCGATTGTCATCAAACAGGCTATCAAAATACACCGACTGACTGTTACAGCTGCCATTTAAATAATTATCAGAGTGCTCCGAATCATCTGCCGCAGGGATATCCTACCGATTGTGTGATCTGCCATGATACGCAAACCTGGCAGGCTTCAACATTTAACCATTCGGCAACTAATTTTCCTTTGACAGGCTCTCATAATGCAGCAAACTGCTCTGACTGCCATTCAGCCGGTTTTGCCGGAACATCAGCGCAATGTTCTGATTGTCATCAAACTGATTACAATAGTGCACAGAATCCAAACCATATTACGATAAATACCGGAACAGATTGTGCCAGATGCCACCAGACAGGACCAGGATGGCAGCCAGCTCAATATCCTGATCATAATAATGTGTTCGCATTAACAAATTCTCATTCGCTTATTACGGTCTCATGTTCAGATTGTCACTCGACTGGGTATTCAAATACCAACTCAGACTGCTATTCTTGTCATACGATTGAATATAATAACTCAACGAACCCGGCACACCTTTCTGCCGGATTTCCTACAACCTGCGAAGATTGTCATTCTCCGACCCAATGGAATCAAGCCAATTTTGACCATGATGGACCTTATTTTCCGATATATTCAGGAAAACACAATGGGGAATGGGCTTCGTGCGCTGATTGTCATACACAAGCTTCAAATTTTTCAGCTTTTGATTGTACTCAGTGTCATGAGCACAACAAAATCGAAATGGATCAGAAACACAGATCGATAACAGGATATATCTATTCAAGCCCTGAATGTTTTGCCTGCCATCCTGATGGAAGCGATCAGGGGGCGTTTGATCACCAGACATCAGCTTTTCCGCTTACAGGGGCGCATTCTCCGCTTGACTGCAGTCAATGCCATACAAATGGTTATTCCGCTCTTCCTACGGAATGTTTGAGTTGTCATGATCAGAATTACAACAATGCGCCGAATCATCTTGGCCAAAATTATCCGACAAATTGCGATATCTGTCATGTAAGTGAACAATGGGCTGATATCGTTTATGATCACGGACAGACAAATTTCCTTTTAACAGGCGGACATACGAATACCGATTGCCAATCCTGTCATACAGGAGGACTTGCAGGCACCTCGACTGCATGTACAGATTGTCATTCAGATGATTACCAGCAGGCGATTAATCCGAATCACACAGCATTAAATCTGGGCGACGATTGTTCCACATGTCATACTACTTCAATCGGGTGGGAGCCTGCAGAATTTCCGCAGCATAATCAATACTATCTGATTACAGGAGCACATACACAGATTAGCAATGACTGTAGTCAATGTCATTCAGGAGATTATGTGAACACTCC
Organism: Ignavibacteriales bacterium; assembly: GCA_021740915.1. Lineage (GTDB taxonomy): Bacteria > Bacteroidota > Ignavibacteria > Ignavibacteriales > Melioribacteraceae > JAIOYW01. The sequence goes on along the minus strand of JAIOYW010000018.1, from coordinate 5,897 downwards.
GGATCAGTGTTATGGCTGTCATTCGGATGACTACCAGTCAGTTTCGAACCCGCCGCATAATTTACCAAGTTTTTCTCAGGACTGTACTGAATGTCATAACCAGACTGCATGGACACCATCGACTTTTGAACATGATGCAGCCTTTTTTCCAATATATTCAGGAAAACATCAGGGGGAATGGAATATTTGTTCGGATTGTCACACAATCTCTTCGAATTATTCAGTATTTGAGTGTATCAACTGCCATGAGCATGGACAAGCTCAGATGGCTTCAGAACATCAGGGAGTCCAGGGCTATCAATTTAGCAGCACAGCCTGTTTAGCTTGTCATCCGGATGGAAGCGAAGGAAGTTCATTTAATCATGCTAATTCCGCCTTCCCGCTTACTGGTGCGCATCTTGAGACTGAGTGCAGCGTCTGTCACATCTCCGGTTATAACCCTCTCCCGGTTGACTGTATATCCTGTCATGAGCAAAAGTATCTGAATTCGGTAAATCCTAACCATCAGACAGCAGGTATCTCGAATGTTTGTCAGGATTGTCACAACACCACCGCTTGGATCCCGGGGACATTTAACCATTCTGCAACTGGTTTTCAACTCGCTGGCGCACATATCACCAATCAGTGTTCAGATTGTCACACAGGCTCCACATCCGGAACTTCCACATTGTGTGCTGATTGTCATTTATCAGACTTTAACAATTCCCTAAATCCCAATCATACAGTTATCGGAATATCTGATCAGTGTCAGGATTGTCATAATACAATAGCCTGGGTTCCGGGGACATTCGATCACAATAGTACAAATTTTCAGCTTTTAGGAGGTCATACATCCGCGAATTGCTCAGATTGTCACCAGGGAATAACTTCCGGCACTTCTTCTGTTTGTGTTGATTGTCATTTATCGAACTTTAACAATTCTTTGAATCCCAATCATACTGCTATCGGTTTATCTGATCAATGCCAGGATTGTCATAATACCATTGCCTGGGTTCCGGGGTCATTCGATCACAATAGTACAAATTTTCAGCTATTAGGAGGACATACTTCCGCAACATGTTCAGATTGCCACCAGGGAGTGACCTCTGGTACTTCATCTGTATGCGTGGATTGCCATTTATCTGTATATAATACAGCACCTGATCATGTGACACAAAATTTCCCGACAGATTGTCAATTATGTCATTCTGCTACTGCATGGAACGAGGTTACATTTGATCATGCCAATACAAATTTCCCATTGACAGGAGTACATCTTACAACCCAGTGTTCCGATTGTCATGCCGTTGGTTACACAGGCACATCCAGTGTATGTTCTGAATGTCATCTCAGCGATTTTCAGGCTTCGGCGAATCCTGATCACGAAATCCTGAACATTCCTCAGAATTGCGACCAGTGCCATACTACAAATGCAAATTGGGAACCTGCCTCGTTTCCGATTCATAATAATTATTTTGCTCTGATCGGCGCACATAATCTTATCTCAGATCAATGTGTTTCATGCCATAATGGAAATTATAATAATACTGCGAACACTTGTGTCGGATGCCATCAGCAGGATTACAATTCAGTTTCGAATCCAAACCATTTATCACAAGGATTTCCGCTTGATTGTGAAGAATGTCATTCTCAGAGCGCATGGATTCCGTCAACGTTTAATCACGATCAGCAGTATTTCCCGATTTATTCAGGCAAACATGATGATGAATGGAATCTCTGCTCAGATTGCCATACTGTTGCTGGAAATTTCTCAATATTCTCCTGTATTGACTGCCATGAGCATCGTCAATCTGAAATGGATAATGAGCATGAAGGGGTACAGGGCTACATTTATAATAGCATCGCCTGTTATGATTGTCACCCGGATGGAAGCGATAAATCAGCAAGTCACTTAAAATTAATTGACAAATGATGAAAAAAATATATTTCCTTACTGTATGCCTGTTTTTTGCGGCTTCATTTAATGCTCAAGAAAAAAGCATTGCTATAACAGGTGAAATCTCTCTTGTCACCCGGTCCACCATCTATGTCAAGTTTAGCGAGACTAAGGGTTTCGAGATAGGCGATACACTTTATTATAGCCGTGGAACTGACTTAATTCCTGTTGTGAAAGTCAAATTTAAGTCAAGTACTTCTCTCGCGGGTGAGCCGATTACAGAAGCGGAATTTAAAAAAGGCGATTCCTTAACCGGGTTTGCAAGATTTACGGGAGAGTTTGCAGATTCCACTGATGATTCAAAAGATATGATTGAACCAGTAATTGCAGTTTTACCAGATAAATCCAAAGAATTCATCAAAGAATCTTCTGATTTTAGAGGAAAGTTTTCAGTCACATCCTATACAAATTTTAATAATTACAGCAGCCGGGCTGATAATCAAAGGTGGCGCTACAGGCTTTCTCTCGATAGTAAAGATGTTGCAGGTTTGCCGATTGATTTACAGACATATATTACCTTTAATTATCGTACCCGTGACTGGCAGCGAGTAAAATCGAATCTTGGAGAAGCCCTCAAGATATATGACCTTGCCCTAATTTATAAAATAAGTGAATCATCCAGACTTACGGTTGGAAGAAAAATAAATCCCAAACTTTCCAATGCCGGCGCTATTGATGGATTCCAATATGAAAATAACACAAAGTATTTTGAATATGGTGTAATTGCCGGCTCCCGACCGAATTTTTCGGATTACGGAGTCATTGTCAAATTATTTCAGGCAGGAGCATACATATCCCGGCAGGACTCGGTATTTGAAGGAATAATGAATAATTCATTCAGTATTATTAATCAGACAAATAATTTAAATACTGACAGGAGATTTCTGTATTTTCAGCATTCTTCCTTACCCTTAAGCAGGTTAAACTTATTCTTCTCTTCAGAAATTGATCTTTATAAAAAATTCCGTGGTATTTCTGAGACCACCTTTAATATTACAAGTATCTATCTTTCTGCCGGTTACAGTTTTAACCGATGGTTATCTATGAATGCTTCTTATGATGCAAGAAAAAATGTCATTTATTATGAAACATTCAGAACTCTTGCAGATAGTATCTACGACAATGAAACAAGACAGGGTTTCAGGGCGCGTTTAAATCTCAGACCGTTCAATAATCTCTTCCTGGGCATAAGTTATGGCACGAGGGCTAAGAAATCTGATATCAGATCATCTGATAATTATGGTTTCTATGCTTCATATTCCAGAGTCCCGCTAATTAATGCCTCACTCTCTTTTTCGACAAATTTCCTTAGAACAAATTACATTGACGGCAACATTGCAGGGTTTCAGATAAGGAAAGAACTCTTAAACAATTTACTTGATTGCGGTATTGGATACCGAATAGTAAAGTATCATTTTATTCGCAGCGCTACCGATCTTAAACAGAATATTCTTGAAGCTGACCTGGGTGTTAATTTCCTGAGAAAATTTTATCTGACTCTCAATTATGAGGGGACGTTCGAACAAAACACGACATTAGGTCGTATTTTCATTAATTTCAATTGGAAATTCTGAGCAAGTACTTTAAATTGAACCGAAATTATATTATTTTCTAATTTAGTTTACTTTTAACAAACACTTCGGAGGTTCAATGTATCAAAACTTACACAAGTATGTATTTTTTGCTTTGGTTTTGTTTGCTTTTATTGTTAAAGCACAGGACAGACCAAATATCTCTTATAATGATCTGCTTTTAAAATCGGAAAACGATTTCGGCCTCATTACGGAGGCAAGACTAGCCGCAGCGAATTTTGGACTTCCTTTCAGTATTTATACGAAAGATGGATATTTTATAGATGCTGTCGGTGTTGAAAACGGTATGCCGGTCTATGCTGTCATTACTAAAGTTCATGATCCGATAAACAACGGTTATACTGCCTTTTGGCATCAAATCTCTGCTGAAATAAATTTGAATGATGCAAGAATGCATTATACCGATGGAAGAATTACAAATCCGGGATTAGGGTATTCGGTCTCCAATCTGAAATCTGAAGGAGGCATGCTCCTGGTAATGGAATCAACCGGGAAAAGAACTCTCGGATTAGATCCTTATTCAGGTGATCTTGTTGACCCTGAAGTAACACTCTCTGATGCTTCGAATCTCACAACACCCATCCAGACAAGAACCAGTCCATGGGGATTTTACTCTATCTCCGATCAGATAAAGGACGGGGTAATGGCATATGATACAGCAGGTGTGTTCTCAAGTTTTTTTGCACCGGCTGGCGGAGTTAATAATGATATCCTCAATAATGTTAGGGGACATAATTATCATCCGGTAACGGGAAATCTTCTGGTGACAAATGGTTCTGCCCCAGTTGATGACCTGATACAGGAATTTGATAATATGGGCAATTTTATTGGAAGTTTTATCACACCGACCACCGGTGGAGTAGATAGCCCGTTTGATATTATTTTCAGAGCATCTGATGCGCTTGCCTCAGGCTCTTCAAGCAATGCAGTTCATCGTTATGATTTTGACGGGAATTTACTGGGTTATTTTGTCACCTCAATTTCTTTTCCGGAACAAATATCGGAGCAGACTGACGGCAATGTAGCAGTAGCCGGTTTTTCACCACCTTCCGGTTTGTATGTCTATGATGCGAATGGAACTCAGATCAAATTTCTTACAGGTGTAACTGGATTACGCGGCTGCTTTCAGCTGGGCAATGGCAATTACATTGTTACTAATGGCGCCGGTGTCCATGAAATTGACAGTGAATCAGGTGTGCTTATCAGGACGGTTGTTGCCGGAGTTTCAGGAAGATATGCAACACTATCAGGCCCTGCAGGGACACCACCAAATGTCTGGAATCTTACTCTTTCTGTACTTGATGCGGGCGGCGCAAAATCAGATATTGACCTGCAAATCGGTCAGCATCCAAATGCCACAGATGGTATAGACAGCGAACTTGGTGAAATTGAGCTTCCTCCTGTTCCACCTGCCGGTGCATTCGATGCAAGACTTAATTTACCGGTTACTCCTCCTGCCTCTTCACTAATCGACATAAGGAACTCCGAATTGACTGAGGCGGAATGGACATTTCAATTCCAGCCAGGCGTTTCCGGCTATCCTTTTACATTTAACTGGAACCCTGAATCCTTACCAGATGGATCTTTTTACCTGACAGATGCATTTGGAGGAATTTTTGTCAATGTTAATATGAAAAGCACAAATACATTTTCACTTACCAATAGCGCTGTCACATCATTAAAAATAGAATTTACTTCTGCACTGGAATCTACATTTAATACTGCGGACGGCTGGAATATTATTTCAGTTCCGCTTGCAATGGCTGATATGTCAGTTGCAACACTTTTCCCGGCAGCAGTAACAAGCGCTTTTGGATTTGACAATGGTTATGTGGTCGTTGATAATCTTATTAATGGTGCCGGTTACTGGCTGAAGTTTTCTGAAGCAGATGAACATACATTTACAGGACAGGCTTTTGTTGGAAATGTTTCAGTTAGTGAAGGCTGGAATATGGTCGGACCATTTAATGTTGAGACTCCTGTATCTGCTGTAATTTCTGATCCCCCGGGATTGATAGCATCTTCATTTTTTGGTTTTGATAATGGATATGTAGTTCCGGAGAACCTGATGCCAGGACATGGATATTGGGTAAAAGCTTCCGGCAACGGTGAACTCATTATGAATACCCCGGTAAAAGACGGCGAAAAAGGTGTTAATGAAGCAGCAATGTATGAAATCGCATTCAATGTAGTTGACGGCGTAGGCGGCACATACAATATGGCAGCAGGTATCGATCCTCTTGGAACAGACGGACTGGATGCAGGACTTGGCGAAGCAGAACTACCACCGGCACCACCGGCAGGAATCTTTGACGCACGTTTTGTATTCCCGGATAACGTAACCGGATCACTGAAAGACTACCGTATGG
>JAIOYW010000002.1 GCA_021740915.1 Ignavibacteriales bacterium | reverse complement strand
CATCGGTACTTGTCACAATCACATATGATATAGAAGTACCAGTAGAACTGACAAGCTTCGCAGCAGCAGTAAGCGGAGAGACAGTAGAATTACAGTGGGAAACCGCAACAGAAACAAACAACCAGGGATTCCAGATCGAACGCAGCCAGGATAACGTAAACTTCGTAAAAGTAGGATACGTCGAAGGTAAAGGAACAACGACTGAGATCAGCAAATATCAGTTCGTTGACCGCACACCTGTATCAGGCACATCATATTACAGACTGCGTCAGACCGACTTCGGCGGAGCATTCGAATACTCACAGACCGTAGAAGTAGAATTTGTACCGACACAGTACAGCCTTGGACAGAACTATCCAAACCCGTTCAACCCGACAACGAAGATTAAATTCGCAGTACCGGTTGACGCAAAGGTTGTAGTAAAAGTATATAACACAATCGGACAGGAAGTAGCTGAAGCAGTAAACGGCTCATTCTCAGCCGGATTGTATGAAGTAAGCTTCAACGCATCAGATCTTACAAGTGGTGTATATTTCTATACAATCGATGCCAAAGGCATTAACGGAACCACATACAGCAATGTTAAGAAAATGATATTGATGAAATAATATTATGCTTTAACAGCAGAAAGATAAATTTCTGCTATTTCAATCACATTTAACATTTTAGAGGGGACTTCGGTCCCCTCTGGTGTTTTATTCCTTTTCGATCACATCGCTTTTCTCAAGTAAAAAAAATTAAAAATTCGATGTTAATGGATAAATCTTATCGGGCAGGATATTAACTTACTGATAATAAGAAAATCCAATTCTGACATGTATTATTTAAAAATTAATTGTCATTTTTTTTATCATAATTCAAGATATTTATTAAAAAAAGACTTAATTTTGTTCATTAGTGAAAATTTATCAAAAACCAGGAGAATAAATGAAGAAAATATTTTACTTACTTTTTATCCTCGCCATTACTGCAGGTTTCAGTTTTTCACAAGTTGCAGTAGTAGAGGAATTTAATTACACGGCTGGCGATACTTTGACTCAGCATGGCTGGGTAAATCATTCAGGCACAGGTAATTTTATTGTTATCTCATCCGGAAGCCTTTCATACCCGGGATATGTTTCGTCAAATATCGGAAATATGGTTGAAGTAAACGGCGGCTCAGGCTCGCGTGAGGACGTCACAAAAATATTTAATGCCGATTCAACTGCCGGCACTGTTTATGCTTCTGTTTTAGTCAGAGTTGATTCTGCGACAGCAACAGGGGATTACTTCTTTCATCTGAAAGAAGGCGTTGTTACAAGCACAAATTTCCGCGGGAGATTGTTTGTAAAAGATGATGGCACCGGAACTAATTTTGTGCTGGGTATCAGCAAAGCTTCATCTTCAACAGTTACTTATTCAACAGTGTCACATCCATATCAGACAACACTCCTTGTCGTTCTGAAAGCCACTTTTGTTGAAGGCGCAAGTAACGATTTGTTCGAAGTATTCATTAATCCTGATCCTAATTCTCCGGAACCGGCTGCTGATATTGCCTCAACTGATGTTAATTCTGATTTTGTACTTGCCTCCGTTGCATTAAGACAAGGCACTCAGGCTTATCAGACAAATGTTGACGGCATCCGTGTTGCTTATAGCTGGAGAGAACTTTTTGAATTGCCGATGTCAGGAAACTACTATGTTGGTTCAGCCGGAACCGGACCAAACGGAAGCGATCCTTATTATCCGACACTAGGTGATGCTTTTAATGCATTGAACAGCCGTTTAGTCGGCGGTGATTGTATGTTCTACATAACCAGCAATATCAATGAGCCAAATACCGGCGGTAAAGGTATCGGACTTGCAGTTGATGCTGCTCCTTATACAGTTACATTCAAACCGTATATGGGAACCCAGCCCGTTATCACACTTAATTATCCAAGCGACGGAAACTCAGGCCCTTCAGGCGCCTTACTTCTTGGCATTCCGACTGCCGGCGGCCTTTCATGGGATAGTTTGCGTACAACCACAAATATCGTGTTCGACGGCTCAAATACTACAGGCGGATCTACCCGTGATCTTACGATTGAATCAGCGCCTACCGCTGTCAGGAATGCTATTCCGATGCTGCTTGTCGGCGATGTTTCAAATGTTGAAGTTAAAAACTGTAATATATATTACAAGGTTCAAACCGTCAGTACTTCAGGTAATCTTTTCCTTGGATCAATCGTATTCAGGAGTCGTAATTACTTAAGCCAGGATTGGGTGCCTCATAACATATTAGTTGAAAACAACCACCTGAAAGCCAATTTTGATGGAAATCCACAGAATGCTGCAGGAATTGGTTCTTATCAGACAGGAACACCTCTTCCGGCATCATATCCTTATAACATCACTGTTAAAAATAACGTGATTGAAGGAAAGAGAAGGGGAATGGCATGGTACCGTATGGGAAGCGCAGATTTCTACAATAATGAGATTATTCTTAACCAGGATATTGCTTCAGCTGTAACGAATGAAGCAGTGGTATTTGTTGATTTCCTGCCCGGTTCAGTTTTCAATTTTTACGGCAACAAGATTACACAGCTATCATCAATAACCAATGCAGCTTCCAGTGGTGCAACCGCAATAAGTGTTGAAGCTGAAGGAACATTTAATATTTATAATAATATGATATATGGTTTTGCTCTCTCTGCAGCTAATCCTACTGCCTATTTAAGAGGCATAAGGGTATCGCATGCTGCGGCAACTGCAAACATATACTTCAACTCAATCTATATGGTAAACCTTCCCGACATAGGCACCGGCGCAGTAACCTATCAGGGATTGTACTTTACCGATGGAATTGCAACTATTAAAAATAACAGCATTTCATGCGAAGAAGCAGATTTTACGGCTTATCCGGTTTACAGAAGTGCAGCCCTTGGTACATTCGTATCGGATTATAATAACTATAACAATCCTTCCGGAAATGTTGGTTTCTTTGATGCTGCATCTGCCCTTACTCTCGCTGACTGGCAGACGCTTTCAGGTCAGGACGTAAATAGTATCAGCGCTGATCCTGACTATGTATCAGCATCAGATCTTCATCTTCAGGGTACCTTCTCAGCACTTATGGGCAAAGGTATTGCAATCGATGGAATTACGACTGATATTGACAATCAGTTAAGAGATACACCTCCTGAAATCGGAGCAGATGAAATTCCTGGCGTTATACCTGTTGAACTTGTGTCATTTGGTGCATCAGTTTCAAATAACAATGTATCTTTAACATGGAAGACAGCTACAGAGACAAATAGTGCATCTTTTGTGATCGAAAGAAAAAATAATGTTACAGATTGGACTTCTGTCGGTACAATTTCAGCAGCGGGATATTCAACCGAACCGGTTAGTTATTCATTCAGCGATGAAAATGTTGCATCAGGTCTTTATAATTACAGACTAAAACAAATTGATTTCGATGGCTCATTTGCATATTCCAGTATCATCGAGGTTAACGTTGGAAGCCCGACTTCATTTTCATTAAGTCAAAATTATCCTAATCCGTTTAACCCAACAACAACTATCGATTTTGTATTAGCAGCAGATGCTAAGACAAGACTCGAGATATTCAATGCTTTGGGTGAATCTGTTAGTGTTATTGTTAATGAATTCCGCTCTGCAGGAACCTACAGCGAGTATTTTGATGCTTCGAATCTCGCAAGTGGTACTTACATTTACAGATTGACTGCAGGACAAAATGTAATGACAAAGAAAATGCTGCTTATCAAATAACATTTTGATTCTTTTAGGGATGCACTAATCAGCGTTCCTGTCCGAAAAATCTTCAGATTCATTTTAAGAAGGGGACTGGTAAACAGTCCCCTTTTTTTATGCCGCCGTCAACTTCCAGAGGCTCAGGATGTGCAATTTTATTATCTTTGCTCAAGAATGATGCATTCTGTATCACCCAGGGAAACAGAATTATACTGAATGAAATAGTATATGATCAGAATTTAAAGAGCAATCTTGTCATCATTTGTTCAAAATAATTGTTAACATTCTTTATAGGATTTATTTTTCTTGTTGAGATTTGAGGGATTGTCTTACCCCCTGAAACTTGTCATCGATCAGAATCTGACATGCAATTCCAGAATATTTGCATGATAAACTTGCCGATTGATCAAGCTTTTAAGAAAAATGCAGATGTGTTGAAGGAGCAAAATTAGAGATTACAGTAACAAACCAAGTGTTCAGAATAATATCTCAGACAGGCAAAATAATTCTGAATATTGTTCCTGTGTTTTCATCTGAAACAAAAGTTACTCTGCCACCGAGGTATTTAGTTGTGAGGAGGTTAATACTATAGGTTCCGAGTCCTCTTCCGCTTCCTTTTGTTGAGAAAGAACGCTGGAAAATCTGCAACTGGATATTTCGCGGTATAAATGCCGGATTGTGAACCCAGTAAGTTATTTCACCTTTTACCTTCAATGCACCAAGTGTAACGACATCTCCTGTTTTTGATGCTTCCAGAGCATTTTTTACAAGATTACCAAGAACTCTTTTTAACAATGTCTTATCGGATTGTATTTTAATACTGACTGTATGAGGATCAAGTTTTAACGATTTGTTCCTGCTAACAGGATGTTTTGAATAAACTCCATAAACCTGCTGTAAAAGCTCAAGCGAATCAATTTCGGTCTTTGAGACACTCAATTCATTATTTTCAGCAGCTGAGAGATCTTTCTGAGCAAGAATTTCATCAAGCAGCGTCTCTGAGATACCTGCACCCATTTTGAGTAATTCGTCCTTTTCTTCGGGTGTGGTAAAACTTAAAACATCAAATACTCCTTTTAATCCGCCCGCCGTGTTCAGAATGTCATGAAAAAAGATTCTGTCCAGTGCGCTGCGTCGTTTTTTATCACTGACATCTTTCACGAAAAACAGAACCATCTGTGATCCATTTCCGTTCATTGGTGAGGCTTTTACTTCAAGATCAAGGCTCGTCACACCATCAGCGAGAATAATCCGACACTCCTGCTGATTTTCAGTCCCTTTAAGTCCGGTTAGGATTGCATTCACAGCACCGCAGGTTGCACAATACTCGCTCGTTCCACACCCGGCTTCCATAACTTTAGCACGTAAACATCCGACTGCTTCCCCAACGCGCAAACCCTGAATAAGTTCCGGAGATTCAAGATTAAGCAGATTCAGAAAAGCTCTATTCGCAAATACTATTTGACGGTGTTTATCGAGTAATACAAATGGTTCCGGCATTTTCTCAGCGATCAGAAGAAAATCCGGGTGGGATGTAATAGAGGACGTAAATTTTTGAATATCCTGAATTGCAGTTCTTTCTGGAGGAGCAAAATATGTTTCTTGCATAAAGCGAGGCACCGATCTGTGAATTATATGTTAATTAAACTAAGGATAATTTGCGTTGAATTCAATTGCGGATAAAAAAAAAGCCACCGTATGAAGGTGGCTTTTTTAATTTTAGGAGAACCTGAGAAATTATCGCAGTAATACCATTTTTTTAGTTTCTGAATAATTTCCAGCGGTTACCTTATAAAGGTATGCTCCGCTTGAAACCTTTGAACCCGCATCATTATCACCGTTCCAAACCAATGAATGATAACCTCTCGTCAGATCAGAGTTAAGAAGAGTCTTAACTTCCTGACCAAGAGAATTGTATATTTTTACAGAAACACGAGCATCAGATGGTATGGCAAATCTGATATTTGTGGTTGGGTTAAACGGGTTTGGATAATTTTGCTGAACACTGAATTCTTCAGGTAAAATTTCCTCTTCCACTCCTGTGACACCAGCAATTCTGAATGAACCCATTGGTGAATAAAAGGAGTAAACACCGGAAGTATTATAGGAACGAACTCTCCAATAATATTTCTGGCCGTTTGAAAGGTTCGGGATAGCATTGGATTTACCGGAAATATTATTTATTACCATTGAATTCGACATATCGGGAGAATTTGATAACTCAAGTTCATATAAAAGGTTTCCACCGGTACTGATTGGTAGTAGCCATGACATTGCAGGAGAATTTGACTGAATTTCAACACCTGCAACCGGGCTGCCTGGAAGTGGAACAACAGGACCATTGGAGGCATTTATTGAAAAATCTTCGACTGATGAATAAGCAGAGACATCACCCGGATTAGCTGCGACGCGTGATCTTACCTGCCAGTAATAAGTGGCACCAGGTACCAGAGCGGGCAATTCAATATAGCGATTGCTTATCCAGGCTGTGGACACTGTTCCATTAGTCAATACACCGCCGCTTGTTCCCGGATCGGTTGCATAAAGCACCTGATATTCAAGTCCTGCTGCAGCTTCATTAAGATACCATGAAAGTTGCGGTGTTGTGTCGAAAACTTCCTCTCCGTCTATTGGCCAGGATGGTACAGGAACAACCGGACCGACAACCTGACCCGGATCGACATAGAAACTCTCAACGACAGACCAGGATGAATATGTTGTCCCGCCATCATTTGTTGATCTTACCTGCCAGTAGTAAGTGGCATCGGTTGAGAGACCATTTAACTGGATATAACCATCAGTAGTAAGGGCAAGACTTAATCCTGCAGTAAGTTTTCCATTTCCGTCAGTTACATCTGTGGAAGAATATCTTACCTCGTATTCAAGATTTGCCATCCATTCATCGATATAATAATAAAGATATGGTGAATTAGAATAGACCGTCTCTGCTCCGATTGGATATGATGGATTCGGTGTTGGAGGTGTCGTATTAACAGAATAAACCGTGAATTCTTCAACAGTTGACCAATCTGAGGTTGCAGAAGAGTTTCTTGAACGAACCTGCCAGTAATAATCCGAACCGTTAGTTAAATTGTTGAGTGCAAGATATGAATCAGCTATATCTTCAACATATACGGGATTATTATTCAATACGCCGTTTACGTCAACGTCTGGATAGCTGGAATAATTAATATCGTAAGTTAGACCGAATGAAGGACCGTCAACGTACCAATAAAGTGTTGGAGCTGTATTATATACAATATCTCCGAGTGAAGGGTAAGATGGAACCGGCACATAAAGAAATCCTTCTCCCTCTGTCAGAAAACCTTCAGCTGCTGACCAAGCTGAGAAAGTCACGCCATTATCATTTGTTGATCTTACCTGCCAGTAATATGTCTGTCCGGGATCTAAATCTAATAACTGTACATTAAATCCATTTATTAACGATGGATAATTCTGAGCGGATAAATCATCAAGTTGGCCGTCAACATCTGTAGAAGGATCTTCTGCGTAACGTACCTGATATTTTAAAAGATAACCAGGACCATTCAGATACCAATTCAGATACGGATCATTTGTATATACTGTATTCATGTCATCAGGCCAGGTGAGAACAGGAACAAGCAGTGTACCTGGTGTGATAAATGATTCGACGCTTGAATAACCTGCGATAGCGCCGGATGCTGTTTTCGATCTTACCTGCCAGTAATATGTCGTTCCCGCAGTGAGTGTTGGCATTGTGTAACTCTTATCTGTCAGACCAGTAACGACCGGAGTAGTCCCGGCATAGGTACCAACGGGTGTAGTTCCGTAAAAAACATCATAAGTTTCATTTCCGGCTGCCTGATTCAGGTACCAAGAAAGTTGAACCGGGTTTGAGAAAAGCTGATCTCCACCGATCGGAGAACTGAGGACCGGTGTAATAGCGGAAGTTACCCAGAATTTGTATGCAGACTGAAAATCACTTTCGTTCAGAGTCGTTGTGTTTCTTGCATTAACTCTCCAATAATATGCTGCGCCATTAGTTAGCAAGTTATTGATCGTTTCGAAATCAAACTCAGTATCAGATAAAGTAGCTGAGTAAATTATTGTTAAGAAAGCAGCATCGCTGGCAACTTCAAGATCGTATTCGTCAGCATCTGCAACTGCATCCCAATCTAATAACGGCTGAATAGAATTGCCTGCAGAAAAATTGGCAGGAGCAACAAGAGAAGCTGTTGCAAGCCTGACGCGAAAACTCCATGTTGCTGAAGAGCCCAAATTGTAGGTCAGACCATTATCATCAGAAGCTTCAACGCTCCAGTCATATACGGTATTAAGCGTCAATCCGCCAATCCCGTAAGCAGTCATTGCAGTTGTATATTGATTGGGAGTAATACCATCCGTAACGGTTATTCGGTATAAATTGGCTCCGGCAACCGGATCCCAGTCCAAAGTAACACCTGTCGGCTGGGTCAGTGCATCATCTGCCGGACTTAACAGGTTTACCTGACCGAATATTGTTACCGAAAATGTTAACAGTAAAATGAAAAAAAGTTTTTTCATCAATACTCCTTATATGTTTATAAAATATTTTACTTAGCTCACCAATTGCTGATTTTTAATATACTTAAAATCGGTCAACATGTCAATTTATCGCTCAGAATTAGTATATTTTTAATGAAATTTGCCTGAGTGAAAAAAGTCTGTAAAGTATTATCTTATAATGAAAATTTTCCAATAACCAAAAAGTTCCCGAAAAAATATTGGAAATGGTGTAGAAATGTGCTCTGTATCACAAAAAATTAATCTTTGAAGTGAGTACAACTCGATTCTTAACTTATGATTCTAAGATTTTCAGGAATTATTCATAGTTAATCTCAGAATTATCCCGCTTTAAAGGCTCCTATCCGACAAATTTTCAATTTTCGGTAGTCAGTGTTTTAACAAGACCGGAGTATTTTCTTTCAATTTTAAAACCGAACCTGTAGAAATATTCAGGACGGAAAAAACCTGTTGTAACAAAGGTAACTCCTGCACCAGGTAATCTGTTGAAGAGTTCATTCATCAGTTTATCGCTGATGCCTTTTTTCCTGTACCTTCCTGCGACAACTATTTTATCCATAAATACAGTTTGAGCGTCCGTGAACGAGTAGAAAAGTCCGCCAATGATAAAACCCCTCTCAGAAACAGCTACAAGGAATTCATGTTCGGGTTTAAAACTGATATCCAAGTTCACTTCCTGAAATAATTGATGCAATTTAGAGATTTCTTTTGGAGATATCGGCTGCCTTATATAAAATGTTTCGCCCTCATAATCTTCATATTTTACAACAAGATTAGTCTTATTAAATCCCTCACTGCTGGCGGCAAGCAATGCCGCTGTATCACCCGGGCGCAGGTGTGGGTAACTCAACCTTGTAATAAAGTATTTTTCTCTGTCGCTGAGTTCAAATTCGTTTTCGAGTGCACTCAGATGCACACGAAATTCATCCTGCTGAATAGTATTTGTTCGGTACTTCTTAAATATTTCTTTCATTGAATTTATCAGGCTTTGAGAAGACTGAGTAAATATTGTGTCGAGGAAAAATCTCAGTCTTGATCCAGGATAGGATTCATCAAGTTTGGTAAGTTGGTATGTAGAGTAAAGATCATTGAGCATTTCTGCCTGAGCTTCAAAAGAGGCTTCAGAATTGAGTTTGAACCATCTGTGGAAACGCTTTATTGAAAAATATAATTGCTTGGGAATAAAACCATCGGTTGTAACTTTATCCAGATAGGAATCGAGATCGGGCATAATTTCAGAGGATAACTCAGACGTATTTTTTATCAGATGCTGTTTCAGATGAGAGAGTATTTCCAAACCCTTTCGTTCTCCTTCAGTATTGATAAGTCCAGAGAAAACATAATTGGTTATATGCCGGTTGATAATAGAGGGATAATTTTTTTCGACTGCAGAAACAAAATTTTTCATAAAATACTGGAATAATTCGGCAATGTTTGAATAGGCTTCACGCTCCGAAAAAGATACCACTTTTGTTCCTGACTGATAGTCATGAGGAGCAATAATAAAATTGCCAGGAGAGCAGTCGCCCAGTTTCAATCTGTAGCCGGTCAGTTTCCAAAAATTAAAAAAAGCAGCTGAAGCATTCCAGACGAAGAAAGGCCATAGATGGGCAATTTTTTCGGTACTCGATTCATCCTGTCTTTTAAGTTCCCTCTGCAAATATCTATCAACTGTATCACCGGCAACAAATTTGCCGCTCCAGAGGTCAAAATCCTCCCAATAACCGCCAAAATCTTCAACCAATTCATGCATAAAATGTCTTGACCCGGCAAGAATTAGCCAGTTTACCTCTTCCCTGACCTTTGCAACACTAAGTTTTTTATTAAGATTTAATACAAATTCAAATGATCCCTGCATTCTTGTCTGCACAGAAACTCTGTAAACAACCTTGTCGTGATAAGTGCGCAAATGACTAACCCACACACCACCGGGAGGAATGTTTGCGAGCATAATTATTTTGGCATCACTTAAAAGAAAAATCGCTTCACGTAAAACTGCAGTTTTAGTAATAACACCTGTAATACGATCTTTATCATCAGGATCAATATCCTGTTCAAAGATCATAACATCTCTCCATCGGTACTCTTCGCCGGTTTCAATATCCACTGCAATATCATGGTTTTCACCCAGCCAGCCACGGAATCCTTCACGCATTCTTGTCCTTTCGTTTCCTGCAATCACTGAAATATGCGGGAATTCAGTAAGGAGCTGATATTTAACAAAAACCTGTCTGATCAGCTCATAGGATGTCGGGTGGAGTATTCCATAAGCGCCAAGCAAATGTATCAGTGATGACATTATTTTATTTTGATGATTATCAAATTCACTGTCATGCAGAATTAAATCGATCGTTTCTTCAATCGAACGTACAAAGTTACGGTCATTAAACTCTTCCACGAGAAATTGCGTAAGATTTTCATCTAAAAGATCTGCGTTAAAACCGAAGTAAAGTCTGAAAAGATTGTTAATACTTTCAGCTTTATTTACCACTGCCACTTTGAACATCTCTCTTCTGATCAGGACACTATCATTGATATATGGGCGAAGGGTAATATTTAATGCTGTTTTATAAGCTTGTAAGTTTTTATGCTGTAAGACCTTTTTCAGATAACGGACAGCCAGAAAATTTGAATTTATATCATGCATCTGAAGAATTAGAGTCGCATTATGCAAGCCCCATAGAGATATCTCTTCAGATTCAATAAATTCATTCATGTTCTCTATAAGGTGCGGGTTGGCGGTCATTTTCCCGACTGTATCAACAACACGAAGATTTTTGTCCGGATTAGAATTTCTGTACCATTGAACAATACTCTCACCGCAGAAATCTACGAGTTCCTTATTACCAATCCAGTATAAAGGATTGATAAGGAGATTCTGCAGGTCAACAGTCTTATAATCAGTTTCATATAAGTAACTTCCAATTTTGATTATTTTTTTATCCTTATGCCTGGAACGTTTAACAAGCAGTGAAATCCCTGATTTCGGGATGGCTATTTCACCAGGAATGGAAATTACATCAGTACTAAGACAGCCTTTTTCACGGAGAAACCAGTTAGGCAGACGTACAGGAATATTATCCGGATACAGCTCAGTGAATGGCTTAAGGTACATTTGCTCAATAGTATCTTTAAAATTAGCTTCAATTACTTTACGTTTATAAGTTCCTTTTGGTGTGAGCTCTCCCATTTCGGCAGAAAAAGTCCTGTCTGCTATCCGAAAATCAACAATACGCTCGAATGGAGCAAGGAACTGATTAACTCCGACAACCATCGAAGAATAGTAGTCTCTGATTTTGTCTAAATTATCGAGATCAGGATTCAGATTTTCCATCTCAGGCACAATGAGTATCGTATTAAAAGGACGGTGATCACCGACGAGAAACACTTGTTTTACCGAATCAAAATCCCTGAAAAAGTTCTCAATTTTTTGAGGGGCGATAGTTTCCCCTTTAATATTTTTGTAAATCTCTTTTTTTCGGTCAATGATTTCAATATATCCGTTCTTATCCATCCGCATGATATCGCCGGTTGGGAACCAACCATCATTATCAAAGGTTTCTGAAGGAGTTTCACCAAAATAACCCTTCATCACATAACCACCTTTCACCAGTAATTCTCCATCTTCCCCCAATTTGATATTTATACCCGGCAGGGGTTTGCCGATCGAGTTTCGAACATACTCACCAGGAGGTGTCATTGTGATCCCTCCGGTTGCTTCGGTCATTCCAAATCCGCTAAGTAGTTCCACGCCATTATTCTGCATGAATAAGAAAACTTCAGGATCGAGATAACCTGCAGCGGATAATCCCCATTTTAGATTCCCGCCGGTTGCATTTTCAAGTGCCAATCTGATTTCAGCCGGACTTGCAGTTTCCAGATCAGTTTTGGAAGAAATATATTCGTAAATCTGTGACCATTTTTTGGGGATACTGATAAAAACAGAGGGTTTTACGAATTTCATGTTTGCAATCAGAGTTTCAACAGCAGGGTTTTCCATAAAAACATATTCTGCACCAAGAAAAACCGAACCGGTCATCTCGAGGTATCTGCCAAAAGTATGAAAAAGCGGAAGGTATGCAAGAAAGATATCATTATCTCCAATTTCTGGTATTGCCAAAGCTCTGCAAAATCGTTTATAGACTATATTTTTATCAGAGAAAATAATTCCTTTCGGATCACCTGTTGTTCCTGATGTGAACATCACCGTTGCCATATCACTCGTTTGCCGGATAGTGCTTTTAGGGTCCGCTGACATTTCAGTTTTTCGTAAGAATTTTTGAAAATTAATCACCCATTCTTCTGCACTGTTTCCCTGCAAAAGGACAACCAAAGGTGAATGTTTTAAATTTTTTCTTATCGATTTGATTTTGGAGAGTTGTTGCTCATCATGGACGAAAATCAGGTTCGAGGCAGTCTTATTTAAAATAAACTCAATATGCGCAGGTACAGAATTAGCCGGTATCATAACATTTACAATGCCGCTTGTTAAACAGGCAAGGTCGAGAAAAGCCATTTCAGGAGAATTTTCAAGTAAAAAAGCAACCGGGGAATTCTTATTATTCAGATTATTGCTAAGCGATTGAGAGTAATTTGCAACAATTTTCGAAACTTCATTCCAGGAATAATTTACTTTATTCTTTCCATTCAGAACACAGAACAAAGTTTTGTTTTTATATCTTGAAACTCTTCTGGAGAATAATTTGCCAAATGTGTAATTGCTCTTTTCAATCAATAATTCAATCTTTTGATCCCACCCTGAAATGCCATAAATTTTTACAAGAAATTCCGAAAAACGGAATATATCAAGGAAGGCGAGGATAACTTTTTCAGTATCAGTAGTATCATCGGAAATTAATAATTTATCAAAAATTCCAGCTACAGTTTCAGGACTAAGAGCTTCACAAAATTCCCTTTCCATCTCTCCCTCAATCAGAGGTTCGAGGATATTAAGTAAATCGGTGATCTCCTCCGCGGTGAAAGGAGCAATTTTTGATGTTAAGTCAAGGAGAAAAGGTTGAATTTCAGCCATCAACTTATTTAAATCTAAGGGCGAATAGGCGGATTTTCCTGCTTTGAGATTTTCACTGATTGTTGAAAAGTTATTAGTCATTTTGAAACCTTTCCTGATAATAATAATTGCTTCTGACTATAAATAAAACATGATTCATATTTCGGACAAATTTACGATTATCTTCGCACATAAAATAAAAAAGGCTTCGGATCGATGAATCCGAAGCCTGTTAAAATGATCAATAAACAGAAATGATCCTTAAATCAAACTATACCTGCTGCTTTCTCAAGCATTTCAGTTGTTAATGATTTAGGTCTTTCGAGCGGATAACCGAGAGCGCGACCCCAGATAATATTCGCAGTAACACCAAGAGCTCTTCCAACTGCAAACATCACTGTATAGAAATCGTATTCTCTAACGCCATAGTACCACTGAATAACTCCCGACTGTGCATCCACATTCGGCCATGGATTTTTAGCTTTGCCCTGTTCGAGAAGTATCGGAGGCACAACTTTATAAAGCAGGTCAACAAATTTGAAGATTGGATCGCCCTGCAGATATTTGAGACAGAATTCTCTCTGTGCAGTGTATCTTGGATCTGTTTTTCTTAAAACTGCATGTCCGAAACCAGGTATGACCTTTCCTGATTTAAGAGTATTCCAAACGAAAGTTTTCATCTCTTCTTCGTTGGGAATTTTTCCGTCCATTGAATGTATCACATCCTGAATCCAGGCAAGCACTTCCTGATTGGCGAGACCGTGCAAAGGACCTGCCAATCCGTTGATCATTCCAGAAGTTGCATAATAAATATCAGAAAGAGCGCTTGCAATAAGGTGGCCGGTATGGGCGCTTACGTTTCCGCTTTCATGGTCGCTGTGCAGAATAAAATACAGTCTCGAGATATCATCGTATGGTGTATCGATTCCCATCATATGAGCAAAATTTCCACCCATATCAAGATCCTTGTCAGGATAGATAATCGTATCGCCTTTGTATTTCATACGATAAATATATGCAGCAATCTGCGGGAGTTTCGCTAAAAGATTTAAAGAATCCTCATATGTCGCATCCCAGTAATCCATTTTGTTGAGTTTATGATAATCTCTTGCAAAAATAGATTCTCTCTGCATCGCAACAACAGCCGCTGAGAGCATTGTCATCGGATGAGTATCTCTGGGCATTGTTCTAAGGATATCAATTACATAAAGAGGAACTTCCTGACGTTTCCTGAATTCGCTGGCAACTTCTTTAATATCCTCATCAGTTGGTAAATCACCAGTAAGGAGAAGGTAATAAAATCCTTCAACGTAAGGCATCTCACTGCCGGGAACTTTTGGCAGTTTTTCCAAAACTTCCGGGATTGTGAATCCGCGAAATCTAATACCTTCCATAGGATCCAGATAAGAAATATCAGTAGTTAGGCATTTAATATCTCTCATTCCTCCGATTATCTGCGAAATTGTCACATCGTCAACTTTGACGTCGCCATACTCTTTCAAGAGTCGGGTGGTTCTTGGTCTCCATTCCTGAATTTTTGAATATAACTTATCTTTGAGTCCTGCCATTAATCCTCCAAATGATTGGTTATAGAATATTTTAAATTATCTATATATTCGGATAATATCAACTGAAAATATGAAATAATCAATATTTTTTTATACTGTCAAGTATTTTCGCTGCTGCAAGGTTACCACTTATCACCGCACTCTCAATAGTACAAGGAAAATCAGGATATGTCCAGTCTCCTGCGAATATCAAATTATTGTAAAGCTCGAACTTTTGTTTTCTTGCGGATATGCTTTCCGGCGTAATTTTTAATGTTGCACGTTTTTCTTTTATAACGCGGTACGAGTTCACAAGCCCCCGGTCAAAAAAAGTAAAGTAAAGTTCCAATTCATCACAAAGTATTGAAAATATTGCCTCAACTGGTTCTGCAGACAATTTGGAACAAGAACTCGATACGACAGATATATGATTATTATGACAGAATAACCAATGGAAAGTGGACCCGATCAATCCGTAAATCTTCTCTGTAAATGGATTATTTTCGAGTGAAATATGAACAGTAATGATTGGCGAATATTCCGGCAAATATCCTCGGATAAATTTCAAGTCAAATAATTTTGCGGCATCACCCATATTTCCAGTGAAGATAACATAGTCAAAATCTTTTATAATTCCCGAATCGAGTATCAGTTCTGTAATATTGTTTTCTGCAGACTTAAAACTTTTTAGTCGATCTGATAAAAAGATATTATGTCTATTTTTATTTAGAAAATCTAACACGGGTTCACCAAGTATTTGCGACAGACCTGCCTTAGCGAATACTAATTTTATGTTATTATTTCCTCTGAGAAAAATTACTTTTAGCACATTGATAAATGAATAGGCTGAAGCATCAATAATTTCTGTGTTCATGATGGAGATACAGAGAGGCTCCCAGAATGCTCTTATTGCCTCATCCGTTTGTTTGAACCTATGCAGCAGGCTTCTAACATTTTTATTTACGCTTTTTCCGGCACTGATAAGGGGAAGAATGGACATTAGAAAAAGTATTCCAATTCGTGATCTTAGTTTTACGGCATCAAATCTGAGAACTGCGGATATGAGATTAAATGGATAAAGATTAGAACGGATATAAAGTCTTGAATATTTAACTTTGCTTACATAGGGAATATTAAGTTTATCCTGAAATTCCAGTAAACCAATACTCTCAATGGTGTTAAGAAAGTCAATTGTGTTTGTGTAGCAGCTCATTAACAGATGCTGACCATTGTCAATCTCAGCACCAAATTTATGATCAAAAAAAGATGATGCACGACCGCCAACTCTTGGAGAGCCCTCGAGCAAAGTTACTTTCACACCGTTTGAGACTAGTCTGACAGCCGCCGCCGATCCGGCGAATCCGCTGCCAATAATAACTGCATGTTTCATGGAGGAATTAGTAAACCAGGCTGTACTTTGCCCAGACACCAACTGCTATCGATGTCTTTTCCAGTGGGGACACACTGATTTTTTTTCCGAAAACATTAAAATTTTCATTTTCCAATCTTAATAGAAGTCTGTAATAGATATGCTGCATTGCCCGGGCAGCAAACATTGAAGGCTTATCCTCAAAGTCGAGGGACGAATTGGCTTTTTCGAAAAAATGATGAGCCCGAATTGCTTCAAAGTTCATAAGTTCTGTGAAGTTTTTATTATATACCGCATCACGAAGATCCGATTCTTTGTAGCCGAATTTTATCATGTCGCTTTCCGGAATATAAATCCTGTCATTATCTATGTCAGTTTTAACATCCCTTATAATATTAGTCAACTGCATTGCCAGACCAAGATTGATTGCATAATCTTTGGCTGATTTATTTTTATAACCGAAGATTTCAATACACATCAACCCAACGGTAGAAGCTACCATATAACAATATTCCACAAGATCTTCGAATGAGACGTATCTTTTTTTCTGCAAATCCATCTCCATTCCTTTGATTAATTCAAAGAAAGGTTCGACAGGAATATTGAATTGAATTATAATATTTGTCAATTTATTGAGGAGGGGGTATTCGGAGTTTCCCTTGAAGGCTTTTTCAAATTCTACTCTCCATTTGTGGAGTCTTGCATATTTAAGATCATCAGACTCATCATTCTGATCAACAATGTCATCTGTTTTCCGGCAGAAAGCATAAACCGTATTCATGGCATCTCTTTTGAGAGCCGGCAATAAAGAAAAAGCATAATAAAAACTGCTTTTACTTTCACGAGCGATTTGTTTAGCCTGATCGGTCATAATTAAATAACTTTTATTAGAATTCTAATATAATCAACTTTTGTTAATTTTGGCCGTGATCTGAACGACTCATAATCTATGTTTCGGATTGAATTAAGAATTGTCTCTCCTCCTGAAATTATTGCTGAAATTTGAAGCCGAAACAAACCTTTCAGCATAGGAAGAATTTGTCTGCCTTCGGCAAACATTTCAAAAGCTCTTTCAACCTGAAATTTAATTAGTTCTTTTATTTTTGCCTGATTACTATTCATCTTAAAATCATTCTCTGAAAGACCGAATGAAATAAGTTCTTCAAGCGGGATATAGATTCTGTTCTTTTTTGTGTCAATGGTAATATCCTGGTAAAAATTGGTGAGCTGCAGAGCTGAGCAAATTTTATCAGAATAATAAATTGCATCGCTATTCCTGTTGTCTGATAGCTCAAGCATAATTCTTCCAACCGGGTCAGCAGATCTGCTGCAATAATTAATTATTTCATCGAAATTCTCAAACCTCGAATTTGAAACATCCTGCCGGAAAGCACTTAACAGTTTCGTGAAATTCTCTGAAGATAGATTGAAGGTGTCGATTGTGTTTTTTAATGTTTCAAAGAACAAATCGGAGAATTCATTATTCATACATTTTGAGAATTTTTCCTCATAATCAGCAAGTAATTTTAACCGGTCGGAAGGAGAAATATCTCCCTCGTCAGCAAAGTCATCGGCTGTTCGGGCAAAACGATAAATGGTTGCAACATGTTTTCGCAATTTTTTGGGAAGGAACATTGAGACTATTGGAAAATTCTCATAATGATTCTTTGCAATTCCAAGCGATTTATTATACTCATTTTCCAAAATGTGTTCATCATTTTGCCGCATGTTCTTAACCATCAAATTAATTTATCAAGAAATTCATTGCACCATCTTCGGACTGATTTGAGACGTATTAATTGTCCCGTACTAAAAAGGAAATCTAAAAAAATATTATCTACTGAAAAAATATTTAGCGAATGCCCACTATATATTCATTTCGAGAATTCAAAGGATTCAATTTATACTCCGATTAAGAACACTGACGAATGTTTGAACAGTTACTGATAATTAATGACAAAACTTTCGTAAAAAATGATATGAATTTTGTTCGATATTTTATATTTTGGATATGAATATTCTTTCTGATCCGGACGCATTTTGATGCAGGAAAGAAGATCTGAGAATCTTAATTTTACCGGAGTTGAAATGAAACCGATACAAACTTTCACCGTCACATCCCGTTTACCAGAAAAACTATTAAACCTTGAGAATATTGCCAGAAACCTTCGGTGGTCCTGGGACTCGGATTCCAGGGATCTATTTCGGAGAATTGACAGAGGATTGTGGGAATCCTGTGGTCGAAATCCGGTTCTGATGTTGAGTAAGATCAGTCAGGAAAAATTTGATGAACTTGCCCAGGATGAAGGATTTATTTCCCATTATAAGATTGTCTCCGAAAATCTAAGTAAATATCTCAATAACCGAAAGACCTGGTTCAACCAGAAATACGGGGATGAAAAAAAGAATCGTATTGCATACTTTTCTGCTGAGTTTGGAATAACAGAATCAGTACCTATTTATTCAGGCGGATTGGGTATGCTCGCAGGCGATCATCTGAAGTCTGCATCTGAATTGGGGATTCCTCTTGTTGGCGTAGGGCTGCTTTATCAGAAAGGATATTTCCGTCAATACCTGAATTCGGATGGCTGGCAGCAGGAATTGTATCCGGAAAATGATTTTTATAATATGCCCATAATTCTGCATAAAGGAGCAGATGGCAATCCGGTTATTATATCTGTTGAATTCCCGGGCAGGCAGATCTACGCCAGGATCTGGAAGGCGCTTGTCGGCAGAATCGAACTGATCTTACTTGACACTAATTTTGAATACAATTCACAGGAAGACCAGGATATAGTCGATGAACTTTACGGCGGCGACAATGAAATGCGTATTAAGCAGGAAATGATCCTTGGGATTGGAGGATATCGGGCATTAAATGCACTGGGAATTAAACCTGACGTCTGCCATTTGAATGAAGGACATTCAGCTTTTCTGACGGTTGAAAGAATAGCTGATATTATGAAGGATAATAAACTCAACTTTGATGAAGCAAGACTGCTCTCTGCTTCAGGAAATGTATTCACAACACATACTCCTGTTGAAGCAGGGCATGATTATTTTGAAGCTGGTCTCCTTGAGAAATATATGGGATATCATGTTTCAAAACTTGGAATCGGGTTTAATGACTTTATAGGTTTTGGCAGAAAGCATAGCTCTGATCATTCGGAAAAATTCTGCATGACAATTCTTGCGGCAAGATTTTCTTCGTTCCGTAATGGTGTTAGTAAACTTCATGGAGAAGTGACCAAAAAAATGTGGTCCGGTTTTTGGAAAAACACGCCTGTATCTGAACTGCCGGTTTCATCTATCACCAATGGAGCTCATGCACAGACATGGCTTTCAAAAGATATTGCATTGCTCTACGACCGGTACCTCGGACCCAAATGGCGTGAAGAACCAGGAAATCAGTCAGTTTGGAGCAAAGTTCAGGATATCCCTGTAATTGAATTATGGAATGCACACAGAAGGAGAAAAGAAAGGCTTGTTTCATTTACAAGAAGGAGACTCAAACAGCAGTTAATCAATCGAGGTGTTCCCGAGGCTCAGCTGCAAATAGCAGATGAGGTGCTTGATCCTGATATGTTTACAATTTGTTTCGCCAGACGTTTTGCCACATATAAGAGGGCAGATTTACTTTTGCGCGATGAAAAAAGGCTTATTAATATTCTTACGAATCCTGAAAGACCGGTACAGATTGTGTTTGCAGGCAAAGCACACCCCAAAGATACTATGGGTAAAGAACTGATAAGGAAAATCATTCATTTTTCTATGAACCCGATAATTAGAAGTCATGTGGTTTTTATAGAAGATTATGGGATGGATATTGCAAAATATCTTGTTTCCGGAGCAGATATCTGGTTAAATACGCCTTTAAGGCAGATGGAAGCCTCCGGAACCTCCGGTATGAAAGCTGCTTTTAACGGAGCTATCAACGTTAGTATTATGGATGGTTGGTGGGATGAAGGATACAATGCTTCTCTAGGCTGGTCAATCGGCAGGGGAGAATTGTACAATGACAATGAAATTCAAAATGAGATTGAGTCCAAAGCGCTTTATGATCTGCTTGAAACAGAAATTCTGCCTGAATTTTATAAAAGAGGACCTGACAGGATTCCAAGATTGTGGGTCGAGAGAATGAAAAATTCACTCGCATCACTTTGTCCTGTTTTTAATACCAACCGTATGGTTAGAGAATATACCGAAAAGTACTATGCCAATGCCATTAAAAATCATGACAGTCTTAACGTTCCAGGATTCTCAGAACTCAAAAAACTAAATTCAGCGATAAAATCCTTCGCACAACATCAGGATGAGATTAAGATACTGAAAACGAATGCTGATTATGACGATTCGACATTTGTCGGCGGCAGTATCAGGATAAACAGCGAGATCAGTTTTGGAAAACTTGATCCTGACGATTTCACAGTTGAAGTTGTATGGGGGCCTCTCGATCAGAAAGAGCATTTTCATGTGATCAAGTCGGTTGAAATGAAAAGGAACAAAAAACAAAATGGGAATATTCAGAAATTCGATTCGGGTGATATTGAACTTCTAAGCAGCGGGAAACATGGTTATACTATCAGAGTATATTTACAAATGAATGGATTCGAAGTTTTACGCGATCCGGATTTTGTAATTTGGGCCTCATAATGTAATCGTAAGTTTAGAAAGAATTACTATGTTGTTGGAAATTACCGGTAATAATTACTGAAATCATATAAAAAGGAATTGAAAAATTTGGACAAAATCAAGTTAATTTGAAAATTAAATATTCTAATCCTTTGTTCAAAATAACTTACCTCATGTCCGAATTTATCAAAGTATTGCTTATTGTTATTGTTCTTAACCGGTTGTTGTTGGCACAGTTTATGAATAACTAAACTAAAATTACCTCCTCCACGGGTTATTTGCTTCAGGATAGTAGCGGTCCTTTGTAAATAACCCGTTTTTATATTCAGCTTTCCGCAAAATTATTTTTCATTTATAAAATTCTTATCACATTTGGAATCTTCCGTTTATTATTTTCGAGAATTTCGAAAAACAATTCAAAAGCAATATTTGCTAACTCATTGAATAATAATAATATATAGCTTAAGAATTTTGTTGGGATTGCTGGCACTGAAATTGATCTGATAGATGATAATTTTTTTTTGGAATCAATATGAGTATTTTCAGCAGCTTCAAAACTTTTCGAGGCGGAGTTCATCCGCCAGAGTTCAAGGAATTGACAAGAGACCAATCGTTTGAAATAATGCCAGATCCCAAAAGAGTAATATTACCATTAAGGCAGCATATCGGAAAAGATGCAAAACCTCTGGTTAAAAAGGGTGTTGAGGTAAAAGCCGGAGAAATTATTGCTGAATCTGACGGATTCATTTCATCGCCAGTATTTAGTCCGGTTAATGGCAAAGTCATTTCGGTGGGTAAGGAAACTAATAGCAGCGGTTTTCCAAAAGAAGCGATTGTTATTGAAACAAATGGTTCAACTGATACTCAAAAACTCGAAAAGCTTGAGTTTTCTACTGTTACAGGTGCTGAAATAATCGAAAGAGTAAAACATGCCGGTATTGTTGGACAGGGCGGGGCTGCATTCCCAACATTTGTGAAATTAACTCCAAATAAAGACAGAATTATTGATTACATAATTCTGAATGGCTGTGAATGTGAGCCTTATCTTACGAGAGATGAAAGATTAATGCTTGACAGATCCCATGATGTTGTGAGCGGGTTACTGCTTATGATGAAAGCTCTCGAACTAAAAAAGGGTTATATCGGGGTTGAGGATAACAAACCCGAAGCAATCGAAGCTTTGCAAAAAGCAGCAGCACCCTTTTCTGAGATCGAATTGGCTGTGGTCAGGACAAAATATCCTCAGGGAGCCGAGAAAATGCTTATCAAAGCAGTGACAGGCAGAGAAGTTCCCCCTGGTAAACTACCTCTTGATGTTGGAGTTGTAATACAGAATATTGGAACGGCTGTTGCTGTATATGATTCTGTCGTAAAAGGCGAACCACAGATAACCGCCTCAGTAACAGTCTCAGGACTGGGATTAAATAATCCCAAAAATCTTATAGTTAAAGTCGGCACTCCACTTGCTGATGTCCTTGAATTTTGTGGCGGAGCAAAAGAAAATGCAAAAAGAGTAATTGTCGGAGGTCCGATGATGGGCTTTGCCCAATACGATTTTTCTGCACCTATTATGAAAGCCACTTCCGGCATACTTGTTCTGACAGAAGATGAAATTAATACTCACGAGCAGACTCCATGCCTTAAATGTGGTATGTGTGTGGAAGTTTGCCCGTTAAATCTTATCCCGACTAAACTGGCGCGTTACAGCCAACTGGACAAAACAGAAGAAGCCGAAAACCTTGGGATCTCTGTCTGTATGGAGTGCGGAACCTGTACTTATACTTGTCCGGCTAATATACCGCTCGTTCAATGGATCAGACTTGGTAAACAACGCGTCAATCAGATGAATTCAGAAAAAAAAACGGCATAAAATTATTATGACCACAATAACTGCAAATCCTTCCTACAGACTGGATCTGACAAGTTCACCACATCTGCATTCGAGATGGTCAACAAAACAGGCTATGTGGCTGGTCATTGCCGCATTAATCCCTTCTGTGGTATCAGCATTGATTTATTTCGGTATTTCGCAAATACTGATAATTTTTGTTTGTATCTTTTTTGCTATGGGCACCGAAGCCCTTATTAAATTTATAAGAAAAAGAGAAATTTCAATTCTCGATGGCAGCGCCGCAATCACAGGTTTGCTTTTAGCGCTTATATTGCCGCCTGGATTTTCTCCGGTATTCGCGGCGGTTGGTTCAGTAGTGGCAATCGGTGTGGGTAAAGAAGTATTCGGCGGACTGGGATATAATATATTCAACCCGGCACTTGTAGGACGTGCTTTCTTACAGGCAGCTTTCCCCGTTCAGATGACTACCTGGAAAATCAACAATTATAATATCGATTCGGTTACAACTGCAACTCCACTCTCGATGCTGAAATTTGACGGGAAGTCAACCGCTTTTGGTAATCTTTTTATGGGGAACATTAATGGTTCGCTTGGTGAAACATCTGCACTTGCGATACTGATCGGCGGAATTGCCCTTGTAATTGTTGGAGTCGTAAATTATCGCGTTCCGCTTGCAATGATATTAGGTTTGATGTTATTTGGCGGAGTTTTCTGGCTGGTTGATCCGGTTAAATTCTCTTCTCCAGTATTCCATTTATTTGCGGGCGGATTCCTTTTCGGAGCTTTTTTTATGGCTACTGACTGGGTGACTTCTCCGATAACTGCAAAAGGTATGTGGATATACGGACTTATGATATCGCTGATTATTATTATGGTGCGGCTTTTCGGAGGATTACCTGAAGGAGTTATGTACGCAATACTATTAATGAATGCTTTTGTACCACTTATTAATCGTTACACACGTCCCAGAATTTTCGGGGTGAAGAAATGAGAACAATTATCAGAATGCTTGCAGTTCTAACAATTATTGGAGTGATCTCGGGAGGGCTTCTTTCACAGATCAGTATCTGGTCAAAACCAAAAATTGCTGCCCACAGGGAACTCGAAACAAAGAATGCTATCTTCCAGGTTCTGCCGGAAGGCAAATCTTTTACGAAAATGGAAACTGCAAACCTCGAAGTTTACTCGGTTTTTGATGATTCCGGCAAACTTATTGGTTATGCAGTTCCGTTTGAAGGCAACGGTTTTCAGGGTAAAATAAGAATGATGGCTGGTTTGACCAGTGATTTGGATAAAGTAACAGGCTTGCAGGTTCTCGAGCAGGTTGAAACCCCCGGACTTGGCACAAAAATCGTCGAAGATCCTTCTAAGAAAGAGGATCCATATTGGTTTCCCAATCAATTCAAAGAGGTTGAAACTCAGCCTATGATCGGTGTTGTGAAAAATCAGAAACCAGTAAATAAGTATGATATCCAGGCGATAACAGGGGCAACCATTTCTTCGAAAGCTGTTGTCCAGATCATGAATCAGGGTATTCAAGTTTTACGAAAAATGGATGCTGAAGGTAAACTCAATAATGCCGGAGGTGAAAAATGAGTTCAAAATTATCCCTTTACAAAGAATTCACTAAAGGTATCTGGGAACAAAACACTACTTTCAAGCAGATACTCGGAATGTGTCCGGTGCTTGCAGTTACAGTATCGGCGATAAACGGATTGGCAATGGCGCTTGCAACCACTTTCGTGCTTGTTTTTTCGAGTATTATAGTGGCAATTGTTAAAAAACTAATTCCCGATCAGGTAAGAATTGCTGCTTATATTTTAATAATTGCAACCTTTGTTACGATTGTTGATATGGTAATGAAAGCTTCTTATCCTGATTTGAGCAAATCACTTGGACCATACATCCCGTTAATAGTTGTTAACTGCGTTATTCTGGGAAGGCAGGAGGCATTTGCTTCCAAAAATACGGTTTTCAGGTCTTTTCTTGATGCAGTCGGCATGGGTGCCGGTGTACTTCTTTCATTAATTCTGCTTGGAGCAGTCAGGGAATTATTTGGATCCGGTACAATATTTGGTATCCAGCTTCTTCCCGATTTTTATGAACCTATGCTTGTGATGATACTTCCTGCAGGTGCTTTTATTACCCTTGGATTAATGATGGGACTATTTAATCAGATCGCATTAAGTAATAAGGAAAAACAAAGAAAAAAAACGATCGAAAAATACTTGAGTACCAAAAACTCAATAAATGATCCGGTAGGAGTATAGAATGGAATTACTTGTAATTTTCTTTGGTGCAGCAGTTGTAAACAATTTTGTATTGAGTTATTTTCTTGGTATATGTCCTTTTATCGGTGTTTCAAATAAAATATCCTCAGCATTTTCAATGGGGCTGGCGGCTACATTTGTTATGGTGCTGACAGCGATAGTCTCATGGTTAATTTATAATCTTATACTTGTTCCTTATGACCTGGATTTTCTCCAGTATGTTGCATTTATCCTCGTGATTGCCAGCCTTGTTCAATTTGTTGAAATGTTTATTAAAAAAATGAGCAGACCACTATACCGTGCACTGGGAATATTTCTTCCTTTGATTACCACTAACTGCGCAATACTTGGATTAGCTCTTTTTATTGTTTTAAGGGATTATTCTTTTGTCGAATCTGTTGTTTTTGGTGTCGGCGCCGGTGCTGGATTTACACTCGCAATTACAATAATGGCAGGTATCCGGGAGGAACTTGACCTTGCTGATGTTCCGAAAGCTTTTCAGGGAGCACCTATAACACTTATTGTCGCTGGAATTCTGGCTTTAGCCTTTATGGGTTTTGCCGGAATGATATCATAATTATTGGGGAGAATGTTGAAATGGATTATACATTTTTGATCGCACTTACTACAATGGGCGGATTGGGCTTAATATTTGCCGGCGGTCTGGCTCTTGCTGACAGAAAACTTAGAGTGGAAGAAAACCCGCTCATCGCAAAAGTTAACGAAGCCCTGCCCGGAGCAAATTGCGGCGGATGCGGTAAAGCTGGCTGTTATGATTTTGCAGTAAATGTCGTTGAAGGCAGCGCACCTGTTAACGGCTGTCCTGTCGGAGGAACTGATACGGCACAGGCAGTCGCTTTGATTATGGGAGTGGATGCAGGTAATAATATAAAGATGATTCCACGGATCCATTGCAGGGGCGGGAATAGTGAAGCAGTAAAAAAGATGGTTAATTATTATGGTCCTATTAGCTGTTCGGCGATGTCAATTGTTTCAGGCGGTGATAAGATGTGTTATTACGGCTGCCTCGGCGGTGGTGATTGCGTTACAGCCTGTCCATTCGATGCAATGGTCATGAATAATGATGGGATTCCTGAGGTCATTGAAGAATTATGTACAGGTTGCGGAATGTGTGTACAAGCCTGCCCGCGTGATATTATTGAGATGCATCCAATAGACCGGAATGTTTTTATTTTCTGCAGGAATCATGATGATCCGCGAACATCAAAAGATGTTTGTGCTGTGGCATGCCTGGGATGCGGAATATGTTCCAGAAAATCAGATGGCGGGGTTGAAATGGTTGACAACCTCGGTGTTATAAATTACAGTCTTCTCGATGAGAGTAAAATCCCTTTCGATAAGTGCAAAACAGGTGCAATAGCGAAACTTCGTGATGTATCGAACGAAGAGATTGTGAATTAAGATGAACGAGAATATTATTGAAAGAGGTGTTGTAATTAAATCCTCCGGTGGAAAAGCTGAAATTGCGCTTCTCTCCAAAGGAAATTGTGAGGAATGTACAGCAAAGATATTCTGCCGGGGAGTCGAGGATAACCAAAATATTGTTCAGGTTATTGATTCTTTTGGTGTAAAAGCGGGTGATAATGTAAAAATTGAAGTGGATGGGACAAAAATTCTGTCTGCGACTTCAATTCTATATGGTGTACCCCTTTTAATTTTAATTGTATCTGTTTTGCTCGGGCAAATTGTTTTTTCAGATTCCGGCTTTCAGGAATTGTATTCTTTTGGCTCAGGTATATTTTTGATCGCATTATACTTCCTGCTCTTTAAATTAATTCCTTCATTTCAATCATTTATCAGTTTTATGCCAAAAATTGTTTCAGTTTCCGAGGACTGACCTGATTAGCCTACTTTGCACTTAGCCTGTTTTTTTGTAATATTAAATTTTAATTCTGAACTAATTGAGACTATTTTACTTCATTATCGGCAATTACGTTTCAGATCAGTCTAACAGTCCTTTGACCATCCGAACGGATAAACTTTTATGAAAATCGGTCTAATAATTCCATTTCTGATGACTTTTACAATAACTTTGGCACAACAAGATACAATCAGGTATCAATGGCCTGTACCTCCATTCAAAACCACCCAGCCTTTGACAGCCACCTTTTGTGAATTCAGGAACACTCTTTCTTCCGATCATTTTCATAATGCCGTTGATATTGCTGAAAATGACGGAAATCCTGTTTATCCATGCTTGGATGGAATCGTTCATACAATTGCATCAGATCAGGGCTCAAATTCATACGTCACTATCCGGACTCAGTTCGGCTCTGTTTGGAAACGATTAACTTATCTCCATATTGTGCCTAATCCTTCTTTAATATTAGGGCAGAGTGTCACGAAAGGCTCAACCGTAATCGGAAGCATTTACCCGGGGCAGGGGCACACTCATCTAATTGAAAGGGAACTGGTCTCATCTCCATCAGGCTATGCTGTGGAGATTAACAATATAAGAGAAGGTGGAGGTCTGGACCCATATCTGGATCCGTACGCACCTGTGATAAGCCGAAATTCATTACAGTTCAGAGTCAATCAGTCAAATCAATTGGTTCCTGCAAACGGATTAGCCGGGAAAATCGATATTATCATTAGAGTTGATGAAAAAAACGGTACATCTTCTTCGCATTCTAATAATGGAACTTATATACTGGGATACAGAGTTTTATCCACAGATACTTCGAGTATTATTTATGAACCAGCTTCTTCAGGTGTTAAATACAGATTTGATACAAAACCGAGTGATGATGATGTTCATGAAGTTTTTCTTGCAGGAACGGCAACACTCAGTGATCCTGTTTACATTCTGACAAACGGACTTGGTGCTGACTACATTAATAATTACAGTGCAGTTACAGACAACTTTCTTGATACAGAGACAATCGATGTCGGGGATTATATCCTTGAAATATTTACTGAAGATACAAGAGGCAACACTGACCGCGAATTATTTAACATCTCTATCACCCGAAATGATATTGTCCCGCCCACATTTCCGGTTCTGAAAACACTTCTAAATGATGATGGGAAAACCAGTGTCCGTTTTTCATGGTCAAAAAGTACTGACACTGATATCTTAGGTTACAGACTTTATTACTCCAGAAATACCGCAATGACAGATTGGGCGCTTGCCGCCGATGAAACAGTATTAAAAGCTGATATGGAGAGTTATTATATTCCATCGGCAGCAGACTTTATTGTTCCGCCTCTCTCCGCCACATATTTTTTCAGAATGACTGCTGTTGATTCAAGTCTCAATGAAAGTGCTCCCGGGGATATTTATTCACGTTCCTCATATTTTGACGGGAGCAGTTTCAGCAAAGCTCTTATAGTTGATGGATTTGATCGGTATGGTAGTCCGGCAAGCTGGCAATCCTCATCGCATAATTTTAATTCGACCTATTTCAGAGCTATGACAGTTTCAGATAGTGTCCTTATTTCATCATGTGCAAATGAGTCGGTAAGTCAGGGGGCGATAAATCTGAATGATTACGATATTGTTATTTGGTTTGTCGGGGATGAATCTACAAATGACAAAACCTTTGATGCTACAGAACAGGAATCGATTATCAATTTTTTGGAAAATGGGGGTAAATTGCTTGTTTCCGGATCTGAGATTGGATGGGATCTGGATCGTTCACACAGCAACTCACAGCCTTCAGATACATTATTTTTCAGGCATTATCTCAAGTCCCGGCTCGCTTTCGATGGAAATGTGGGGATGAATACTGTCTCGGGAATTCAGGGAACCTTTTTTGAAGGATTATCTCTTAATATCGGGCAGGTCTATCCGGAAGATTATCCTGATGATATTGAGCCGGTTAATGGCGGGGGTGCGGTTTTTAATTACAATGTTTACAGGGATGGGCAGATTTTTAGAAAAGCAGGTGTATGCTTCAGAGGAATTTTTGGGAATGGTTCATTGCCGGGAAGTATGCTATATCTATCTTTTCCTTTTGAGACAGTCTATTCCTTCAGTCAGCAGATCAACTTCATGAAACGAACTCTTGAATATTTTGAAACATCAACCTCTGTTGAAAATGGAACTGAGTTGTTGCCTCCGGTTCCTGCATTGCTGCCAAATTATCCCAATCCATTCAACCCTGAAACTACAATCAGATTCATAGTTGCAGACGGATCCGTACAGACTAAACTGGAGATTTTTGATATTCTTGGGAACCTTGTTGATACACCAGTTGGAAGCAAACTTAAACAAGGTGAGTATGAGATCAGGTGGAATGGTTCCGGTTTCGCCAGTGGAGTATATATTATGAGGCTTGTTACTGGTGACAGAATGTTTTTGAGAAAAATGCTGCTTTTAAAATAGCCTTATGCTTAATTATTAGTTATTAATTGAAAGGACTCCGGAAGCGGATTGCATTATAAATAATTATAAATTTCATGCTACCCGGATTGATATAATTGGAATATTGAGGATTTATGTATAAAATGTTAATAATTTTTGTGATAGCCTTTATCACCATCAGTAACTGCCTCGCACAGGATTTCACTTCGAGAGTAGATATCCTGGATGAGGCGCGAAACAGTCAGGAAATCAATAATCTAAATTATTCAATCAATAATGCTTCCGGGGATTTTCTTTTCAGATTGAATATCAAATCACCTTACGATGCCCCCTTTCCCAATCTGACTTTTTTTAGTAGTGGAGTTTCGATTCTTGCATATCCATTGGATGGCAAAATTGAATATTATGATTTGTCCGGAAATTTGATTACAGTAATTAAGGACGAAAAATCAGGGGCGGATTATGAGCGGACAATATTCGTTTCGACCTCTGATGATTTGGCTGCCATACTTGTATCCGAGCCAGGCACCGAAACTTCATATCTGATGATAGCTGATATGAAGGGGAGAATATTGAATAAAAAAGTACTTTCATATTCGAATTATGGATCAGTTTTTTATAGCAAAATGAATTCAGTTCTTATCGTGTCAAAGTATGATTGGGAATCAGAGAATCTGGTTCAGACCATTGAATTTTATAATGGTCAACTTGAGATTGTTACTTCTCGTCCGGGATTTTTTACCAAATATTCATATGATGGTTATACTGATGAAATTGTATTATCTGATCAAAAATCTTTCTCTATTATTAATCTAAAAAACAACGAAACACAATTCTTCGCCAGGGCAGGTGATATTGGTATTCGCGGCATAATTCATTCCTGTGTTGCGCTGAAAGGCAGACTTTTTATTTTAAGCGGGGAAAATATTGAACTCGAAGGAGGGGAATGGAAATACGGTGAATTAACACTTTTCAGATTGTCTGATATGAAAACACCGGTCAAAATAGAAACATTCAGCGATGTAAGTGTGAGCGGGATTGAATATTTTGAATCCGCAGAGATTTTACGAATTAATCATCTGTCGATTGATATAAACAAATATTTCCTGGACTGAGTCTGAAGTTTTGATTCCTCCTTTTCAGGGAAATTTTTTTATTTCGTTTCCATTCTTATCATAGAGGTACTCGTAAACCATTTCGCCATGTATATATTCTGCCTGGCGTGCAAGTGAACCATCGTCATAGTATGAGAAAAACTTACCATTGGGGAGATTCTTTTTATAATACCCGTAAGAAGCAATTTCACCGTTTTCATAGTACATCGTAGTTATGGATTCCTTCTTTCCCGAAGAAAATTTCGATTGTGCGAGGACGGCTCCTGAAGTGTAATAATTTTTTTGCAGCCCGTCTATTAAACCGTTTTTGTAATATTTTTCAGAACTTTTTGATCCGCCAATAAAGTACTCTGTAGCGGGTCCGTTTTTTAATCCACTATAGTATTCAACCTCTTCAACCAAAGAACCAAGCGGGTCATAAATACGGGAAGTACCTTCCGGCAGTCCAAAAATGTAATTGATCTCTTCGGCCAATGTTCCGTTTTCATTATAATACAGGCACATTCCATTAAGCAGGCCACTATAGTAATTTAGAACTGCTTTTTTCATCCCTGATTCGTAATAGTAATAATTCGTGCCGGTTTTTAATCCCTGCACAAAACTCAATTCCGATTTTACTGTGCCCTGATCATGATACTGAACAAAATTTTCTTCAATTTTATCTAATTTTCCCATTATATCATATCTTTCGCGCTTAACTATTTGACCCTGATCATAAGTATCCAAAACTTTAATGGTTCCATCGGGATAATAGATATATGAAATTCCCTGCAGAAGATCGTTAACATAATTTGCTTCCAGTGCGACAGGCCCATAATCGTAAAATACCCGGCTTTTACCCTCAAGCTTATCGTTGACATAATTTCTCTCAACTTCCAAAGCTCCACTCTCATAAAATATTTTACTCAAACCGTTAAGTGAATCATTCCGAAAATTCCACACAGCCTGAAGAACACCAGACTTATAATATGTTTTTGTAAAGCCTTCCCTTTTATTACTGATATAATTTGGCTCAGCCCAGAGTTCTCCTGTTTCATAGTACCATTTTGAAATTCCCTCCAGCATTCCGAAAACATAATTCCATTCCATACTTAATGTCCCGTCAGGAAAATACCAGTTCGAGGCACCTTCTTCTTTTCCATCTATAAAATTCCAAACCTTCCAGAGTTCGCCTGTCGGATAATATTCTCTGTAAATTCCATTTTTGACACCGTTCTCATATTCACCCTCGGACTGAAGTTTTCCGTCATCAAAGAATTTTTGCCTTATTTCTTTTTGCTGCGGCAGGAGATCATTGCTTAAAAATATTATTGCCAATATTGTGACAATTTTTAGAGTATTATGTTTTTTTATCATTATTTTCGGAAAGTCTTATTGTCCATCTAAATAAAAAGTGTTAAGGAAATATGTTTACTACCAAAACAATTATTAATTTTTTTGATTGTGATCCCGGAGGGATTTTATTCTACGCAAATTTATTCAAAAAAGCGCATTCAGCCTATGAAGAAATGATGAATGAATTCGATCTTGACAGAAATTATTTTTTTGATGACGATTATATCATTCCCATAAAAAATGCCCATGCTGAATTTATCAAGCCGATGTATGTCGGTCAGGATGTGACAATTCATCTGTCAGTCTCACAATTAAGAAAAAGCGCATTTGAATTAGAGTGCAAATTTATTGATGATGCAGGAAATATCGCAGCAATCGTTAAAACAATTCACGTTCTCGTTGACAAAAATTCATTCTTGAAAACCGATATCCCTGAAGAACTTAAAAATAATCTGGCTCTTCATCTTCTCTGAGGATGGCTAAACAGTTATTATAAATGATTTTCCCCAGGTCGGTTCTGGGTATCTTTTCTGAGAAAACAATTTTTTTCGGCAACTTATAGCCCGAAAGATTTGTCCTAAGTAATTGCAATACATTATCTTTACCCAGCGATGAATTCTTCACAGGTTCAATTATCGCCGCAACAATTTGTCCCCAATAATCATCATTTACTGGAAAAATAGCGCAATCAGCTACTCCGGGGATTGATTTGATAAGACTTTCAATTTCTTCGGGATCAATATTCATACCTCCTGAGATTATCAGATTATCTGCTCTTCCAACGAGATGAAAAGAATCATTACTATCTTTCCATCCCAGATCTGATGTTAAAAATTCATTTTTCTGAAAACTTTCAGTCAGATTTTTCGTCTGCACGAAATACCCATGAAAAAGTGTTGGCGAGCTTATCAACATTTTACCCTTTTCGCCGGATTCAAGTGATTTCCCGTCATTTCCAACGACTGAAATCTCAATGCCGGGCAAAGGTTTCCCAATAAAACCTTCAGTGAATTCCGAATCTGAAGAATGTACCGAACAGATCATTGAACCTGTCTCACTTGAACCATAAACCAGTTCAATATCCCAGCCAAGTTTATCAGCATTTTTGACAGTCTGGAATTTCGATTTTGCTCCTCCAAGAAAAATTTTAGTTTTCCTGCATGTCGGTTCTAATTTTGAAGATACCAATTTTTCCAGCACTGTTGGAACCAATGAAATATAATCCGGGCTTTTTTCGATTAAAGTCACAAGTAAGCCATCTGTGGAATTATTTTCTGGAATTATTACTGAATCCCCTGCAAGAATTGTCCGTGTAATGATTGAGAACCCACCTATATGGTGAAATGGCAGAGAGGCAATCCAGAGATGGGGCGCAGGTGAATTATGCCTCAGGTTTCTAAAGGCAATAAAACTTGAGAATAAACTTTCATATGAGTGAAGAACGCCTTTTGGTTTTCCTGTACTTCCGGATGTACCAATAATCAGACTGACTCCATTATATTGACTATCTGTCAGGTTTGTTTCATTAAAATCAAATTCGTTCTGGAGTATCATTTTATTCATGGTAGCTGGAATTTCAAAATCATTGTCACAAATAAAAATCTGATCACCAAATTCAGTGATCAGTGATTCAATTTCTTTTTTTTTGATTTTGCTGCTGACCGGGAAAACTATTGCGCCAGTTTTCCATAATGCCAGCAAATAGATAATGAATTGGATATCATGTCCGCAAGCCAGAAAAACAATTTTACCATTTAGCGCCCTATCCGGGGAAATTTTTTTCACCAGATTTTCCGAAGCAAACATTAATTGTGAATAAGAA
Source organism: Ignavibacteriales bacterium (assembly GCA_021740915.1). GTDB lineage: Bacteria > Bacteroidota > Ignavibacteria > Ignavibacteriales > Melioribacteraceae > JAIOYW01. Next base: position 323,893 of record JAIOYW010000002.1, on the reverse strand, counting down.
ATGGAGGTTTCTCCGTAAATAACTGCAGTTCTTTCGGGATGAAGGAAAGCCTGGCTTTCAATCCAGTAATCTTTAAAGTTGGTTTTCAAGGGCAACAATTTTATTTATGTTCAATCTGTTCTGACGATAGATTTTATCTATCTTTATCGAGTGTCCGCTGATTTTGTAAAATGAGTTTAGGGAATTTTCAAGATGCCTCTGAGTTGTCAAACCATGAGCAATGTTCTGATCGGCAAAAGCCGAGACCAGTACCGTGTGATCGAAACCAAGAAAAGATTCAAAAGCACCTGTGATAACCAATTGTATTTTTGAATCCTGGATTTTCTGTCTGATTTTAATAAAATTGCTAAACCCACCACTCAATGCAGGTTTATAAATAATGTACGAACAAGCGTTCAGGGAAATAATATCTCCGATCTGTTTTATTGAAACTGCGGATTCATCTAAAGCTACCGGTATGTTGAATTGGTTATAGAGTTTTGCCGCTTCAGTCATTGATTTTACCGGCTGCTCAATATACTGAATTGGTAAATTGTCAATCTTTTTAAAAAGGTACTTTGCTGATTCAATATCCCAGAAACCATTTGCGTCAAATCGAAGGCTGATTCTGTTGCCAAATAATTGGCAGCTTGCTTTGATTAGATCAATATCTTCCTTTATGTTTTCTCTTCCAACTTTAATTTTAACTGTTCCATATCCCTCTGCAATTAGTTCCTCAAGTTTCTGGAGCGTTTCTATATGAGGGAGCAGAGGCAAAAGTCCATTAATCTCCCTTGTACATGGGATGAAGGAGTCAAATAATTGAATTGAATCGGGGAAGAGTGTGAAATATGCCTGTTCAAGTCCGCTCTGTAAGGATGGAAATTCTGATGAGATTCCAAGTACTTTTTCAAGTCCTGAACTTAATCCATCTATTGCTTTTTCAATTTCCGTTTTTTTTAAGTTCAGAAAATCAACAATATTAGAAATTGATTCGCGACTGAATCCTTTGAGTGGCGCACATTCACCATATCCGGAGTTTCCCTCGGGACCTGTCAGAATTATAAGAAGAGATTCACGGACAGTGAAACGGTTGGAGGAGGTTGAAAAAGTTGAAATAAATTGAGTTTTATAGGTTTTCCAGTTTAAGGAAACCTGATTCATAATAATATACCAATAGAGAACAATGTTCCATATATCGCAGATAATTTGGCGGTCAATTCAAGTGTTTTATTTAGATCTTTACCTTTGAGCGAAAAAATCATTTTAATTAATCTGATAGCAAGCGGAAGAGAAAGGAAGGGAAGGAAGATAAGTAAATTATTTTTAAATGTAAAGAAAACAATAACCGGAACCATATAGGAGACAAACATAAAACCTAAATACTGAATTCGGCTGAATGTTTCACCAAATTTAACAGCGAGTGTATTTTTACCGCTCAGTTTATCCTGCTTGATATCTCTGTAATTATTTACGACAAGTATATTAGTTATCAGTGCGCCAGCAGGAACTGATGCCCATATGGCGAATGGAGTTATTTCCAAAGCTTGCACATAAAAAGTCCCGACTGTACCGATAAAACCAAAGAAAATAAAAACAAAAATATCTCCGAGTCCATTGTAAGCAAGCGGATAAGGACCGGCAGTATAGGCGTAACCAGCCAAAATTGAAAGAATTCCTATAAAAAGAATAAACCATCCGGCATTATAAACCAGGTACATTCCTAATAAAAAACTGAGACCAAAAACAAGATAAATTGCCAGTTTCATCGTCTCAGGTGAGACGAGCCCATTTGAAACTACCCTCAATGGGCCAACTCTGTCCTTACGGTCAGCGCCCGAGTAAAAGTCGTAGAGATCATTAACGAAATTCGTTCCGGTTTGAATTAGAATCGAACAGATTAGTGAAACGATAGCAGGAAGTAAATCCAGTTTACCTGAATAGGAGGCAACTGAAGTACCGATAATCACAGGAACAACTGCGGCAAGTAATGTTTTTGGGCGTGAGGCGAGGAACCAGATTTGTGCCTGACTTAGTTTAATTGCAGTAGCATTTATTTGATGTTCAGATTTTCGCATAATGCTTATTACGGAACCCTCGGGAATTTTTTAAAGTCTGGTTTTCGTTTTTCATTATAGGCATTTTTACCTTCCTGCGCTTCCGCGGACATATAATAGAGCAGCGTAGCATTGCCGGCCAGTTCCTGAATACCGGTTTGTCCGTCAAGTTCAGCATTAAATGCCGATTTTAGTAATCGGAGAGCGAGAGGACTTTTCTCAAGAATTTCATTTGCCCATTTAACGCCTTCTTCCTCAAGCTCCTCAACAGGAACAACTTTATTTACCAATCCCATTGCTTCAGCCTCTTCAGCATTATACTGCCGGCAAAGAAACCAGATTTCACGTGCTTTTTTTTGCCCAACAATCCTTGCAAGATAGCTCGATCCAAAACCACCATCGAAGCTGCCCACCTTAGGCCCTGTTTGTCCAAATACTGCATTACTGGCTGCAATAGTGAGGTCACAAACAACATGCAGCACATGTCCGCCACCGATTGCATAACCTGCAACGAGAGCTATGACAGGTTTTGGAATTGATCGGATAAGCTTTTGCAGATCGAGTACATTAAGGCGCGGAACACCATCGTTGCCGACATACCCTTCACTTCCTCTTATCGATTGGTCACCACCAGAACAGAAAGCATATTTCCCATCCTTAGCTGGTCCTTTCCCGGTTAAAAGTACAACCCCAATGTTAGGATTTTCTCGGGCAATCGAAAACGCATCATACATTTGTGCAACTGTTTCAGGTCTGAAAGCATTTCGTTTTTCAGGACGATTTATTGTTATTTTCGCAATACCGTCCAATTCTTCGAATAAAATATCAGAATAGTCTTTTATTTTTAACCAATTATATTTTTTCATCGCAAACTGACTATTTATTAAATATTGATAAAAATTTATTAAACAAATATACGAATTTGCGCGGGTGTTCTAAAAGGAGAGCATGTCCGCAATTCTTTAAGATAAAACATTCAGCTTCGGGTATAGAGTTCTTCAATTCCAGGGCTATTCCTGAATATTTGGGATCATTGTCGCCTGCCAATATCAGCGTGGGAAAATCAAATTTAATAATGGCATGTCCATAGTAAGGCATAATTCCAGGACTGAAAAATTCCAGCATTCTGGAAAGTCCCAGAGGATTATTGCTGCTTTTCGATTCAATCAACTTTTCCCATTTTGCTGGATATTTCTTTTTATATACTTCATAAACAAATGAATCAAGCCAGAATTGCATGAAAGCAGAGGTGCCGTGTGCCTCCAATTTCTCTGCAAGCATTTTATCAGCACTTGCCCTTGAATTTCTGAGTAATGGATCTTCAATTCCGGGGCTTGTACTTATCAGACATAAGCCTGAAATGTAGTCTTTCTTTGCTGCGCTGAAAGCTAAAGCCAACCTGCCGCCCATTGAGTAGCCACAGAGGATTACTTTTTTAAGCACGAAAGTATTTATTATTTCTTCAACAATAGAAATAAGGTTAATTGTGGAATAAAAATCATGTTCGGCCGGACTCCCGGTAAGACCATGCCCGGGTAGATCTATTGCTATTCCGGCAAAACATGCTGGAAGTCTGGTAAGAACAGTTCTGAAATCCTCTGCCGAGCCCGTAAAACCATGAAGGAAAATAACAGTTTGTACATTTGAGTTTCTATTATGGTGGAAATTGTGAAGCAGGGATATTTGTGTTTCTCTGTGTAAAATATATTCGTGTGAAATCATACCACCCAATGAGTATGTTCATCAATCCTGATCACACATTCCCGCCAATAACGGTTCCGAATCACAGTGGAAACCCTGGAATCGCTCTTTATTTCGATAACCGAGGGTAGCCATCTATCCTTTTCTTCTGACAACACCACAAAAAAATCCTCCCAACTTTGCGGATTGTGATATTTCAGATTAAATGCTTTAGCATGAAGGCTGAATTCGAGATTTTGAGGTGTGACGAAATATTTTTCAAAGATATCATATTCTGAAACAGGAAGATTCCGAAAAATACCGCCACCATTATTATTTAACAGTATTATAGTAAGAGGAATCTTATACAGATTAAGTAATTGAAGTGCGTTAAGATCGTACAAAAAGGCAAGATCGCCGGTTATCAAATATACTTTTTCTCCGTAAGCCACTGATATTCCAGCCGCAGTTGATATTATGCCATCAATGCCTGAAGCCCCTCTGTTTGAGAATACGGAGATCTTTTTGTTTTTAATTGCCGCAAAAAAATCGAATTCTCGCACTGGCATACTGTTTGAGAGAAATATACTGCTGTTCTCCGGGAGAAAGTCGAGAAAAGTATCAATTAGCTTTCCTTCAAATGGAAATTCGGCGTTACCAAAAACACTTTTTTTCAAATTATCGCAGATTGTTTCCACTTTTTGCAGAAAAAAATAATTCTTATTTGAGCCCGGGAACTGATAATTGGAACGATTCAGGAAATCAGAAATTCCGTTATAAAAAACAGAAGGTGAGACATCAAAAAATTCATTATAGGAATGAGAAGGGTCTTTAACGGATGAAAATTCACCTATAAATACTTTATAGGCTTTTTTTGCTGACAAATACTCAAGAACGATATTTGAAGTAGGAGGAGCTCCAAAGTTGAATATTATTTCCGGGACGAAATTTCGTACAAATTCAGACGAACGCAGAAAAGCTGTTTGATTCACAAAAACATGAGCGGAATTGTGTCTGTGAAATCTTAGAGGCGACAAACCATCTGCAAAAATCGGAAAACCTGTCTTTTCTGAGAAAGATAGAATTCCCTCTTCTTCTTCTTTTGTGAAATTCCCGTTTCCGCAAAGAATTAACCCGGTTTTTAATAAATTGACCTTATCAGCGATAGCGTGGTAAGCCGAAACTGAAAATTGTTTTGAAGGAAATTGAAGGGGTTCATCTTCGCTTGCAGCAGAGAGTTGACTCAATTCCAGGTCGAGTTCATCGGTAAAGGATTCAGGTTCAAAAGGTTTTCTGAAACGGAAATTTATATGAACGGGACCTTTGTGAAGCATTGAGTGATAATAAGCCTGTCTGGCGATCCTCACAATTTGATTAAGCCTCAACTGATTAATTTCAGGTAAGCCTGCATCAATAAACTTGATAATATGGTTTGCATAGAGGTTGTGCTGATTTATTGACTGGTTTGAGCCTGTGTCAATATCTTCGAAACTCCTATCTGCAGTGCAAATAATAAGAGGGATATTTTTCTGGTAAGCTTCAATGATAGCTGGATACAATTCAGCGGCAGCAGTGCCGCTCGTCGTAAGCAGGATGGTCGGTTTACCAGTTCTAATTGATAACCCCAGAGCAAAAAATCCTGAGGATCTTTCATCAATAATAATATGCTTTTTTATTTTTTCGCATTTATCCAGTGCGAAAACAAGCGGTGTACTTCTTGAACCGGGAGAGATGCATGCATTTTCAACACCAAGCGTCTGTAAAGTATTTGTGAAAAGCTCAGACCAGAGAATATTACGATTGATAAATTTTTTCATGTTCGAAAAGTGAAGTAATTGGATTAAGTTTTAATAGTGATTCTTCATACTCTGATTCTGCCACCGAACCATCAACAATTCCACAACCTGCATAAGCGCTTAATTTGAATCCTTTAAGAAGTGCTGCTCTTATTCCAACAGCAAGTTCAGCATTGTAATCTATGTCAATCCATCCCAGCACACCCGCATAAAATCCTCTGGTATGCTTTTCTATTTCCTGAATTAATGAAATAGCTTTTTCCTGCGGAAATCCACTTACTGCCGGAGTTGGGTGTAATTCCTTTATTAGGGAGAAAAGATCATCTCGATTATTTAATCGGGCACGGACAGGCGTCCACAGGTGCTGGATGTTTTTCAGTTTTCTGATGCCAGGTAATTTTTCGTATAAAATCTCATCTGAAAATTTTGAAACAGAACTAATAATAAAACTGACAACGGCTGCATGTTCGGCAAGATTCTTTTTGTCATTTAGGAGTTCATTTTGCAGTTTGTCATCATCGGATTGCTTTTCTCCTCTTTTAATTGAACCAGCCAGACCATCGGTTTCTATCCAGCCATTTCGGACAACAATAAGTTTTTCAGGACTTGCGCCAAAGAACAGACTTCCGGATTTACGATAGGCGAATATGTAACAAAAAGGATATTTCACAGAAAGATCTTTCACCCAGGCATTAATAGATGGTTTTGATCTGAACTTAAAATCAGATTTACGTGAGATTACAATTTTTTCACAGACCATACCGGATATTTGACCAAGTGCTTTGTTGATCATCGTCTCCCATTGCGGGAAATCTTCATAATCAGCGGTAAGAGGAGTAGCTGGTTTTGGAGAAGATCCGGGTTTTCGCTTTATTAAAAGTTTCTGCACCATGTCGGAGTATTCACGAAAACGGTTCCAAAGATTGAAGTCTGATTTCCTGATAATAAAATTGAATACAAGAAAACATCGTTCTACTTCCCTAATTAACAAAACACCGGGAATAATCCAGTCGCTTGAGCAAAAACCGTCATCGCTCTCACCGGCTTTTTCATGTCTGAATTTGAATCCTCCAAGAAGAACAGGGAGTGATGCAATCCGAAATTCATGCTTGTTCGAGATATGATTTTCTCTGAAGTCATGCAAAATATCAGATGTTTTTTTCTGGTAATTCTCATCATTAATCTCAATCCTGACTAATGGTTCGAAAGCAATAATCTCGTGCTCTGCGGCTGGTTTACGCCATAAAAAGAAATCGAGATGCCTGTTCTCAAGATTTATCAGTACATTTTCAAAATCGATATTTTCAATTTTGAAAACATAACTCAGCAAATGAGTTTTTTCTTCAGTAATTTTCTGAGAATTCGGGATCTTTGATTCAACAAATGCTTTGAATTTAATAAAATCGAGTGTCATCGTATCAGATTTTTGAAATTAAAATATATAAAATATTACTGTGATGATTAAAAAAAACAGTTACTAAGTAACATCATCAGAAATAGAAAAAATTCGATTTTGTTTATCTTGCAACAAAAAATTTCAATTCACTGGAAATTTAACAGGAACTTTTTACAATAATAACCTATCAATATGATTAATTTCTTTACAAGCAGGAAATCCGGTTCAAATGATCATCACCACAAATAGCAAAACTTCCAAATTAATACTTACTTCTGAAAAGGATATTCATCCGGTAGTGGAAACCGAAGTGAATGTTAGAAAATCGATCAGAGCCCGTAAATTCAGGCTTCGATTGATGCTCAACGGAGAAATAGAGCTTACTGTGCCATCAAAGCACGGATACGGGACATTAAAAAATCTGATAGACCACCATAGTGAATGGCTGATTTCTGCTGTTACAAGGATAATAAATAATCCCTTTAAAGAGCATTTATTCTTTGGTAAAAAAGTTGAATTATCAATTATAACACTTAAAACCAAATACATACATTTTGAATTAAAAGAGAGTTTACTTAAAATAACTGTTCAGGAAGGGCACGATCTTTCCGATATTAAACTTGTAGATCTTTCTCATAAGGCGATAGCCAGAAAATATTTAACGCATCGCATCAAAATACTTAGCGAAAAAACAGGGCTCTCACCAAAAAAAATCAGGATAGCAGGTCAAAAATCAAGATGGGGAAGCTGCTCTGGTAAAGGAACTCTAAGTCTTAATTATAAACTGATTATATTCCACCCAAGAATTATAGATTATGTATTAATTCATGAATTATGTCACCTGCAGGAAATGAATCATTCACGTGCATTCTGGCAACTTGTTGAGAAATTTGATCCTCAATATAAATTACATCGCAAATTACTTAAGGAGCTAAAAGTCAATGACAAAAGTCTTTCCTAAATCCACTGAAGTCTTCGAAGCGATAAGTATGCTGAGAAACAATTATGAAAAACTTAAGAAAATTCAGTTAAGGGAATTCAGCCGGTTCAATATTACGTACCCTCAGTTTATGGTGCTTCAGACTCTAAGCACTAAGGGAGAAGTAAGCTTGAAGAATCTCGGGGATCAATTAAATGTAACCGGAGCAAATATCACATGTATTGTTGATAATTTGCAGAAAGAATCATATGTGCAGAGAATTAGCTCGAACGAAGACCGAAGGAAGATTTTTGCGAAACTCACCAAAAATGGTGAAAAACTAATAGCGAAAATAAAACCAATCTATCAGGAAAAAATTAATACTCTGCTTAGTACGATGGGTGAAGAAGAGTTCAGAGAATTAAGAATACTCCTCGAAAAGCTTGATAAAGCTTTCGATCAACTGTAAATCCTGGTATTTTCAAGTTTTAATGCTGACCATTCGTCTTTATCGAACCTTGTTGAAGAAAATTTACTGTACCGGGAAAATACTTCAAGTATATCCTTGACATCATCATTTAAAATACCGGAAAGTATAACTGTTCCGCCAGGCTGAATTTGCTGCAACATCATTTCAGCATTCTCAATTAGAATGTGTCTGTTAATATTTGCAAGAATAAGGTCAAATTTATCGGGTCCCAGGTCAGCTAAACTTCCAAGTTTCACTTCAATTTTGCCTTTTACATCATTTAGCTCAACATTTTCATTGCCATTCAGCAGACACCACTCATCATTATCGAGTGCAATAACATCTCCCGCCCCGAGTTTAACAGCAGTGATTGCAAGTATTGCAGTTCCGCTTCCATAATCAAGCACTTTTTTTCCTGTGACTAATGTATTTTCAAGAATTTCCATTACCAGTCTGGTCGTCTGATGTTCCCCTGTTCCGAAAGACATTTTAGGGTCAATGATAACAACAATCTCATCAAGGTCAGTTTCATAAGGTTTGTTTGAAGGGCGGACAACAATTTTTTTCCCAATCTTCATAATTCTGAGATTTTGCTCCCACTCTTCATTCCAGTTTTTAATTTCGGGTGTGAATTCTTCAATTCCGGAAATATCGAAACCAGACTGCATCAGGAAAGAAGAGATTTCTTCGGTGGAAAGGAAAGAGTCTTCAGATAAATATATTATCAATCTATTTTCTTCCTCTGTGATTCCTTCGAGTTCAAATTCCCAAAGTTTTTCTGAAATTCTCTCGAAATTTTCTGGTTGTGAGTATAGATAAATTCCTCTGAAATTTTTCATCAAAAATACCTTCTTTCCCTGAATTCAATTCCTAAAACCTGTTCCGTAAATTGTTTTGCTTTTGCAACATCAATGTCATCAAAATTAACGATCGTGGCAATAACTCTCGTAAGTGTTTTAGCTTTTAGGATGAAGTCTGTCATTTCATCAAACATTTCCTGATTAACACCCATAATTTCCGAATATTTTACCTGATCGGTTGTATTGAGGCTGACAGATACAACGTCAATTAATCCTGGGAAATCAAGGGTAATATCTTTCTGAGTTATTTTATTTCCGTGTCCGTTTGTATTTAACCTTGTTTTTCCGCCATTTTTCTTAACATAGAGAGCTACCTCTTTAACAATATTCCATCTTATTGTTGGCTCACCATAACCACAAAACACTATTTCATCATATTGCTTAGGATCGCCGATTTCGTTAATATAAGTTGCGGCATCAGGCTCTGCTGATTTAGACATTCCAAGGTTATATCCATGGATAAAAGGTTCTTTCTCACGACCACAAAAAATGCAGCCTGCATTACAGCGGTTTGTGATATTTATGTATAATGAATTATGGATTTTGTAAGTGTAATTCACGCCTGGTTTTTTACCGATACCAAAAAGTCTGAAAGCATTAAGTGAAGTAGTGCGGGCAACATCATCCATCGAAATATTAAATATTGATGAAAATTGATTTGCAATCAGCGGCAGATAAGAGGGTTCATTTCTTTGTCCTCTGTGCGGTATAGGTGTCATAAACGGAGAATCTGTTTCAAGGAGCAGGTTATCGATTGAAAGTGCCGATATCAAACTGCGAAGATTGTCTGCCCGCTTAAAAGTGACATTTCCAGGAAAAGAAATCATATGGTTTAACTGTATCAATTCTTTCGCATCCTCGAGTGAGCCCGCAAAACAATGAAATTGAGCTCTCAGGTTTGTCCCGGTAAAACGTCTGATAATTGTCATGATATCATCATTGGCTTCACGGTTGTGCACAATTATAGGGCGATTCAGACTTAAAGCAAGTTCTATCTGGGCTTCAAATGCTTCGATTTGTTTCGCTTTAGGAGAAAAATCATAATAATAATCGAGTCCAATCTCGCCGATTGCAACTACTTTTTCATTCTTTGAAAGATCCTCGATGTTTTTAAGCAAAATATCATCCCAATCTTTACTATCGTGGGGATGAACACCAACAGCAGCAAAAACCGAATTGTATTTCTGAGCCATTTCAACAGCCTGCGAAGATGAAGCAAGATCAGTTCCAGGAACAAGAATATAGTTAACCCCGGCATTTTTTGCCCGTTCCAGGACAGCATCAACTTCCCCATTGAAATTCGGGTAAAACAAATGTGCGTGAGTATCTACAAACATCACAATTTCCGGTAAATTAGAAAAACATCTCTAAATTTACTGAAATGTTGCGGATGGGAGAAATATTTCCGATCATCTCAACGTAATAGTAATTAAATAGATTTTTTACTGCTGCATTGATCTTGAGCGGAAGCCCTTTTGTGAACAGATTGAATCCCAGATTTAAATCCACAATAAAAACTTCAACAATCTGATCACCATCTGCAACCAGCCCATACGCGATCAATTCCCGGTCATATTCCTCAACTTTGCTCCAGTACCTTAAATCCAAACCAGCGCTGATGAAGTTATCTTCATAAGAATATCCTGCATTTATCGTGTGTCTTGGTCTGTATCTCAGCGGTGTGTCCGACTGGATATTTCGAGTCCATAAATAAGTATATCCAAGCGAAAAAGCAGAGTGAATTCTGTCGAGGAACAGATTCCCAATAAATTCTGCGCCTTGAATAGAAGCCTTGGTAAGATTATCAAACTGAATATACGGGCTCCCATCAGTGTTTGTTAGTGTGGCCGGTTCAATCAGGTCCTGATACCTGTTATCAAACAGGGAAAGTTCAGCATTGATTTCATCTGAAAAAGAATTCATGTAACTCAATTCAAAAGATCTACTTTTTTCAGGGATAATATCCGGATTGGGCAGCACAGAAATGCCGCTTGTTACGGTCGTAGTATATGTTTCTGCCAGTGATGGAGCCCTGAATCCTAACCCATATGACGCCTTTATTATTCCAGCATTCCCAAGCTTATAATTAATGCCCGCCTTCGGAGAGAACGAATTAAAAGATCGGGTATTATTTATTTTAAAGTTATCAAATCTTGCACCAAACGATAAAATAAAATTCTCAGGAAATGTTACATCATTTGATGAGTAAAGGGCATAATTTAAGGAATTTGGATCAGAAAAAATGTTTGATTTTACCTTCCCATAGGCCAGTTCCAACCCATTTACGCTGGTGAAACCATCGGCTAGCTTATAAACTGTCTGTATTTCGTTACGATAAACATTCGACTTAGAATTATTTGCACTCTCAGACTGGTCATTCCACAGATTGCTATATATACTTGAGATGATCTTAAGAGATAATTGTTTGCTGATAACGCCGCTGTAAACAAAACCTGTGATCATTCTTTCAGAATATTTCAATTCCTGCTGATCACCATCAGGGGGAACGAGTACATTATCCAGGTTTTTCCAGTAGTTAAATGTCCCGGAATTTTTCATGTAACCTGAAAATATAGCAGTCAGTTTATTGTTCTTGTCAATATTATAGGCAAACTTGGAATAGAGTGAATATCTTTTATTCCAATCACCCTGACGATATCCTTCATCTTCAATTCTGGATAACCCAAGACTCAGCGCAAATGGACCCCATCCGTTTGAATGATTTAATGATAAGTTATTAAAGAATCGGGTTTCATCGCTCCATCTCCATTGATCATATTTAGGCATAGCATAGTAACCGATGCCGGTTTTAAGATAAGTTACAGGCTGTGAACTTATTTCTTTTGTTATTACATTTATTACTCCACCGATGGCAGTTGACCCATATAGCGCGCTTGAAGCCCCTTTTACAATCTCCACACGGGCTATATCATTAACCGGGATAGTTTCCCAGATTATTTCTCCGGAATCACCGCTGTAAAGCGGAATTCCATCCAATCCGAGCAGCACCCTTGTTCCCGCTCCACGGCTGTAACCGCTTGAACCTCTTATACTTACCTGATCAAGTGTGAGATTGACTCCCGGCGCATAACGCAATAATTCGTCAAACTTCGAGATGTTCTTTTTACCAATTTGTTCACCACTAATAATCAGAGCGCTTACTGGTAAATCCTCAATTTTCTGTTCGTGTTTGCCTGCCGAAACCAAAACTTGTCCGAGTTGATAACCATTTTCCTCCATAACGATGTTATAAGTTAGATGGCTATTAATATCAATCGGTCCACTTTCAAAAGTTCGAAATCCTATGGCAGAAACCTTCAGTTCATACATTCCAGCCGGAATTTCGGAGAAAATATATTGTCCGTGAGCATCTGATGCGGTTCCATAATTGGTATTTATAAGAATAATATTTACTCCTGTTAGCCCAATACCCTTTGTATCAGTTACAATTCCACTGATAGTAAATTTTTGCGCCAATAGCAGATTAAGGCTCAGTAAAAAAAACATGGCAAATTTTTTCATTGCAAACCTCCCGGAGGCTGAACTGGGGGATTCGAAAAGTCAACTTCAATATCTACACCTCTGATCAATTCGGACTCAGGTACGGTTACGCTTCCCGGAGTTCCTGGATTTGAATTATTTTGGAAAAGTCCAACCACATTCCAGTCAATTCTATTAAGCGAGAGCAGTATTGTTTTGCTCTGTGCAACTGCAATGTAATTATAAGTGCCGGCTGGTATTTTCCCAATCAGTGGTTCATCCAAAGTCGAATAATCGAGACTTGATGTTCCTTTTGGGATTTCCTTACTGACGAAAGCCAGATTATCCGCATTAAAATCAGCAGCACTGTTGAGAGGTTTTTTAAAGATTACAAGATGTGTCCTCGTGACATCAATAGGCCAATTACCGAAAAATGTGATTTTCCCACTGAAACCTGGTTTCTCATTTATTTCAAGGGGTGCAATGCCTTTGTCACAGCCTGTAAAGTTTACAGTAATAAGAAGAATAGTGGGGAAAATCAAATATTTTTTAAAGTTTAGTATATTCATATACTTAATAATTTCCGGAAAATGTTATGAAAAGCAATGAGAAAATAATATATCCTATCGGAATATTCAAAGCGAAAGAAAAGTATACTATTCAGGACGTACAATCATATATTGATGAAATAGTGATCTTACCTGTTTTATTAAAAGAAGCAGTCAGTTTTGATGACCCCTCACTTGCTTACCAATCTTATAAAGAAGGCGGCTGGAATGTCAATCAGATTGTATCGCATGTCGCCGATAGCCATTTGAATGCCTTCGTGAGATTTAAACTTGCACTTACTGAGGACAATCCTCAAATAAAGCCTTATGATCAGGATAGATGGGCGGAAACCGCAGATGCTCTTCATTATGAACTAATGCCAAGTTTGTCGATTATCGATGGCATTCACAAACGCTGGGCTTGTTTACTGAAATCGATGAAATCTGAGCAATTTGCAAGAACATTTTATCATCCGGAGCAGAAACGCGCAATAAGACTGGATGAGTTGCTGCATCTATATTCCTGGCATGGCAGACATCATGTTGGTCAAATCAGAATCGCGCTTAATTCAAGAAATCCATTTTCATAACACGAACTCATATTTGGATATTAGTATTATTATTCGAGGAAGATAGTATCCTATTACACACACTGAGGTGCTTAAATAAATCCGGGTTTAAGGATTTATTATGGAAACAGGGGATGGAACATTTTGGAGTTACAGAATCTCTGCTGATTAAGTAACAAAAATAGATCCGGCTAAAAAGTGTGGTTAGATGACTTCTCCTATAAGGATGCTTCTTTCATTAATTGATATAAGATGTTTGTCAATTTCTTCGACTCCTTCCGGTGAAACTACTGCCACAAGACCAATACCCATATTAAAGACCTTTCTCATTTCAGCATCTTTTATATTTCCGGTTTCCTGAATCAGTCTGAAAATTTCCGGTAAATGCCATGCGTCCCAGTTAATTTTTATTGACAGTCCATCCGGGAGTATTCTGTTTGTGTTTCCGACGATCCCGCCGCCCGTAATATGAGAGAAACCCCTGATGTAAGGCTTATCAGCAAGCAGGGATATCAATTTATAGTACGATTTATGGACAGTCAGGAGTTCCTCACCCAATTCAGAATTGAGGGTGGCGAATCTATGAGTAAGAGGAAACTTATCGAGAAGCACTTTACGGGCAAGGGAGAATCCATTTGTATGCAATCCGTTAGAACTGAATCCAATTAACCTGTCACCCTTTCTAATTTTACTGCCATCAAAAATTTTGCTTTTTTCAACAATTCCAACGATCATCCCGGAGACATCATATTCACCCGGATTATAAAATCCCGGCATTTCAGCAGTCTCACCTCCGATAAGGGCGATGCCATTTTCTCTGCATGCTTTTGCAAAACCTTCCATAATGGGTAAAGCAATTTTCTGATCGAGTTTTGCGAAGGCAAGATAATCCATAAAATACATCGGCTTAGCGCCGCAGACTGCAATATCATTGACACAATGATTTACCAAATCCTGACCGATAGTATCATGTCTGTCATATGATATGGCGACCTTGAGTTTTGTGCCGACACCATCGACACTGGAAACAAGCACCGGATTTTTAAAACCAGAAAAATCCGGTTCATAAAAAGCTCCAAAATGTCCAATACCTGATAAAACATTTTTGTTAAATGTACTTTTAGCCAGTGACTTAATATTTTTTACAAATTCATCACCAGCTTCAATATCAACGCCGGCAGTTTTATAAGATTCATTCATGGTGTTATTAAGTTTGTAAGTGGAGACGAGCAAATATAATGAAACTTTATAACTTAATTTTTGTTTAATCATATGGATAATTACGCGCCGTTTATAAATGAACGGTGTTTTTAGTATATTACAAGGTTAATTTTACCGGTTTAAAAATGGTCTCCTTTGAGCTAAGCGAAAGAGAAAAATCCATATTAAGATTCGTTGTTCATCAGTTTATTCTGACGGCAAATCCAGTCGGCTCCCGAAATATTACAAAACGATATGAATTGGGAGTTTCACCGGCTACTGTCAGAAATATAATGTCTGATCTCGAGGAGTTCGGTCTGCTTGAACATCCACATACTTCCGCCGGAAGAGTTCCTACAGATAAGGGGTATCGGCTTTATGTCGATTCGCTTATGGACCCTCCCGCATTAGATAGTAAGGAAAAAGATTATATAAACGGCGCTTTTGAAAAAGCCGGAACTGACCCGGAATCTCTTCTGAACTTCTCTTCGCTGATTTTAAGTGAGATTACTCATCAGCTCGCATGTATTACGTATCCTGCATTTGATTCATCAATACTTGAAAAAATCCATCTGGTTCCATTGGCTTCCACAAGGCTTTTAGTTGTATTGAACGTATCGTCGGGGGCAGTGAAAACAATTACATTGGAGATCGAATCGGAGATCAGCTCGGTGAATCTTGATGGAGTTCAGGGCATCTTAAATGAAAAACTTGCCGGACTAACTTTCGATGAGATTAAACAGACTTTCAGCCAGCGGGTGAAAGATTATTTAGATTCAGATCTGAAACCTGTGCTCAGATTATTCGTTGATTCTATAGATAAAATTTTCACTGATCCCAGGATGAAAGAACAGGCGATTATCACCGGCGCCAAAAATTTTATAAAACAGCCTGAATTTGAAGATCTTGAACATTTTCAGAGTATTATTGAGTTGATAGAAGATAAGGATATTATTATTCACCTTATGGAAAAAAGCGCTTTTATAGGTGAAAATCCGGTATCTATTTTTATTGGTGCAGAGAATGAACGACAGAAGTACAGCGAATACAGTTTAATAATAAAACCCTATAAATTAGGGGGGAAGATCGGTACGCTCGGAGTCGTCGGACCGCGCCGGATGGAGTATTCCAAGGTAGTTGCAGCGGTGCAGTATGTTGCTGAACTACTTACAAAAGAAATAAATGAGTAAATTTTTAATAACAGAGGAATATTTAATTTAGTTTATGAGAGAAAAGCATAAGGATAAATCTGAAAAACGTGATCAGGAAGCAGCTAACGAAGAACAGTCTGTTGATGAAAAAATCAATACTGAAAATGCGAATAAGGCTTTCGAAAATGAAATAATTGAATTAAATTCAAAATTAAAAGAAGCTATTGAAAAACAGAACGAATACGAAAACAGTATTGCAGAATTGACAAATCAGAACCTTAGATTAATGGCTGAGTTTCAGAATTACAAAAAACGAAACGAGGCAGATCTAAGGAAAATTATCGAGTATGCAGGTGAATCACTGTTAAAGAAATTATTACCTGTATATAATGATTTTGAAAGAGCATTATCTCATGCCAGTGAATCATCCAAAATTGAAGAATTAACAGAGGGCCTTTCACTTATTTATAATAATTTCACAAAAACTCTTACCGAAGAAGGTCTTAAGAAGATGGATGTAGTTGGAAAAGAGTTTGATTTTAATTTTCATGAAGCTCTGCTGCAGGAGGTATCGGACGTAGTACCCCCTCATACAATAATCAGAGAACTTGAACCGGGTTACCTTTATAAAGAAAAAGTTCTAAAGTTTGCAAAGGTAATTGTAAGTAAAGGACCTGAACAAGAATAACAGAAATAGGGGAAAGACCGGATATTATATGGCAAAAAGAGATTATTACGAAATTTTAGGTATTGAAAAAAATGCTTCTGTTGATGAAATTAAGAAAGCTTACCGAAAACTCGCAATGCAGTATCATCCTGACAGGAATCCAAATGATAAAACTGCAGAAGAAAAGTTCAAAGAAGCCGCAGAAGCTTACGAGGTTCTAAGTAATGATGAAAAGAGGCAGAAGTACGACAGATTTGGTCATGCCGGTATGCGCGGCGGCCAGGATTATCACGGTTTTCGTGATGTAAATGATATTTTCAGCCATTTTTCAGATATTTTCGGCGGATTCGGTGGCGGAGGAGGCTCAATTTTTGACGACTTCTTCGGATCCTCATCATCAGGCAGAGGCAGGCAACGCTCAGGCGGGGTTCCCGGTTCTGATCTGAAAGTTACACTTAAACTTACACTTGAAGAAATTGCAACGGGTTCTCCCAAAAAAATCAAGATTAAGAAATATAATTCCTGCGAAACCTGCAAAGGTACCGGAGCGAGAAGTGATTCGGGATTCAAGACCTGCTCAGTCTGTAATGGAGCGGGTGAAGTCAGGCAGGTGTCAAGATCGATTTTCGGGCAATTTGTCAATATAGCTCCGTGCAATAATTGTAATGGTTCCGGCAAAGTTATTTCGGAACCCTGTAAAACTTGTTTTGGCGATGGGCGGATTCATGGCGAATCAACAATAAGTATCAACGTCCCACCAGGTGTGACCGATAATAGTTACATGACTTTGAGGGGCGAGGGAAATGCCGGGAAGAACGGTGGTCCTGCCGGAGATATTATTGTGATTTTCCGTGAAGAAGAACATTCATACTTTAAAAGAGATGGTGATAATGTCATCTACGAACTCTTTCTTAGTTTTCCGGAAGCCGTTTTTGGAAGCGAAGTTGAAGTGCCGACTCTTACTGGTCGGGCGAAGATTAAAATTGAACCCGGTACTCAGGCAGGAAAGTACCTGAAGATGCGTGAGAAGGGAATTCCGCACCTAAATAGTCACGGTGCGGGGGATCAATTGGTTAAGATAAACATTCATGTACCCAAAAAAGTAACTTCGCGCGAAAAAGAGATACTTAAAGAGTTGCAGGATAGTCCGAATATTAAAGTTCCAGAGGAATAAATAATTAACTGGTTAAGCAAGTTTGGTTTTACAAGGGAAGAAGCCAAAGTAATAATTTTTATTTCTGTTTTGTGTTTAGTTTCCCTTTCATTTTCCTATTTTTCGGTGGGAAGTGAAAATTATTCTGAAGTTGACAGCAGGTTTATTGACAGTCTTACAATTGAATTCGAAAGGATAGCCAAATCATCCGTTATTGAATCAAAAAAAAATGTCGATACACTTGATTCTAAAACGGAACTTTTAGATTTTAGTAAGAATAGTTTATTATATTCAAACAGCGGTAAACTTTCCCTGGGTTCTATCAATATTAACACAGCTGGAGTTGATGACCTGGACAAATTGCCTGGAATAGGGATTAAAACTGCTGAAAAAATTATTGAATACCGATCAGAACATGGAAAATTCAATGAATTATCTGAATTGATGAATGTTAAAGGAATCGGTATCAAGAAGTTTGAAAAGATTAAAATTTACATAACATTATGAAGAATATTTTTTAATTCCCGGAGGAATAATGAATCTTAGAAAAGAACCCTGGTATATTCATGCGGTACTCATCGTCATAATGCTGATCCTGGCTTATGTGCTCATTCAAGTGGCGATAATACAACCCCAGGAGATCATGGAGAAGGAGAAATATTATAAGAGTGAGTCCAGGCTGAGAATGATGAACCTCAGGGAAGCTCAGATTTTGTGGGAGAAAAAGCACAAATCATTCTCGGATAATATTGATTCTCTAATTCACTTTATTAAAACCGATGAAATGGTTGCAGCAGTCATTACCGGAACCGATTCGATTACCGGAAGGCCATCCAACCCATTTAAAGTACTTACTCATGGCGAATTCAATCCGGATTCACTCTATTATTCACCGAAATCATTTCTGAAGTTTCTTGTTCAGGTTGATACCTCAATTTCCAGAGATACGGTTATTAACGCAAAAGGTAAAATTCTTAAGGTTGATTCTACAAGAAAAGTCGGAACAAAATACGTGATTCTCTCACCCGATAATGACGACAAGATTGGGGATCTTAAAAATGATGCCTTGAGAAATACTGCATCCTGGGAATAATCACAGGTATTTAATGATATTAGGGGAGAATCATTTAAGTGTTGATATCAATGGCGATTTTGCACGTCTTACAAACCTAAGGTTTGAAGATAGCGTATTAAGTTTTGATAGCCTTACTGAGGTTGCATTAAATTCTGTTGAAATCGATGAATTCGAAAAAGAGCAGAAAGTTGTTCCCTCAAAAATCGCTGAGATGATTCTTTCGGGAAATAATGGTTCTCCCTTTTTATCAGTTTCTATCTCACCACGTTTTTTTTATTTTTTCGAAACACCTTACGAATCGAAACTATTAGGAAACGAGTTGGATCTTTCGATTCGCTGGGAAATTTCGAAACTATATCCCGAATCTGATCCTGCCAAATTTGATGTGGTGTATTTCAGGGTGCCGAAAAGTTTTCTTTTCGATTATGAGAGGCTGCTCGTTATCTGCCTTAAAACTGAAATAACAAATTCCCTGAAAGAAATTTGTACACAGTCCGGTTTGCGCCTTAATTACATTATCAATTCTCATTTCGCCTCTAATTATCTTATCAGCCGGTCTTATGGCGGGAATAAACTTATTCCTTCAATTTATATTGACCGGAATTATTTTTCGGTTTTACTTAGTTCGCGTGACCTTGTTTATTTTTTTCGGCAATCGAGATATAACAGTCAGGAAGAAATGTTTTCCTTATTAAACTTCATGCTGGATGAATTATACGGTTTCAATAATTTCCAGGGAATCGATAAGGAATCCCGGAAGTTATATGCTATTACCTCCGGGGCAGAAAAGATTGATCTCCAGATACTCCGAGCCTCAGTCAAGGCAAGGCTTCTTATGTTTAATCCATTCAGGGATCATTCCTTTGGAAAGATCAGAAAAGTGGAAAATAATTCTGGTCATCATTCAGATGGCGGAGGGCTGTTAGCACCTCTCGGCACCGGATTAAGGTTTTACGATGAGAATTATTTCGGGTGAATTTGGAGGAAGGCGGCTTAAAGTTCCACAGTCCTCACTCGTAAGACCAACCACCGACAAAGTCAAAGGCTCCATCTTTAATTATCTGTCCAATAAGATTTCCTTCGAGATGATAAATGTGTGTGATATATATGCAGGATCAGGATCGCTGGGTTTTGAAGCCCTGAGCAGAGGAGCAGGCTTGGTTGATTTCATCGAAAAGAATTTTAAAGTTTCGATGGTAATCAAAGAAAATATTGATACCTTAAAAGTTAACAGCCGATGCAGGATAATACGAAGTGAAGCTGTAAAATTTTCCAAAACCACACCGCAGAAGAAATATGATCTTATTCTGGCAGATCCACCGTTCTTTAAGGATGACATACATGAAGTTGTCCGTAATTTATTAAATGAAGAGTTTTTGAACGAGGATGGGCTTCTGCTGGTGGAACGCTCAATACAGACTGAAAAAAAAGATATTCAGGAATTTGAACGTGAACCATTCAAGAAAATCGGTGATAGTCTGATTTACGAATTTACCCCGGAATAGCTACTCATAACTTAAGATTTATACGGTTGTCACTTTTTCCCTGATTATTTTGCCCCTTATCTAATAAATTTCCCCACATCATTTAAATTGAATCGGTGAATATTATCTTACCTGAAAGCTTCACAAGGACAATGCATCCGGCATATTATAAATATTTTATATTTTAACACATCTCACAAAAAATTACTTGGATATGCGCAAAGTTATCTACCCCGGAACATTCGATCCTGTCACGAACGGGCATATTGATATTGTTATGAGAGCCATCGATCTTTTTGATGAAGTGGTTGTTACCGTAGCCAAAAATCCCTCAAAAACATCTCTCTTCACAGTTGAGGAGAGAGTTGAAATGCTGAATGTCAGTTTGAAAAATATGGAAGGTGTTTTTGTGGATTCGTTTGACGGGCTTGTTGTTGATCATGCCCGTGAAATTGGAGCAGTTGGAATAATCAGAGGATTACGGGCAGTTTCGGATTTTGAGTACGAATTCCAAATGGCGCTCATGAATCGTAAGCTGAATGATGATCTGAGAACTATTTTTCTGATGCCGCATGAGAAGTACACTTACCTTAATTCAACAATCATAAGAAATCTTGCACAGTTTAAAGGGGACATCAGTGATTTTGTCCCCCCAATAGTTGTCGCAAAACTTAAGCAAAAATTTCCCGGCTGATCACATCTCCTTTTCAGCGACGAGTATCCTGTTCTTATTAAAAAGTCCTGAAGCAAGGTGATCTTCAGTAATATAAACTATTCCTTTCTCTCCGTGTGATTCACCATATACAGAGTGAACAGATTTTAATCCTCCCAGATATTTTCGTGCATCGGAAATATAAACAAGGTCTCCCACTTCCGCAGCCATATCCTCCATTTCGGTAAATGAGAAATTGACTGTATCGCTGTTGTCGTCAGTTTTTATTTTGAATTTTACTTTTACAGTTTTCCCTTCAGCTTCATTAATTTTGCTGCCTTTGAAAATTTCTTTGGCTTTTTGAATTGACCAGATAGTTAATCCCTCGGTATTTCTGACGGCATCGTATTTAACTCTCGATGTAACTATAAGTGATATCAAAAATGAATTGATCAAGGCGAGAGCCAGTGAAACCGGCATATTTGTAATGTTGAGAGAAGTCAGCAAGAAAAATATTACCGTTACAGGGATCAGGATATTTGTGATTTTACGATCAGTCCCTGCTTTTTTCCATTTACCGGTTATATTCCGAAGTATGGTATCAAGATACGTAATAATTACTGCAATAGAGAGACAGACCAGAATATTATAGAGTGCCCTGATATATGTATAAGGATGTGAGCTATCCATGACAATCCCATGATCGAACGGACCGATCAGCGCTGCCGGGTAATTACTCCCGAGTATCATCAGAGCGACACCGCTTACGAAACTGGCAATAACACCGGAAGGAGTAAATCTTTTCCAGAATGCTCCCAGGAAAATTGCTACAACGAGCGGAGGAGTAAGAGTTGAGTGAAAATATCCATGTGCCTCGTAAATTGTTGGAAAATTCTTAAAAGCCAGGACTGAAATTACCCCGAGTATTGTTATGGCTACTGAGGCAATCCTCGCTGCAAAAAGTTCCTTTTTATCAGTTTCTTTTACGGTATTTACCCTTTTAGAATATGCTTTTATGAGCGGTCTGTGGATATCGTTTATATATATAGCAGCCGTTGCATTGATTAGAGTATCAACTGTGGACATTAGCGCTGCTGTGAGAGCTGCCATAATAAAACCAAATACACCAGGATGCGAGACGATATTGGCAACAACAACAAAAATCTGATCAGGAATTGTATTCGGCGGAACGAGGTCAGGGAATTCAATTGAAAGAGCTTTACCAATCCACCCGGCATTTCCGACTACAATAGCCGAAAGCGGGAGCATAAAAAGCACGTTAAACGCTGCCGCTTTTCTCCCTTCATCCACACTTTTTGTAGCCATAAACCGCATTATCAGCCCCATATTCATAAATAGAAAACCAACGGAGCCGGCAATACCATCCTGCCAGAAAATCCCGACAAAGTTAAATCCGGATGGTTTATTGAAATGGGCAAGTGGAAGTTTCCACTCTGCCGGAAGCATATCCCAGAATATACTGAATCCTCCCAGATAAGAAACACCCAGGAAAAACAATAGAAATCCTGCAAACAGTAATACTACTCCCTGAAGCAGATCAGTGAATATGACGGCTGTCTGCCCCCCGAAAGTTATGTAGATACCCGTGATAACAGCGATCACAGTAACAACCCCCATAAGTGTTACCGGGAAGTTACTTCCGAAGAGAACAAAAGATTCGGGCAGCATTGGCAGCATCGCGCTTCCCATTGTGAGGAATCCGATACCGATATAACCCACCATATAAAATATCAGCAAAATTGTAGCGAGGAATCGCGCTGAAGGGCTGAATCGTTTTTCAAAATATTCCGGAATTGACTGGACTTTAGTGTAAATGACGATGGGGAGCCATCCGAATAAGAAGAACGGCATAAAGAACCAATCGTTCAGATATGTCATAGTTGATGAAAAACCGTTATTAAATCCCATCGCAGAATATTTAATAAAACTATGACTTCCGACTCCCGTTGCCACGATTGAGAAGGCAATAAGCCACCATGTGAAACGTCTTCCGCCAAAGAAAAAATCTTTTGTGTTCCTGTTATACCGTCCGAAGTAGCTTCCGAACAGCATGACGAACATGAAATAAAAAAGCATTACCAGCCAGTCGGCTGAAGTTCCAATATTATGAAATTTTTCCATTATCCTACCAGTATAAAGCTGCTATAGTAAAAAAAGCATGGATGAACATAAAATAGAGATAGCCGAAAATTAAAACCCTGAGCCAGTACTTATGTTTCTTTTTCTTAAGATTCAGGGCGTTGCTCTTAATGGCAAAAATCAGACCGAGGACAAAAAACACTCCTCCCACTCCATATAGATATATGAAGGGCAGCCATGTGTGATAAAATGAAGGCATCAGGAATCCCTTAGCAAATTAATTCAATTATTAAGTTAGGAAGGAAGGAATAAAAAACCAAATTCAACTTTGACTTAAAAAGCTTTAAGAGAAAATTTAACATAAATTTAATATTCAAATATAAAAAGCCCGATTTTCAATTCTGTAATTTTGTAAAATGGCTAAAATCCAAAAATTTAATTTAGTACTTGTCCTTTTGTTTGCGATGATGATTCTC
The DNA here is from genome assembly GCA_021740915.1 of Ignavibacteriales bacterium. Classification (GTDB taxonomy): domain Bacteria; phylum Bacteroidota; class Ignavibacteria; order Ignavibacteriales; family Melioribacteraceae; genus JAIOYW01. Next base: position 300,182 of record JAIOYW010000002.1, on the reverse strand, counting down.
ACTTCATGCGGAGTGAGGGAAAGTAAAAAAAAGGTCATCTCAATCGGCGGCTCAGATACAATGGTGAATCTTTCTGTTAGCTGGGCGGAGGAATTTATGTCTGCAAATCCCAATTTTTCCGTGCAGATAACCGGGGGCGGATCGGGGATTGGAATCGCAGGTCTGATCAATGGTACTTCCAGTATTGCAAATCTTTCACGAGTGCTGAGGAAAAGCGAAATTGAAGCTGCACGGCAGAGAAACATATTACTTAAATCGTATCATGTCGCTTATGATGGTATAGCAATTGCTGTGCATCCTTCAAACCCGGTGGATTCACTTACTATTGATGATCTAAGGGATATTTACACAGGGAAAAAGAATAACTGGAAGGATTTCGGCGGGGCTGATCAAAATATTAATGTTTACGGAAGGGAAAGCAGCAGCGGCACATATGAATTTCTGAAAAATCTTATTCTGGGGAAAGACAGCTCCGGAAGGGCAATTGAGTTCAGTTCTGCTATTCTTGTTTTGCAGGGTACTGCTCAGGCTGGTGAAGTCATCCGCCGCGACCGGGGCGGTATTGTTTATGGCGGACTGGGCTATTTTGTCAGGGGAGAAGGGCATAAATTGTTAGGAATTAAAAAGAATGCAAAGGAACCTGCCGTTTTTCCGACAAATGGTCAAAAGATCAATAGTGAAAGTATCAGGAAAGGAATTTATTCTCTTGCTCGTCCACTCTTCTGTTATACGGCTGCGCCGGAGAAGCCGGAAATGATAACTTATATCAATTATATTTTATCTCCCGGGGGTCAGGCAATCGTCAGGGAAATGGAATATATTTCTGTTGATTAGAAAAGATATGAATGCAGATTTTCTGAGGCACAGCCATTCTCTGAAGCATAGCAGGGAAAAAGTTATATCCTTCTTTTTGATGCTCAGCGGATATTTTTCACTCATAATATTCCTGCTGATATTTGTGTTTCTGTTTTTTGAAGCATCAAAAGCGTTCATTTCAGTTGATCCGCTCTCATTTATTTTTGATCATAATGATTCGGGTACCGGATCATTCAATAAACTATTCGAGTGGTATCCCACTTCTGAAAATCCGAAATATTCAATTCTGCCGCTGCTTGCCGGCACTTTTCTTACGGCAGTTTTTTCAACTCTGATTTCATCCATACTTGGTATTATCTCAGGAATATATCTTTCAGAGATAGCAACACCGCGTACAAGGGAAATTCTTAAACCTCTTTTTGAATTTTTTTCAGGTATTCCTACAGTTGTTATCGGATTCTTTCTGCTTTCAGCAGGCGCTGTTTTCTTTCAGGATATGCTTGGAATAAACCAGAAATTCAACGCCCTGCTTGCTTCAACCGGGCTTTCACTGATAATCATTCCAATAGTGGCAAGCCTCACTGAAGAGGCGCTCAGAGCTGTTCCAGATCACCTCAGGGTTGAAGCATATTCTCTTGGCGCAAGTAAATGGCAGACAACACGTCTGGTCATTCTTCCCGCAGCCTATAGCGGGATTTCTGCCGCAATTGTCCTCGGGTTCAGCCGCGCGATCGGCGAAACAATGATTGTTCTTATGGCTTCAGGAAATGCCGGCGAACTTTCTTTTAATCTTCTTCAGAGTATCAGGACAATTTCAGCCACTCTTGCCTCAGAGATGGGAGAAGTTATTTATAATTCCGAGCATTTTTTTGCGCTTTTTGTGCTCGGCACTTTTCTCTTTATTTTCACATTTTTATTAAATGTGGTTGCTTCGTTTCTCAGTAAAAGATCAGCCAGGTGGATCAGACGCCTATGAACATTGAAAAAATATTTTTCCGCAGGGATGACAGGAATAATTACAATAGTATGGCAGATAGAATAATTCCATACATTTTCAGAATAATTACATACTTTATTCTGACAGGATTTCTGATTATCTTCCTCAAGATATTTCTTGAAGGGGGAAATACTATTTCGGGGAATTTTCTGACCGAACCGCCGCGAAATGGTTTTTCGTCCGGTGGAATAGGTCCTGCTCTTTTTGGAACAGCATCAATAATCCTTTTAATGCTGATTGTTGCAGTTCCGGTTGGCGTATCCGCTGCAATATACTTGAATGAATATGCGAAAGAAACAATCCGGAAAAGAATCATCATTCATTCTATCTATAACCTTGCCGGAGTACCTTCTGTGGTACTTGGTTTGTTTGGAGTCGGGTTCTTTATTCTTGTTATCGGACGATTCGCTGACGATGTTTTAGGTACGGGATTGCTTTTCGGCAAACCGGCAATGCTCTGGGCGGGAATCACACTCGCGATTCTTATCCTTCCTACGATTATTGTTACTTCACTTGAAGCTCTGAAAGCGGTTCCAAATTCGCAGCGACTTACAGCATACAGCCTGGGTGCGACAAAATGGGATGTTGTTAAAAGGGTAGTTATTCCCGAAGCAGGTTCAGGAATAATTACAGGCATTATACTTGCAATAAGCAGGGGAGCGGGGGAAACTGCGCCGGTTCTTTTCCTCGGCTGTGCATTTTTTATGCCTGAGCTTCCGGTGACTTACGTAAATATGGGGTTTTTCAGTATTCCGGTCATCAATCCGATGGAGCAGTTTATGTATCTCTCATATCATATTTTTGTACTCACAACACAGTCATTCAGCGATGCATCTACTATACCGGCTCAGAATGGCGCTGCACTTGTCCTTATTGCGCTAATCGGAATGTTCAACGCGGTGGCTTTCTATTTCAGATACAAGTTCCGAAAGAAACTTGAACCCCTTAAAATAAGGGAGGTATAATTGAAAGAAGTTATTATAAATATCAATAATCTGAGCGTCTATTTCGATTATATTCAGGCGGTGAACAATGTAAGTACGCAGATTTATTCGAATAAGGTAACTTCTATTATAGGGCCTTCCGGCTGCGGCAAGACAAGTTTTCTCAGGACCTTGAACAGGATGAATGAGCTGATGCCGGGTTTCAGGATGACTGGTGAAGTTCTTCTTAATGGACAGAATATTTACAGTCCGGAAATTGATGAAATTCAGCTCAGGAAATATGTCGGTATGGTATTTCAGAGAGCTAACCTTTTCCCGAAATCAATATTCGAGAATGTTACCTTTGCATTAAGGATAAGGGGAGTAATAGACCAGAAAGCGCTTGAAGAAAATCTCGAAAAAGTGTGTGTGCAGGCTGATATCTGGAACGAAATAAAAGACAGGCTCCAGCATAATGCGCTGGATCTTTCCGCAGGGCAGCAGCAGCGGTTGTGTATTGCAAGGGCATTAGCCGGAGACCCTGCAATCCTCCTTATGGATGAACCTGCGACTGCGCTTGATCCTTCATCGACACAGAAAATTGAAGAGCTTATAAGGAATTTATCTTCAGAACTAACGATTGTGCTTGTAACGCATAACTTGCAGCAGGCAGCCCGGATAAGCGATTATACTTCGTTTTTTTATCTTGGGCAATTGGTGGAATCCGGGAAAACTACAAAAATATTTACGAATCCGGCGAATAAACAAACCGAGGATTATATTTCAGGAAGATTCGGCTAAGGAAAAATTAATGTTAAGACCAATAGATATTAATCTGAATAAATTAAAAACACGTCTCTTCAAGATGTGCAGTCTTGTCGATAGACAGGTGCAGGAGGTTTTCCGAGCTGTGAACGAAAATGACCGTGAGGCAGTGGAGCGGATAGAGGAGGCTGAGAATAAGGTTGATCAGTATGATCTTCGGATTGAACGATTATGTCAGAAAATAATTGCGCTGCATCAGCCGGTCGCACTCGATCTCAGGATGATCCTCTCATCATTAAAAATAAATGCGAATCTCGAAAGGATAGGGGATCTTACTGTAAATATAAGCAGAGAATTCAAGGATATTAATATAAATAAAGGAGTTTTTGATAGTATCCGTTTACGTGAAGTTTCTGCTATTTGTACTGAAACACTCAAATATTCCCTCGATGCTCTGATCACAAGCGACGCAGCCCTTGCTCAAAAGGCAATATCGAAAGAAGAAGAACTTGACAATATTGTCAGGGGAGCCAATGATAATCTTATCGAAATTATGAAAAGTGAGCCGGAGAATGTTTATCCCGGTCTGCGTTTCTATTCAATTCTTCAGCAGATTGAAAGAATCGGCGACCATGCTGCAAATATCGGGGAAGAAGTTTATTTTATCCTGAATGCGACTTCAATACGCCATATGCAGTTTGAGGACGGCTCAGGTTTACAGGAACTGGATTATTGAATTGCTGAGAGAAGAGCCTGTTAATTTCAATAACGGGCTGAAACAAGTCGCGAAATAAAGAATCACACGCAAACAAACATTTGGTCGGGCAGCGCTGCTTTTTCTTATTTTTTTGAGAAAGTCCCTAAGAATATGGGTTTTTTGAATCCCTGTTTGACGTGTTTTTCTGCCCATAAAAAGCTGCGTTTATAAGATATTAAATTTAGGCTTTATACATTTTCATCTGAAGCATTATAATCTCCGTTTCACTAAACTATTGCTGATAAGCCGTCGGTCCACGAAAAAAGGGGAGGCGTTAGCACGGCAGACTTTAATTAACTAAGCGAAACTTAAACAATGAACAGAAAACAAAGCAAAGCTAAAAAACAGTTAAAGCAGGACAGAAATAGGCTGGCCGGCTTGCGCAGCAGATTATATTATCTTTAATAGTGATATTTGCACTGGATAAAGTCTATTTTGTCATCACTGACAATATAAACAATACGATGCTCTTGTGTAATCCTTCTTGACCAAACACCAGCACCCAAATAACGAAGTGGTTCTGGCTTGCCAATTCCTTCAAAAGGATTTCGTAGTATTGCTTCTACAATTTCTAAAATTCTCAAGGCAATTTTTCGATCATTTTTTACCCAATAAGCTAAGTCATCTCTAAAATCAGTGTGAAAAATAGAAAGCCGTCCCCTGGGAATTTTACTTTTCAAGACCGAATTCCCGTTTAAGTTCTTCAAGAGTTTGCGGGATTTCATCATTTTCTTGAACTTTCAACAATGCTTTTAATAATCTTTGAGCGTTTTTAGGTGAACGAAGTAAATGAGCAGTTTCAAGAATGCTCGACAACTCACTTTCTGAAATTAATGCAACATTCTCAGCATTCTTACGATTAATAATTACAACTTCATTATTAAGTGAAACTTCGTCTAATAGTTTTGCAAGATTGGCTCTCGCTTGAGTATATGTTAAACTTATTGCCATTTTAGATCCTTTTAAATTGTACAGACACAATGTACATATAAAGATGACATTCTACAAATATTAGTCGGATTTTACGGCAAAATAACCAATCATAAATAATGTAATGCACCCATAAAAGCCTATCTATTGAATTTGTTTAAAAATAATATTCATTTTCTGCATAGTAACCTAACTTTAAAGAATTTTATCACTAAATGACAAAATAAATAATAAAAATATATTACCGATAATCATTTACTGTTAAAATTCTGTTGTCCGCCCGACACGTTGGCGGATAAATACGAAACGAACACATGCAAAATTGTGCTGTTATTAATTGGTTTTTTGCCAAAACTTATCAATGTTCATATGCATTCTTGCCGTTTTTTACTTCCTTTTTAAAAATTGTAGAGGGATGCTGCCGCCTGCCAGAGGTTAGCGCTCCAAATATCGGGCACCAAAGGAAACTGATCTATTGTTAACGAAGAAAAATCCTGCAATAAATATCCCTCTTATATTAAAATGAAATTAATAAATAAAGCTGAGCCTTTGGTATTTGTATCATTGTATTTAACAGCAAAGGTTAATTACCCTGAATTATTTAACTTTGGATTTTAATTTTTACCGGTCTATGAGAAAATTTACATTAATATTTCTGCTTCTGATATGCAGCAGCCATCTTATGGGGCAGGATGGTTTTGTTTTATTCCCTGAGGGCATCAACTTTCTTCCGCTGCGAGCCAATATCGAAGAGCCGAGATTAGGGGTAATGTATTTCCCTGATAACGCAAATCTTAAGGTTGATATCGGCAATTCAAGTGATCTTATCGGATACAAATGGGATAGCGGCGCTTCGTTTTTTACGATGGGTATCGACTTTATGGCTTACGGGCTGGCATCCAGTTTTGCCGGGAACAGGCTTCAGATTGACGCGCTCGACGGGTTTTTCGGGGGCAATGCTTCATTTACAAGAAATTACGGCGATTATGATCTCCAGATACGTGCGAGAATTATCCACAACAGCGCTCATCTCGTGGATGGCAGTTATAATCTTTCCGCAGACGAATGGAGAAACAAAAGATACCCCGTTGCATACACGCGGGATTTCGGTGAAGTGACAACTGCTTTCAGGAAATTCTCTGACTCTTATGATTACAGAATTTACGGTTCGGTCTCATACAGCACACTTGTCAGACCGGGACAGATAAAAAAATATGCTTTTAATACCGGAGCAGAGTTTAATTTTGATACAGGCCCGAAAGTTGGCGGAAAACAATTAAATATTATTTCTGCTTATCACATGTCACTTGAAGGCACTCCGGAATATCAGGCGGTGCATCATATTATGGCGGGCGTCAAATTTGGGGGATCATATAATAAAGGAGTTGTTTTCTATATTTCATATTTTGCCGGGAAAAATATGTTCAGCGAATATTTTGAAGAAAATATAAAAAAGCTGACAGCCGGCTTTTTTGTTGATTTTTAGAAGGATGTGGGTTTGAGTAAAATCTGGGACCTGATAATTCATAAAAAAGCGCTTCTTCTTAATATTTACAGACTGATAATAAGCGTTCTCCTCTTATATTTCCTTATTAAATACATTCATCCCGCCGAGATAAAGGAAGCATTTTTAAAGATTGATCTGCTCTTCCTTTTTTTCGGTATTCTGGCTTTTGCAGTGCATTTTTATTCCCGCTTTATTGTCTGGAAAATAATCTGTTCAAAGCATCTCGGCATAAATGAAAACAGTACTGCGCTTAAATCACTGCTCGGAGGTTATGCCTCCGGAATAACAACACCTCTGCGGGTGGGGGATTTTTTAGGCAGGGTTATAATGCTCGATCATAAAAAAGCCGCCGATATTACTGCTGCAACATCTCTCGACAGGGTTATTCCTTATCTTGTGCTTTTTTTTGCCGGCGGGATAATGACTCAGCTTTATCTTGTGTTTTTTATGGGACTCTCTGTCGTTTACTTTTTCCTGATACTTGCAGCAACTCTGCTTTACGGATATTTTATTTATAAAATTGCTCTCCGGAGGGATTTTATCCGGAAATACTACACCCGACTTTACCGTTTTGAGATGATGAAGCAGTTTCTGGATAGCCTCAGGGCATTAAAACTATTAGGAAAAAAACTTATCGAAAAGTTATTCCTCATAACTTTTATCTCATTCCTTTTTAACTGCCTTGAATATGCTTTCTTAATGGCGGCTTTTTCAGGTGATTATGATTTCCATATTTATATGCTCGGAATTGCGGCTGTCTTTTTCACAAAAAGTTTTATTCCTGTTGCCTTCGGGGAAGTTGGAGTTCGGGAAGGTCTTGCCGTTTTTTATTTCTCACAGGTTGGGATACATTATTCTGCTGCCTTCAATTCTGCGGTTATGTTATTTATCATTAATATTGCATTACCTGCTCTTATCGGCGGCTATCTTGTATTAAGAAAGAAAAAATGACACCTGCGCTTTTTTACATTTTAATGACGGTCAGTTTTATCGTTTACCTCCGCTTTATGGGGTCAATAATCGCAGGACTCAGAAAACCGGAATCTGAAATAAAGCCAGGCGCGGTATTCCCTTTTGTTAATGTTCTGGTGATTTTCAGAAACGAAGAAGAGCGGATAAAAGCTAATATTGAATCTTTGCTTCGTCAGGATTATCCTGCTGAGATGTATAAGATACTATATATTGATGATGATTCGGATGATAATTCTGTTAAAATATTATCGGGCTACATGAATGACAAAAGAATAAACCTTATCAGGGTCAGCCGCCCCGAAAATCAAATCTCTTTTAAGAAACATGCTATTTCCGAAGCAGTTAAAATAAGCGGTGCTGAATTAATATTGCTTACGGATGCTGATTCAGTTCCTTCGGATAAATGGATCTCTTCAATGGCTGGCTCCTTCGGGGAAAATACGGGTTTTACTGCGGGACCTGTAAAATTTGAGTCCGGCGGTTCATTGTTTCAGAAAGTCCAGCAATTAGAATTTGCAGGGCTAATATCTGCCGCCGCCGGTTTAATCAGGAGCAGCCGCCCTGTAACCTGCAGCGGTGCGAACATCGCTTTCCGAAAACAGGCATTTTTTGATGCGGGCGGTTATGAAGGTAATATTTTCCTCGCGTCCGGAGATGATGAATTTCTTATGCAGAAAATCGCTGTTGAAACCAGGTATAATGTAAAATTTAACAGCAGCCCGGATTCACGTGTATTTACCCGCACGAATCCTACCCTCAGTGATTTTGTTTCGCAGAGGCAGAGATGGGCAAGCAAAGGCTTTTTTTATACAGACAAAATGCTCGTTGCAGAATTAGTTTTTATTTTTATTTTTTTTATCTCGATCCCGGCGGCAATTTTCGGCGGGATTTTTTACGATCCGATATTATTATTTTTAGGGATATCTGCTTTTCTTATCAAATCGGCTCTGGATTTTTATGCTTTAAAACTTTCTGAACCATTCACCGGGGTAATACCTGTCCTGAATATATTTTTAGCTGCATCACTTTTCCATATACCTTATATTATATATTCAGCGCTGAGCGGGACAGCAGGTGGTTTTTCATGGAAAGGAAGGAAGCGCTCCCGTTGAGAAAGTTATATTACGACCCCTCATCTATTGGCAGACTGGTTTATCCGCATGCAGTTTGGAGAAGCAGAAGGGGAATCCTTTTGACTTTCGACGATGGTCCTGACCCGGCTTCCACACCGGAAATTTTATCTTTATTAGAGCGGAAGGGGATTTCAGCGGTATTTTTCTGCACAGGTGCAAATTTGCTGAAATCGCCTGAAGTAGCGCGAGAAACCCTTAACCGTGGGCATACTTTGGGTATTCACGGATACGATCACAGAAATATGCTGATTATGAAAAAAGCTGATATTCTCGGTCAGATAAGCAGAACGGGAGAGGTTTTCAGAGATATTGGCATTGAGCAGCCGAAATATTTCCGTCCGCCATTCGGGTTAATCAGTCCGTTTATGATCGGGAGTCTGCAAAAATTCGGCGTTCAAACCGTTTTATGGTCGATGTTGACATGTGATTACTTAAATGACTCAAATATTGTTAAATTTAGCATCCGAAATTATTTGAATCTGGAATCGCTGGTGGTCTTTCATGATCGACCCTCAAATCTGGAAACAACCCTTTCAGGAATAGATTATTTGACAGAAACTGCTGCAGTAAAAAAGATTAAAATAGGAATTCCCGCTGAATGTTTGAACTGATATTTGGTATCGTAATATTAGGCTATCTGATACAGCAGGTTATTTTTGTTTACGGCGCCTCAAAAAAATATGCTACTCTGCCGGAATCGGAATTTCCTACAATAAGTATTCTTGTTGCAGCCCGGAATGAAGAAAACAATATCATTGCCTGCCTTGAATCACTTGATCGTTTGGATTATGACCGCAGTAAGCTGGAAATAATAATAATTGATGACCACTCGACCGATAAGACGGCTGAACTGGTCCGAAAATTTATTGAGGGAAAAGAATATTTCAGAACCATGTCCCCGGAAAAGAATCTCGGTCATCTTAAAGGAAAAGCAAATGCCCTTGCAAACGCATTAAAGACTGCAAAGGGAGAAATAATTCTTACAACTGATGCAGACTGTGCTGTTTCAGCCGACTGGGCAAAAACAATGACCTCTTATTTCACAGGCAATGTTGCAATGGTAGGCGGATACACAAATCAGACTGGCGCGGCTCCGTTTCTTGAGATGCAGTCGCTCGACTTTATTTATCTGCTTGCGGTTGCCGCCGGCACTATGAATCTTGGCAAACCTCTCAGTTGTATCGGGAATAATATGGCTTACCGGAGAAGCGTTTACGAGGAAGTTGGCGGTTATGAGGCTATACCTTTTTCGGTCACTGAAGATTTTAAGCTGCTGATGGCGATGTATAATCTTAAGAAATACAAGTTTATATCTCCTCTCGATAAAGGAACTTTAGTTACTTCGATGCCCTGTGAGAATCTGAGCTCATTAGTAAGACAGAAAAAGCGCTGGGGAGTCGGGGGATTAGACAGCGATCTCAGCGGATTTACGGTTCTCTCATTTGGTTTTCTTGCACATGCTGGCATCTTACTTTTACCATTGTTTTTCTCATGGACGGTTTTTGCTTTTACCTTGATCAAATTTTTTGCAGATTATATTTTCCTTCAATATTTTCATCGTAAACTTGAATTAAAATTTAAATTATCTGGTTTTATAACATTTCAGATCTATTTTATCATTTATGTAATCCTGCTTCCGCTTTCGCTGATTTTCAGCAGGAAAGTTGTTTGGAAAGGCAGAGAGTTTTAATCCGGATTTTAACAAATGAAAAGAGTATTGTTTATTTTATACATATCGTTATCGGTAATTAATGCCCAGACATCAGTTGATTATTTCCCTTCTGATCTTAATTTTAAGCCATACATTGCTAACATAATCGAGCCAAAAGCCGGAGCCCTTTTTGAATTTAATGAAAATAAACTGAGGCTTGATATCGGCACATCAATAGATTTAATGCATTGGACAAATAAGGAGAGCGGAACATTTTCTTTCGGGGCTGATCTTTTTACTTATACTCTGCTCAGGGGTGAATCGAATTTTCATTTCCCGGTCGATGCGGTCGATTATTTGTTTGGTATTAACGGAACATGGAAAAAAAAATTCTGCAATTATGAACTTGGCGCAAGGCTGCGCTTAAGTCATATCAGCGCGCATTTTGTTGACGGGCATTTCGAAGGAGCGTTAAACCAGTGGCGTGATGGACTTAACCCCCGAGTTTACAGCCGCGAGTTTTTAGAATTTATTCCTTATTATGCAAAAGGTGCATTCCGTTTTTATGCCGGGGCGTCCTACATATTTCATGTCGATCCTTCATGGCTTGGAAAAGATATCTGGCATCTCGGAGCTGAGTACACAATACCTTCGGGAATTTCTGAAAGGATTTATTTTTATGGGGCATACGATCTTAGAGTCGTAAATATTGATAAACGAAGAGGGAATAATTCAGTAAATCTTGGAATAAAAACCGGGTATCCTGACGGCAGAGGATTCAGCCTTTATTTAGCCTATTATAATGGGAAAAATATTCACGGCGAATACTTTGACCACGATAGCCGTTATACTGCATTTGGGCTGAATTTCGATTTATGAGTAAAAGGCTATTTATTCACCTTGGATTATTCGTAATAACTTTTATTACAACACTTATTGCGGGTGTTGAGTGGACTACCGGGAAACCAGGCCCATATGAACTCAGTTTTCTGCTTAACGGACTTACTTATGCAATCGCGATTTTATTTTTCCTGACAGTACACGAATTCGGGCATTATTTTGCTGCCCGATACCATAAAGTTGAAGTGACTTTCCCGTATTACATCCCTTTCCCCCCGCTTCCCGGGTTTTTTAATTTCGGGACTATGGGAGCGGTTATCAAAACAAAATCTCCAGTCCGGAATAATATTGCTATGTTCGATATAGGCGCTTCAGGACCAATCGCCGGATTTATCGCCTGTATAATTATCCTTGCTTATGGATTTTCCAATCTTCCGCCGGCAGACTATATTCTTACGATACACCCGGATTATTTCAGCCCGGAATATGGAAAAGACGCTATTTCATTAAGGTTTGGTGATACTCTGCTCTTTTCTTTTATGAGATTGTTGTTTACTTCTCCCGGAGATTTTGTTCCGCCTATGTCCGAGATTTACCATTATCCTTTTTTATGTACAGGATGGTTTGGTTTATTTGTTACTGCAATGAATCTGATTCCTGTCGGACAGCTTGATGGCGGGCATATCGCTTATTCTATGTTTGGAGAGAAAAAACATGAAGCTATTGCTTCAATTTCTATGATAATTCTGATTTTTCTGGGTGTGTCAGGATTGATTGATTCATTTTTAGAATTAGGGCTTGGATTTGGCTGGAGCGGCTGGCTCTTCTGGAGTTTTGTGCTATATTTCTTTATCCGTGTAAAACATCCTCCGGTCTGGGAATATAATAAACTTGACAGCAGAAGAAAAATTATTGGTTATATTGCGTTTGTTGTTTTGCTGATGAGTTTTTCACCTGTTCCTTTTGAAATAACATTTTAAATTTAGCGGCTGAATTTTATCACTTGACACATAAAAGCAATTATTGGTATTTTTGACATTAGAAGAAAACTAAGGGAAGAGCCTATAAAATAATTTCTACTTTTCACACACTTTATTATCTATTAAGGTATATTTGAAGGTGGGTGGGGATTATTGTATAGGTTTTTCCTTTTTTTATGGGTATTAAATGAAAAAATTATTCATTCTGATTATTCTTGCTTTGGGCTGTACTGAAATACCTGAGGGAATAGTTGATAGTTCTTCCGCTTCAGGAGAATTCAGGCTGACGAAGATAGAAGCACCTCTCTATTTCACCAAAACAGTAACTGATTCTGTTATAACTTTGAACCTGCACTTTACCGGAGAGAGCAAACCTGAGGATATCTGGCTTAGCCTTTCAAGTGCAGATGGAAAGCAGGAAATAATTTCCTATAAACAGCTTAGGGATGATGGAAATACTTCAGCTAATGGTGATATTACACGTGATGATAATATTTATACCGGCAGAATTACAATGAGCGTACTCTATCCTTCGGATTATTATGACTTTGCTTTTTTCTGCAGGAAAAATAACGGGGAAGTTGTAAAAATTGGTGTCCACAAAATCCTGTATGATAATGGCACGAGCAATGAGGCTCCTGTTCTCAGTGATCTGAATATACCCGCCAGCGTTAACAGGGGTGAGAGTTTTATTTTCTCAGTTAAAGCTGCCGATGCAAACGGTTATTCCGATATAACAACTGTTTTCTTCAAACTTTACCGCCCTGATGGTACAGTTGTTATTGACACAAGAACGGGCTTATCAGAATTCCCGATGGATGATTCCGGGAATCTCGATGTATATGGAGACACTCAGGCAGGGGACGGAATTTACACGTTTAAAAATTCGTTCGGTACGACTGCGCCGACAGGCCCATGGAAATTTGAATTTGCAGCAAAAGATAAAGGCAAAAAAATCAGTAATGTACTCACAACTAATGTAACTGTTAATTAATGAAAAAAATTTTGATTTTAATATTTATAACGGGTGAACTTGCTTTTGCCCAGCTTTTTCCACAGGAGTATAAAACCGACATTCAGAATCTTTCCAAAATTTCGCGTTCGGTTCCGACCGGGAATTCAATTCTTGATATCATTTTCGTTGAAGACACAATTTGGATTGGTACTTCAAGAGGTCTGAATAAATCAACAGATAATGGAAATTCCTGGACAAGTTTTTATCGTCACCCTGATTTCGGAGAAGAATCGATAACTTCATTGGGCTTTTCTGAAGGCGTCATCTGGGCGGGAACCGGTCACTCTGTAGAAAGAGATGGTCAGAATCTTCCGGAAGGCAGCGGTCTGCGCTATTCGACAAATTATGGTCTGACCTGGCATAAAGTTTCACAGCCGCTCGATAACGAAAATGATACTACAGTGATTTATGGAGTCAACACCTTAAGAGCGCTTCCAATTACTACGACAATCAATAATATTAATTATGATATTGGGTTTACACCGGGGTCAGTCTGGATCAGCACTTTTGCCGGTGGTTTGAGGCGCACAACAGACCGTGGCGAAACATGGCAAAGGGTTGTAATTCCACCTGATTATCTTAATGAAATAAATCCGGACAGCGCTTATTCATTTTCATTACAGCCGGTCAAGGGTAGATTTGGTAATGAGAACAATCTGAATCACAGAGTGTTTTCGGTGGCAGGCGCCGGCGATACAACAATCTACGTTGGAACTGCAGGCGGTATAAACAGGGGAACTATTAATAGTATTACGGGAAATATAAGCTGGAAAAAATTCAACAGGCTCAATTCGGATGAACCCGTCAGCGGAAATTTCGTAACTGCAATCGGCTATAATAGCGGCTCGAATTCAGTCTGGGCTGCAACTTGGCGGGCAGAAGGTCAGACAGAATTTAATGCAATCAGCGCTTCTTTTGACAGAGGCGAGACCTGGAGAATTTTCCTCGAAGATGAAAAAGCACACAATTTTGCATTCAGAAATTTTTCGGATCAGACTTACACCTATACTGACGTAATAATACCGACTGATAGAGGTGTTTTCCGTTCTTCAAATCTTGGTTCAAGCTGGTTTTCTCCAATAGAAGTGCGGGATTTTTCAAATTCACTCACAATAATTGATCCGGTTTATTATTCTGCCGGTCATAATAATTCAGGAAATCTTGATTATTTCTGGCTGGGTTCCGGCGGAGAAGGTCTTGTCAGACTTCAGGAAAGCGGGGGAATGTGGAACGGCGAATGGAAGATATTACTTGCTTCAGAACCATTACCGTCTGTGAGCGAAACTTATGCATTTCCCAATCCATTTTCACCAAACCTTGGATACACCAGGATTAAATTCAGGCTCGGTACACAGTCCGCTGTAACTATCCGGTTATTTGATTTTGGAATGAACCTCGTTCGGACTTTACTACAAAATGCTCCAAGAGATGGAAATCAGGATCATTTTGAATTCTGGGACGGCAGGGATGAGCAGGGAAAAATCGTTCCAAATGGCGTATATTTTTACAGGATTGATGCTGGTAGTTCAGATACATTCTATGGCAAAATCCTTGTTGTAAGATAAATTTTGATTGCGGAGAAGTTTTGAAAAAATCATTTTTCTTAGTTATAATTATTTCACAGGTATTGATCGCCCAGCCGCAGTTTACACCTCTTAACAGTCTGCCAGGCTCCTTCAGCAGGATGGGTTTCGGAGCAAGAGGAATTGCAATGGGCAATGCAATGGGAGCCGTTACGGAAGGCACTCTCACTTCCTATTATAATCCGGCGCTCGGTGTTTTTCAGGAGAATAATTCATTCCAGGCTTCATATTCGATTCTCTCCTTAGACCGGAGTCTTAATTTTATAAATTTCAGCAGACGCTTTGAATTTGGTCCTCCGGGAGAGGATTCTTCAAAATCCTGGAGAAGAGCTGCGGGATTGAGTCTCGGCATCATTAATTCCGGAGTGTCGAATATTGACGGACGCGACAACCAGGGAATCAGCACAGGCGAACTTCAGACTTCCGAGAATCAGTTTTTTATCGGGCTTTCTAACCGATTTTCAAGAAAAGTCGCCTTAGGCGTTTCAGTAAAATTCTATTATTACAAACTTTATGAGAGCATAACTTCAACAGGGCTGGGATTTGATGTGGGCGTGCTTTATTCTGCGACTGACAATCTGAGAATCGGGTTCGTAATCTCCGATCTTAACAGCAAATATACATGGGATACCGCGGAACTTTACGGGCAGGAAGGATCTAACACAATAGAAAAATTTCCGCTTATGAAAAAATTATCTGCCGCTTATAAATTAGATAACCCCGATCTATTGCTGGGCGCTGAATTAGAGGCAAGCAATGCGGGAACTACTTTTCTCAGGCTTGGCGCTGAATACCGTATTGTTAGCGATCTTGGTCTGCGTGCAGGATTTGACCGTTATAATTTTAGAAATTCAGATGACCCTCCAAGATTTTCGGCAGGGTTTTCTTACACATATTCACTTGGAGATATTAAGGTAGGAATAGACTATGCTTTCCTTGTTGAACCTTATTCTCTGTATAATCCACATATTATTGGAGTAAACATTATTTTCTGATATGAAAAAATTAATATTTGTTATCGTAGTTTTAGTTACTCTCACTTCGTGTGATGATGAAATAATTAACGCAATCCTTGGCACAGAAATTACCGTGAAAGACAGGATTGATGCCGTGCTTACTGAAGCGCGTAAAGATTTTGCATCTGATGCGCAGCTTTCCTCCGTTGTTTGCAGGAATATTGGTTCCGATGGCGTCATGGATCTTACGGATTTTTCTTCAGTAAAAGGTTTTTTCTATATTGTCGGCTCCGAATCCAAACGATCTACCGAGATTTATATCCCGACTGTAGCAGGGGGGATAATTAAAAGTCCGTTGAGCCTCTCCACAGTAACCGATCTGGTTAAGGACGCAAACGCAAAAGGTAAACTGGAAAGTGTGTTCGGACTTCTGACAAAAGTAAAAATTAATTTGAGCGTTAACTTTCTAGATAGTGACGGTGTAATGCCTCGTTTCGAAAGTAATGGCGGATCAGCTTTCAGAAATTCAAACAGCGGAACTCAGGTTGATCTGTTTCTCTTTCCTTCAAAAGCAATTGATATAAATTCTATCAATGATTCTGTTGACTGGCTTGCACATTATTACAATGGCACTAATTCAAAAATTTTCTGGTACAATACAGCTACAGGACTGGTGAAGGATTTTTAATAGCATGAAAAAAATTATCGTTTCCCTTTTTTTATTATCTACAGTGCTTCTTTCACAGGAAGCTGGCAAAACAGGTCTTGCATTTTTGAAACACCCATCGGGGGCAAGAAATGCAGCTCTGGCTGATCTGGGTATTGTACTTTCCAATGATGTTTCATCATTTAATTATAATCCTGCACTTCTGACCGGACTGAAGAAGGAGCAGATCACTGTCTCTCATAATCAATTGCTGCAGGATATCACGAGCCAGGCTGTCGGCGCTTCAATGCCTGTCTGGGGAATACCCTTAGCATTATACGCTAATAATACGACTATTCCTAATATTGAGATACGCAATTTGCCGGGGGATGCCCTCTCAACATTTAATGCTCATTATTTTTATCTTTCTTTATCTTCTGCATTCATGGCTTTTGAAGGGATTTCGGCAGGTGTAAATGTTAAATATATTTATGAGGGATTATACACTGATAATTCCCAGGGCTATGCTTTTGATTTTGGGCTTTCAAAACCGATGCTGGATGATAAATTACTGATCGGACTATCTTTGCGCAACATCGGCAGTATGGACGAATTGAGGAATGAGGCGACTAAATTACCTGCTGATCTGAGACTTGGGGCATCCTGGAATTATGCTCTTCATGATTATGATCTTTCATTTCTTTTTCTCGGCGGATATCATTACTATTTTGAATCCGCTGTTAACAGCCCGGCATTCGCTTTAGAAGCTGTTTACAAGTCATTGATAGCTGTCAGGACTGGATTGCAGCCAGGTCTTGATACACGCAATTTTTCTGCGGGAGTCGGCTTCTTTTATTCGGATATCAATTTTGATTATGCATATTCGCCATATTCAGAAGGATTAGGAACCGGGCATATTATCAGCCTGAGATATACATTTAACTAAGCTGCAATAGCTAAGAATTCTGAATATGGAGGGTTAGCCCTTTCGTGAAGAGAGACCATCTGTCTTATGGATCAGAAACCGGACTGATAAGAATTGTTAAAAATGTTCTGAGAAAAACAAGCTTTGACTCAAATCTGATATTTATTTTTTCTCTGGCATTTGTTCTGAGGCTTTATTTCTATTCAGGAATGGTCTTTTCAGATGATGCATATTACGCTGGATATGCACTAAGCGAAAGCGGCATTTTTTTTGGCTACCCTGTTATCCCGCTCCGTATTGGCCAGTATTTTTTCACTTCTGCTGCGATAAGTATTTTCGGGAAATCTGAAGTATCTACAATTATTTTTCCCTTCCTTTTTTCACTCCTTAGTCTCTTTGTTATATATCAAATTACATTGATACTTTCGAAAAAAAAATTCCCGGCAATTATAGCTGCATTTATTTTAGCCATTTTCCCGATTGACGTAATATTTGCAACAATAAATTTTGTTGATCTGCAGTCAGCATTTTTTATCGGTTTAGGACTTCTCCTATTGCTTCTTGCCGTTACAAATGGATCGAATTTTTACGCTTTTTTTTCAGGGCTCGCTTTTTTTATTGCGCTTCTTTTTAAGTCAGTCGTATTCTTTATCCTTCCAGCTTTAATTATTATTACGGTTTTTCTCTGGCACAAAAAAAATAACTCTTACCGCTATATAGTAATTTCTTTAATCGTGCTTCTTGGGGGAGTTTTAACAGAGGGATTATTTTATCTTTTCATCAAGGGTGACTTTTTTCACCGGTTTACTGTTTTGGCTGCCAATTATGAATTTGCCTGGTACAATTTTTTCCCGTTTACAATTCCGGAAGAAATACAAAAATCTTCTCCTGTCATCCAGGTTTTATATCAGATATCACTCAATTTAAAGTATATCCTTTTGCGCAGGTTTTTCCTGTTTATACCCCTGATATCTCTGATTATCGCTCTGTTGATGATTTATTGGCGAAAAGCGAAATCCGTCCACTTCTATTATATTATCCTGCTGCTTAGCCTCGCTGCCCTGCCCACCGGGCTTCAAAGTTATAATCCGTTGGATCTCAGGTTTTCATGGTATTCATATGTGTTGTTTGTGCCTGCAATAATTATTTCGGCAAGTTTTTTAGCTGAACAAAAAAATATATTTATTTATCCTATTCTTATACTAGTTTTTATTGTTTCGCTATTCATGGCACAGTCATATAACAATTATTTTGATGTCGGAAATAAGGCGGAGTTTAAGAAATATCTGGAAAAATTAGAGGGAATTGTAATTAGTGACCATCATACCGCATATGGCATTCAAATTTTTAATAGGGCCGAGAAATTGAAAATTGTGTTTTTGACTCAGAACGAAGTATTAGATGATAAAAATTCCTTTGAGAATCTTCGGGGTATGGATTTTGCGGATAAAAAAATCTATTTTATAAAAAGCCTGCCAAAAATCAGAGAACTTCGCCGTCAGGGCTTTAGTATAAATCCTCTTTTCCCAGGCAGAATTACAGAGTCACCCATTTTAGCCCAGATCGGTGAGTTTGAAATATATATAGTTAACCCGGATTTATTTAAGAAGTAATAGTTTCAAATTTTCAGCATTATTCTGCCCCGCTGCTCTTACAAAATAAACTCCGGACGATAATCCAGACATATTAAGTTGAAAAACCTGAGTGCTGCCGGTTGAAATGCCTTCATAAAGTACTTCTATCTGCTGACCGATCATATTAAAAATTTCTATTTTAACTCTTTCGCCCGCTTTCCCTCTGAAATCAATTTTTGTGGAAGGATTGAATGGATTAGGATAGGCGCTCAGAGCATATTCCGATGGGGTGAGAGAAATGTTTTCTTTTAATCCGGTAGGAATATACTTGTTTTTCAAATCGAGTATCCGTTGGTAGGATTCCTCGATGCGGCTGATCTGTATAACTCCCTGATCAATCTTATCCTTAATTGTCTGAACAGCATAAGAGACCAAAGATTTACCTTCATATTCATTGGTGCTGAATAAAAGTATATCCACTCCTGCATTTATCGCAAGAACCAAAGATTCTTCGAATCCATAATTAGCAGAAATAGCCTGCATGAATAATTCATCGGTAATAACCAGCCCCTGAAAACCCATCTGATTACGTAATAATTCTGTGGTAACCTGATACGATAATGAAGCGGGATAAAGACTGTCGAGATTTGCGTTGTATAAGTGCCCGGTCATCACAAAATCAGCATAATTATCGGCTATCAGATAATTATATGGCACTAATTCGGAATCAGCCCAGGTGAGCGTTATATCGGTAAAACCATTATGAGAGTCCTGCTGAGCGCTCCCATGACCTGGAAAATGTTTGAGCGAAGTCATAATATTTTGTTTATGAAATTCGTCAATAAACCACGAGGTATGCTGATAGACTTTTACAGGATCCTTAGAGAATGATCTTTTAAGTTTTCCAATTGCAGGACTCAGACTGTCAACATTGACATCAGCCACAGGTGCAAGGTTTATATTGACCCCGGCTTCAGCGAGCCAATCTGCCATCATTGAGGCCTGGCTGCGAGTTGAATCTTCATTGTTGAATATAGTTCCAAGTGTATAGGCATTATATGTAGAAGAGTAACCATTATTACCATTAAATCTGGCGACTCTTCCGCCCTCCTGATCTATCGAGACAAAAAGAGGTATTTCAGATAATTCCTTCAGCGAATTAATAAGAATTGGAATAGCCTCACGGCTCTCAATATTTCTGCCAAAAACAATAACTCCGCCTAATCCTTTATTCTGCAAATCCGATTTTAATGTATCGAAATAATCAGATGAATTGGAGAATCCCACCATCAGCATCTGAGCAATTTTATGATCGAGAGAAGTTTGTGAAATATTGCGCACCGGGAAAATGATAATAACGAATAAAAGACTGACGATGAAAAAAATTTTATTAAGCACCTGGAACCTGAATAAACATTTTTGAATAATTATTTGGATACAAAGATAGGGATAATTCAATTAACCGGAGATTATTGGAGTTCCTTGGTATTCGCGACAAAATTACCAGATATTTTTTCCGGGAGTAAAAAATCAGTATATATATATGTTGCAATAAATGTGTTATTATTAATTAATATCTGTATAAAAATGAGCAAAAAGCCGGATTTTAGAAAGATTTGGATAATTCTGTTTTTCTTTACAGGGATTTTATTTCTTGTTCTGGGGATGGCAAAGATTTTCGCTGACCAGCTTTATCTGCAGGGGATTGCACAATTAATTTTCTCGGTCACACTTTTAATTGCGGCGGTCATGATTCTTAAGGGCAGGTTAATCATTGAGTATTCCTCCGGTAAAATGATTGTCCTGATCAATTCAGGATTCCTTTTTATGATTATTGGTGGTGCGGGAACAAACAGCCTCACTATTTCTGCATTAGGTTATATTTTACTAATAGCAGGGATGATTATTCAAGCAAACAGCAGGTTATGAGTTTGAAATGTTCTCGATAGATATATTTTGAATTCACGGGAATTCTTAAAAATATAAGGGGATTAACCATGCCGGAAAAAAACGATTTAAAATTAGCAGTTCTTGTTGATGCAGATAACATTCCATACTCAAATATTAAAGGAATGCTTGATGAAATTGCTAAATTCGGAATACCGACAATTAAACGAATATACGGCGACTGGACTAAAAGTACAGTCGCCGGTTGGAAACCTGCTTTACTTGAACATGCTATAACACCGATCCAGCAGTATAGCTATACAACAGGCAAAAATGCCACCGATTCTGCCATGATTATAGACGCAATGGATATTCTGCACAGCGAAAAAGTTGACGGATTCTGTCTTGTCTCAAGCGATAGCGACTTTACAAGGCTGGCAACGAGAATAAGAGAGTCCGGTATGCTGGTAATTGGAATCGGGGAGAAAAAAACTCCGCATCCATTTATTGTTGCGTGTGATAAGTTTGTTTATATCGAAATATTAGGAGATTCCGACAAAATCAAAAAGGGAGTTAAAGAATCGTCATCAGGGCAAAAGACGAAAAAGAGCGGGATTGAATTAATAGATAAAGGATTTATTCAATTGCTAAGGTCCTCAACCGAGGATATGGCTGAAGAGGACGGTTGGGCAGCGCTTTCTGCTGTCGGAGCGTTAATCAACAAAAAGAAACCGGATTTCGATCCCAGAAATTACGGATTCACGAAACTAACTCCATTAGTTAAGTCACTTGGAAAATACTTCGATGTAGATGAAAGAGAAGTTGAAAAATCGCACATCAGGCATATTTACATTAAAATCAAACATGGATAATTGATCTGGTTTATTTAGGGTTGGGTAAATAGCATAGCAGGTCAGATATAATCTTGTCTCTGTCAAATAAAATTAAGACAGCCATAAATATTACAGCGATTCCTCTTATCTTATATTCAAAAGGCATGACCGAATCCATTATTTTCCTTAATTTTACAAATTAATTTTAATGTAATTAAAGTATGGAAATAATAAAATATACAGAAGAATGGCGGGACAAATGGGATGAGTTTGTGTTGCATTCCAATAATGGCACCATTTTCCAGATGCAAAGATTTTTTGATTATCATTTACCTGGTAAATTTAATTTTAATCATTTAGTATTCCTTAAAAATGGAAATATTGCAGGCGTTTTGCCCGGAGCAATATACGGCAGAATGTTTGAATCGCCTGTAGGAGCTTCGTATGGATCGATTGTAACTGGTGATCTGAAATATGCAGATGCTGAAGAATTTGTCGAAAGCCTGAAAGAATATGCTTTGAACAATAATATTGATGAACTCCTTCTTACCCCTGCTCCACTTATTTATGAAGAATATCCGAATCAGGACCTGGAATTTGCACTTCTCTGGGGTAAATTCAGTTACAGGGTACACTATATATCAAGCGCTATTAAACTTGATCCTGAACGGGATCTGATAAGCAGGTTTTCTCCGACGATACGCAGAAACATCAGAATGAGCCTTAAAAATGAAGATATCCGTGTTGAATTAAATGAAAAATACGACGAATTTTATCCGATACTGATTGAGAATAAAGCAAAGCACAATGTAAAACCTACACATTCATACGATGATCTGCTTAGACTGAAAGATTTATTCCCTGACGAGATCAAATTATTTATGGTTTATTACCAGGATAAGCCGATCGCCGGTTCGCTTATGTTCTATGCAAATAAAAAGGTTGGCATTTGTTTCTATAATATGTTGAGATACGAGTATGCACATCTAAAACCTATTCAGAGAGTAATGTATAATGTTACCAATTATTCTACCGAACAGGGTTACAGCTATGTGGATATCGGAGTCTCTCAGGATACATCGGCAATTGATCCGATGACCCCAAGTAAAAGTCTTATTGAATTCAAAGAGAAATTTGACGCAAAAACAATCTTGCGGAACACCTTTTACAGTAAGCTTAGATGACGAAGACAACAGGAAAAAGCATTACAATAGCCTTTTTGGGTAATGCAAATTTAGATTCACGCATCGTCAGTCTTCATAGATCACTTACTTCAGACGGCTGGATAGTAAATATAATTTCCTTTGACTGGTTCTCCGGTGATCATATTCCCCGGGATAAGTTTCCTGTATTCAAACTCAATAAAAGAAGCCCGCTGAGGTTTTACCCGAAATTTCTGTTCCTTCTTTTTAAGGAGCTGATAAAAAGCAAAACAGATATCTACCTTGCTGAAGAAATCTATTCCCTGCCATTATGTCACTTGGTCGCACGCTTTCGAGGCAAAAAGTTATATTATAATTCACGTGAATTGTTTGCTTTCCTTGGCGGTTTAAGGAACAAGAGCAAAATACAGGCATTTTTTGCTTTTCTTGAGAGGTTTTATATAAACAAAAACGATTTTGTCCTGACTACAGGTGAAATGGATTCTGAGTTTCTTAAACATCACTATGGGACAGAAAACACTGTTGTTATCCGAAATATTCCCTCTTACAGGAAACCGCGCAATATTATCAACCTTAAAAAAGAACTTGGGGTCAGTGCAGATTCAATTATCCTGCTTTACCAGGGAATGATACTGGAGGGCAGGGGAATTTCGCTTATCTATGATTTAATGTTACTTAGCGAAAAACTTGTTTTTGTGCTGGTCGGAGATGGTCCCTTCAGACAAAAATTTGAAATGGAAGCCCAGGAGCTTAAAATTGATGACCGGGTGTTTTTTCTGGGTATGAAATCGCAGGAAGAATTGTTTGAATACACGGCGGGTGCTGATTTCGGATGTGCATTGATTGAAAATATAAGCGTTAGTTATTATCATGCCCTGCCAAATAAATTATTTGAATATATAATGGCAGAGATTCCTGTCATTTCCTGTGATCTGCCGCAGATGAAGAGAATAATTGAGGAATATGAAACAGGTATTGCTGTGAATCTCGAAAACAAGCAGCAGGCGATTTCAGAGATGATGCAATTTATCGAAAGGAATGGTCGGAATGATTATTACAGGAAAAAGGCAGGTGAAGCATCAAAAGTGCTTAACTGGGAAACTGAGTACTTGAAAGTGAAAAAAGTATTATTCTCCTGATGATAAAAAATTCGAATCCGAATATTCTCATTTGCCGTCAGGACAGGATCGGAGATAATGTTTTAACTACTCCGATACCGAGAGAACTAAAGAGGAATCTGCCGGGTTGCCGGATTTCTGTTCTGGTTCGCCGGTATGCAGCCGATATTTATCTCAATAATCCATTCGTTGATAATATTATAATCCTGGACGATGTTAATATCACAGCTTTTTCAGGATTTATTAAAAAAATTAAGCAAATAAGAGCTGAGGAATTCGATATTTCCCTTATGCCTCTGCCTGATGAAAGACTCAATTATCTAATGTGGTTTTCAGGAATCAAACTGAGGATCAGTTCAGGTGTAAAAATCTATCAACTTTTAACTAATACGAAATCTGTTCATAGAAGAAAATATATTCAGGAGAGGCACGAAGCCGATTATTGTCTCGATCTTATAAGAAAACTTAATTTTGATGTTGTTAATATTTCGCCTGAAATTTACCTGTCCGAGGACGAGAATATTAGTGTTATATCCAAAAAGCAAAAATTCAAGTCACGAAAAAAATATGTCGTGGGTTTGCAGGTTTCGAGCGGTAAATCAGCACCAAACTGGCAGCCGGAAATTTACCGCATATTGCTTAACAATTTGAATAATGATCCCGAAATTTCGGCGTATATAACAGATTTGCCGGGTTCGGTCAATGGTTTTGAGGATAAGTATTTCATTGATCAGGACAAGGGATTAAGGGATTCCATACTGAATTTTGCAGCTCTTGATTGTCTTGTGTCTGCCAGCACCGGACCGATGCATATCTGTGCTGCACTAAAAATTCCCACTGTTGCTCTTTTCTGTCCCCTGCCAGCTTGCAAACCATCACTCTGGGGGGCAATGGGCAATGATTCCGAACATATTTTCCCTTCTGACGATTTTTGTAAAAATGAATGCCCCGGTGATCCGAAAGAGTGTTTTTTCAAAGGGGATAGAGGTATTCAGGTTTCAACAGTATTAAATGCAATTAAACAAATTTTACTAAGAAACGATAAAAAGTCAATCTAATTTTATATATTTTGTATTCAAATTTTCGGGCGCTACCTAACATTCCGAAGCCCAACCCCGCCAGGTCCGGAAGGAAGCAACGGTCAGCATTCGGTTTGTGTAGGTAGTTAGCCCGATTTTTATTTCCTGTCGGGCTGACCGCTAAATCATTAAAGATTGAAAATTGCAAATAAAGTTTCAGGTCTTTCTTATTCAGCGCTGTTAAAAAATATTTTACCTTTCAATTTTATTCCGTCGAATTCCAGATTAAGCCCTATTGCCTGTCCTGTATTAAACTGAATTAATACATCGGAGAGCGTATAGCATAATTCAGAAACAAAAGGCATGTGCCCAACCATAATAATAGAATCCGCTGCGAGAGATTTTATTAATTCGGTAGCTTCCCAGACTTCCGCAAAAGGCTTAAGACTCTTATCAATCAGCACTTCAATGTTCCCCAGTGAAGCTGATAGTATCTCGGCGCTCATTTTCGCTCTCAGAAATGGAGATGCAAAAATATAATCAGGTCGATTAAATATTGGTTTCAACTTGTTACTTAGTTCATTAAGATCAAACCTACCCTGTTCTGAAAGTTGCCGCAGATTATCCGGATAGCCACCAATAGCTTCAGCGTGCCGTACAAGAAGCAGTTTCATGTTAACTCCGTATAAAACACTGCAACTCCTGAAGTATAACCCATAAGTAATCGTGTGATTTTTTTTCCTGTTATACCTGACATACTGCGGTTCATATCATCGACAGACTGAAAATTTGCTTCTGCATAGTATTTGTAATTCTCTCCGGGAAGAACAGCTCCAAAAATTTTCCCGTGATTAACAGATGAGCAAATTTCGACATACAGGGGTATCACTTCAGATATGAAATGATTTGTTAGTTTATCATCAGCTTCATTGCTGAAAAGAAAGACTGCTTTTAACATCGAAGACTCATAAATATTTCATTTTAATATAACTGAATTTTTTTTATTTTTGATTCAAAATTTCAGGTTCACTTGTATAAGGAATATCATTTATAATTGAATAAATTAATACTGATTGTTCTTACAATTCTAATCGCAGGTAGATTCGTTGTGCATCAGGCAAATGAAGACCTACCGAAAGTTCTTCTTCAGGGCATCCCTTATAAGTTAAATCTTGTTGATATCAATTCTGATTATATCTCTGTTAGTCATTATGACGGGGGTAAAAAAGAAACCTTTTATCTGATTACCCGAGGGCAGGAGATTGATACGACAATATCTTTAAGTTCCACTGGCTACTACTATTTTGATATACCGGGAAGAGCTGATCGAAGTTCTATCCTCGTCCTCCCGGGCTTTTTAAGTGTTATCCCGCCATTGGTCGCAATTCTTCTCGCTTTATTCTTCAGGCAGGTGCTCATCTCACTTATTGCCGGAATATATATAGGCGCTTTTTTTATCAACGGTTATGATCCCCTAATTGCTTTTTTGAGACTTAGTGATGAAATAGTTCTTAATTCAGTTATCGATAAAGATCATATGATGATACTTCTGTTCACCCTTTTTATCGGAGGTGTTGTCGGAATTATTTCAAAAAACGGTGGTACTGCAGGGATAGCAGACAAAATCACAAGATTTGCCAGAAAACCGCGTTCCGGAATGTTATCAGGATATTTTATGGGCGTTTTTATCTTTTTTGATGATTATGCAAATTCGCTTCTTATCGGAAATATGATGCGGCCGATTACTGATAAACTTAAAATATCCCGTGAGAAACTTGCATATATAGTTGATTCCACGGCTGCACCCATTGCAAGCGTTATGATCATAAGCACCTGGATTGGTTTTGAACTCGGTCTTATCGGAGAAGGACTTGCCCTAATCGGCTGGGGAGACAACCCCTACGATGTTTTTCTATCGACAATACCATATAGGTTTTATCCAATTGCGGCAGTCTTTTTTGTCTTTTTGATTGCTGTAAAAGAACGTGATTTTGGACCGATGTATAAAGCAGAATATAGAGCACGGACAACGGGCAGAGTGTTTGCTGAGAATCTCACAGAGGAGGAGATCGATATAGCAGAGGCAGAAAAGGTAAAAACGGGGAAATCTTCGTGGCTTCTCGCTGTGATCCCAATCTTCACCCTGCTATTCACAACGGTAGCTGCACTCATTTATACAGGAATTGAAAAACTTGAGGCATTGGGAACGGCTTCTTACGGAATCCAGGATATTATTACACATTCGGATTCATATGCATCTTTGTTGTGGTCCAGTCTTTTTGCCACAGCTGTCGCTATCCTGCTGACAGTAGGCAGAAAGATCATGAGCGTTGAAAAATCACTTACTGCATGGAACACCGGAGTGCAGTCGATGATGTTTGCCTGCATAGTTCTTGTACTCGCCTGGGCACTGAGTTCGGTTACGGTTGAAATGCACACTGCTGATTACCTTATTTCTATTCTTTCCGATTCAATCAACCCACGACTGCTTCCTTTGCTTATTTTTATTATTTGCGGTGCGGTTAGTTTTTCAACCGGAACAAGTTGGGGAACAATGGCGATCGTAATGCCGATAGTTATTCCCCTGGGTTTTCATCTTAGTCAGATGAACGGTTATGATCATGAAAATACCCGGCTTATCATTTATGGTGTGATTAGTTCTGTTCTGGCAGGTTCTGTGTGGGGAGATCATTGTTCACCGATTGCAGACACGACAATACTCAGCTCAATGGCTTCCAAATGTAATCATATAGATCATGTCCGGACGCAACTTCCTTATGCCATTGTTGTTGCATCAGTTACAATGCCCATCGGAGATATTCTTACTGCTTATGGGCTAAATCCATTTATCGCAATAGCAATTATTTTTATTCTTCTTTACCTGATTGTGAAATTTTTCGGAAAAAAATTACCTCAGGTAACGATTTAGGGTTCTGTCTCATCAGACTGAAGCTCACGGCTGTAATGTTCAACAATTAATTTTGCTTTAGAATCTCCGATCAGAATCGCGAGATCAGAGAAAGCAGCCTTACGAATTTCATCGATGGATGAGAAAGACGTGAGCAATCTTGTTGCGATTGCCTCGCCAATCCCCTTAATTGAAGTAAGCTCGGTTGTAAACGTCCTTTTATCTCTGCGGGATCTATGGAAGGTAATTGCAAATCTATGCGCCTCATCCCTAAGATGCTGTAAAAGTTTTAATGCTGACGAGGTTCTTGGAATTACTACGGGCTCGCTTGTTCCGGGAAGATAAACTTCCTCCAGTCTTTTTGCCAAACCGATTATTTCAAAGTGTTTCATACCCAAATTATTCAGGACTTTAACTGCCGAAGAAAGTTGGCCTTTGCCGCCATCAACCATAATAAGATCGGGGATCGTTATCTTTTCATCTATAACCCTGGTATATCTTCTTGTAATAACTTCCATCATACTTGCAAAATCATTTGGACCTTCAACAGTCCGAATAATAAATTTGCGGTAGAGACTTTTCTTTGGTTTGGCATCTTCAAAAACGACCATACTTGCCACGGTGTCTGTACCCTGAAGGTTCGATATATCAAAACATTCTATTCTGCGTGGAATATTTTTTAGCCGGAGATCCCGTTTCAGCGAAACAAGGACATGAGGAACATTGCCCTCCTTTTTCATACGCTGCAACTGGATCTCTTTTAACAGCAGATTTGCATTTTGGCTGCACATCTCAAGCAGGCTGCGCGCCTCACTTTTCTTTTTAGGAATTACAAACTCAATTTTGTGTCCGCCTTTAATCCTAAGCCAATCCAAAAGAATATCTTTATCAGCGGGTACTTCTTCACAAAGTATTTCTTTGGGAATTTCAACAAATTCACCATAGTAGAATCTTATTATTGCAGCGAGTATATCCGAACCAAATTCTCCGGTTTCAATTCCTAATCTGAATTGTTTTTTGCCTGTAAGTCTGCCGTTTCTGATATTCAGAATTGTTGAAGCAACATCTTTGCCTTCGGCAGCAAATGAAATCACATCGCGATCGTCCCGGTTTTCCGAAACGATTTTCTGTCTGGAATTATATACTCTTAACTGATCAATTTTATCCCTCAATTCAGCTGCGTTCTCGAACTTCAGATCCGCAGATTCTGTGTTCATCTTAAGTGTCAAATCCCTGATAAGGTCGTCGGTTTTGCCTCGTAATACTTTTACAACCTCGCCCACCATCTCTGAGTATTCTGTTTTACTGACGAGACCTTCGCAGGGACCTCCGCATTTTTTTATGTGATAGTCCAGACATACCTTGATTTTCCTCTTTTCTATTGTTTCATCATTAATCAGGTATTTGCAGCTTCTTATTTTGAAGATTTTATTCAGCATTTTTAAAGAGGCTTTCATGCTTTTTACGTCAGTATAAGGTCCGAAATACTTTGAGCCGTCCCTTACCAGAGTTCGAGTAGTAAATATTTGAGGGAATGGTTCATTCGTCACTCTTATATATGGAAAAGTTTTATCATCCTTCAGATTGATATTATATCTTGGTTTCAGATCCTTGATCAGATTATTTTCAAGTACAAGAGCCTCCACTTCCGTATCGGTTATAATCATTTGCAGATCAGCAACTTTCGAAACCATGGCAAGTGTTTTGGGTGAATTGATTCCTGTATGAAAATATGATCTTACACGATTCCGAAGGTTTTTTGCCTTACCGATATATATAACTTTCCCATTCTCATTAAGGAATTGATATATGCCCGGTTCTGCCGGAAGATTTTCCAGTTTATCACTTATTTTATGCCGTATTTCAGCTATTTCCTCTGACAAACCTTAGCCTGTAAATTTGAAAATGTTGAGTATTAAAGATATAATTTTTATATTCTACGCCAAATTTATCCATTACTTCGTAAAAATTAAATACCTCATGAGAATACTTAACATTTTGCTAATGATCGGGGCGTTTTTTGTCCTTTTTGCCTGCACAGGTGAAGAAAATGACAAAACCCCACCAGTTCCCACGAAAAATATTTATGGAATATATGCTGACTCATTACTCGAAAATGTCAATTATGTTAAAAGCGGACAGACTCTTAGCGATATTCTTTTTCCCCACAAGTTTTCAGCAGCTGAAATCATAAATATTGCAAATTTTTCAAGAAGTACTTTTAATGTTCGTGAAATAAAACCAGGTAAAAAATATATAACCTATAATGCATCTGATTCGACAAACAAACTTCTCTATTTTATTTATGAGAAAGACCTTGAAAACTATGTCGTTTTTGATTTTAAGGATTCTCTTATTGTGTACAATGCCCAGAAAGAAACCTTCATAGAAGAACGTATTGTATCGGGAGCTATCAGGAGTTCCCTCTACCAGACTTTTCAGGATATTAATGAAGATATCAATATCGCACTCAAATTAGCTGATATTTATGCTTGGCAGATAGATTTCTGGGCTATCCAGCCCGGAGATAGTTTTAAGGTCGTTTTTGACCAGAAATTCCTTGAAGGTGAACCTATAGGTATTGAAAAAGTTAAGGCAGCATTCTTTCTCCATAGAAAATCGCCATTTTTTGCTTTTAATTTTACCGAAGGAGACGAAGCCGGATTTTTTGATGAACTTGGGAACAGCCTCCAGAAAGCCTTTTTAAAAGCACCACTCAAATTTTCTCGTATAAGTTCCCGTTTCTCAAACAATCGTTTCCATCCTGTTCTCAGACGTTACCGGGCTCATCACGGCATTGATTACGCTGCACCTACTGGTACACCTGTTTCTGCTGTCGGCGACGGCACCGTGATTTTTAAGGGCTACAAAAAGGGCGAAGGAAATTATATCAAGATCAAGCATAACAGGACATTTCAAAGCGGCTATATGCACCTCTCCCGATTCGGTAAGGGCATCTCTGTTGGTGCAAGAGTTAAGCAAGGTCAGGTTGTCGGGTACGTTGGAAGTACGGGGTTATCAACCGGTCCTCATCTGGATTTTCGTTTCTGGAAAAATGGATCTCCCATCAATTACTTAAAAATGGAATTTCCTCCGACTCGACCTATCGATAAGAAATATCTGCAGCCTTATTATGCTCTGCGTGATAGTATGATGACAATGCTCGATTCTACACAGGCAATAAAGATAGCAAAAGCGGGTAAGCCAGCCTCAAACTCGAATTTATAAATACGCCTGACGTAGTTTTTCCTGATCGAGACCGCTTAATATTGAAAACTCTTCAGGGTTAACTTTTTCAACATCACCGTAGTAGTTATTCTCAGAACTATCTTTGCGTGCAGTTGCTTTTACGTCCTGCGCTGAAAGCACCGCAAGTTTATTCACAATGAGGTTATTTCCCGCCTCTGCATCAACAGTGCCTTTCAGCAGATAAGGTCCCATTGATAAAGTCTGTTCGGCATATTCTGAATAGGTCTCAGGGAAAAGCACTGCTTCAAAAGTTCCGGTCAAATCTTCCAGGGAAAGGAATTTCATAATATCTCCCTTTTTAGTTTTAATCCGTTTTGATGTCATAAACCAGCCAACCATCTTGATTTCTTTTTTGTTGTATCGGTACATATCTTTCGCTTTAATTATTGATTCCCGGTTAATAACTCCGCTGAAAAATTCAAGGGGGTGGCGGGTTACCATATAATCAAATGTCTCATACTCAATAGCGCATATTTCCGAAATAGAATACTGATCTTTTGTTTCAACATTTTTTTCGAGATCACTGAACTCAGAGGCGAAAAGCCCGTTCATTCCTGATGCCATCTGTTTCCGGTATCGTATATAAATATCGAGCCAGCGCATAAGAGTGGGGCGTGTCTTCCCGAAACAATCCATAACACCGCATTTTATCAGCAGAGCAGTTTCTTCCGGCCCCGTA
Organism: Ignavibacteriales bacterium; assembly: GCA_021740915.1. Lineage (GTDB taxonomy): Bacteria > Bacteroidota > Ignavibacteria > Ignavibacteriales > Melioribacteraceae > JAIOYW01. The sequence continues at coordinate 268,356 of JAIOYW010000002.1, read as the reverse complement.
TTCACTCGGGCGATAAATGAAGCAAGAGAAGAAAATTTCCCGTTTTTGTTCCGCTCTTCGATTATGCGGAAAGCAGTATTCCGGGGGAAGTTTTTGATTGCCATAAACCCAATGCGCAGAGACTTTTGTTTGCCGGTGTATTCGTAATCGCTTTGGTTAATATCCGGAAGCAGCACGGTAATGCCCATACGGCGGGTTTCCTGTATATAAACGGCTGCGGAATAATAGCCGCCGCTATTACTGAGTACACTTGCCATAAATTCTGCGGGATAATGTACTTTCAGGTATGCTACCTGGAAAGAGAGAAGGGCGAATGAAGCGCTGTGCGCCTTACAAAATGCGTATCCGGCAAAGGACTCTATTTGTCTCCACAGTTCAGTTGATACTGTGTTATTGTATCCGCGGGAGGCACAGGAGGTGAAAAATTTATTTTCAAGTCTTTGCATTGCATCATGAGAACGCATTTTTCCGCTCATTGCTCTGCGCAGCAGATCAGATTCCTCCAGGGAAAGCCCCGCTATATGATGTGCAACTTTGATTACATCTTCCTGGTATATCATTACTCCGTAGGTCTCGCCCAGATATTTTTCCATTTCCGGTATAAGATATTTACGCTTTGAAGGGTCGTGGTGCCGGGCAATAAATTCCTGCATCATACCGCTTTCGGCAACTCCCGGACGGATTACCGAGCTGGCAGCAGTAAGCATTTCAAAAGTATCACAGCTCAATCTCCGGAGAAGTGAACGCATACCAGGTGATTCAATATAGAAACATCCTATCGTATCACCTTTCCTGATTATCTTTTTCGTTTCCGGATCATTAAAGAGGGTATTGTAGTCATATATATCGAAGTTTAGTCCGCTCTCTTTACCCGGCACAGGATTGTAAATAACAGGTGTTACGTGCCTTCTGCCTTCGGGAAGTCTGTATGTGCTCAGGTCAAATGAATTTTCGTTTGTATGTTCCATATCGGATATTTACTGTACATTTGTACAGTAAATATCACAAAATTATCCATCAAAAGCAAAGGGATATTGAATATCAGGATTTTGGTTTAGAGGCTTTTTTGCGTTCGGAGCGTTTAAGGAGGAATCCTCTGAGTGAATAAAAAATAGCAATCAGAATGCTGAGAGCCATTGCACCCCAGGCAACCTTACGAAAAGAATTTTCTTTGCTCAGTTCGACTCCAACAGCAAAGATTAAGAAGGCAAATGCAAAAAGAAAAAAAGTAATAGAGGTTGAAAAAGCTTTGGAACTCTTTTTTATGGAACTGGAGAAACGCGACTGTATTAATTTTTCTGATACAAAATGCTTTTCAAATTCTTCCTTTTTTTCAGAAAGGAATTTTGCCCGGCAGCCGGAACAATAATATTTTCCTGCCGGATACTCTTTGGGGACGAGAATATCCTTACGGCAACTTTCACAATAGGTAAGGTACTCATGCTCCTCATCAATTTCGTAATCGGGAGGAATTCTTGAAGATTCAAATTCTTTTATCATAGGCAAATACCGTCATTGATTATTAAAAAATTGATCGGCAAACAATATTCAAAGATTAATGCCGTCATCTTATTAAATCATATTATAATCATTATTAATGTGCAAAATTAACAAATAAAACATATTAGTCAAGATAGGGGAATCATGGCAGGATAAAATCATAAAATCAGATACGCCGTCGGAAACCTTCCCCCAGTACTTCATGAACGTTGTTAATAATGACAAAAGCATCGGGATCGATCTCATTAATAATAGAAATAACCCGACTAAGTTCTTTAAGGGTCACAACAGTTACGATAACCTCTCTCTCGATATTTTTATAAAGTCCACGGGATTTAATTGCGGTTGCTCCGCGGGAAAGTTCGTTCATGATCGCTGTGGAAATAGCGTTGTGTTTTTCAGAAATGATCATAACACTTCTGGCATAGTCAAAGCCGTCGATAATAACATCGACGAGACGGGAAGAAACAAGGAGTAATAAGAGGGCATATAACGTAAGTGAGAGGGCAGGACGATCAGGTGATAGGTTCTTTAAATCAATTATCAGTCCGGCAAGCGCAATTACAAAAAAATCAATTGACATAATTGCCTGCCCGGGTTTAATTCCAAAACGTTTCTGCATTATCGCGGCTACAATATCTGAGCCCGCAGTTGTGGCATTGAATTTGAAAACAATACCCAATCCGACTCCCAGAAGCGCAGCGCCAATAATAACGAGGAAAAGGAAATCATGCTGCATCAGATCGCGTATGGTTTGTGAATCCTGCAGCCTCACGAAACTGAACCCAGGTATATCTCCCCTGAAAAAGTCAATAAAAAATGAGTTAAACGTAAACCCGAAAAAAGTTCGTACTCCGAAAGTTTTACCTAATTCTTTTAAGCCCCATAAATAAAGCGGCACATTAAATATCCAGACCATTAAGCCTACGGACAGTTTGCCGTCAGTAAGGTAATGCACAGCCATGGAGAGCCCAGAAACGCCGCCGGGAACAACTTTTGCATCAACAAGAAAAACTCCAATTCCAAGCCCCATTATTGCGGCGCCGATGATGATAAAAATATAATCTACGATTACATTCCGATGAATAAACTTGAAAATCATATCAATTCCGTATTACAAAAAACAGTTAAGTTATTGAATAAAATCAATTTATCTTTACCCAGCGCAGAAGCTCATAATAAATTTGAGCTCCTGCCTGAGTTTGTGATTGTAATTTACAATTTAGATTATTTCGATAAGGGAAGTGTCGTAATCCTGTATATTCTCGAAGCCGAGAAGATTCAGGATAGTTCCTGCAATACTTGTTAGTCCTGGATTTTCTACTGCCGCCATTCTGTATTCATCACTAAACTGGGGATCGTAGATAATAAAGGGTACAGGATTTAGTGAATGTGAAGTTTTTGTCTCGCGTTTACCTTTCTTCTCGATAAACATCTCATCTGCATTACCATGGTCTGCGGTGATCAATGCTATTCCACCGAGTTCCCTTATGACAGGCAGGATTTTTGCGAGTCCCTCGTCAACAGCTTCCACCGATGTAATTATTGCTTCAGGCACTCCTGTATGACCAACCATATCGCCATTGGGGTAGTTGATTCTGCCAAATTTATACTTACCGCTCTTTAACAGTTCGATAGTTTTATCCGTAATCTCATCAGCTTTCATTCGTGGGGCTTTATCAAACTGGATTTTATCTGATGGAATTTCAACATACGTTTCAAGAGTCTGGTTAATATAACCCGACTTATTCCCATTCCAGAAATATGTAACGTGACCGAACTTTTGAGTCTCGGAAATTGCGAATGAGGTAACGCCTTCGGCGCAGAGGTACTGAGAAATTGTTCTATCGATTGCCGGCGGTTGAACGAGATAATTTGACGGGATATGCAGATCACCGTCATACTCCATCATACCGGCATAAAATACTTTAGGAACTCTTACACGATCAAATTTATCAAATTCTTTTTCTTCAAAAGCGCGGGAAATTTCTATTGCGCGATCACCTCTGAAATTGAAGAAAATCACATTATCGCCATCTTCTATCTTCCCGACAGGGTTGCCTTCATCATCAGCAATTACAAATGACTCAAGGTACTGGTCAGTAGCTTTTGGATCTTCGTCATAATATGTCTGGACAGCTTCGGAGGCAGATTTGAACTTTCTCCCAATACCGAGGACATGCGCATTCCAGCCACGTTCAACAATGCTCCAGTCAGCATTATAGCGGTCCATCGTTGTAATCATTCTGCCGCCGCCTGAAGCAATCCGGTAATCGAAACCATATTTTGAGTTGATACCTGCAAAGAGTTCTTCGGTTGGAGTGAGATAAGAAATAGCTGATTTTTCAAATACATCTCTACCGTCAAGTAATGCATGTAGTCTGAGTTTCCTGACTCCGGATTCTGCTGCTTTATTAACCATTGAAAAAAGTTGATTAATATGAGAATGCACATTTCCGTCTGAAAGCAGACCAATAAAATGCAATGCATTAGTATCATTCAAAGTAACGGCTTTTTTCCAGTTTGCTGATTCAAATATTGCACCGGTTTCAATAGATTTATTTACGAGTTTTGCTCCCTGGTCAAATACTCTTCCTGCACCAATTGCATTGTGACCAACTTCGCTGTTGCCCATATCATCATCTGAAGGGAGTCCAACTGCCGGACCATGTGCTCTGAGGCGTGTCTGGAGAGGGATCTGCAACAAATCATCCAATACCGGGGTTTTTGCAAGGAAAACACCATCGCTTTCATCATGCTTGCCGATTCCGACACCATCCATAATTATCAGAAGTACAGGACCTTTTCTGCCGCTAAATTTAGTCGATTTCTTAAGATTTAAACTCATAATATATTGCCATTTATAAATTATTTAAACATTAAAGTTAAGCAGAGTCAGGGGAATATTCAACTATTGAAATAAAGCCTTGATTGAGTTCTTTGCCGGAATGGATTCAAATATTTTTTTTTACGGATTCCATATTTTATTTTAGGGGATTACAATCAGGCGACTCATTGAAAAAAGAACTTTTGTATAAATACTTTTCGGATGATGATTTTTTAAGAATTTCATCAAAAATCAAAGAAGTTGAGAAGAAAACTTCAGGTGAACTCAGGGTTACAATTAAGGAAAAAAAGGAATATTCAGCGAGAAGATTATCGTTAAAAGACTACTCTTCCAAACTATTTGAACAACTGGGTATGAAATCCACGAGAGACAGCACTGGAATTCTTTTTGTACTGGTTCTTGCAGAACGGCAGTTTTATATTTTTGCTGATGATGGTATCAATACAAAAGTAGAACAATCGGTCTGGGATTCAATCAGAGATTCTGTTCAATTATTTTTCCGTAATGGTGATTTTTGTGAGGGAATTCTTGATGGGCTGGGACAGGCTGGGGAAATCCTATCTGCGCATTTCCCCATAAAAATTGATGATACGAATGAACTTAGCAACTCGGTTGCATTTTAATCAGGATAGGATTCGCTCACTGTTATTTTGATTCCCCGGTTTTTCATTTCATTGTAAACCAGCTCACCCGGGAATGCACTTTCAACGGGCAGCGCACCCCTTTCAATTTGTCCGTTAACCGCCAGTATAGCAGCCATTGATGCATGCCAGCCAGTTAATCTCTGCATAGCTGTCAGACCTGTTTGTTCATCGAAATAGTCTTCAACTAAAAGATCAATTTCTTTTCTTTTGCCATTCTGGATACCTTCAGCTATTATCCTGATTATTCCGATATCTTTAAGATTCGGAACAGTAATCCTTGGCTCAAGCAAGAAATGATAAAAATCCCGTGGAACAATGGTTCTATCTTCAAATTCAACCGGCTCCGTTGAAAATAATCCCAGATCTGAAAACGCTTCAAAACGATCCCAGTGGCCAGGATAACGTAATGTTTTATTGATCAGGTTATGAACCTTCCCCTTAAGGGAGATAGGCAATGTCGAGAGACCGCCGGAAGTGACAGCTGCTTCAAGTTTGCCGATAGGTTTCGGGAAATCGAGAAATTCCCTTTCGGAAAAACAGTTAAATTCAGCAAGTTCCCCATCATGGAGTCCGAGGGATTTGCCGTAATATTCGTTTGTCAAACCATTCACATGAAAAGAAAGTGCAAAATTCCAGGGCAGTGTCGGGTTCTGAACTAAGCCTGCACCATAGGACTTTACCGAGTTACACTCATCAAATTGCGATAGAACATACATAATGAGAGAGATGTTCATACCCGGATCCATTCCGCAATCCGGAACAATGGATACTCCGGCTTTTCTTGCCGGCAGGTCTAAGCTAAGTTGAGATTTAACTACATCTGTATTGCCGCCGAAATCAAAAAAATGAGTTTTGGTTTCGATTGCAAGTTTGCTCAAATCTAAATTGTAGTAATATGGAACTGCAGATACGGCAGCGTCAGACTGGCTTAGATATTTACCAATTATACTTTTATCCGAAATCTCACTAAGTACGGCTTCGGCCATATCTTTCCCGAAGCGGGAATTAATATATTGCATAGCACTATTAAGGGTGTCTTTATCCCGGTCAATCAGATAGATCTTTTGAGCATCTCCATTTAGAGCAAGATCATAAGCCGCAGAAACACCCTGCCTCCCGGAACCGATAATAGCATAAACCTTTTTCATTTGATCACCCCTGATTATTCTCTGATTATTTTGTATGAGTGTGTAACATCAAAAGCTTTTTTATACATAGCAGTTACACCGCAGTAGCGGGTTAATGAAAGATCAATTGCTCGTTCAACATCTTTTTCGTTAAGATTCGCACCATAAAAAACGTATTCAACGTGCATGGAAGTAAATACTTTCGGATGATCTTCAGTCTCTTCGGCTGTAATGTTTATCTCAAAATCTTCAAGTCCGACACGTTTTTTCTGAAGAATTGAAACTACGTCACTCCCGGTACAACCGGCTAGTGATAATAACATAAGTTCTTTGGGACGTGTTCCGGCATTGCTTCCACCAAAGTTCTCGGGTCCATCCATAGCAACCCAATTATTTGAATCGGATTTCCCGATGAAAGAAATACCCTTTACTTGTTTCATATAAGCTGTTTTTGTAGCCATTTTTTCCTCTCGAAATTGATTTTCTCATAAGATTCGAAAATCTTAAAAATGATTCAAGATAATAATTTACATTTTATTAAATTATTAAAAAAGCGAAACAAGAAACACTAAATTTTAAGAAACCCGGGATTTAATTTTGTTTTAAGTTTTTTATTCATTTAATGCAAAGAATTTAATATTTTTCAAGCCGGGTATTGTTACTATTCCTTTCATTGAACATTTTTAGATTTCAAGCTCCAGAAGGAAAAAATTGAAATTAAAAACACTTATTCCAAAATCTGAAGTCCGAAAACTTGCTGTTAAGCGAAGAGCGGAGTTTAGAGAAGAAGATATTCGGCTTAAAGCCAAACGAATTGAAGAGAGAATTCTCGGTATGGATGAATTCCGTTATGCAAAAAATATCTTTTGTTATATCGGTTCGAGACCCGGCGAGGTTGAAACGCGAAAGCTGATTGACATTATCGATTCATCCGGAAGATCCGTATTTATTCCAAAACTCAATAAAAGGAGTGGGAATTTCCACAGGTTTCACTTTATGGGTTGGGATGAGATAATCACAAATACGGAAGGTTGGAAAGAACCCAAACTTGCCATGGAGGAGGAGCTTACAGATATTGATCTGTTTATTATTCCTGCTCTTGCTGTTTCTCTATCGGGGCATCGGGTCGGTTACGGAGGAGGATATTACGACAAACTTCTCAAACAAACTTTCGCCCCAAAGGTAGTTTTGGCTTATGAATTTCAGGTATTCAGCTATATTGAATCATCCTCCAGGGATATAAAAGTTGACAAAATTGTGACTGAAAGGAGAATCATCAATACAAGAGAGACTGAAGTGTTTCAACCTGAAAATCTAAATCCATAAACAGGCCAATTTTGAAATTTAAAAATTTTCTTAAAATCTATCTTTCAGCGTTGCTTCTCCTATTTATCCTTGAACGCTTTGACATAATAAATCTTACTTTCCTGGCAGGAATTGCTCTTGCCGGTATTGTTTTTTCAACAATTGCCGTCTATTATGTTTTTGGCAAAAAGGAATATTTGAATCTTTTCTTATTATCCGCTGTTTTTTTTGCGTCTCTTGAATTTCTTCTTATCGAGTTGTTTGAGGTTAATAATCTTAATGCACCATTTACCGGAACTGTAATATTTATTGCAGGACTTTCGATTTTAATGCTGTGGTTTGATGATTTAAAAAAATATTATTACCTGCTGGCAGGTATTATTATCTCAATTGCGGGATGGTATTTGATCAAAGCCGGGCTCAGATTCCCGTTCGAATTTATGTTTATTCCGGAAAGGTTCGGAATATTTGATTTATTCCCAATTTTACTGATCGGAATTGGGATATATTATCTGCTGCGAAAACGCTGATCAGTTATTCAGTAATAATTGCCCCGAAGGATTACTTGCGCCGCCTCTCTCTTCGATTGTAATAAAAGTTTCCAGATTATTATTCATATCAAAAACCGGCAATTCTGATATCTCAAAGAATTTTTTACCGGGTATCGGTACAAAAGTAAGAATTGCAAAAGTTTGTCCGCCTGATTTAACCCATAACTGAAATTCGGAATCATTTCCTGGTGAAGGCAGGTTATATATATGCAGCAAACCTTTGCCGGAGCTTTTTGAAAGCATAAATTTAGCGGAGTAATCTTTATCTGCGGCCGAAGATTTAAGGTTAAAAGTAGTAATATCGCTAAGATTAAAAAATTCCACAATACTCAGATAATTTTCACGAAATGAGGAATTATCCCGCACTTCAGTAGTAACCTCCTGAAGTGCGGCGGAAATATCATTTAGTCTGTTGTCCGTGATTGTATATAATATAAAAATACCGGCTGTCATGAGGATAATAATCAAAGCTATTCCGCTAAAAATCAGCAAACTGTAGTTTTTTGCGGTGCCAGTATTCTCAATCTTGTCTATCTGCTCTCTCCTATGTCTGATCTTCTGCATTATCGGGCTTTCTTCATCAACAGCACTCTCAAAGGGTGAAGGTTCGGCAGATGGCAAGGCTGGTTCAGGAATAACCGGGATTGATGCATTTTTGATTTCAGGTATCAAAGTGGCGGTTTTCTCAGCCTTTTTTTCCGGAATTGTTTTCATTTTCTCGGGAATGTCTGATTTTTCCTCTGCTTTTTTATTCTCCGATTGTTTTTCGCGTGGTTTCTTTGCAGCTTCTATTTTATCCTTCAATTCCTCATTGAGACTGAGCAATTTTTTTGCAACACTTTGTTTTAATGCATCGGAAGGTGTTTCGGGTGATTCAAGCAGCGGAAGAATTGAGATGATATTCTGAAGTTCACTAAGCCGTTTTGCAGGTAGTTCACCTCCCGTTTCAATATACTCTTTAAAGGAAAGATAATTTTTTGCATCCATGCATCCTGCAGCAAATGCGCTGATCATTTCAATTTTTATATTTTCTGACATGGTTAAACTGCCTCCATAACATTATCCCGTAAACTTGACATTACCGTTCGAACTTTATTTCTGACTGTCTCTACCGGAATATTCAATTTTTTGGAAATTTCATCAATGGTCAGACCCTCAAAATAAGCTAATGTTATTACATATTTCTGAGCGTCTGTAAGTTTTTCCCACGCATGTTTGATTTTAGGAAGAAGGGACATCGCGCTTTTAAGATCCAACTGATCAATATCAGGATCTAAAACCGGGATTATATAATCGTTCTCATAATGCTCATCATATGCTGGTATTTTATTTTCTTTATCCCTTTCTCTTCTTAAAATGTCAACAGCAACATTTCTTGAAAGCATCATGATCCACACAAAAGGGTTGCCGAATTTTATATGAAATCTGTCTGATTTTTTCCAAATTATCGCGAAAACCTCAATTACTGCTTTTTCAGACTTTTCATTTTCCTGGAGTATTTTTTTTATGAGTGTCAGTACTGAAACAGAATAACGGTTATATATTTCTTCGATCGCTTTCGGGTCAAATTTCTTTATATGAATAAACAGGTCAAGATCATCGAGTTCTTTGTAATCAATTGACACCTGGCACCCTGAGATTATTTTAAATAATAGATTTATTAAACTAAAATATAAAGTTAAAATAATCAATAATACAAAGACCTTAATGAAGTATTCATTTCATTTACATAAAATTTGTGATCCCTGGCATCAGTTTTTGTTTTTTTGTTCTATCAAAGGCAAACATTCAATTCTTTTTGTTGACTATTTCTGAATGCAGAATTCGGTTATTTACCTGTAAAGAAACAAAAAATTGATCGGTTTTAATATTATATAGTTTTTGACGACCCTCACCTAAGGGAGTAAAAAAATGCTAAGGCTTTATTATATTTATTATTTAAATTTTTTGGGGATAGAATGTTAAGTTCCGGAGAGATCAGGAAACAATTTTTAGAATTTTTCAAATCAAAAAATCATAAATTAGTTGACAGTTCACCAGTTGTTCCATTTGACGATCCAACGCTTCTTTTTACCAATGCAGGTATGAATCAGTTCAAGGATGTGTTTCTGGGTAACGGACACAGGGAATATTCGAGGGCTGCCGATACACAGAAATGTATAAGAGTCAGCGGCAAACACAATGACCTCGAAGAAGTTGGTCACGATACATATCATCATACCTTTTTCGAGATGCTTGGTAATTGGTCATTTGGAGATTATTACAAAGCCGAGGCAATTGAATGGGCTTGGGAATTACTTACAGAGGTCTGGAAACTGCCTAAAGAAAGATTATGGGCAACAGTTTACCGCACTGATGAGGAAGCAATTGAAATATGGAAAAACAAAACTGATATTCATCCCGATCATATACTGAAATTTGATGAGAAGGATAATTTCTGGGAGATGGGCGAGACAGGTCCCTGCGGCCCCTGTTCCGAGATTCATATCAATTTATCTGATGATTACGATAATCCCAAACATGTAAATGCTGGTACTCCTGTCTGTATGGAAATATGGAATCTTGTTTTCATTCAGTACAACAGAGATGAAACCGGTAAACTAACAGAACTGCCGGCTAAGCATGTTGATACAGGTATGGGATTTGAACGAATCGTTGCAGTTTTACAGGGAAAAAGTTCCAACTACGATACAGATGTTTTTATGCCGATTATCCGAAGTATTGAAGAATTAAGCGGGTCATCATACTCAGGTGAAAACAATCAGATTGCAATGCGGGTTATCGCTGATCATATACGTACTTTAAGTTTTGCTATTGCCGATGGTGCAGTCCCCGGAAATGAGGGGCGTGGCTATGTTTTGAGAAGGATTTTACGAAGGGCTGCAAGATATGGAAGAAAAATAGGTCTTAATGAGCCATTTCTTTTTAAACTTGTGGACATTCTGGCTGAGAATATGGGAGAGACTTTTAAGGAGTTGATCACCTTCAAGTCGAATGTTATAAGGATTATCAGAGCGGAGGAAGTAAGTTTTAACAATACTCTGGATAGAGGAATTGAGTTATTTGAAGAAATAATTAAGAACAATTCCACGGAAATGAACAAACTTATTGGTGGTGAGCATGTATTCAAATTATATGATACTTTTGGGTTTCCGCCTGATCTAACCAGGGTAATGGCTAATGAAAAAGGATTCGGCATAGATGAAGCCGGCTTTGAAAGATTGATGAATGAGCAGAAAGAGCGTGCCCGTAACGCTCAACGGGATAAAACTACTGTCAATACGGTGAATTTTGATTCACTTGATGATTTCGGTTTGTCAGATAATGTTGAAACAATTTTCACCGGATATAATGACTTAAGCGTTGACTCAGTGGTTAAGGGATTCAGACAGGAAGGCGACAGGTATTACATAATACTTGATAAAACTCCATTTTACGTTGAAGCCGGAGGGCAGGTGGATGACACTGGTTATTTAGTTGTCGGTAAAGAAAAGATGAAAGTTCTCGATCTTCAGAAATTAAAAAACCAGGTAATACATATTGTTGATAACCCAAATGGTGTTCTGCTCGAACAAGACCTTCAAATAAAAGCCATTGTTGATTCAGACAGACGTTGGGCTGTTATGAGGAATCATTCGGTCACACATTTTCTGCATAAAGCCCTAAGGAGTCTAATTGGAACACATATTCAGCAGGCAGGTTCGTATGTGGGCCCCGATAGACTGAGATTTGACTTTACCCATTTTGAGAAATTGACAGCTTCGCAAATAGCTGAAATTGAAAGTGAAGTTAATTCAAAGCTAAGGCACAATATCCCATTGATCCATCACAGGGACGTTCCTTTTGAGGATGCAAAAAATATGGGAGCGCTTATGTTTTTCGGCGATAAATACGGTGAGAAAGTTAACGTGGTACAGTTCGGAGATTATACTCTGGAATTTTGCGGCGGAACCCACGTGAAAAACAGTGCACAGATAGGGCTTTTCAAAATTATTAGTGAATCTTCCATTGCAAGCGGAATCAGGAGAATTGAAGCAGTTACCGGTGAAGGGGTGGAATTACTTATCCGGCAACAGGAGGAAAAAATAAAATTGGAACAGCAAAAAATTCTTGAATTGCATGACGAAAAAAAGAAAATTGAGAAAGAACTTTCTGAATATAAACTCAAGGAAAAACTTAATCAGACCGCAAAATTATTGGCTAATCCTCACAAACTTGAAGATTTTGATTTAGTTTACGGGCAGGTTGAAGTTGCGGATAATGAAGAACTTAAAGCGCTTGCTGATGAAATCAGACTAAAAATTAATAACGGAATCGGGGTACTCATTTCAGAAATGAACGGAAAGGTTGGAATCGTTTGTGTTGTTTCCGATAACCTCGTCACAAAGGGAAGGTATTCAGCCGGTAAAATTGTTGGAAGGGTCGCCAAACTTGTTGATGGCGGCGGCGGCGGACGTGATCACCTTGCAACAGCCGGCGGTAAAAATGTTGAAGCAATTCCTTCGGCTCTTAGAGAAGTACCGTCAATCATTTCTTCATTTTAAGAAATGCATTTTTTTTATATATTGATTATTCATAAAATATTTTTTTTACTATCACTACTTGCACGGGTCCACTTCAGGACCCGTTTTTTTTGTTCCCGGCCGAGATCTAAAATTTGAATTAATCAATCGACTTGAAGAAATTTTAATTTTACGGAACGGCTCAATTTACTTAAATTTGACTGATTGAATTTTATTTTTTCCGGAAATTTTTATACCGGATAGAATTTAGCCTGGAGAGATGCCAGAGTGGTTGAATGGGACGGTCTCGAAAACCGTTGTTCTGCTTACGTGGAACCGAGGGTTCGAATCCCTCTCTCTCCGCAATTCCAAGCATTTTTAATGCACACATAAATTGAACAAATACTTTTTTATTTACCTCCTGCCTTCATTCATTATGACCCGAACGGGAATTACAGAGTATTTTAAAAATTATTAACAAATACAAGAATAGATATTATGACAAAAATTTATGAAAGTCTCAAAGAAAAAGATCTTTCAAAAGTAGAAAACCATTATCTGAAACTCTCCGGAAAAAAGCTTTATTATCCTCCCACAGAAAAAATACCAATTATTCAGGTAAGTAATTTCCCGGAACTCGGAAAGCTTACCGCGTTGAGATTTATAGAATGGGTTCAGCAGAATCCTGGCGGAGTAGTCTCACTGCCTACAGGAAAGACGCCCGAGCACTTTATTAAATGGGTGGGATATTATCTTCGTAACTGGCAGAAAGAAAGTGTTGCAAGCGAACTCAAAATAATGGGCATCGATCCTGGAATAAAGCCTGATATGCAGAGTTTGTATTTCGTTCAGATTGATGAGTTTTATCCAATTGACTCTTATCAGCATAATTCATTCTATTATTACATACAGCGTTATTACTTCAAAAATTTTGATCTTGATCCTGCAAAAGCTATGCTAATTAATGTGAATGAGATAGGAACTGCGGACAACCTACCTCTTGGACAGATTTTCCCGGATAAGGTGGTTGATCTCTCGCTAAGAACACGCTATGCCTCAAACAGGATTGAACGACTTCAGAAACGGACAATAGAAATAGTGGATGAATTCTGCACCACCTATGAGAAAAGACTGCGGGAACGGGGCGGAATCGGCTTTTTCCTCGGCGGAATTGGTCCGGATGGACATATTGGTTTTAATGTGCAGGGAAGTGATCATTTTTCCACAACAAGACTAATGCACACAAATTACGAAACCCAGGCTGCTGCTTCAACTGACCTGGGAGGAATAGAAATTGCGCGCAACCGATTAGTAATAACGATTGGTCTGGACACGATTACTCACAATAAAGAGGCTGTTGCAATAATTATTGCCGCCGGAGAGGCTAAAGCAAACATTATAAGAGATTCAATCGAGAATGGTTCAACCAACAAGTATCCGGCTACCGTGCTTCAAAATCTAAAAAATGCAAGGTTCTATCTGACTTCAGGAGCTGCGATCAGGCTGAAAGAGCGAAGGTATGTTGCGATGGAACAGGAAAATCCTTTAACTCAGAAATCTGTTGAGCGGGCGATAATTAATCTGGCCGTAGAAAAAAACAAGCCTCTCGTTGAACTGACAAAGGAAGATTTCAAATCAGATAAATTTGGGAAACTGGTTCTTGAACGCACGAAGAAAACACCTCAGGAAATTTCGGCTGAAATTAATTCCGGGTTAACAAATAAACTGAAAAATGGTTTAGTAACCGCACGCGACCAGGTGATACTGCATACCGGTCCTCACCATGATGATATAATGCTTGGTTATTTGCCCTATGTAGTTCATCTTGTCAGGGAAGCAACAAATCAAAACTATTTTGCAACTATGACAAGTGGTTTTACGAGCGTTACGAACGCTTATATGCTTGAGGTTGTTGAGGCTTTGAAAGAATTTATCGATGAACCTGATTTTATTGCAAGATTTAATAAAAGGTATTTCGATCCTGAATTTGCCGAGGGGAAAAACAGAGATGTCAATCTTTATTTGGATGGCGTTGCCCTTCATAGTAGGACTCTCAAAAAAGAAGCTCTGGCAAGAAGACTTGTCAGGAACCTTGTTGAAATTTATGAGGAGGATAACCCAAGATATCTAAGGAACAGAATTGATGAGTTATCTAATTACTTCAACACGCAATATCCCGGAAAAAAAGATATTCCCCATGTACAAAAATTGAAAGGAATGCAGAGGGAATTTGAAGAAGAAATTGTATGGGGTTATTTTGGATTTAATCAGGACAGGGTCTGGCATCTGAGACTTGGATTTTATCAGGGTGAGGTATTCACCGAAACACCTGAAATGGACAGGGATGTAAGACCGATTCTCAATTTGTTAAGAAAAACTAAGCCGACAATCGTAACAGTAGCTTTGGATCCGGAAGGCAGCGGACCAGATACGCATTATAAAGTGCTTCAGGCAACAAGCGAAGCACTTAAATTATATGAAAAAGAGACAGGGAATAAGGACATAAAAGTCTGGGGTTACAGAAATGTGTGGTACAGATTCCATCCTGCCGAAGCCAATATTTATATTCCAACCAGTATTAATAGTTTCGCAATATTGGAAAACTCATTTATGTATGGATATGGATCACAAAAAAATGCCAGTTTCCCAAGTCATGAACTTGACGGGCCTTTCTGTCGTCTTGCTCAGCAGATTCAAGTGGAGCAATACGAAAAAATAAGAACTTGTCTGGGCAAAGATTTCTTTGTTGCAAGTGAAATGCCCAGGCTCCGTGCAGCGCATGGTCTTGTTTTCCTGAAAGAACTTACACTTGAAGAATTCTATCAGAACACAATGGAATTAAGAAAATCGACTGAGAAACAATAGCAGGCATTTTGTTCATATTGCTCAGGTTCCTTGTGTGGAAATAATTTTAAGATTCATTAGGAAGAATGTTAAGAAGTGATCTTTAAAATAAAAAACCCGCGAAAAGCGGGTTTTTTATTGCGGAGAGAGTGGGATTCGAACCCACGGTACCCTTGCGAGTACACTACCTTTCCAGGGTAGCCAGATCAACCACTCCTGCATCTCTCCGTAAAAAGCGATTCCAAATATACTTTTTTTATTCGAATATTTAAAGCAAATATTCGGTATTGCTTTTGGTCATTTAACACTCCAACCCGGATGTTTGTAAGTTTTCCCCAATATATGAAAGTCCGATATACACATATTCTCTTAAATAAGAATTTTTAGTGATCAATTCCGATCTAAGACCAATTATACCGCTGAATTTGAATATGGTATATTTATTGATGTCCTAAAGTACTTTTAAATATTTATTAATTAAGTACACTAAGGAAAATTTGTTTCACGAAATAATCAACAAAGAAGAGGATTTAAGTAAAGAAGAAATTGTTTATCTGTTAAAATTTTCAGATAAAAATGAACTTCATTTCTTATATCAGAGGGCAGACGAAATTCGCCGGCAATTCTGTGGTGACGGCATTCATCTGCGTGGTATTCTCGACTTTTCGAATTATTGTGAGCAGAATTGTCTTTATTGCAGTCTGAGAGAAGAAAATATTTCTCTTGAGCGTTATCGGATGACACCTGAGCAAATAATTGAAGTTGTTCGGGCAGCTTCAGCTCAAGGTATAAGAACTATTATTCTGCAATCCGGGAAAGATACTTATTACGATACAGATGTGATCGCCTATATCTTATACCAAATAAAACAGAGTACGGATCTGGCAGTAACACTTAGCCTTGGTCCCAGAGGATTTGATGAATACAAAGCCTGGAAGATGGCTGGAGCTGACAGGTATCTTCTTAAGCATGAAACTGCAAATAGTGAATTATTCACCTATTTCACGGATGGTTTAATAAGGGGAAATGAGCGTATTCAGCATCTCCGCTTCTTAAAAAGGTTAGGTTTTCAAACTGGTACAGGAAGTATTATCGGTTTGCCAAACCAGACGATTGAGGATATAGCCGATGACCTTGTTCTTAGCCGTGAACTTGATGTTGATATGGCAGTTTTTTCACCATTTATTCCTTCGGCATTCACTCCGTTGCAGAATATGCAGATATGCAATTTCGATGAAGCTATTAAAACCATTGCAGTTGCAAGGATAGTGCTCAAAAATTGTCATCTTCCGGCAGTGACCGGACTGGATATCTTGAATAAAGCAGGACGTGAAATTGCTCTGAAATCTGGCGCAAATGTTCTGATGCCGAATTTTACCCCTGAACCTTTTCTGACAAAAAAAAGATTGCAAAATTTCTCAAACAAACGATATCCGGATTATACCTCCCCGCAACACGAAATATCAGTAAAATTGGAAAGATTAGGCAGGTTTCTTTCTATTGACCGGGGCGATAGTCTTAAAAAATCACACCTTGTAAAATAACCTCTGAGATGACCTTGTTCTGACCGGAAACTTTATTCACTGAATATTGTTTATTAGTTATTTTTGATAATCCTATTCTCTGATTAAATTTGGAATCTTAAAATAAAGGACTTCGAAATTGAAAAACATTTTTAAACTTTGTGCTTTTTTTCTAATGGTTCTAATTATTTCAGCATGTGGCGGAAAGCCGGATACCGATTATTACAACAATGCGACCAAATTACTGAAAGATGGTAAATATGAAGAATCTTTGACAGAATTTGAAGCATTATTACAAGCCCATCCGGAAAGTGAATTTGCCTGTAATGCTAAATTTGAGATAGCAAAACTCTATCAGGGGAAAGTTGTAAAAACATCCGGACCCTATGAAAGCGGCAAAAAATCAGTTGATTATTTTGAAAAAGTTTACACTGATCATCCCGACAATCCATTAGCTCCACAGGCGTTGTTTATGGCCGGCTTTATATATGCAAACGAATTAAATGATTTAAATCGTGCAAAAGATAATTACGAACTCTTTCTTTTGAAGTATCCTCAGAGCGATCTTGCAGATGACGCAGAAATGGAATTACAGAATCTTGGAAAAACTCCTGAGGAGATTCTACAGAATGTGGTTCCTCAATAGCAGGGTGATTAAAAATTAATTTCGCTGATACCAGAAAATTTCTTGATCCGGTCTTTATCTCAACTCTCGATTCTCTTGAGTTAAAGGCGAGATACGTTGTTGAAGGATTTCTCACAGGTCTTCATAAAAGTCCGTTTCATGGTTTTAGTGTTGAGTTCAGTGAACATCGTCCATATATGCAGGGCGATTTTATTAAGAATATTGATTGGAAAGCGTACGCTAAAACAGATAGATATTATGTTAAACGTTATGAAGAAGAGACCAATCTTATCTGCAATCTTATTCTTGACATAAGTAAATCAATGGATTTTAAGCATTCGGGTAATATCACTAAACTTGAATACGGTAAAATACTTGCTGCGTCTATTTCTTATCTGCTTATAGGTCAGAATGATGCCGCCGGACTTGCTCTCTACTCTGATAAAATTGAAGACTATCTGATTCCAAAATCCACACGTCTGCATGTTGCTTCAATCCTGAAGTCGCTTTCTACGCATTCTTCATCCGGGACGACCAATACTGCCGCGTCACTAAATAAAATTGCTGAAAAAATAAAACGCCGCGGGCTTGTTATTATAATTTCTGATCTTTTCGATGACTCCTCAAAAGTGCTTCAGGCGCTTAAGCATTTTCGTTATAAGGGGAATGAGGTAATAGTTTTCCAGATATTGGATAAAGTTGAGATGGAATTCTCATTTGGGAAGGATGCAATTTTTGTAGATAAGGAAACTGCGGAGGAGATGACGACTATGCCGTTTCAGGTTCAGAAGGCTTACAATTCCGCATTTTCAGAATTTCTGCGGACTATCAAATCTGAATGTGTGAATCATAATATAGATTATAATCTAATCGATACTACCACTCCATTTGATAAAGCAATTCTTAATTTTTTCAAAAAAAGAAGCCACCTGAATTAAGTGGCTTCTTTTAATTCTTTGTTTTAGTTCTTCACGAGTTTCTGTACTTCCGCAAAATATTTTGAAATATATTCCTCAGCAAGTTCAATTGTTGCAGCTTCAGCGATGCAGCGGATTATTGGTTCAGTGTTCGATTTGCGGAAATGGACCCAATGGTCAGGAAAATCTATTCTAAGCCCATCATCAGTATTAATTATTCCTGATTTATAAACTGCTTTAAGTTTTTCAAGAACTTCATCAGGATCGATACCACTCACATTAATTTTACTTTTTGCAATATAATATTGAGGGAGCGCCTGTTTTAATTCCGACATTTTTCCCCCGAATTCAAGTAGATGCTGGAGGGTGATCACTGTACCCACCAGAGCATCCCTGCCATAATGGAGTGCAGGATAAATTACTCCGCCGCTGCCCTCGCCGCCTATTACTGCATCAACTTCTTTCATTTTTACTACGACGTTTGCCTCACCAACAGGCGATCTGAAAACTTCGCACCTGAAAGATTTTGCCACATCCTCAACAGCACGTGTTGTCGAAAGGTTAACAACGATATTTCCGGGATTTTTTCCAAGGACAAATCTTACGGCCTGTGTAATGGTGTTTTCCTCACTGAACGGCTCTCCTGTTTCTGTAAGAAGAACTAGTCTGTCAACATCCGGGTCAACAACGATGCCTATATCAACATTATTCTCGCGAACCGCTTTTATTGTGTCAACAAGATTCTCAGGCAATGGCTCGGGAAGACGAGGGAAAACACCGGTCTTTTCACAGTTTATGGGTATTACGGTGCATCCAAGTTCCTCAAGCAGCCGGGGCATAATATATGACCCTGCCCCATTTACACAGTCGAGAAGAACTCTGAATTTCCGCTTTCTTATCTCTGCAATATTAATGTGCTGCATTGATAACACATCCTTAAAGTGATTATCCAATCCTTCGTTCGAGACCGAATACGTACCAACGTTCTCCCAATTAGTGTAGCTCTGGGCATTCTCAATTAAATTCAACATAAGTTTATTCTCATCCGGAGTCATAAACTCTCCCTTTGAATTCAAAAGTTTAAGTGCATTCCACTCATTAGGATTGTGGCTGGCGGAAATTTGAATTCCTCCCTGACAATTTAACTTGTTAACATTATAGAGTACTGTCGGCGTTGGGCAGATACCTATATCTATAACATCCAGGCCTTTTGCCAACAATGTGCCGGCAACAATGTTCTTTACCATTGTCCCTGTAATTCTACCATCACTACCAAGAACAACTTTCCCTTTCCCAATAAATTCTGCATACGCCGATGTATATTTAACAAGAGTGTGTGGATCAAGACCATCTCCAACGATTCCTCTAATTCCGGATACGCTGACCATCAATGTTGGCATATAAATTCCTCCTTAAAGTCACTAAATGTCTGAAAAATAAAAATTGAATGAAATTAATATAGAAAAATCCCGGTATAAAACTTTTAAAATGTTAAATATTATATATTTAGAAAAATAAGTTTGAAAATACTTTAGCACATTCCTATTTTTAAAAGAATTATCTTTAATTATCAACATCTTCAATTCTAATCAAGGTGGTACTATGATCCATTCTAATACCAGAATGATCTTACTTATCCTGTTCTTCGGCATTTTTACATGTTTATATGGAAGCACAGGTAAAATTGCCGGTACAGTTATTGAAAAAGAAACTGGGGAACCTCTTCCTTTTGCAAATGTCATGATCGAGGGTTCTACTCTTGGAGCAGCAACCGATCTTGAAGGCAATTTTGTTATACTAAATGTTAAACCGGGTGTGTATTCTGTGACTGCTTCAATAGTTGGATACCAGAAACAGACAATAACTGACGTGAGAGTAAGTTCCGGATTCACAACTAAATTAGCTTTTAGTCTTTCTTCCGGATCTATTAATTTACCAGCAGTTATTGTTCAGGGCGAAAGAAATCCCCTGATAAGACAGGATAACACAAATCCTACGGTATCAATAACATCAGAAACGATCGATGAGCTGCCAGTCGATCAGATTTCAGACATTTTACGTCTCCAGGCTGGTGTTGCTGTTGGAAATGACGGACAGCTCCATTTCAGAGGAGGCTATGGGAACGAAGTAGCATATACACTTAATGGTGTTTCGCTTAATGACCCATACGGAAATAATTCAGCGATAGGTCTGGCGACAAATGCAGTTCAGGAGGTTTCTGTCTCAACAGGCACATTCAGCGCTGAATATGGAAATGCTCTTAGCGGAATTGTGAATTATGTGACTAAAGAAGGTAGTGATAAATATACTTTTAGTCTAAGGGCTTATGGCGGTGATTATGTTTCGGGACGTACGTCGCTTTTTAATAATATTGATGATATTGATCCGCTGAACCGTGCAAGAACCGAATTGACTTTTGGGGGACAGATTCCTGAAATCCCGCAGGCAAAGTTTTTTATTTCCGGTGTTTTCGAGAATTCAAAAGGTTACATATACGGTAACAGAATCTATAATCCATATGATTCTTATCTGACGGTGACCGAGTTTCCGACCGGCGATCCAAGAAAAGGTACATCTTCAAGTTCACCATATTATTTTAATCCCTATGGTACTGATTCTACCGGATTACCAACTGGCGACGGTGATATTGTGCCTTTGAATACCTCTAGAAACATCAATCTTCAGGGAAATCTTAGTTATAAATTTACTCCGACGCTTAAATTGAAATTTGAAAGCGTGTTCGAAGACGGAGTGAGCAATGGCGGCGGCGGGCTCGGTACGTATGAATCAAAATACAATCCGGATGCGCTTGGTAAGTCCTACAGCAGGTCTTATCATAATGCTTTGGAATTTACTCATACGGTTAGTCAGTATATGTTTTATACATTACAGGCATCATATACAGACAATTACGGCAAATATTATTTATACGAAGATTATGATGATCCACGGTATCTTCCTTCCTCAATTTATGAGAGAACTCTCGGGAATACCATTTTTATTACCGGTGGTACCGACAATCTTAGGTTTTTCCGTCAGACAACAACCAAAGGAATTAAAGGCGATCTTGTAGCGCAGTTGTTCGGTAATCATGAAGTTAAGTTTGGATTTGAAGGCAGATTTTTTGATATGAATGTCGAATCTTACTCCGTGGAAATTGGGAAATTTGATCCTAACGCAGAAGGTAATTTCGGGAGTCTCAGCACTTTCGATATGTTCGATCCCACAACACAGATAATAAGAAGGATTCCTTCAGACACTTCATTATATACTTATTATGAAAGGAAACCTTCCTCTTTTTCTGCCTACCTGAGAGATAAAATTGAACTTTCAAGTTCTATGATTCTTAACCTTGGTTTAAGGTATGAGTATTTTAACCCCAATGCTTATTATAATGACAATTTGTCAGAAGAATATCAAACTGAACTCGAAGGGAGCATGTTCCAGAATCTTAAAAAAGCTTCTGTAAAACATATGCTTTCACCAAGATTCAGTGTCTCATATCCCATTACTGACCAGGGGATTATCCGTTTTTCATACGGACATTTCTATCAGAATGGGTCTTTATCATCACTTTACAGGAATCCGAATTTCTTTACACGGCTCGGAGCAACTCCATCTTTCGGAAATCCTGATGTTGAGCCACAGAAATCTGTTCAGTATGAAATGGGTCTTCTTCAGGGGCTGACGAATGATCTCAGACTTGAGTTGACAGGTTATTATAAGGATGTAACGAATTATATCTACACACAATCGGTATTTACTTCCCGCGGGAAAGAGTATAGTGTTCTGACAAACCTTGCCTATACTAATGTGCGTGGTGTTACACTTTCTCTCTTCAAAAGGAGAAGCACTGAAAGTATGGTTCAGGCGGGTCTCGATTATACTTTCCAGATAGCTGAAGGAAATAGAACTGCACCGCAGGAAGACCTGTTTTTCTCCGAAGTATCCGGAAAACAGACTGAAGTTTTCCTTGTCCCGCTCGATTTTGACCGTCAGCATATTATTAATGCAACAGTCAACCTGATTGAGCCCAATGACTGGACGCTTGGTTTTGTTGCTTATTATCAGACCGGCACACCTTACACACCGAGTCTTCCGGCACAGCTGGTTCCAATAACTTTTATTCAGAATTCTGCCAGCCGCCCAACCCAGTGGAATATCGATATGAAATTTGAAAAATATTTCACCTGGAATAATATCAAATATTCAGTTTTTCTGCAGGTTGATAACATTTTCGATACTGAAAGAGAAGTTTCAGTTTACGCAAGCAGCGGAAGGGCACTTACCAACGTTGAGCAGATACTGAACGATTATCAGTTTGATGATCTCCGACGCAGGATCAATAATGGTGACCCCGGTCTTATTCCTTTAAGCCAGGTTGACAACTATTATTCCCAAAGACCTCAGAATGTCGGACGTCCGCGTGAGGTTAGAGTTGGCTTTTCTGTAGTGTTCAATTAAGTAATCAGGGACTATCAATAATGAAAATTTATCTTAAAATAATTGCACTTCTGATATTTGGCTTTTCAGGAATTTCGAATGCGCAGATTTATTATGACGAATTCGGAAATATCGATTTGAAAAGGCTTTCAGAAGAAGATGCTAAAAGAATATACGGTGATATGTATGCTCCCAAGATGTTTGTTATTAACGGTGAGCAAAAACTTATCAAAGAATCAATAATTAATGGTAACAAAGTTACGACACTAATTTTCAACTATGGTTCAATATGCGAACCGAATCGTCTTGGCGGTGTAGCTGATCTTGTGTGGAACGGACTTGGATACGGATTTGAATTCGGACCTCTTGCTGCCGCCGAGGTTGTCAACGACTCCGGAAAAGTATATCAGATTGTTTCAGATTCATTTATCCGCTCCAGTCCTCTTCAGGGGGATTATTCTCCTGACAGAACTGAGAAATGGGGATGGCTGCCAAAATCGGGCTACGTTGACCCGGATCAGGACGAGATAGCAAGGCTGAATGCCCCGGATGAGAATGGTGATGGAAAACCAGATTCCTGGCCTGACAGATGGTATTCTGCCGGCGCCGAAAAATATATCTGGCCCGCATTCCTTGGCGATCAGGCAACAGCCCCTGATGAAGAAGTTTATTTCGTTGTTGACGACTATTCTAATAAAGAATTTCCATATTACCCGTTTTCAGGTGATTCTTCCAAAAGGGGAATCGGGCTTGATATGGAATGCAGAATAATCCAGTTCAATAACCCGCTTGCTGAAGATATAATATTTCTCGTTTATCAGGTAACAAATGCTTCTGACAAAACTCTGCCTGAAGTTTACTTCGGTATGCACGGTGACCCGCATATCGGGGGAGCTTCGGATTATGCTGATGACCGCGCAGGTTTTGTTAATTCTGAAGGATTCACACTTCAGTCAACTGTTCAGTTTCCTCAGCGGGCAAGAAACATGGTTTATGCATGGGATACTGATCAGACGGGTTCAGGTGGAAAAAAGACAGGTTACTTCGCATGGAAATTCCTTGAATCCCCTTCAGAAGGGAACGACCTTTTCGATAATGACTTCGATGGTATTACAGATGAATCTCCTTTCAATCCCGCTGGTGACTTAATTGATGGAGTGGTTCTTCCACTCAATACCGGTATAACAGATATCGATAAATATACAGCAATTTATGGCGCTCCCAAAATCCGCTATTCAGGTGATGAAGACGGAGACTGGAGCAAGGACAGGGATGATGTAGGTATCGATGGTATTGGTCCTGACTCACCTAACTATCCCGGAGCTGATTATGGCGAAGGCGATGGAAAGCCGACACAAGGCTGGTATCTGGATACTGATGGAAATAATAAATACGATCTTGGTGAACCATTTGATGAGGAGCGTCTAACAAATTACAAATGGGCAGGAAGTGAGCCCCAGTTCGGACTGCGAGATATTTCTGAATCCGATCAGATAGGTCTTACAAGTTTTCATGCTGCAGTTTATACGCAGAGTTATCCTAACGTTCCGGCGAACGATCCTCTAATGTGGGAATGGTTATCGGCAGGAAAAGTTGATACTGCAGGACAGGAACTTCTCCTGAAGCAGGGAGACAACATATTTAATTTTGGAACCGGTCCATCTGCTTTAGCACCCGGTGAAACACAGCGTTTTTCAATGTGTATTCTTTTTGGAAATGACCTGCAGGATATGATCTTAAATGCAGAGACTTCAACGAGGATTCTCGAAGCTGACTACCGTTTCGCACAGCCCCCGGCAAAACCTCTTGTTTCAGCAGTTCCGGGTGATGGAAAAGTGACAATATATTGGGACGACAGATCAGAATCTTCTGTTGATCCTTTAACAGGGAAACAGGATTTTCTCGGCTACAAAATTTTAAGAAGCAGGGATTATACTTTTTCCGATGTGGTTACTATAACCGATGGAAGGGGAAATCCTTTCCTGACAAATGCATATGTTAACGCTGAAACCGGCGAGAGAGGACAATGGCACAAAGTTATTCCTTCTGCCGACCGGGCTGTTTATGTGGGCGGATTTCATCCGGTTGAATATCAGGGCAGAGCAATAAAGTACTATGTTGGGGATCCGGCTGATGAAACCGGACTTGTCCATGAATTTGTTGATACTGACGTTACGAATGGTGTAACA
This sequence comes from Ignavibacteriales bacterium, assembly GCA_021740915.1. Classification (GTDB taxonomy): domain Bacteria; phylum Bacteroidota; class Ignavibacteria; order Ignavibacteriales; family Melioribacteraceae; genus JAIOYW01. The sequence goes on along the minus strand of JAIOYW010000002.1, from coordinate 243,338 downwards.
TACTATTATGCAGTTGTTGCTTTTGATAATGGTTCTATCGAGGAAGGTAAAGAATTACCCCCAAGTGAAACCCAGGCAGTTATTCTCCGCGATCCGATAACAGGAGAATTAACTTTTGATGCAAACACGGTTGGAGTTACTCCCAATCCATTAGGACTTGGCGTTGTAAATGCCGAAGCCGGACTGATGGGAGTTCCGAATCAGGTTGTCGGTAATTCCACTGGAGACGTCTATGTCAAAGTTCTTGATGATCTTTTAGTTCCAGATAAAAAACTATACAAAATTGAGTTTACTCAAAATACTGTTTATAATGTCCTGGACTCCACGGGAGTTACTGATAGAGTGATCTCAAATGATACCGTATTCGTTGCACTCAGCAAGGGCAACATTATCGACGGAAGTGTTACCGTAAGAGATGCAAGCGGAGCTATAGTCGATACTGCCAAATATCAGGTAAATACCGTATCTGGTAGGATAAGGGCGTCGTCATCAGGCTCGTGGCCTAAAAATGAAGAATTTATGGTCAGTTACAGGTATTATCCGGTTTTCGGAAGCACACTTGTTGATAATACCGATGGAAATCCCGCATTTGACGGCATGAAAGTATATGCCCAGAATAATAAACTTGAACTCGATACTATTAATACCAAGTTCAATAATCCCGATGTAAGTATTTTGGAATTCGCAACTTTCCCGCCTTCTGTTGGTACTTCGAAGATCAATTACCGTGGTGACTGGGAAATCCGGTGGGAAAATTTGGATACAACAGCAACCGGAGACTGGGCAAATATTGGCGGAACTTACAAATCGCTTTTAAACGCAAATGTAAATACACCTTTTTCAGTCTTTCTTGTAAATCCAACTGAAGTGGAAGCGACATTAAGGATTAATGAGTCGATTCCGGCGAAGCGAGGGAATGGCAGATGGGATTGGGGTGAATCAATAGTTATTCAGCCGCAGGGTGAACCTGGAGCTGTTACATCATATGAAATAGTTTTCAGGATTCCGGCTGATTCGATTAATGATAATCCTGTTTTTCCAAAACAGGGAGACATTTATCACGTAAAAACACTTAAACCATTTCAGACTGGCGATGTCTATGTTTTCGAGACTCAATCAGTCAAATTTAAACCGCAGAATGCTTTAGATAATCTGAGTGATATTTATGTCGTTCCAAATCCTTATGTTGCTTTTTCATTATTTGAAGAACCGGGAAGGACAAGCGACAAACGCGGTGACAGAGAATTACAGTTCAGGAATCTTCCTCCCCAGTGTACTATAAGGATTTACACAATAACTGGTGATCTCGTTGATACAATATACAAAGAAGATGCTTCGAGTTTTGCGAGGTGGAATCTGCTTTCTTATGAAGGTCAGAGAATAGCTTACGGTGTTTATATCTATCATGTCGATATCCCCGGTGTTGGTGAAAAAATCGGCAGATTCGCAATTATTAAATAAGGGGGCGAAAATGACAGATAATCTTTTTTTCGGTAGAGAAAAACTTATGAGAGAAATCAGAATATTTTGTGTGCTCCTGCTAATTCTGGGCTTTGGTTCAAAATCAGAGGCTCAGTTATTTGAAGCAACATCGAAGGTTGGCACAACTGTGGCACAGTTTCTTAAAATTGGAGCAGGTGCCCGTGCAACGGCATTAGGCGGAGCTTATACGGCAGTTTCAGATGATATCTATTCGGTTTACTGGAATCCTGCAGGTATAGCAACTTCTTCAAGTCAATTCCAACTTACATTTAATCATGCTGAGTGGCTTGCTGATATGTCCTATGATTATGCTGCCGGAGCCATTAATCTTGGCGAATTCGGTACACTTTTTGCGAGTTTGACTAATTTTCAGGTCCCTGAGGAAAAAGTCAGAACTGAAGAAAGTCCCGAAGGAGATGGCAGAGTTTGGGATGCGGGTTCAATTGCCCTTGCAGTCGGTTTTTCCAAAATGCTGACCGACAGATTTTCCATCGGTATGACTGTAAAGTATATCAGGGAAGCAATATGGAACAGTTCATCCTCGGGGTTTGCAGTTGATTTTGGAACCCTTTACAGGACGCCGTTTAATGATTTAATGATCGGTGCCGCAATCTCCAATTTTGGGTCAAAGATGCAGCTCGATGGCAGAGACATTTATTTTAATACTGATCCGAATGATAATGGTGATACCGGACCAAACAATATTCCATCCAATTACAGAATGGAAGAATTCGATATCCCGCTTACATTTCGGGTGGGGCTTTCAATGCCTGTTATTCAGACTCGTTTTATCAAGGTTCTGGCAGCGGTTGACGCAACTCATCCTAATGATAATACTGAATATGTAAATTCAGGACTCGAAATCGCATACGATGATATGTTCTTTATCAGAGGTGGTTATCGTTCCTTGTTCAAGCGGAATTCCGAAGAAGATTTCACTTTCGGCGCAGGAATCAAATACGGTTTCACTGATAATTTAAGAGTTGTTATTAATTATGGTTATGCTGATTTTGGACGACTGAAAGACGTACAGTTTTTTGACATTGGCTTGATCTTTTAAGCTTTTCACAGGGGGTTGAAATGAAATGGGCTTAACAAGCTTCTTTCATTTCGGCTCCTGTTTTTTATGATCAAAAATGTGCAGATCATTGATTCCTTGCTGAGGGAAAGATTTGGAATTCCCTACAAACAGGAGATACCGCCTGAACCTCTTGAGATGTTGATTGCGACGATTCTCAGCCAGAATACCAACGATAAAAACTCACACAAAGCATATCTGAATCTAAGGAAAGTTTTTCCTGACCTGAATGATATTAATGGTTCTAATCCACGGGAAATTGAAGAACTGATAAGAGTTGCCGGATTGACTAAACAAAAGTCTATGGCGATTATCAGCTTAGTTTCAGCGGTTTCCGCTGAGGAAATACAAGTATCGAGAAATTATCTCAATAGTCTAAAAGATGATGAGATACTGCAAAAATTTACCTCAATCAAAGGAATCGGCTTAAAAACCGCATCTTGTCTGCTTTTATTTTCACTCCGCAGAGAAGTATGTCCCGTGGATACTCATGTACATAGAATTCTTAACCGCATTGGTCTTGTGAAAACAAGTTCTCCCGACAAATCATTTGAGGTTCTCAGTAAAGTAAAATTTGATAAGGGGACTGCACATTCCTTTCATACAAATATAATCAGGCTGGGTCGGAGTATTTGCAAACCGCAAAAACCAGTCTGTTCTCAGTGCCCGCTAATCGATATTTGTAAATATTCCGAAAAAGATTTATCGGAATCAACAATATCCCGCGGCGGAGATTTTATGTTATTAGATCACGTTTGATGTTCTACTTATTCTTCAAGGGAGCTGCTGCTGATGTGGTTAATTTTTGCTCTGCTTAATCCGATTTCTGAAGGTTCAAGAAGTCTTTTTGTCAAAAAAGCATCCCGGGGAGTCAATTCTCTGGTTATTTCATGGTTCAATAACGTTATACCTTTAATACTTTTTACACCCGGGATATTCTTACTTGATTTACAAATAAATACCAATGTTATTATTGGTGTGACAGGAAGCGCAGTTATAAATGTTGTTGCAGCTATATTATACATGAGAGCCATACAGCATGATAATATCTCAAAAGTGATGCCCATCCTCAGTTTCACACCTTTGTTTCTATTGGTAACAAGTCCGCTTATGGTAGGAGAAGTGCCTAACAAGACTGGTCTTTTGGGAATAATTCTGCTGGTGATTGGTTCATATATTCTTAATCTCGGGCGCGGTAAAAGATCGTTCCTGGACCCGATAACAGGTCTGTTCCGTGAAAAGGGTACCCGGTATATGTTTATTGTTGCAGTAATATGGTCAATATCAGCTAATCTGGATAAGATATCCATTAATAATTCAAATGTTTACCAGCATATAATACTTGTAAACGTCGTGATATTCGTTCTTATGACAATAGTTGTGGGAAGCCGTGGATTACTTAGATGGCAAACCATCAGACCAGAAATTAATAATCTGAGTTTTGTCAGCCTTTTCACTACAGGATCATTCGTTTTTCATATGATCGCACTTTCGATGACTCTTGTCGCATACGTAGTAGCCCTGAAAAGGCTATCTGGGCTTGTTGCTGTATTGCTTGGTCATTTCTTTCTTAAGGAGCCGAACATCCGCGAAAGATTTCTTGGCGCTTTAATTATGTTTCTAGGAGTACTTTTCATACTCCTCGCTTAAATCGGATTTCATGTTTTTTTTAAGTACTCAGTTTTTTATATTTACAAGCTATCAAAAATTCGGGATGAATTATGTTAAAAGAATTTGACATCGCGGTTCTGGGCGGAGGGCCTGGTGGATATGTCGCAGCAATCAGGGCTTCGCAGTTAGGTTTTAAAACTGCACTGATCGAAAAAGATAATCTTGGTGGTATATGCTTAAATTGGGGGTGTATTCCCACTAAATCACTATTGAAAAATGCAGAAGTTTATGATCTGGCGAAAAATCACGCAGATGATTTTGGACTTTCTTTCAGTGACCTCTCGTTTGATTTTAACAAAATAATCAAAAGAAGCCGCAATGTTTCCGAGAAAATCACAAAGGGTGTTGAATTCCTTGTGAAAAAGAACAAAATCGACAGAATCAGAGGATTCGGGAAAATTAAAACGAAGAATGAAATCGCAGTTTATGATAAAGATGGCAAAGAAACAGAAAGAATCAGCGCCAAAAATATTATTATAGCAACCGGGGCAAAACCGAGAATTCTGCCCTCGATTCCGGTTGACAGAAAAAGGATTATTACAAGCACAGAGGCAATGATCCTTCCTGAGCAGCCAAAAAAAATGATTGTAATCGGTGCAGGGGCTATTGGTATTGAGTTTGCCTATTTTTATTCGGTTCTGGGCACAGAAGTAACGGTTATTGAGATGCTTGACGCTATTTTACCGGTGGAAGATAAAGAGGTTTCAGCACTGCTTGCAAAATCCCTGCAGAAACGCGGTATAAAAATACACACTGGCACCGTTGTGGAAAGCGCTGTTCCGGCAAAGGATAGTGTGAGCGTAACGATAAGTAAGGATGGTACAAAGGATACAATTACCGCTGATATTGTTCTCAGCGCTGTTGGAGTCACTGGAAATGTTGAGGGATTTGGATTAGAAGAATTGGGCGTTGAATTGTTTAAAAATCATATTAAGGTTGATAAATCTACATATCGGACTAATATCGACAATATTTATGCAATTGGTGATGTCATTGGCCCCCCATGGTTGGCACATGTTGCCTCGGCTGAGGGGATTCACTGTGTTGAGACAATTAAGGGTCTGAATCCTCATCCTGTAAATTATGATTCAATCCCGGGGTGTACCTATTGTCAGCCGCAGGTCGCAAGTATTGGCTTTACGGAACAAAAAGCGAAAGAACTTGGTTATGATATTAAAATAGGTAAGTTTCCCTATTCGGCAAGCGGCAAAGCTTCCGCAGTTGGTGAAAAGGATGGTTTTGTTAAGATAATTTTTGATGCCAAATACGGCGAACTGCTTGGGGCACATATCATCGGCGGCGAAGCTACTGAGTTAATAGCAGAACTGGGCATGGCAAAAACTCTTGAAGCTACTTATGAGTCTATTGTTAAGACTGTTCATGCTCACCCTACACTTTCCGAGATGATTATGGAAGCTGCTGCAAATGCGTACAATGAATCAATTCATATTTAAGTTTTGGGAGAAAAATGGCTGAAAAAAACAATCCCGGCGATAACGGAGCCACCGTTTTGAAGAAGGAGCCTGATCTTAAACCTACGGGAAAAGTCAATAGTTTTGGGGGACTCACAAAAAACGAATTAATGAACGCTCTCAGAGTTATGTACACTTCACGTTCAATGGATCATAAAGTGATGAACCTGCTTAAACAGGGCAAGTCGTTTTTCCATATTGCCGGAGCAGGTCACGAAGCAACGCAGGTTGCTTTTGGTCTGGCAATGAAAAAAGGTATTGACTGGGCATTCCCATATTACCGTGATATGGCATTTATGCTTGCTATTGAGTCGAAACCAGAGGATATTTTTCTTCATATGTTAGCAAAAGAAGCTGATCCGATGTGTGGTGCCAGACAGATGCCATGTCATTGGGGTTCGAAGGAACTGAATGTTCCCACGCAGTCAAGTCCGACCGGCACACAATATCTTCAGGCTGTCGGGGCAGCCCTGGCAAACGTTAAGAAAGGGATAAATGCAGTTGTGTATGTGAGCAGCGGAGAGGGGACAACCAGTGAAGGTGAATTTCACGAAGCGCTTAACTGGGCAAGCCGTGAGAAAATTCCAGTCGTTTTTGTTATTCAAAATAATAAATGGGCAATCTCCGTCCCGGTTCAGGGGCAGAGTGCCGGTAAAAATGCATCAATTGCTGAAATGGTAAAGGGCTATGAAAATCTTTATCGTCAATCTGTTGATGGTACTGACTTTTTTGCTGTTAATGCTGCGGCACTTACCGCTTTCAAATATGCAAGATCTGGAAAAGGACCTGCTCTTATTGAGGCCCACTGTGTAAGACTTATGTCGCATTCTTCTTCGGATGATCAGAAAAAATACAGACCTCAAGATTCACTTCATGAAGACCTGAAAAATGATCCGATTGAAAAGTTTGTGAAAAAATTGATTGAAAAGGGAATTCTGACTGAACTTGCTTACAGCGAATTTACCAAAGAGATAGATAAACATGTTAATGAGGCTGCTGAATGGGCATTAAGTCAAGCTGATCCGGCGCCTGAATCGGCTGCGAGATTTGTTCTGGATGAGAGTGGTAAAAAGGACAGATTAGAGTATGAAAAAGGTAAACTTGACGGAAAACCCATTGTTCTTGTGGACGCTATTAACCATGCCCTGCGCGAGGAGATGGACAGGAACGATAAAATTTATATGTTCGGCGAGGATGTTGCTGATGGGAAGGGAGGCGTTTTTACTGCAACAAAAGGGCTTTCAACACAATTTGGAAACGAAAGGGTTTTTAATTCGCCATTAGCTGAAGCAAGTATTATGGGAGTAGCGATTGGGATGTCCCTTACCGGATTAAAGCCCTGTGTCGAAATTCAGTTCGGTGATTATATCTGGCCTGCTTTTATGCAGATGCGGGACGAACTTTCGATGTACCGTTACCGATCGAACAATCTTTTTGAAGCACCGGTTGTTACCCGTGTCGCAATTGGGGGATACATTCATGGCGGACTATATCACTCCCAAAACATTGAGGCTTTTTTTGCACATATTCCCGGCATACTGATTGCCTATCCTTCTAATGCAGCGGATGCAAAAGGACTTCTGAAAACAGCACTGAGATTAAATGATCCGGTTCTGTTTCTGGAACACAAAGGCTTATACAGACAGAGTTTTGCAGTTTCACCCGAACCATCGGCTGATTATCTTCTTCCTTTTGGAAAGGCTAATATTGTTAAGGAAGGAACCGACCTTACAATTGTAACATACGGAGCAATGGTTAATGATTCATTGGTTGTAGCCAGGGCATTGACAGAGGCTGGGCAGTCAGTCGAAGTTATTGATATCAGGACGCTTAACCCCCTTGATGAAGAAACGATATATCATTCGGTAAAGAAAACAGGAAAAGCCCTTGTTGTTCACGAGGATACCCTCACAGGAGGATTTGGTGGTGAAATTGCTGCACGGATTGCAGAAAATTGTTTCACTTATCTTGATGGTCCTGTAAAAAGACTTGGCGCTTTTGATTCGCCGATACCGTATCATCCTAATCTTGAGAATTTTGTTCTTCCCACGAAAGAAAAAATAAAAGCCGCAGCAACAGAGCTGCTGGCATTTTAACATGAACCGGAGAATTTAATAATGAACGTTGAAGTAGTAATGCCAAAAATGGGTGAAAGTATTAATGAAGGGACTCTCATAAAGTGGCATAAAAAGAAGGGTGATAAAGTCGTTAAAGACGAGATAATTTTTGAAATAAGCACCGATAAGGTTGATACAGAGATTCCTTCACCTGCAGAGGGTGTGCTCAATGAAATAAAAGTTTTTGAACAGGAAACCGTGGAAGTTGGGACAATTGTTGCTATCATAAGCACCGAAGGTGAAAGCGCTCTTCCCGCAGAGACGGTGAAGGATGAGCCGCCCTCAACAACTCAGGTTGGCGGTGAGGTTGTGGATATCCCGATGCCGAAAATGGGCGAATCTGTAATGGAAGGCACAATTACCAAGTGGTTCAAGCAGGTTGGGGATAAGGTTAATAAAGACGAGATTATTTTTGAGATCAGCACCGATAAAGTTGACACAGAGGTGCCTTCGCCCGCTGAAGGTACACTTATCGAAATACTTCTCAATGAGAATGAAACCGGAGAGGTGGGTACAATTGTCGGCAGAATCTCAAAGACCGGTGGATTAAATATTCCGGCTAAAGTAGCACCTGCTCAAAAAACACCTGATGAGAAAGTTTTTCAAAAATCAGCCGGTGAGATGCCATCAGCAGATAAATTCGTAAAAATATCAACCCCGGAACCTGCACAGGCTGAAAACAGGTTCTATTCGCCATTAGTAATGAGCATAGCCTCAAAAGAAGGAATCGGATACGATGAATTGATTCTGATACCCGGAACAGGTATTGGCGGGCGGGTTTCCAAAAATGATATTCTAAACTATCTAAATATCAGGAACACAGCCAAGATCCCTATGGCCTCGAAATTACAGGCAAATACTGAAAGCATGTCTGCCGTTAAAAGAGAATCAGTCGATAAAACTTCTCCCGCGGGCGTTTACAGCGGCGAGGTTGAAGTAATCCCAATGGATAATATCCGTAAAAGGATTATGCATCACATGATTAATTCACGTGATACGTCGGTGCATGTCACCGCTGTTGTTGAAGCTGATATCTCAAAAATTTACAATTTTATTACTGCAAATAAAGACAGATTACAGCAGCAGGAGGGCATAAAACTCACATACATGCCTTTTATAACTTACGCTACAATAAAAGCGCTGAAGGAGTATCCGCTTGTTAATGCCGTTATTGAAGAGAATAAAATCATTCTTAAAAAGTACATTAATCTGGGTATTGCTGTTGCTGTGGAACCAAATGGACTTATTGTCCCAAATATTAAAAGAGCGGATGATCTTTCTATCAGGGGACTTGCAAAATCAATTGCACAATTAAGCAGCAAATCCAGGAATAAAGGGTTAACTCCGGAAGATATTATGGATGGGACGTTTACAATTACTAACTATGGCGTTTTCGGCTCTCTTTTCGGAACTCCGATTATTAATCAACCTGAAGTTGCAATTCTTGGACTTGGCGCTGTTACTAAAAAACCGGTAGTAGTTGAGGTTGATGGAATGGATTCTATAGCTATAAAACCGATGATGTATCTGTCATTAAGTCATGACCACAGGCTGGTTGATGGTATGCTCGGCGGAAAATTTTTGAATTCCATCAAAAACACTCTTGAATATTTCGACGTAAATTTATTTTAAGGACGCGGTAAAATTGATAAACAATCATCAGAGAAAATTTAAGGAAGAAGCTGAAAAGAATAAGTCGGATGTTCTCAGGAAGCCGGATTGGCTAAAAATTAAAATCCCGGGCGGAAAGAATTTCTCTCAGGTAAATAATATTATCAGAAATTCCAGGCTGAATACCGTTTGTGAAGAAGCAAAGTGCCCGAATCTGGCTGAGTGCTGGAATCATGGGACTGCAACTTTTATGATCCTTGGGGATACATGTACAAGGAGCTGCGGCTTTTGTAACGTGAAAATTGGTCTCCCGAACAAACTTGATACTGATGAGCCAAGAAGGGTTGCTGAATCAGTAGCTGAACTTTCACTCAAACATGTTGTAATTACATCTGTGAACAGAGATGAACTCAGAGATGGTGGTGCATCTATCTTTTCCGAAACTATCAAACTTATCAGGCAGAATTCCCCTGTCTGCACGATTGAGATTCTTATCCCGGATTTCAAAGGAGAAGAAGAGGCTTTCAACATCATAATGGAAAATCCCCCGGATATTTTGAATCATAATTTGGAAACTGTCAAGAGATTATATCATGCTGTGAGACCCCAGGCTAAATACCAGAGGAGTCTGAATCTTATAAATTGGTTCAGCGAAGCGGGTTTGCGCACCAAGAGCGGAATTATGGTTGGTATCGGGGAAACGTACGATGAAGTTCTTGACCTTATGTCTGATCTGAAAGCACATAAATGTGATATCATGACAATAGGTCAGTATCTCCAGCCAACAAAAAAGCATCTGCCAGTTGACAGATATGTTACCCCTGAGGAATTCCTTTCTTATAAAATAGAAGGAATTGAGAGAGGTTTTATGTCTGTTGAATCAGGTCCACTCGTCCGCAGTTCATATCATGCAGATAAACAGGCTGAGGATCTTTATCATGAAAGACTTAAAGCTCTTTAGGAAAAAAAACTAGTAAAAGCTGCCTCGGGCAGCTTTTTTTTCTTCCTCTCTCAGATAAATCTGTTTTTTTAACCGGCGATTTTTTAATTTATAAACTGCATATTCTTATTTATGAGCATTATTTTCTCATTCACGGAAAGCAATTGTGAATCGGCTGGCTAAAGAGTTCATTTTTATTGACTTAACCAGACGAAAATTCGGAACGGTTTTTGATGAATGAAAATATATTTTGGTCAATATAAGATATATAGGTCTAAATAAAACAGCAAATTTTAAGTAAACGGAGCTGAAATGGCTAAGGTAAAAGGAGATATCATCATAGATATCGAAAAATGCAAAGGATGTGAACTATGCGTTGAAGCTTGTTCGCAGGACTCGCTTACGACTTCAAAAAAAGTCAACTCCAAAGGATACCTGTACATTGTAAAAATCGAGGATAACTGCACAGGCTGTACTAATTGTGCATTAGTCTGCCCTGAGGGTGCAATCACAGTTTACAGGAAAACCGCCAATAGAAAGGAACAGATCGCAAAGATCACAAATGTTACAAAAGACATGACAATTACGGTGAACGAATGAAAGAATTAAAACTCATGAAAGGCAATGAGGCGCTTGCTGAAGCAGCAATTCGAGCAGGGTGCGACGGCTATTTCGGCTATCCAATAACACCTCAATCCGAAGTTCTTGAATATTTAAGCAGAGAAGCAACTGCCAGAACTGGTATGGTCGTTCTTCAGGCGGAAAGTGAAGTCGCTTCTATTAATATGGTTTATGGTGCAGCAGGAACCGGGAAAAAAATAATGACTTCATCCTCCAGTCCAGGCGTAAGTTTGATGCAGGAAGGAATATCATACATCGCCTGTGCTGAACTTCCATGTCTCCTCGTGAACGTAAACAGGGGAGGACCCGGACTTGGAACAATCCAGCCTTCACAAGGTGATTATTTCCAGTCAGTTAAAGGTGGAGGACATGGCGATTATAAACTGATTGTGCTTGCGCCTTCAACAGTTCAGGAAATGTCAGATTTTGTAAAACTGTCATTTGAACTGGCATTTAAATATCGTAATCCCGTAATGATATTAACAGACGGAGCTCTCGGACAGATGATGGAAAAAGTTGAATTATTCCCACAGCAGCCCAGAACAAATGAAATTTATCCCTGGGCAACAACCGGTAAGAAGCACGAAAGAGAAAGGAGTATAATCACTTCACTTCATATACAACCGGATAAAATGGAAGAAATAAACATTCATCTTCAGGAAAAATACCGCACAATTGAAAAAAATGAAGTGAGATTTGAAGAGGTTGATTGTGAAGATGCTGATTTTATTATTCTTGGATATGGACTTGTTGCCAGAATTTGTCAGAAAGCTGCTCAACTTGCCAGAGAAAAAGGATATAAAGTTGGGGTATTACGCCCAATTACGTTATTCCCATATCCAACAGACGTAATCAGAGCTTATTCCGAAAAAGTAAAAGGGATGATGGTAGTTGAGATGAATGCCGGACAAATGGTTGAAGATGTCCGTCTTTCAGTTGAAGGAAGAACTACCGTGGATTTTTACGGAAGAATGGGCGGAATTGTGCCCACTCCTGAAGAAATTCTGGAAGCATTTGAGAACAAAGTTTTAGGGAGGAAATAATGAACGAAAAACAGATGACGGCTCCTGATTCTCATTATGAGCAGATGATCGCCGAAGAATCGGTATGTACCACAGAAAATATTGTGTACGAAAAACCGCATACATTGACGGATACCCCATTTCATTATTGTCCGGGTTGTGGTCATGGAGTTGCCCACAGATTAATTGCCGAAGTAATCGAGGAAATGGATATACAGGAAGAAACAATTGGCGTGGCACCTGTCGGCTGTTCAGTATTTGCTTACAATTATCTGAATATTGATATGAGCGAAGCAGCACATGGACGTGCATCAGCAGTAGCAACCGGCATTAAAAGAGTACTTCCTGAAAAATATGTGTTCTCATATCAGGGGGATGGTGATCTTGCAGCAATAGGCACTGCCGAGACTATTCATACATGCAACCGCGGTGAAAATATACTTATTATTTTTATAAATAATGGCATATATGGGATGACCGGAGGTCAGATGGCTCCCACGACACTACCGAATATGAAATCGACAACTTCACCATTTGGGAGAGATACTAATTCAATGGGTTATCCTCTGAAAATAACTGAACTTATTGCCGCTCTTCCCGGCACGTATTATGTGACCAGGCAGTCAGTTCATAAACCGCTGAACGTAAGAAAAGCTAAAAAAGCGATCCTTAACGGATTCCAGTATCAGAAACTTAACAGGGGAACCTGTTTTGTGGAGATAGTTTCAAATTGTCCTTCGAACTGGAAAATGACACCGGTTGAATCGAATAAATGGCTTGAAGATAATATGCTGCCTTTCTATCAGCTTGGAGATATTAAGGTCCCGAAAGAGGAGATTAAATAACATGAATGAAGAAATAATTATTGCTGGATTCGGGGGGCAGGGTGTGCTTTCGATGGGAATGATCCTTTGCTACGCCGGTATAATTGAAAATAAAGAAGTCAGCTGGATGCCATCTTATGGTCCCGAAATGCGTGGTGGAACCGCAAACTGCATCACAATTGTCAGCGATAAAAAAATCAGTTCTCCAATTATTTCAAAATTTGATACGGTAATTGCACTTAATCAGCCATCCGTTGATAAATTTGAAAATGCTATAAAACCCGGGGGTATGATGATTTATGATACCACAAATATTATTAATCCTCCGACAAGAACTGATATTGAAATTGTTGGTATTGAGGGGAGTAATGAAGCAGCAAGGATGAAGAACACTAAGGTTCTGAATATGATAATGCTTGGTGCATTTCTTGCAAAGAAACCGATAATTACAACCGGTAATATTATTGAAGGATTAAAAAAAGTCTTACCCGAGCGATATCACAATCTGCTTCCCCTTAATGAGGAAGCCCTTTTAAGAGGCATGAAACTCGCTGAGATGGTTGGAGTAAAATAATTAGTATTAAAAGCTTACCCGCCTGAATATTTTCGGGCGGGTTTTTTTCTGCATTAATATTAATAGCAAATCATATTATTGAATTGAAAAATGGGTTTTCAATCATAAGCAAATTGGAATATCTAATAATTTTTACTTAATAGTCAGGCTTCAGCCGCATTTCCTGCTATCTGCTTCTGTGATTATTTAATTCCAGGCAAGTTCAGCAATGTTCTGTGCGAAAACCATAAACAGTAAAATGTAGCTTTGTTCAGATGCCCATTAGGATGCCTGCGATAATTAAGGGAAATCGGAAATCTTAATACACTTATTTACCGAATTTTATCATTTCTATTGACAGCATTTTCGTCCGGATATTTCTGCCTTGATTTTATTATTGAAATATTTATTATACAAAATTGGTCTTTTTCGTTTTCAACTTCACTTAATGTAGGGTGTTATTCGCTGATTGTTGAAATGAGAAACTGGAAAAGGTTTAATTGATTACGACTTAACCAAATCTTAACGATTGTTTCACTTTGTGTTAATTGTTCCCTAACGTCAAAATATGTATTTTAGCAGTCTAATTTAAATTGAATAAATATGCGCGTTTCTAAACAGATTACAATAATATTCCTGGTGATTTTTGCTTTTGGCTTCCAGGGCCAGGACGATGACCGACTCAAGAAAGTTACTGACGATGACAACACGAAGTACACTAATGTTGGAAATTTAGGGTTAACAGTGACAAATTTTGGGGTTTATGGCCATAGTTTTAGAAAGTGGCCGACACAATCCAATTGTGAATATCCTTTGGGCAGCGGTATAGAACATTTATATAATGGAGGACTCTGGGTTGGGGCTTTCAGGAGTGACAACGCAGCAGGGGCGAACAGGGTTGGTCCTTATGTCACAACATCATCAACTGATCCCACGGCTACAGAAAACGGATACGAATTTACGAACAGAAAAGGCAGTTATGTTCAGGTGAGATCCTCGCTGATAGACTCTCCATTCTTTTCACCTGACGCTATATCCCACCAGGATTTTATTGCAGAATATGCAGACACAAACCGTTATACAGAAAACAACGAAGTTATCATCGGACACAACCCGATGGGAATTGCTGTCCGGCAGGAATCATATGCCTGGAATTACCCCTTCGCGGATTTTTTTGTGATTATGAATTATTGGATCAAAAATGTATCCAACAAGTATCTTGATAGCGTCTATATCGGACTTTGGACAGATACGGTCGTTCGGAATACTAATAAAACTTCACCATATACTGGAACTTCCTTCTTCAATAAGGGTGGCAATGGCTATAGTGATTCATTGCAGATGGCTTATGAATTTGATGCTGCAGGTGATCTTGGTTTCACTGATAGTTATATCGGCATTCAGTTTCTTGGCTCTTCGGAAGAAGCCGATAGTGTAAATTTTGTTTCGTGGCAATATCGTAATACTACAAATGCAAATTTATTTACACCACAAACAGACCCTGAAAGATATCGCAAACTGATGGGATATTTTGGCGGAAGCAACCGTTATAATTCGGGTATTGACCCGAATGGTCTAAAAACTGCAAGCAACAGATCGATGTTGATTTCCTCGGGGTACTATAAGTCAATAGCCCCGGGTGACTCTATTAACGTGACTTTTGCTATTGTATGCGCTAAAAAATATGGTTCTGAATCACCTGCCCTTGATACTGAGGAACAAAGAAAAAATCTCTATACCAATGCCGGATGGGCTATAAGAGCATACAATGGAGAGGACAGAAACGGCAATGGAATTCTTGATCCAGGTGAAGATCTTGATGTGGATGGAATTATAACAAGATATATACTACCGGCACCGCCTTCATCCCCCGGGATCAAAGCTGTACCCGGTGATAGAAATGTTACGGTTTATTGGGATCGCAGGGCAGAAGAATCTATTGATCCTATTTCAGGCAGGAAGGATTTTGAGGGATACAGATTATACAGAACAAACACAGGCTATGATCTTACTTCATCTCAGAATATTCTTAAGTCGCTCGTTAAAATGGCGGAATTTGACAGTCTGGGTAATAATGTCGGTTTTAACACAGGATTTGGATACGTAGAGTTGATTGAACCGAAAACATTCCCAAATGATGCGGCTGAATACTACTATAAATATGAAGTTCCAGATCTATTGAACGGGTGGCAATATATCTTTTCAATAAGCGCGTTTGACGAAGGTGACCCGGTGAACGGACTCACTTCACTTGAATCAAGTTTACTAGCATCATCAGCTAAAGTGATACCAGGGTCATTACCAACATCATCAGCCGATGTTAAAATAGGGGTTTATCCGAATCCATATTACGGTGAAGCAATATGGGATGGGGGTTCTGAAAGGTTAAGGAAATTATATTTCTTCAATCTCCCCGAAGAGTGTGAGATCACAATTTACACTTTAGCGGGTGATATTGTGGATAGGTTACATCATGACCAGAATTCTAATGGTTCGGATGTGAGATGGTTTGAGACATTTTCAAAGGACCAGACGCAAAAAATGTCAGGCGGCGAACATGCATGGGATCTAATCACTGGTAATGATCAGGCTGTTGCCACAGGACTATATCTTTTCAGCGTTAAAGACTCACAGACCGGAGAAATAAAAACCGGTAAATTTTTAGTAATAAAATAATAGGGATAATTAATGAAACGATATTATTCATTTCTTTTGATATTAGTACTTGGTGGTTTAAGTCTGATCCAGGCTCAAACATATCCTGAAGTTACACTCAGAGACATTCAATATTTGTCTCCAGATACATTGCTTGTTCCTCCGCACGATTTCAAATCACCGTACGAAGGAGATACTGTAATTGTAACAGGAATTGTTACTGTTGCCCCTAACAGGGGAGCCTCACCCGATAGTCTTGCAGTTCTTAGAACAGGTGGAAGTTCAAGAGGTGTTTATCTGCAGGACCCGAATGATCCTGAATACGGTGGTATTCTTGCCAGAATGGAAGTACCGAATGACCTCTTCAAAATTCTAGATACAGGAACTGTTGTAAAAGTGACCGGAGTTGTTCAGGAGTACTTTGTGACCACCCAGTTTAACCTGACAAAATTTGAACCACAGGATGTTATCGGTCTTCAACAGAGGCCGGAACCGGTGCTCCTGACACTTGATTCGCTCGTTCAGGTTGGCACGAGCAGTCCCAATTACCTTGCTGAAAAATGGGAAGGGGTATATGTGGAGATCAGAAATGTTACGACTGCTGATCCCGGGGCAATTGGTAATGGTTCGTTTACAGTTTTTGACGTCAATAATTCAAGTCTTGTTATTGGCAATCAGTCAACGTACTTTTATAACGCTACCCCTCCGCTTGCAGGGACCAAATTAGAGTATATCAGGGGATATATTCAGAACAGGGATAACCTTGCCAACGGCTGGTTTGTGCTGAATCCCGCATACAGAAGTGATATCAAATACGGAGATATTGTTCCTCCGAATATTTATACAGTTGTTCGTGATAAAGGCGTTGTTGGTTTGAATGAACCTGTAACGGTAGAAGCGAAAGTTAAAGACCTTGATGGAGTTATTGCTCAGGCATGGCTGATGTATCAGATCAATGGCGGCACTCTTGATTCGGTTGCAATGACTCCCGCACCCGGAGATACGGTTTATTCAGCTCAAATTCCCGGCAGGGGAGATTCAAGTCTGGTCGCATACTATGTTAAAGCCATTGATAATGACGGAGCTTCTTCAACAAATCCGAGTAATCCCACAACCAATAAATATTTTTATCTTACTCTCGGCAGAGCTCTGAAAATTGCTGATGTTCAGTACAGCCCATTCGGCAGCGGTTACTCTGGATACGATAGCTATACTGTAACTGTCAGTGGAGTTGTCAGTGCAGATACCACTGATATTGAAGGCGATTTTAACCAGATTGGACCTCAGGTTTACATTCAGGATGGGTCAGGTCCATGGACAGGTATCTGGCTTTTTGGTACAGAAGTTTATGATTTAAGAAGAGGGGATGCTGTTACAGTTACAGGCATTGTTGATGAAGAATTTGGCGTTACGCGTATTGAAAATCTTGATACACCTGCACAGGTAGTTGTATCCGGTACCGGCACTGTTCCTGATCCCGTTGAAATAAGTACCGCTGTTATTTCAAATTCATCGAGCGGATCGTTGCCGGCAGAATCCTATGAGGGGGTTCTTGTCAAGTATTCGAATATTACTGTTATCGATGAGAACGCAGACGGTAATCCAGGTCCGAATATTAGTGGCACTAATAACAATTATGGTGAAATGTTCGTTGCAGATGCTTCAAACATTCAGACAAGAATGGAAATGCAGGACGGTACGCATAATTATCATAATTTCTGGGATGTATCTCTTGAGACTGTGCCGACCAGAGTGCAGACTGGCGATAGCTTTGAATCTGTGACCGGAATATTGTATTTCTCATTCTCGAATTATAAAATTGTTCCACGCAGGGATGAAGATTTTGTCGGATTTACAACTGACCTTAAGGACGATAATCTTTCTCCTGATGAATTTGCATTGTCTCAGAATTATCCAAACCCTTTCAATCCCACAACAAATATTGAATTTTCAGTACCTTCGGAAAATTTTGTGACTTTGAAAATCTATAATATTCTCGGACAGGAAATTGCTGTTCTTGTTAATGGTATTATTAAGGCGGGAATTCACAAGGTAACATTTGATGCATCAGACCTGGTTTCAGGAATCTATTTCTATAGCATTGAAACCAGTGGTTTTAATAATGTTAAAAAAATGCTTCTTGTAAAATAATTTAACTATTAAGGGCGGATTCAATGCCGCCCTTTTAAAACTTATGAAGAAAAAATTACTTCTATTAATTTTTGCGATTTCTATCGCATACCTAACCCAGTCCTGCCGGGAAACTCCGAGTGATAATCTTTTGGGAAACAGGGAGCCGGAAACAAATCTGTTTCTGCAGCCTGATTCTTCAGGAATTTCTCAGCAAAAAAGCCGTCTGACAGTTCATTGGTGGGGAGATGATCCCGATGGACTGATTATCGGTTATTATTATAAATGGGAAGGCATACAGGACAACTGGAGTTTTACGACTCAAAACAGTATCCAGTTTTCACTGCCTATCGGGACTGTTGATACGAATTATAATTTCAAAGTTACCGCAATTGATAATAGCGGAAATGGTAAGTATGATAATTCTGTCATCCGCAACGGAATAAATTTCGGGGCAGAGCCATTTATTGATGCTAATAATAATAACATCTACGATGATGGTGAAGTCTATATAGATGTTGGAGCGATTGACAAAACTCCCGCAACACTTGACTTTCCGATTAAAAATTCACCCCCTGAAATTGAATGGGATGATCTAAGTATTCTGCCGACAGTATCTTTTCCGGTTGTAACGGTCGGCTGGGCTACCGCTGATATTGACGGTGATGAGACAATTATTAATATAAATTTAGCCTTGAATGATACTCTGAATCCCGTTCAGCTAAAAGGGAGTGTAAAACTCGTGACCTTGAGGTATCTCTCGGATACTGAGATGGAAATTCTGATTGGCGGGGATGAAAATGATATCAATACTGAGAAATTGCAAACTTTAAGAGTGAACGACAATAACAGGCTTTACATACAGGCAAAGGATATATCCGGGGCAACTTCTCCGTTCATTCCCTTACCCGACACAAGCCAGACCTGGTTTGTGAAAAAGCCTTCAGGGAGAATTGTTATTGTCGATGACTATGAAGGAAATATTACTCCTCCCACATTTTATTCGGATATTTTTAATAATTTAAGGGGAGGGGCACTCACCGGCAAATTTGACGTTCTTGACATTCAAACCACGAACCTGCCGTATCCTAATCTTACTTTTCTTCATACTCTCAAACTTTGGGATTATATTTTCTGGTATTCGGATTTCACCCCTTCACTCGAGATTGCGAGTATAGTCACACAAAAGTTTAT
The DNA here is from genome assembly GCA_021740915.1 of Ignavibacteriales bacterium. GTDB lineage: Bacteria > Bacteroidota > Ignavibacteria > Ignavibacteriales > Melioribacteraceae > JAIOYW01. The sequence goes on along the minus strand of JAIOYW010000002.1, from coordinate 223,968 downwards.
TAACGGCGGCGGTAAAATTGCATTCTCGATGACTTTCCAGGATTCGACATCAAACTATGCCTTTGATTTCCCAACAGTCCAGAATTTTCTCCCGATCGATTCGCTTGGGCAAAAGAAACCAGTCGGGTTTGTATTCCCTGGTGCAAATCTCCTCAAATCGAATCAATCTTCAGTATTTCCGGCACTTAAAACTTCGACTACAGTTGGGTTTGTGCGGACATTTTACCCCAGTTCAATCACAACAACAAAAATTTATGACTTATCGAGTTCACAGATCAATGGAAATATTGCGTTTATTGATAATAACAAAGATCTGTTTTTTGTCGGATTGCCCCTGAATCAATGTAATGCGAATCCAGGCACAGTAGAACTGATGTTCGATATCTTATTTTTTGATGAATTCGGTTATCAGCCATGAAAAAGATAATTATTGCAATTCTGATATTTTCCGGTATATTCTTCGCACAGGGTAAAGGTAATCTGAGAGGAACGGTTACCGATAAAGCTTTGAAAGATGGACTTCCCGGAGTTAATATTGTGCTTAAGGGTACTTATTACGGCTCTGCATCTGATTTTGACGGCAAGTACGAAATAAGAGGAATTAACGAAGGCACATACATTGTTGAAGTTTCTCTGATAGGTTACAAGACCAGACAGTACACCGGTATCAGGATAGAAGCGAATAAAACCCTTGAAATTGACATACCGATGGAAGAAACCGTTCTCACGATGGAACAGGATGTTGTCGTAATCGGAGACAAACCATTGGTGGATGTTGAAGAAACCCAGAGTAAAAAGACCATATCCAAAGAGGACATAGAACTTGCTGTTGTTGAAAATGTCAGTGACCTTGTGACCCAGCAGGCTGGGGTTGTTAAGTCTGATAATGCCGTGCATATCAGAGGCGGAAGATCGTACGAGAATGCTTTTCTTTTAGACGGTGTCTCTGTTCAGGATCCGCTTTCGGGTACTGGTTTCGGACTTCAGCTAAGTGCAAACTCGATTGAGGAGGTTGAGGTTATTACTGGTGGTTTCAATGCAGAATTCGGGCAGGCTACATCAGGAATAGTTAATGTTCGTACCCGTGAAGGCGGTGATAAATTTTCTGGAAGCCTCAGTTATAAACGGGATAATTTCGGGAACACTTCATCGCATAATGTATTTAATATCGACATTTTTGAAGCTAACCTGAGTGGTCCTGAGCCTTTTACATCCATGCTTCTGCCCCTGCTTGGAGTCCAGATTCCCGGTAAAATCAGTTTTTTTGGTAGTTTTTATGGCGGAATCTCAGACGGCATAACACAGGGATATTTTAAACCCTCATCGAGCACTCAACTTTATTCATCAATATTTTACGGTACAAGGTTTGCACCAAGGGCTGAAAATAGCTGGTTTGGACTTGCTAAACTGACCTATGCGGTTACGAGTACCTTCAAACTTGTTTATTCATTCAACCAGTCGGTAAATATTAATCAGAATTCACAATCTCTTCAGTCAAACCTTGAATATATTGAACCGAGCCCCGGTTATCAGTATGAATTTCAGGATCTTCTTGATAACGCAAATACTTTTACACATAATAATAAGTATAATACTCTCAGCCTGACCCATACGTTAAATTCAAGTACTTTTTATGAATTTAAGATTAACCATTTCTTTACAAACCTTCGTGCCGATGCAAACGGCAAATACTGGTACGAATATCAGGAGCCGAAAGATATAACCACAATCCCGGTTGAATACTATAATATGGAAAGTGACACAATCGGCGTAATTCCCGGGGATGGATTCTGGGATGTCGGCAATCCTTCAACCTGGAGAGATCATTATTTTGAAGAATTATCATTTAAAGGTGATGTCACCAGTTTTTTTGATGAACTGAATAAATTCAAAGCAGGATTTAATCTTGTTTTTCAGGAAATGCAGGTGCTCGATATTTACAAGCCATGGGTTGGTGAACTGGGATTGAATAATGATTATTACCAGGTATTTCCTGCCCGCGGTTCATTTTATGCTCAGGATAACATAAATTTTAGCGGAATGATCCTGAACTTCGGTCTCCGGATGGATTATTGGTTCCCGGGCAAGTACATTGATGATGCTGTAGAAAATCCTGAAGTTGTTACGATCCCTGATGAAATAAGAGAGAGATACAAAGATGATTCATTTCCGTTTTTCGGAGGACGAAGATATAAAGCGCGTCTGAGTCCGAGATTGGGTATTTCTCATCCTGTTACTGAAAACCAGGTGTTGTTTTTCTCGTATGGTCACTTCAGCAAATGGCCGAGACCGGAATTTGTATATGCAAAACTTAATCCTCTCAGCGCAAAATCGAGTTTTCAGAGATTCGGAAATCCGAATCTGAATCCCGAAACTACCGTTGCTTATGAACTTGGTCTTAAAACACAATTTTCGCAGGATGATGTTCTTACAGTAACTGCTTATTATAAGGATATATTTGATTATGTCAGAACCAGAACGGCGAGTATTTCCTCACCACGATTTGCCAATCAGTCTTTTATTACATATTCGAATCTCGATTATGCAAAATCCCGCGGTATTGAACTTGAATACAGGAAAAGACTTGGGCGCTGGTTTTCAGGTAATTTCACCTTTGCTTATGCAATAGTTACCGGCAAGAGTTCTTCTGCTGATGAAGGTGTGCTAATATTGAGAGGTGATCTGCAGGAATCAATCAAAGAAGATTATGTTTCCTGGGATCGGCCGTTCACAGTTTCGGCTAATCTTAATTTTTACATTGAGAAAGATAAGCCTCTTTTTGATTTCGGGCATGGTATTCTTGATGATATCAATCTTTATTTCAGAACATTTTTTCAATCGGGAAAACGATATACTCCGGTTGTTTTTACAGGCAGCTATTCAACAGACGGAAGACCTGAATATGAAACTGACCGCACTCGGACAAATGCAGAAGTGGGCAAGGACTGGTTCTGGGTTGATATGAATATCGAAAAATATTTTAGTCTGAGCAGCCTTAAGTTTTCGGTATTTATGGAAGTGAATAACCTTTTCGATATCAAAAATTCAGCAATCCTGAATCCGATTACCGGCGAGGCATACGAATACGGTGACCCGACTCCCGCATCGTGGAACGATCCGCTTTATCCCGATCTTCAGGCGCCCATTAATCCATATCCGTACAACCCGGCTCGGTACCTGACCAGAAGAAATGTCAAATTTGGCCTTACTCTGAGATTCTAATATGAAAAAAAGTTTATTACTAATATTATTATTTTTTGCGGCTGATAATTACGCCCAGTTATTTCCCACGCTCGGAGGTCAAAGAGCGGGAATTTCAACAGCCCAGTTCCTGAAAATCGGTATTGGTGCCAGAGCAACGGCAATGGGTGATGCTTTTGTGGCGGTTGCCGATGATCCTTCGGCACTATACTGGAATCCTGCCGGACTCGTGCAGAACTCGAATAATGGTGTTATTATCTCTCATAACGAATGGTTAGCTGAAATCAGCCATGATTTTATCGGGGCGATGTATCATATTTCGGATAATGATGCGGTTGGGGTTTCCCTTACTGCATTATATATGGACGATATGCCTGTTACAACTGAATTCAACCCTCTCGGTACAGGTGAATATTTTACTTTCAGCGATATCGCTATCGGTGTTTCCTATGCAAGAAAAATGACATCCCAATTCAGTTTCGGAGCCACAATCCGTTATATGGAAGAAACTCTCGATAAACTGAAAATGCGCGGTGTCCTTGTTGATCTTGGGACGTACTACTGGACCGGGCTTGGAACTACGAGGTTTGCGGTTGCAATTACTAATTTCGGAAACCAATTAGCCCCTGACGGTGAGGTTGTTCTAATCGGTAAAAGGACCAAAACATCCTGGCAGGCTTTTTCACCGCCGACGATGTTCAGGATTGGATTTGCCTTCGAACCTTATCAGACTGATGAGCATAAGGTTACTACTTCTATACAGTTAAACCACCCGAATGATAACTCTGAGAATGTTTCCACCGGTGCTGAATATACCTGGAATGATTCTTTTTTCCTTCGTGGCGGATATAAAATAAATGTCGAAGGACAAGATTTATCTCTGGGTGCAGGCGTAAAAATGGATCTGGATTTTGCTGCAATAAATTTCAGTTACGCATTTGCAAATTTTTCCAGTCTGGGTTCTTCTCATCGATTTTCTTTAATTTTTAATCTGTTCTAATGATGAAAAAAATTATTGTAGTACTAGTTTTAGCGGCTTCTCTATTTTCCTGTACTGATAAGTTTGATACAGGGTTTATCTCCTCACTTAAGAGTACCGGGACTATCGGAGACACTTTATATATTCAGCAATTCCCTCAGTGGAAGGGATTCAGCAATCCAAAAGATATGCTCGTTGGGAAAGATAATTTTATTTATGTGGCTGATACCGACAATAACCGGATTGTAATGCTTGATGTAGCCGGGAATATTCTCGGAACGCTTATCGTAAAACATCCGACTGTAATTGATCAGGATTTCAGGCTCAATCTTATTATCTGCGCTGAATTTGATACTTTGATATCCGGCAGCACTGTCACGTTTGATGCAGTTTATAAAGTTGACCTTGTTGCAGTTTCTCACGATATCAATGCAGCTTCGCTTACAAAAGTGTTACCCGCAACTTCATTTGATTTACTCAGACCGGATCGCCAATACAAAGGAATAAGCGTATTTTACGATAATTCCTATTTCATTGCCAGAACTGGTCCCTCAAATAGTAATAATATTGACCCGGATAATTCCATTCTTGAATTTATAAATAAAAAACGTGCGGATGGTACCAGGTATGACAGTCTTTCCCGCAGGCTGCCACTTTTTGAGCCATTAGGGACAGGACTTCTTTCCGCAAATGGTATTAATGCTCTGGTCGCTTTGAAATCCTCCACTAAAGATTTTATTATGGGATTGACCGGGAATAACAGTTTCAAAGTTCAATGGATGCAATTCATTTCAACCTCTGAATTCAGCGGTTATGTGAGTAAACTTGATGCATTCGATTCTGAGTTGATGAAAATCAATAAATTCAAAGAGCCAAGCGATCTGACATTCGATAATAACGGTAATTTATTTGTTACTGATACTGAAAAAGACAGCGTTTATAAGTTCAATCAGTTCGGTGACGAACTCGAATCTTTCGGCGGCATCGAATTATTCGAAAATCCTGAGGGAGTTGCATTTTTCGATAAAACACTCTATGTACTCGATAGTAAAAATGGGAAAATCCTCAGATTCATTTTATCTACAGAATTGGAATAAAAATGCAAAATATATCCCGTTTCATATTTTCAATATTTTTACTGATTTTCAGCAGCGTAATGTATGCACAAACGGTTGTTCCCATAATTGACCTGAGGCAGAATGATGCGTCCGGAGTGCCTGCGCTGAATGGACAGATGGTTACTATTTCCGGAATTGTAACAGTGGCAAACCAATTTGGTTCTTCCGGACCGGCAAATGTTCAGGACGAGACTGCCGGTATTTCTGTTTACGGAAGCAGTTTTGCAAACATGGTTCAGATCGGTGATTCGGTTACTGTTACCGGTCAGCTTACACATTTTAATGGTCTAAGTCAGCTTGATTTCCGGGTTACTGGTTCGAGTTATGTAAAACACTCATCGGGGAATATTATTGAAACAACTATTCTTGATCTTACTGATATTAAAAACCAGGCATGGAACGATATTGAGGATCTGGAGGGACTGTTAGTTCGAATAAATCAAATAACTGTCTCGGGGACAGGAAATTTTTCCAGCGGGACGAATTACAGTATTTCAGACTCGACCGGAACCCTGGAAATGCGTGTTGATAACGATGTAAGTTCGATTATCGGTACACCCATTCCCACAGGAGCCTTTGATCTGGTCGGAGTAATTGGTCAGTTCGATAGTTCAACTCCATACAGTTCCGGATACCAGATTATACCCCGCAGCATTGGCGATCTCCTTTATTCCGATGAGCCGTTTATTCTGGGTTCGGTTTTCGCTTCAAATATTACTCCTTCAGCATTTACAGTTTATTTTAATACTCTGAGGAACGGAAACAGTGAAGTTTTATACGGCTTGACCGAAGATCTTGAAATTGGATCAGTTGTTGATGATACCGATACAACTGTTCATGCCGTAACTATTTCCGGACTGGATTCCCTGACGAGGTATTATTTTAAGGCAAGATCAACTAATGCTGCCGGTTCGAGTGAGAGCGACATTATACCGGTATTTACTACATCTCCGAATCCGACTACAGGCACGATCAATGTGTATTTTAATTACGGCGTCGATCATTCCGTATCAATTCCCGGGAACGAAGCTGTTGGTCTGGTCGATTTCAGAGATAAGCTAAAGAACCGGATTTTTACTGCAACATATTCAATAGATATGGCTGTTTACAGTTTTTTCGGATTAAATGACGTGTCCGATGCTCTGATTGCTGCGAAGAACAGGGGAGTCAAAATACGCGTTGTTTACGATAACCGCGATACACAGAATTCAATGCAGAACCTTGTAAATGCCGGAATCCAGTTAGTAAAAAGAAATCTTACAAGTGGTATTATGCATAATAAGTTTGCTGTGTTTGACGGAAGAAATTCTGATCTGAATGATGATTGGATATGGACTGGTTCCTGGAACTGGACATCAACAGAACTGAACTGGAGAAATAACGCTCTCGAGATAAACGATCCTTCTCTGGCTTCGGCATACACAAAAGAATTTGAAGAAATGTGGGGGTCGGATACTGATATCCCCAATCCGGCAAATTCTAAATTCGGACCAAATAAAACAGATAATACAGTTCATGATTTTGAGATCGGCGGAAAAAACATCAATATGTATTTCAGTCCAAGCGATTTCACAGAAAACAGAATAATCGATGCACTTGGCACCAGCGACACCTCAATCTACTTTGCTTTACTTGTTTTTACGAGTGACCCGATTTACGACAGGATAGCATTGAGGCATTCTGCAGGTTTACGCGATATCCGTGGAATTATTAATGATATAAACGTTACCGGTTCCGAATATCCAAACCTCCAGGCTCTTTCCGGCATTGAAATGTTTGCTTATAATCTGGGCGGAAAACTTCACTCGAAATACGGTTTAGTCGATCCTTCCTCAGTTTATAGCCAGCCTCTTGTTATCACAGGTTCTCACAACTGGTCGAGAGCAGCTAATGAGGATAATGACGAAAACACACTTATTATTGAGGATATTTATATTGCCAATCAGTTTTTGCAGGAATTCAAAAAACTATATAATGATATGGGCGGAACAACTGCATTTACTATCCCTGTTATTACAGGGCATGGCAGAGAGATTATTTATCCGGAAAATATTGAGTTATACCAGAATTATCCGAACCCGTTTAATCCGGTTACAACTATATCCTTTTTCCTCCCCGAGGTATCTGTCGTTAATCTTTCGGTTTACGATATGCTCGGGCAAAAAGTTGAAGATATTTATACAGGAAGATTAAATGCAGGAAAAAGTGTTTTTGATTTCTCGCCTGATGATCTGAGCAGCGGAATGTATATTTACAGACTCTCGACCGATAAGGGCGTGAACCTCAGCGGTAAGATGATGTATATAAAATAGTAGTAAAATTTTCCTTATTGATAAGCCCTTGGACCGGATTTGGTTTAAGGGCTTTTTTTTCAACTATAATAATCTTCCCAGCTTAGTGATCTTCCAGGGTATGCAGCATTTTTGAAAGGCCATTCATCCTCAATCCAATTCCTGACTTTATCAAACAGATATTCATCAAGTCCTTGATGTTCCTGACTTTTGCGACTCCAAAGAATTATGCGGGCATCATAATTTGGATTGGATGAAGGCATTATATAAACACAGCCAAGGCATATCGTTTCATCAGGGCTCATAACCGTATATGCAAAAGAAGACCGGTTCTGAAATTCTTTCTGATGCCAGCCCAGGTCGATCAGATCCTGCTCCAGGGTCAGGTCATCTTCCGGCCATGTATCATTGGGTCCGAAAACCCCTCGTATTTCTTCTCTGCATGTCATAACTGCATCGTAATCTTTCACGAGATCGTGGATTGTCAGCATTCTCAGTATAAGTAATTCGGTTTCCAGCCGGACCGGCGGAACGAATGTATCGGGTGTAAACTTGTTCATAAGCTTTTGTGTATTAATTTATCTGCTGAATAAATACTTTGTGAATGCATTAAAACTTATATCTGTATTGAATATATTTAATTATTATTAATTCAGAACGGCAAAAAAAGAGACAATTACCTATTTATGGCGGATTACTTATAATAAACCCAGGTCGCTTTATGCCACAAGTATTCAAAAGGTCCGTGTTTATGCTTATTCATCCACCACTTACAAAATATCCCCATAATTACAGTCAGAATTATTCCAATAATTAATCCGTAAGTCGCACCCGTGTATTTATATAACCCCAACCCCCATCCATGGTAAATAAATGCTCCGATCATAGATTGGAATACATAATTTGACAAACTCATTTTCCCGAAGGGTGCAAAATATTGAAGCCTGCTGCCGACCCCCGGTTTCTGAAAAAGTATTGTTATACCGAAGACGAGAATCAGCATAGAGGAGAAATTAGATAATGTTTCCAATATGACGTTAAGCGAACGCCTGGTAATTTCGCTTGTTATGAGCATATCAAGATTATATTGCAGGGCTAATATAGGAATAAAAGCAATCCAGGCTGAATAGAATATTCTCTTCCATAAAATATATTTTTGTTCTGAACGAATGAAGAATTGCCTTTTTCCGGCAGCAAATCCCAGCAGGAATAATGCTGCGATAGTAAAAAATCTTCCGTTTTCCCAATTCCAGAGCAGTACTGCTGTTTTTCCTGTGGTCAGGTTGCCGGCTATTGTTTTTATTAATGAGTTTCCGGAAAGATATTCCATTGTGTAACCAAAATACGTCCAGGAAACAGGGTCGGAAATTTTTTCGAGCGGATGATTTACCGCATAAAAAAGATTCCACCACTCAACCGGCTGCAGTAAAAGTAAAAAAGCAATTACCAGAATTGTTCTTTCCTTTAAGCCGGAGAAGGGTATTAATATTAATCCGAGAACAGCATAAATTGAAAGGATATCTCCCTGATACAGCGTTGAATTCAGGACACCAAATCCGAGCAGGAGAAACATACGCCATAGAAATCTGAGCCGGAAGGAGTGGCCCTTTTCTGCCTGCCGCCTGAGCTGAATGGCAAATGTCACGCCGAACATTAATGCAAAGATTTCATAGGATTTACCTCCGAACAGAAAAAAAAGCGAATCCCATATAATTTTATCCAGACTGACCATCCAGCCGGGCAGAGTTTGGGGGAAATAATAAATATCAAAATGTTCAATATTATGCAGGAGTAAAATAGAGACAATCGCAAATCCCCGCAGAACGTCTAATATTTCAATTCTTTTTTCGGATTTTGTCATTTCGGAGGTAGTGTTTAATGTGTAGTTATTATTCTGTCCTTTAGATCGTCACATCGTATAAAAACATTGCTGTAAATTTTTTAGCACTCAGTAAAATTTTTAGTCTTAGACATAGAATATAGAAAAGATGAATCTCATAATTGTCTGGTTAATACCGGATTACAGCGTGTAAAGGCTGCTTCCCGGACAGATTAAAAATACGGAATATTTTGTTGAGATATTATATGGAGTGTCTGTTCTGTCTAATTGAGAGAAGCAAATTCATCGGAAAAGTATTGAAGTATATCATGGATCATTTTGTTTTTGGCGATAATCTCATTTCTTGAAATCGGCTAAAATGTATTTGAAAATAAGCGGGGTGAAATCCCATAATTTTGTATGGGGTAGTTTTTATTCATCCGTTTTCTTCATAGCAGGATAAAAAACATTTATTGGCACATTTCAAATAATTACCAGAATTTAAGAATACTGGCGTAATTTTGATTTCTAAAATAGACCAATATTTTTTTTTGGTATAAATGGGATTTTTAAATGCCGGGAATTATAGAAAACAGATTAATTGAAGAATTTAAAGACAGAAAATCATTCTCCAGAAATGAGCTTTATGATTTCTTTAAATACTCTGAGCCGGAGCTGAAAGAAGGGACTTTTGCCTGGAGAATCTATGATTTGAAAAATAAAAATATAATAAAACCTTTAATGCGGGGTTTATACACAATTTCATATAAGCCAAAATACAAACCTGAACCTTCTCTGGAATTATTAAAACTTGCCAGAAAAATAAATGATAAATTCAACGATGTGAAATACTGCCTATGGGAAACAATCTGGCTGAATGAGTTTTCACAACATCAGTCAGGTAATAAAATAATTATTATCGAGGTTGAAAAGGATTTTTTAGATTCCTTTTTCTATGAACTTCAAGAAATTTACAAGGGTAATATTTTCCTTACTCCGGATGAAAAAACAATAAAATTTTATGTGGCAGAAAGCCCACAGCCTATTGTAATTAAAAAGTTAATAACCCGCTCCCCGGTAAGACAACGAACGGAAAAGAAATTAAAATTCCAAATACCTTTTCTTGAAAAGATATTGGTTGACATTTTTACTGAAGACAAACTATTTTATTACTCCCGAGGGTCTGAACTGGTTCACATTTATATAAATGCCTTAACGAAGTATAATATTAATTATACAAAACTTTTCAGTTATGCAAAAAGACGGGAAAGGGGGAATGATATCAAAGTGTTTCTGATTAAGAATATGCAATACCTGGTTAAGGAGATTATGGATGTTTAAGGAGAAATGCTTTACGAAAGAATGGCTGCAACATTCAGGAAACAGCCTGCTCATAAGAGAATAGATATAAATATTCTGGAAAAAATGATTTATGCATTACATTTATTAGAACAACTTCAGAAAAACGGATTAAAGTACACATTCAAAGGTGGTACCAGTCTGGTACTTCTGCTCGACGAGGGAAATCGATTCTCAATTGATATTGATATTATATCAAATACTGTGAGGGATGAGCTTGAAGCAATTTTGAAAAAAGTTATTGAAACATCAAGATTTACCGGTTTTGAATTGCAGGAACACAGAGGTTATAAACCAGGAGTTCCGAAGGCACATTATACATTTTCATATGAATCTTCGCTGAGAGGTGCATATTCCGGAACAGTTCTTTTAGATGTTCTTAATGAAGATTCTAAATATCCGGAAACGACAGAAAAAATAATAGAGGCAAATTGGATTGAGACAGATGAAGAAGTAAAAGTTACTGTCCCAACTATTGATGCTATTACCGGTGATAAACTTACCGCTTTTGCTCCGAGTACAATAGGTATTCCTTACGAAAAGAGCGGGCAATCCACCGCAATGGAGATTTGTAAACAACTTTACGATTTAAGTAAGCTGTTTGAACAAATTTCTTCTGTTGAAGTTGTTGCAGAAAGCTTTCGGGTTTTTGCAGAACACGAAATTAAATACCGTAAAGAAAAACGTCCGGATTTAACACCTGATCGTGTTCTTCATGATATCATTGACACATGTTTGGTTATCACAAAAAGAGAAAGAGGAAGCACTGAGGAGAAAGAAAAGTTTGCACAAATTCAAAAAGGTATTATTGCGTTTGGCACCGGATATTTAATATCAGGCAATTTTAGAATTGATGATGCTATCCCAGCCTCAGCCAGGATTGCCTATTTGGCTGCAAAAATACTGGCAGATGACCTGACTCCAATAACCTACTTCCAAGGACAGGACATTAAGGATTGGATTATTGAAGACCCGGATTGGAATTTTCTGAACAGATTAAAACGGCAACCGGATAAATCATCGTTTTACTACTGGTACAAAACAATAGAACTCATAGTATCAGCGCTTTAAGGTTCGGCTGGAGAGCACGGGAGTTTGTGTGATAAGTCACACGGCTAAGCTGCAATACCCCGCCAATATTTTACACTTTCACTAACATAATATTATTAAAAAATATTAAAGTACATCATGTCTCATTTTTGTTTTTTGGCGGATAATTATTAATTTGAAACTGACAAAAGAGGGATCATTCTGTGCAGGATTTTTCTTCAGTAATATCAGGTCAGTTCACACTATCGCTCAATGAATTGAGCGCCTTCCGACAAAGTGCGGGATTGGATCTCTGTGCTTCAGATATAAATAATAATAAAACAAAACATTTCAAAATTATACCGTGCCTGCGATTGGAATTATTGAACTTGTATAATAAATGATATACACTTATTTAACAAATTTGAGATCAGGGATTAAAAGTTCTTTAGCCGGATTGAGGTTGAGGAATGTTAGGCTGCAATCCAATGAAGGATAACATAAATTATTAATAAAGTTCAAAGGTTTGTAATATTATGTTTTATAATAAGTTAATAAAAAAATAACAAAATAAGAACGGCTTTTTATCCTGCGGTAGTCTGTAGGATAATATTCCTGGTTGCAGCAGTTTGTTGCGGCTTAATTATTAGTTAGGTCATGGGGACGAGCATTATGACTGAGGAGTCTAAAACAACTTGCCGAGCTTGTGGAACGGCAATTTTGGTGCGAACGGCAGACGCAACAGGTGGATATTGTCGGAGCGGTAAGTGCGCAGCCGAACGTGAAGCGAAGAAACGGGCTGAGTGCCAGCGAGCCATCATAGAGGAACGCGTCAAGAAGGGGGCTCTTAAACTGTGTCCGCTCTGCGGCAATCTTATTTGTTCGTCCAGGTTGGCAAAGCATATGGAGGGGAAATGCGAGAAGCTTCCCCGCCCACATCCGTATGCTACAACCTTCCCCCACATACCGATTCCGGAATGGTTGGTACGTTTAGCCAGTGCCACTACCCTCCCACCCTTAATTCCACTCAAAGATGTTTTGTCGGACAGTTGCTTTTATCCCTCTTCCGGGCTGGACAGCTCTCCGGTGCTCCTCGCCAACGGGTGCGTTCATTCATTCGTATATGTCGATTATGGCACCAGCCGCGATGACTTCAACCGAACCATGCTTTTCCCTGGCTTTAGCCCCTACAGACCGATCCTCAGTCGGAATGTCGAGAGGCATGAAATCGTACCAGATGACTGGATTCCACAGCCTCCACGGAGGTTTGACAACCCCGGTTTTGATGGTCGGCAACGTCTGATGGAAGCACAGAGTCGTTGTCTCCCTTTCGGTCATTGGTCGATATGGCAACGTAGAGAAAAGAGAGATGAAAGAGTCGGTCCTCGGTTGTTCAGTTTCTTGTTCTTGGGTGGAGAAGCCCTATCATCTTTCCAAGGTCTTTATAGTCGAAACGAGATGACCCCGAAGATCTTGGCGATAATTCAACCAGGACATGCATGCGGAGATAATTGGACAAACTTCAATGATCCTGACGCACCTCTTTGGGAGGCAATCTCACACGGAGCAGAGTTGCCAGAGTTTCTTCTGATTGGCAGCTACGGCGGGCGATCAATTTCTGTGGATTGTCCTTTTGCCGGTTACACTTTCATTAAAAAAACATGGACCTATGAAGATAGAACGGAGCGGGTGATTGGAATATATAATAGAAACCTATGACCTAACAACCGCATCAACTCGGACTGGCAATTCCGCTGCGCTCCATTGCCAGCCGGTTATGCGGAGCGTTAGCCCTTCAAAGATAAACTATGCAAAAAATGAGGAATAGACTCACCGAAGAACTTAGACTATTGGCGTTTGAACACCACGATGAATGTGTTTCATGTGGTTATAAATTTCAAGAAGGTGATACTTCTCACTTGGGATACGATATTGACGACAAACCCTTATACGTCTGCGATAAATGCTCAAATAAACTTAAAGAGACTGCTGTAAGGCATGTTTTCATGCCACGACCCTATGAAATCCCACCTGCTGAAAGCAAACTTTGGCGATACACAGATTTTACAAAATATGTAAGTATGCTTTCAACCAAAGGCTTATACTTTGCTCGCGCCGATTGTTTTCAAGATACATTTGAAGGAGCAAAAGGCTTAAAGAAAAATAAAGACAAGTGGGATGAGTATTATTTAAATTTCTTTCGGGAAGGGATTAAGAATCTGCGCGAAGATCATGAATTTAAGTATTCCGATGAAGAAGTAGAAAAACAGGCTAAACGCCTACTCGGAGATTTAGAACACGGCGGCGAGATTGGCAAAAAAAGAACTTTCATAAGTTGTTGGCATGAAAATGAACACGAGTCGGAAGCAATGTGGAGACTGTATTCAAGTTTTCTTGAAAATGCAATCGCAGTAAGAACTTCATATAACAGTCTATACCACGCGCTCGGACGCAATCCATCTATCAACATTGGCAGAGTAAAGTACATTGATTTCCAAAAGAGTTATGCAGGTGTAAATGACGCATTTTGGCATAAAAGAAAGTCCTTTGAGCATGAGAAGGAAGTCAGAGCAATATTAATAGACATGCGTTATCCAGATAAAGGAAAGATTATTCCTTGTGGTTTATCAATTCTTATCGAAGAAGTTTTTGTTTCCCCAAGCGCGCCAAGTTGGTTTACACAACTCGTTAATGATGTTAATGAAAAGTATGGAATAAAGGTAAAAGTAAGTCCGTCAGAATTAATTCAAGAACCTTTCTTTTGACAACAAAAGAAGGGCTAACAAAGCGTACACTTGACGTGTGGGCTTCTGCGGCATTTTCAAGCATTTTTCTGGCTTCGAGTTTTTCCTGCTCCCAAGCAGAATCCACGCCCGCCCACACGCAGGTAACGCCAGCCGTTAAACGGTATTGTAATGCTAAAGTTTGAAATGATTGCCACAAAAGATGAGCAAGAACTGCTCAATACTTGGACTTCCTTCATTCTAATCATTATTGCATGGATATTAATTTCGATGATTCTTGTATGTAAATCACCCATGACGCATTTGGGAAGCGGATTTAATTCAATTCATTTCTGCGAAATTTATTGAAGACATGCGCTCGCCACGAGAGGCAAGTGCTGATCAATTATGGAAATGGTTTGAAAAACTCGTGGACATGGCAGGAGAAAATAGCGATAATAATTGACTTCAAATAATAATCATCAGTCATACGCCGCGCAGTTTCGTTAAAAGTACTTTTTGAAAGTATAAAAAAGTGGGAGTATTGGTGCCTTATGGAAAATCAGGATGAAATAATTGCCCTAACTATAACAATACTGATAATTCTTTTATTATTCATTGTTTTAATAATTAAATATTTCTTTTTAAGAAAAAGATATATGCCGTTAATTGACATTGAAAATGAATTACAAAAATTAACAGATGCTAAAAACGAATTAATTCAAGATTTTGAAGCACTCCGATCTAGTTATAAAGAAAAAAGACTAATATTTGATGAATTGATTAGACATGTTTCACTATATGATGAAGAGAAAGAATTAATTGATTTGGGTTTTTATAAGCCTCATTTTGATTATGATACCTCGGAAAGGTTTAAAACTGCAATTAATGACTGTAAACAACGACAAAAGGAAATGGTATTGAATAAAACTTCCATATTTTGTAATACAGATTGGTCCGTTGATGGGAGTAAATCCAAAGGCCAAACGATGACGAATAGAAATATTCGATTAACATCAAGGGCATTTAATAACGAATGCGATGCTCTTATTTCAAATGTTCGCTGGAATAATATTTTAATGTTTGAGGCGAGATTAATTAAAGCTCATGAAGCAATTAATAAAATGAATAAATCAAATAATATAATAATTGATGATAATTATTTAAAATTGAAACTTGAGGAGTTAAGATTAACCCATGAATATCGTGAAAAGAAACAACTAGAGAAGGAAGAACAAGCAGAACTGAGAAGACAAATGAGAGAGGAAGCAAAACTACTTGAAGAAGTTGAAGCCGCAGAAAAAGAGGAACAAAGGTATCAAGATTTACTTGACAAGGCAAAGGAGGAAGCCGAAAAAGCAGTCGGATTAAAATTGGAACGCTTAAGACATGATATAATAAGTTTAGAGCAGGAATTGAACGAAGCTAAAGAAAAAAATGAACGAGCAAAATCTATGGCAGAATTTACAAAATCAGGTCATGTATATATTATCTCAAATATTGGTTCTTTTGGTGATAAAGTTTTTAAAATTGGTATGACACGACGCCTTGACCCAATGGAGAGAGTTCATGAACTTGGTGATGCTTCTGTTCCATTTAAATTTGATGTACACGCGATGATTTATTCAAAGGATGCACCTTCCCTAGAGAATGCATTACACAAGAGATTTAATGAAAGGAGGTTAAACTTAGTAAACACAAGAAGAGAATTTTTTAATGTGGAGTTGAAAGAAATTGAAGAAGAGGTTAATAACGAATTTCCGGATGCAGATTTTATTACAACTGTCGAAGCTAGAGAATATAGAGAATCAAAATACATAAGGGAACAAAGAGAACAGTCAATAAAGGATAATTCAATATTAAATAATTTTCCATTAAGTCTATAATGGTATGCTTAATATTGAATTGGAAAATTCCTGAATCAAATTTTGCGAAAAAGTAACAACCTGCAAAATTACAGTCTCAACCGCAAATCAGCCGGATGCATTCATTCAGGTTTGGTGCAGTTTTTGAGTAATTTGATAAATAAAACTTTAACGCTTCAGATGAAAAGTACATTATCATATTTAAATTTACTCGTTTCTATATTACTATTTTGCTTTGGCTGTAAGGAAAATTCAAATGAACCGGAGAATATTACTCCGGATAAAAGAATAAGAGTAACCGGGCAGATTATTTCCGGTGATTTAACTTCTTTGCCGGATTCTATAGAGATAATGCTTGCCTGAGAAATCACCTATTACGATACAACAGATGATCAGGGCTTTTTTGAATTTTTGATCGAAGAACAGGGCACATTCCATTTAATTATCAATAGTGAAGGATTTAAACCCATAGATTCAGTTTTAGATATTAAATCCGGCACTTCCATCACTCTCAATTTGCAGCCTATACTCTATGATTATTTCCCGTTAAATATTGGTAATCACTGGACATATACATATAAACTCAGGGAAATCTGCAGCGGTGACAACGTATATATAGATGGAACCGAATATTGGGAAATAATTGATTTAGTTGAAGCCTCTAATGACTCAATTATTTATAAGTGCCTTAGAAATTTAATTGGGATAAAAATTGATGCAAGAGGTCCTGTCACCCCGGATACAAGCCAGGTTAATATCTCCGATGAATTTATTATAGTCGAAGATAAAAATCATAATATTTTGATTAATCATCCGGGTTTTACGCCCGGGATACTGCTGCCAAGATTTTATACGAAGGATTATCCGGATGAAATTCAGCATGAATCAGGCAGCGGCTTTGTTTTTATATATCGTTATCAGAAAGAAACCGGATTAACATTTTGGCAGCAAACCACAGGCAGTGGTCACTGCAGCACAACTTCCACCTGGAGCCTGAGTAATTAATCTCTGGCATAGTATGGTGTGTAAGCATCGAATCAGGGTAATCCCTCCGATAGGCAGGGGAAGGCTGAAGATTAGCGGGAGATCGCCACACCTCATGAAAAGATAGAAGGCTTGTTTTCCCCGTTTGCAGTGCGATGACGATTGTATTTCAGTATTCCGCTTGTTTTGTCATTGCGAACCCTCTCCCCACCGGGGTGAAGCAATCTCCGGTAATAAAACAGATTGCTTCGTTCTTCGCAGAGTTCAGTCCTCGTTTACCCCGTTCGTGGCGAAGGTTATTTTAGATTTTTCCCGACTTTCACCATTCGAATATCACCGTAAAACAACTATTGTAAAATCAAGTACTTACTAATATAGATATTTAATTTTACCGCACTTAAAGGTACAAGTCAGGAGATTAAACATGGTTTTATTTTTGGAAAACCTGCAGGATGATTATTGCCATTAGCAGCGCCATCAGTTTTGAAAGAAAGCGCTTCACAATTATTGTATAACTCATTGAATTTTAATGATCGAATGATTAACTTTATTCTCTAATTTTATAAATTTACGGGAGATAAATGGCAAGTAACGAAGGTCATATTGTTCAGGTAATCGGTCCTGTAGTGGACATCGATTTTCCCGAAGGTCAGCTTCCTAAGATTTACAATGCTATCAAAATACCCAGGGTGAATCTTGAGGGGAAAGAAGAAGAACTTATAGTTGAAGTTCAGCAGCATCTGGGTGAGAACAGAGTAAGAGCAGTTGCTATGGATTCTACAGATGGGTTGGTGCGTGGGATGAAAGCTATCGATACGGGCGAGCCAATTTCTGTTCCGGTTGGACCTGAGACCTTAGGCAGACTTATTAATGTGATAGGCGAAGGTATTGATGGTTTAGAACCGATAAAGACTAAGAAAAAATATACAATTCACAGACATGCACCTGAATTCAAGGATCTAACAACTAAACAGGAAATGTTTGAGACAGGCATTAAAGTTATTGATCTTCTTGAACCCTATTCAAAGGGCGGTAAAACCGGTTTATTCGGCGGCGCCGGTGTCGGAAAAACCGTTATTATCATGGAGCTTATCAATAACATAGCCAAGCAGCATGGCGGTTATTCGGTGTTTGCAGGTGTTGGAGAAAGGACGCGCGAAGGTAATGACCTTTGGCTCGAGATGAAGGAATCAGGAGTTCTTGCTAAAACGGCGCTTGTTTTCGGACAGATGAATGAACCTCCCGGAGCACGCCTTAGAGTCGGACTGACAGGTCTGACTATGGCAGAGTATTTCCGCGATGAAGAAGAAAGAGACGTTCTATTATTTATCGATAATATTTTCAGATTTACACAAGCTGGATCAGAGGTTAGTGCGCTTCTCGGACGTATGCCTTCCGCAGTTGGGTACCAGCCTAACCTGGCGACAGAAATGGGCGAATTGCAGGAAAGAATTACATCGACTGAAAAAGGATCGATTACATCTGTTCAGGCTATCTATGTTCCTGCAGATGACCTTACAGACCCTGCTCCTGCAACAGCATTCTCCCACCTCGATGCTACAACAGTATTAAGCCGGCAAATCTCTGAACTTGGTATTTATCCTGCCGTTGATCCTTTGGACTCTACGTCAAGAATTCTTGAACCAGGTGTAATTGGCTGGGATCATTATAATACTGCAAAAAATGTAAAAGAAATCCTTCAGGCTTATAAAGATCTGCAGGATATTATAAACATACTTGGTATGGACGAACTTTCAGAAGAAGATAAAATAGTAGTTCGCCGTGCAAGAAGGATCCAGAGATTCCTCAGTCAGCCTTTCCATGTTGCGGAACAGTTTACCGGTATGCAGGGTAAATATGTGAAAATTGACGAGACAATCAAGGGATTCAAAGAAATTATCGATGGCAAACATGATACTCTTCCTGAAGCGGCATTTATGTTTGTTGGTACAATTGAAGAAGCTGTCGAAAAAGCAAAGAAACTGTAATGATAAAAGAACTGAGTTTAGAGGTCATAACACCTTCAAAATCAGCCTTTAAGGGTAATGTAGTTTCTGTTTCTGTTCCTGGTACTCAGGGCGCTTTTCAGGTATTATTTAACCACGCGCCTATAATGAGTACTTTTGAGATCGGGAAGATCAAAATTATCGATCCCGGTCAGAATGAAATAGAATACTGCACAGGCGGAGGATATATCGAAGTTCTCGCGAATAAAATCCTTATTATGGCAGAGAGTTTTGAGCATCCTGATGAGATTGATTTTGAAAGAGCTAAGAAAGCCGAAGAACGTGCTCGCGGCAGACTTACAACCAGAAATAGTGATATTGATATACATCGGGCAGAAATGTCATTACAGCGGTCAATTAACCGACAAAAAATATACAGTAAATTTCACTAAAAAAAAGCCCCGGAATATCGGGGCTTTTTTTTTAGAAATTTATATAACCGTCTCCGGCTATAATATCTTTATAATAGTCTTCGGTTTCTAAAAAGGTTTCCACCTTTTGAAGATGATTTAACAGAATATCAAGTCTCTCATTTTCATTGCGCGAACTAAGTAAATCCTGCTGCTGTTTTAATGTGAGTCCAGCTTTTTCAGCTATTTTGAAAGATTTTAGAGGAGCTGAACGAAGATTTTTCCAGAATGAGTCCTCGATTGTTATTTTACTTTTCTCAATGATCTGAGTAAATAAACTAATTGCTTCCTCTTCTTTACTCTGTATTACTTCAGTTGTAATGCTGTCCTCAAATGGCGCTACGAAAGCTTCGAGAAATCCGATAGAATTAGTCTCGGAACTGATAGTCAGAAATCTGCTTTTTGCCTGAACAATTATGTCAAAATCATTATTCTCATGGATTTTTGTCACCTGAGAAATTTCCACATAAGAGCCAATTTCTGCAACGTTCTCATCGATTACGCTTACAATACCGAAACCCTCTTTCTGGCTGAGACATTCAGCTATCATAATCTTGTATCTGTTTTCGAAAATATGAAGAGAATAGTATGCCTCCGGAAAAAGGACCAGATTTAAGGGAAATATGGAAATTGTTGATTTCATTTATTTCTGACCGAAAAAATATTATTTCCCTGAGGAATATCTTTTATTTACTTCATCCCAGTTGATTGTGTTGTACCATGCACCGATATATTCGGGGCGGCGATTTTGATATTTAAGATAATATGCATGTTCCCACACATCAAGTCCAATCACGGGGAATCCTTTTACATCAGCAACATCCATAAGCGGATTGTCCTGGTTCGGAGTCGAGGAGATTTCGAGTTTCCCATCTCTGAGAACAAGCCATGCCCAGCCGGATCCAAACCTTTTTATAGCGCCATCTGTGAACTTTTCTTTAAAATTGGAATAAGAACCGAAAGCAGAATTAATTGCGTCGGATACAGGACCTGTAGGCTCACCGCCTTTGTTAGCTCCCATTATTGACCAGAAAAGGCTGTGGTTGTAATGTCCGCCGCCATTATTTCTGACTGCAACGGGATATTTGGAGATGTTTTTCATAAGATCTTCCAGGCTCAAAGATTCCATCTCTGTCCCGGCTACTGCAGCATTAAGATTATTAACATATGCAGCATGGTGTTTTGTATGATGGATTTCCATTGTTTTGGCATCCACGTGAGGCTCAAGTGCCTCATAAGAATACGGTAATGCGGGTAATTCAAATTTTCCCATTTGTAGGTTTCTCCTGATTTTATTGTTAATAATTTCGACTTTTGATTCCGCTTTAGCAATGCCTGTTGAAACCGCCATTATGCCAAGGGATTTAAAAAATATTCTTCTCTTCATTCTTCTATCCTTAAACAGTAAATGATTCTCCGCAACCGCAGGTTTTTGTTGCATTTGGATTATTAAAAACAAAACCTTTGCCATTCAATCCATCTGAAAAATCGAGTTCTGTTCCCATGAGATAAAAAAGACTTTTACCGTCAACAAAAAGTCTGACGCCATTATCTTCAATAATAGTATCTCCATCTTTGGTCTGCGAATCAAAACCAAGCTGATATGTGAGACCGGAACATCCGCCGCCCTTGACACCAATACGCAGCCCAAAATTCCCGGTTATATTGTTTTCTTCCATAATCTTTTTTATTTGTTTGGCAGCTTTTTCGCTAATTTTCAAATCCTGAACGAGGTTTTCATTGCTCATATTTCTCTCCTGTCCTTAATTAACAGTATAATCATTATTAAAATTCACTTTCCAGGTATTATTTCCGACCTGAAGCAGCCACTTTTCATTAACAAGGTGCACAACAAAGTTTTTTGTAATTGTTTCTGCCCCGGTATAGGATAGTTTTTGATTTTTAATTGAAAAATATCTGCGGATCGCAAATTGAATATCCCTGAAAAAAATATTTGAATTATTAAAGAGCTTATAATTTTCCCGCATATAATTGAAAAAAATTGGCTTATTGTTGAGTAATTCATTCAATTGTTTCTCATTGCTGACTTTCATTTTATATTAATTCCTCTAATGTTATTTCACCCATTAAATTTTCAATCCTGTTCTGGAGTTTGAGCATTGGCGCCCGAAGACAACAATTTTCCAAACGGCTGCAATTCGAAGATGTTGGCTCCAGAACCATACAATCTGTAATTTGAATATTTTCATCAACTGCGTTTATTATATCCGAAAGGTGAACCTCATTAATACTACTTCTGAGAAAGTAGCCACCCCTGGTACCCTGAGCCGATTCCAGAATATTACCTCTGGCAAGTTTTTGCAATAATTTTGCCAGAAGTTCAAACGGAATGTTTTCATTCTCTGCAATTTCCCGGGCAGTCAGGAGGTTTCCATTTGAATTTAAGGCAATATGCCTTAAAGCAAGTATTGAGTATTCAACTGATTTAGCAATTTTAAACATATATCCGACAAAAATAGTCGTATTAAAATATATAAATACACTGAAATAAACAAATCAATTATCAGTAAAGACTTAAAGGCAAAAAAAAGCTGCCCCAAAGGACAGCTTTTTACTTATCTATAAAATATTAAAAACCCAGAATTCGAACAAAATTTGTACAGAAATTAACAAGCGGAGTAAAATATATACCAAATACAAGTATTGGTGCAACAAGAGCAAACATAAATGTAAGTTCTGTTTTTGATGTTTCTATTGTGGTATCATCGAGGGCTTTGGTCAGGTACATTTCTTTAATTATTCTGACATAGTAATAAAGTGAAATGACAGTATTTAACAGAGCGATAAGGGCAGGCCAATACATATCTCCATCGAGCAAAGCGATGAAAAGATAAAGTTTGCCGATAAAACCTCCGGTGGGTGGTATTCCCGTCAGAGAAATAAGAAAAATACTCAGACCGAAAGCTAAGTAGGGATTTTTATATCCGAGTCCGGCAAAAGAAGAAATTTCTTCGTTACCCTTTTTATTTGCAACTAACATTACAGCATAAAAGGCGCCAAGATTCATGAACATATAAATCGCGATATACACCAAAAATGCCAGCATACCTTTTTCTGAAAGTACTGCAATTGCGAGAAGCATATAACCGGCGTGAGCAATACTGGAATAGGCAAGCATTCTTTTTACATTATTTTGCCACAGAGCCGTAAGATTTCCGACTGTCATTGATGCGATGGAAAGAATTATAAGGAATAACTGCCAGTCGAAATTTTCGTAGAAATTCCAGAATCCATTTGTTCCAACTGATGAAATAAACCCGACTTTGATGAAACGAATTAAAAGGGCAAATCCTGCAGCTTTGCTTGCAACGGAAAGATAAGCTGTAACCGGCAGGGGAGAACCCTCGTAAACATCGGGTGTCCAGAAATGAAAAGGAACAGCAGAAATTTTAAACCCGATTCCTATAAATATCATTAAAATCGAGAGTCCGAGAGTAAGATAATTTACATGAGGCGAAACAAGAATTGTATGAATAGCATACAGATTAGTCGTTCCGGTCAGTCCGTATAAAATTGAAATACCAAATAGCATAATTCCGGAGGAAGTAGCGCCGTAAATCACATATTTTAGTGAGGCTTCACTTGAGCGGTTAGATCCGGCGATGAAACCTGCCAGAACATATGAAGAGAGTGAAAGCAGTTCCAGCGACACGTATATGATTATCAGATCGGCTCCCGACGAAAGAAGCAGCATACCAAGCAGCATTCCGAAGAGCAAAGTATAAAACTCACCTGACTTGAATTTGCTTCCCTTGAATTCCTCAGAAGTAATTGTGAAAATCACAATGAGAATCGTTGAGAAAATTGTAATCAGTTTGATAAAGGTTGACATTGGATCGACAGCAAGCAATCCGTGGTTGTTTCCCTTTCCCAGATAAAAGATAAAAGATTCAGTTCCCATCTGCAGAAGGGCTGATGCAAATGCAGCAATGAGTATGATCAATGCGGTAAAATGAATCGCTTTGCGGTTATCCCTGATGACCAGATCAGCCAGCAGAATAATAAAAATTCCACCGGCAATAAAAATCTCGGGCTTAAGAAATGACCATAAATCGTTAATTATTATATTTCCCATAAGCTAGAATAATTATATTCCGCCAAAACTGCTAAGGGCAGAATTATTTGAGATGAAGTCAACAAGTGAATTTACCGAGGTGCTCATGATATCCAGCATTATTGAAGGATAAACACCAAGGAGGAAAATTATGATGGTCAGAGGAATGAACATAATGTATTCTCTCGTATCCAGATCAGTAAGTGATGCCCATTTTTCTTTTTTCTCACCAAAGAAAATTCTCTGCAATGTCCAAAGCATATAACCTGCACCGAGCAGGATACCGGAGGTTGCTATCATAGTTAGTATTCTGACAGGCTCATATCCGAAAGCGCCAATAAATACAAATGCTTCGGAAATAAAACCACTTAATCCCGGGAGTCCAATAGCTGCAAAAAACGCAACAGTTACAAACCCGGTGTACATTGGTAATTGAGTTGCCAGTCCGCCGAAATCGTTGATTCCACGTGTATGAGCACGATCGTAGATAACGCCAACGATAAGGAAGAGCATCGCCGTAATAGTTCCGTGGTTAAACATCTGAAGGACAGCGCCATTGATACCGGCAACTGAAAGCGAGGACATACCGAGCAAAACGTATCCCATATGGGAGATAGATGAGTACGCAATAAGCCGTTTGAAATCGGATTGAGCCATCGCAACAAGAGCACCATATACAATATTAATCACTCCGAATAAACCTATATACCAGGCTAGCTGAACGGTGATCTCCGGAAATATCGGATAGTTGATCCTTAGAATTCCATAAGTACCCATTTTCAGAAGAACGCCTGCCAAAATAACGCTAATAGGTGTTGGCGCTTCAACGTGAGCATCGGGGAGCCATGTGTGGAACGGGAACATCGGAATTTTAATTGCAAATCCTGCAAACATAGCAATATAAGCAATAAGCCTGAGGTTGGCAGGATTGAATGGGGAGAGAATACCATCGGCTGTGTAATTGCTCTTATCCATCAAAGAAAGCAGGTTAAACGTATAAACTTTTGAACCGTCTGCCAGAACTTCCTGAGCACTGAAATACAATCCAATCATTACAAGCAGGATAAAAATACTTCCCAAAAGAGTATAAATAAAGAACTTGATAGCAGCATATTCTTTTCTTGGACCTCCCCATATACCAATGAGGAAATACATTGGTAAGAGCATTAATTCCCAGAACACATAGAAAAGGAAGAAATCGAGGGAAACAAAGACTCCCATCATTCCGGTATCCAGAAGCAGGAAAAGGGCAAAGAAACCTTTCACCGAAGTATTTATTTTCCAGGAGGAGATAACAGCGATCAATGAAATGATAGCCGTCAGCAGTACCATTGGCGCGCTTATACCATCAATCCCAAGAAAATAGTCTATTTTGATCTTCCCGATCCAGGATCCGCCTTCAATTTCAATCCATCTGAATTTTTCAACGAATTGAAATGAAGCCTGATCAAAAATACCGCCCGCATTGTAATTGAATCCAGACATCATAAAGCCGGCAAGTACTACCTGAATGACCGTCATCAGTAAAGCGGTGATCTTGATATTTTTGGGGTTCTCCTTCGGGAGTACAAGAATTATCAGCATTCCCAGAACAGGAATGAAAGTTAGCAAAGTAAGTATTGGCAATCCGCTCATATAATTATTTTATTTTAAGGCTTAAAAAGAATAATTAACGTTAATAAAGCAAACAGAACAAGTACAAGGTATGTTTGTACCTTACCTGTCTGTATGCGTCTTAAATGTTTTCCGGCAAAACCATTGATATATGCCGTGAAATTCACCAGTCCGTCCACAAAAATAATATCGAATGCAGAACTGACCCGTGAAATTAATTTTGTTAAATATGCTGAAAAATTGACAATTCCATCAATGATGTATTTGTCAAATGCATACAATACGGATGAAAACAAAAGAGTTCCTTTGACAATAACTCCATTATAAAATTCATCAAAGTACCATTTCCGAAGTGAGAAATTATAAACCGCCGGAAGAGCTGCAGCTAATTTCCTTGAGTTGAGTTTGAAATATATATAGAACAACAGGGCAAGACCAATTGCAATAATATCAAAAAGAAGGCTCATTATCATTGTTGGAAAATGTGCATGATGCTGCGCTTCAGTGTACTCAGCATTGTAAAGCGATTCTCCGCCGGTTGCAGTTGTATTCATGAAACTGAAGTTAGAAGATTCCGGAACAACTTTTGCAGGAACATCTATCCATTTTGAAACGAACCAGGCTGAATCCGGACTTGCAGGATTTAATCCATACCAAAAAAACACAGAAAGAACCGCCAGCACAACAAGAGGCATTGCCATCAGGAATGGCGATTCGTGTGCATGTTCATACTT
This sequence comes from Ignavibacteriales bacterium, assembly GCA_021740915.1. Taxonomy (GTDB): domain Bacteria; phylum Bacteroidota; class Ignavibacteria; order Ignavibacteriales; family Melioribacteraceae; genus JAIOYW01. The sequence continues at coordinate 197,761 of JAIOYW010000002.1, read as the reverse complement.
GTGTAAATCAGCTGGTTTTCCATGAAATGTTTTGAAGAGGAGGCGGAACATGTAAAAAGCCGTTAACAGGACAACCGAGAATCCGAGTATCGGGATCAACCAGTGACCTGTAAGTAATCCAAAAGAGTATGTCCCTGCGAGAATACCATCTTTACTCAGAAAACCAGAAGTTAGGGGTATTCCGCAAATTGCAAGAGTATATGCAAGGAACGAAAAATATGTAACAGGCATTTTTTTCCTTAACCCGCCCATATTCCTGATATCCTGTTCATGATGCATCGCATGAATGACTGAGCCGCTACCGAGGAATAGCCCGGCTTTGAAAAAAGCGTGTGTGATAAGGTGAAAAAATGCGAATGCGTAAGCGCCGACTCCGAGAGACATTACCATATAACCGAGCTGGCTGATTGTGGAATATGCAAGGACTTTTTTAATATCGTTCTGCGTAAGAGCTATTGTGGCTGAAATAAATGCCGTCAGCGCGCCGATAACAGCAATAAAAACCATTGCATCGGCTGTAAGCATAACAAAGATCCTGATGACAAGATAAACGCCGGCTGCAACCATAGTTGCCGCGTGAATCAATGCACTTACGGGTGTTGGGCCTTCCATGGCATCGGGCAGCCACACATGAAGAGGAAATTGTGCGGATTTTCCGACCGCTCCCAAAAACACAAGAATTCCGGCTGCTGTCAGCCATCCTTCACTATCAAATGGAAGTTTACCTGAACCTATGCCAGCAAATATCTCGCTGAAAGTGAAAGTTCCATAAGTGATAAAAAGAATCAGAATACCAAGGAACATACCTATGTCTCCGATTCTGTTCACCAGGAAAGCTTTTTTTGCAGCATCTGCAGCACTGTCCTTTTCGAACCAGAATCCGATGAGCAAATAAGAAGAAAGTCCGACTAACTCCCAGAAAATATACATCATCAGTAAATTATGAGTCAGGACAATCCCTAACATCGAGAAGGTGAATAAGCCGAGATATCCGAAATATCGGTTAAATCTTTTATCACCGTGCATATACTCAACGGAGAACAGGTGCACAAGAAAACTGATCAGCATAACAGCAAACATCAAGATTGCGGTCACACTGTCCACACTTATTCCGAGTTTTACATTTATCGGTTGATTTCCAGTTCCTGTTGCAAAACTAATCCAGGAAAATTCAAAAACCGATGTAACTCCTGGATGCAGAAAGAGCTTATCAATAAGGATATACACTGACGAAAGCAAACTGACAGCCATCAGCGAAATTTCACCGATAAACACTTTTTTTATTCTGCCAAGAGAAAAAGTGACCAGTGCAAATCCTGCAACCGGCAGGAATAGTGTGATCAGAGAAGCATATAGTATTAGCGGATCATTCATATAACTATTCTTTAAGCTTATCTATTTCATCAACATTTACGTTGTGAAAGGATTTATAAATATTCAATACGATTGCTAAGGCAATAGCTGCTTCAGCCGCGGCAAGTACAATTACAAAGAGAGCCATCAACTGACCATCGTATCCAAAATTCCCGAATCTGGAGAAAGCTATAAAATTGATATTTGCTGAATTGAGAACCAATTCCACTCCCATCAGAACCAGGACTGCATTCTTTCTCGTGAGTATCCCATATATCCCGAGAGAAAATAATAGAGAACTGAGAACAAGAAAATGTGTAAGACCTACGCTCATAGATTCCATTATTAAGATTCCCTCCCTCTTCTTGCAATAACAGCGGCACCAACAAGAGCCACCAGAAGAAGAATAGCGAGGAGTTCGAAAATCAAAGAGTACTCCAGGAGCAATTTACTGCCCAGAGTATAGATTGTAGTTTCTTCATAAGTGATATTTCCTGCGCGCCAGTAATTTTTGCTCATAATTGCGGTAAGCGCTCCTGCAAAAAGTCCTGTACCGATAGCTGCCGGCAATACATTAACTCCGCCAGTTTTCAGATCAACATTGGTGACTTTATTAGTGAGCATTACTCCAAAAATTAGCAGGATAAGAATTCCTCCGACATAAACCACTAGCTGCACGACTGCAATAAAATCTGCACCGAGCAAAGCGTATATGCCTGTCACTCCGAAAAATGTGAAGAGGAGACTAAATGCGCTGTAAATTATATTCTTAGAAGTAACCACCACAAACCCTGAAAGGAGTGTGATCGCTGCGAAAAGATAAAATATTAAATCGTAAGTGCTCATATTATTCTAATTTGGTTGTTGAGCATTATTTTGAGCTGCAGCTTGTGCTGCTTTTTGTAATTCTTTCTCTTTCTGCAAATTTTCAAAGTTCAATTTCTTTTCCTCCGCCTCTGCTTCGGTCAGCGTGGCAAATTTATAGACAAGGTCTGATCTTCTGAATTCTGAAAATTCATAAACATCCGTCATATATATACATTCAGTCGGACAGGGGAAGACGCACAATTGACAGTAACAGCACTTTGCAATATCTATGTCAAATTTTGTAACCCATAAAGCTTTCTTTTTACCGTTAGATGTTGTGCCGAGATTTTCAGTGGGGAGCGACTTAACGGTTTCAATCTCGATACAACTTACCGGGCAAGCCCTTGCGCACTGATCGCATCCGATGCAGTCATCCATATTGACGTATAATCTGTTCCTGACACGTTCCGGAAGGGGTACTTTCACGTTAGGATACTGAATTGTAACGGAAGGTGTGAACAGATGCTTCAAGGTAATCTTCATACCGACAAATACGGTATAAAGCCCTTCCCATGTATTTTTAAAGTAGCTTGACATCATCTGTAAAGTTCCAAAAATGCAATGATAATAAGATTAACGAATGAATAAGGGATCAGGTATTTCCAGCAAACTGCCATTAGCTGATCGACACGGAGCCTGGGCAGAGTCCATCTGAGCCACATTTGAACAAAAACGAAAAATATTCCTTTTGCAGTGAACCAAAAAAACTGTTCAATCGGGACAAGCCAACTTATTCCTAAAGAATTACCTAAATATCCAAAGGGTGACTGATAGCCTCCGAAAAATACTGCACTAACAATTGCCGAAACAACGAACATATTGGCATATTCCGAAAGGAAGAACATTGCGAATTTCATTCCGCTGTATTCGGTGTGGTAGCCGGCAACAAGTTCCGATTCTGCTTCCGGTATATCGAACGGTGTTCTGTTTACCTCAGCAAGTGAACTGATATAGAGTATGAGGAATCCCGCAAACATAAAGGGAATAAGTAAAAATTTGATTAATCCTGGTTCAGGCCCGCCAAAAATAAACCAATTCCAAAAATAAGCAGTCTGCATTTCACTTATTTTTAAGAGATTAAGCGTACCTGCAAGAACAACAATTGAAAGAATAACGAGTACTGTCGGTATCTCATAACTTATTATCTGAGCAACCGACCTCATCGCTCCCAGCAGAGAATACTTGTTATTCGATGACCATCCTGCCATTAATATACCCGCAACAACGAGTCCTGAAACCGCAACAACATAGAAAATACCCATGTCGATTTCGGATCCGATGTAAGCGCTTGAGAAAGGGATTGCCGCAAACGCAGCATAGGAGCCTGCAAAAACAAGTATCGGGGCAATTGTAAAAAGTTTTCTGTCAGCATCAGCAGGTATGATGTCTTCTTTCTGAAGAAGTTTAAGTACATCTGCAAATGTCTGTAGCCAGCCATGAGAACCGGTAATCATAGGTCCAAGGCGATCCTGCATATGAGCGGATACTTTTCTTTCCAGCCAGACGAAAAAGAGCGCTAATGGAATCACAAAAACAAGCGGAATCAGCGAATTAATGATCATTCCCAACAAGGCATTTCCGGTTAGCTCTGTAAACAATTCCAGCATTATCTGTCCACCTCCCCAAGAACAATATCAATACTTCCGAGAATTGCAATCACATCTGCGATAAGATGCCCCTTACACAATTCACCCATAACTGAAAGGGAAACAAAAGACGGGCCCCTTACTTTGAGACGGAATGGATTCAATCCGCCGTCGCTTATCAGGAAGTAGCCAAGTTCGCCCCTTGGATTTTCAACTCTGCCATAAACACTTCCGACCGGAGGTTTTATTCTTTTAGGAATTGCAGAAGAAACATCTCCCTCGGGTATCTGGTCGAGCGCCTGCTCAATAATTCTTATACTCTGTTCTATTTCCAGAACACGTACAAAGTATCTGTCCCAGCAGTCGCCAACTGTTCCCATTCTTCCATCACCAACGGGGATATCAAAATCGAATCTGTCATATATTGAATAGGGATCATTTCTGCGCAGATCGAATTTAACCCCGCTGCCTCTAAGATTCGGGCCTGTCATTCCAAAATTGATTGCAGTTTCGGCGGGGAGAATTCCAATATTAGCTGTTCGCTCAATAAAAATTTTATTGTAGCTGAGCAATTGGTTAACTTCTTCAACCTGAGGTCTGAAATAATTTAGAAATTCACGGGTAAGTCTTACAAATTCAGGATGGATGTCATGAGATAATCCGCCAACCCAGATATAATTGTAGAGAAGCCTTGCGCCGCAGGTCATTTCGAAAAGTGACAGTATTTTTTCACGATCCCTGAAACAATAGAGAAATGGTGTGAAGGCTCCGATATCGAGTCCATAAGTTCCGATAGCCACCAAATGAGATGCAATTCTCTGCAATTCGCCAAAGATAACTCTTATATATTCGACTCTTTCGGGGACCTGAATTCCCATTAGTTTTTCGACGGTTACGGCATAACCAAAATTATTGGAAATGGAGGCGAGGTAATCAATCCTGTCTGTATAAGGGATGATTTGCGGATATGTCATCGCCTCAGCGTGTTTTTCAAAACAGCGATGCAAGTATCCGATATGAGGCTTAACATTTACGATTAATTCTCCATTCAGTTCAAGTTCCAGACGGAGAACTCCATGAGTCGAAGGATGCTGCGGACCCATGTTCAGGACCATATGTTCAGTTTTTATCGACATATTAATAAGGTATTTTCATTCCCTGGTAAAACTCAGGGTTTTTATAATCTTTTCTTAAGGGGAAACTTGATTCATCCCAATCGTAGGGTAGTAAGATTCTTGTAAGATCAGGATGATTTTCGAACCGGATTCCAACCATATCAAAAGCTTCCCGTTCATGCCAGTCGGCAGTTTTCCATACTGATTCAACTGACTGCACCATTGGATTTTCTTTTTCAGTGACCGCACGAATCACTATTTTATGATTGAGTGGAATCGAATAAAGATGGTAATAAACGCTAAGAGTTCCACCCGAAAGTGACTCTGTTCCGTCCTCATTCTTGGTTTTAACCGGGTTATTATCATCAACGCCGGATAATACCATCAGACTGTCAAACTGCAGATCACTGCTATCATGCAAAAATCGGGCTATTTTTTCGGTTGAGTCCGGTGTAACAATTATATAAGGATCGACAGGGATATCTTCTTTTAATTCAAGAATTTTATCACCAAATTCGTCTTTCAGTATTTCGAAAATCTCTTTTGAACTTTTCATGCTGTTTTTTTCACTGATGACTCGTTACGAATTTTTTCCTGCAGTTTTAATAAGCCTTCAAGAAGGGCTTCAGGTCGGGGAGGGCATCCGGGAACATAAACATCAACAGGTATTACGCGGTCAACTCCTTTGAGCACGTGATAGCCATGCTCCCAATAAGGACCGCCGCAATTGGAGCAGCTTCCCATAGAAATGATATATTTCGGGTCAGCGATCTGCTCATAAAGCCTTTTGATTCTCAGAGCCATTTTCAAAGTGACAGTTCCCGAAATAATAATAATATCAGCTTGTCTTGGTGTATTTCTGGGAATCACTCCAAAACGGTCGAAATCGTAATGTGATGCTGACGTTGCCATCATCTCGATTGCGCAACAAGCTAAACCAAAACCAAGCTGCCATAATGATGAAAGGCGTGCCCAGTTCATAAGGTTATCAAAGTTAGTAATTATTATATTGCTGTCAGAAAATTCTTTATCAAGTATTCCCATTAATTTTCCGAAAAATTAATTCTCAGTTTTTTTAACTAAAGGTGGTTGTATAACAGGTCTATCCCACTCAAGGTCACCTTTTCTCCACTCATAAATCATGCCGATACCAAGTATTACCAGAAACAGGAAACCGGTAAGGAATCCTGCAATTCCGAATTCTTTGTAAACAAGTGCCCATGGAAAAAGCAAAACAACCTCTACATCAAAAATCAGGAATATCAAAGCAACAACATAAAACCGGGCATTAAATTTGACCCATGGAGAGCCTTGAATCTCTTCGCCACATTCATAAGTAAGAAGTTTTTCATGCGTGGGTCTCTTCGGGCGAATAATTCGTGCCGTCAGAAAGCCAATTAAGACAAAGATGACGGCTATTAAGAGAAAGATTAGGATTTTTCCAAATTCAGTTAACATATAGCCTCAAAAATAACATTTGAAAATAAGGCTATATGAAATTATAGTCAACCTTTTTTTTAGTAACATAAACAGAAAATTCAACCTGCTTGCTAAGGTAAAACACTGTAATTATAAAAAATAAAATAAGTTAACACATTTTATTTAATACTGAAAAAAATCGAGGACTGGGAGTAACGCTTTATTCTCGAAGAAAATCCAATTAAAGGCTTCTGATTCTACTTTAAAATTATATATACATTAATTCCGTAAGGAATACACTCATAAATCATTGTTAATGAATAGCTAAAATTCCGAATATCTGACTGAGAAATTTACTTTTAATAACTATTATTTTGTCAAATCGGTCTGTATATGAATGTAATAAAATGTTACCTAAAATTGGATTTATTTTATCAACTGCCTTATTAGTTATAAATTCCAAAAAATCTAAAATTTTGTAAATTTACACTTTATATTTAATTAAAAAAGGAATACAAATGAATATTGCAGTCATTGGAACTGGCTATGTAGGCTTGGTTTCCGGTACTTGTTTTGCTGAAATGGGAAATCAGGTTGTCTGTGTTGATAATGATCAGTCCAAACTGGCAAAACTTCAGAATGCAGAGTTAACAATTTATGAACCAGGACTCGATATTCTATTTTACAGAAATATCGCCAAGAATCGGCTCAGATTTACTAACGAATTAAAAACTGCTGTTCTCGAAAATGATATGATTTTTCTGTGCCTTCCCACGCCACAGGGCGAAGATGGCTCTGCTGACCTCAAATATGTTCTTAATGTTGCGGATGAAATTGGTAAAATAATTAAGGAATCCGGAAACAATAATTATAAAATTATTATTAATAAGAGTACAGTTCCGGTCGGCACTTCTGTAAGAGTTGAAAATAAAATCAAAGCACACGGCGTAACAAATTTTGATGTAGTTTCCAATCCTGAATTTTTGAGGGAAGGCTTTGCAGTTGAAGATTTTATGAAGCCGGACAGAATAGTAGTCGGCTCAAGGAATGAGAAAGCTACAGAGATGATGAAATCACTCTATGAGCCATTTGTGCGTCAGGGTAATCCAATTATTACAATGGACAATGAAAGCTCTGAAGTCACAAAATACGCTGCAAATTCCTACCTCGCAATGCGTATTACCTATATGAACGAACTCGCAAATTTTTGTGAATATGTAGGTGCCGATATTGATATGGTAAGAAGGGGAATGGGTTCTGATACAAGAATCGGTAAAAGATTCCTTTTCCCGGGTATAGGATATGGCGGCTCATGTTTCCCGAAAGATGTGAATGCATTAATAAAAACAGCTTCGGATTCAGGAAGGGAATTAAAAATACTTACCGTTGTTGATAAGATTAATAAAGAGCAAAAAATGAGAATGGTCGAGAAAATACTCGATTATTACTCGGGAAACATTAAAGGTAAGCGATTTGCCGTCTGGGGTCTGGCTTTCAAACCCAATACTGATGATATGAGGGAAGCACCTTCCATAATTATCATCAATAAACTTATTGAACTCGGAGCAGATATATCCGCTTACGACCCTGCAGCAATGGAAACTTCAAAATATTTCTTTGGCGACAGAATTAAATATGCAGAAGACGAATATCAGACTCTGGAAAATGCCGATGCGCTTTTGGTGCTTACAGAATGGAATGAGTTCCGTAATCCAAATTTTGACAAAGTAAAACAAGCATTGAAAGAACCTGTGATCTTTGATGGCAGGAATATATTTGCTGTCGATAAAATGAAAGACACTGGTTTTGCTTATTTTTCAATTGGGCGTAAACAGAGTTAGTACTTTATTCTAATATAAGTTCCGGGGAGGATTATCTACTCCCCGGAACCGGATTTTCCGCTATTTTTTCAATAAAAAACTTCCCCCTTTTTTATACAATCATTGTTTACTTATTTTAATAACAGAAATTTTATAAAGTTAAATCCGTTCTGAGAGTTATGATAACCGACATTCTAAGTCAAATTAAAATATGTATTTCACGGGGGAAAGTTGACCAGAAATCTACTTATCCGTCTGATTTGAAAGGGCAAAAGGGAGCGTACGAACTTACTGATGAAGCTTTGAATTCAGGAATTCATGCTAAAATCATTCTTAATGAGGCGCTAATCCCTGGAATGGAAATTGTCGGTAATAAATTCCGCGCAGGTCAAATTTACGTGCCTGATGTTCTCATAGCTGCCAAAGCCATGAAATCAGCAATGGAACTAATCAAACCCTACTTTATCAGCGGGGATGTAAAGTACCGTGGAAAGGTAATACTCGGGACAGTTGCCGGGGATCTGCATGATATCGGGAAAAATTTATTAAAAATGACACTTGAGGGGGGAGGCTGGGAAATAATTGACCTCGGAGTTGATGCAGGCGCAGAAAAATTTCTCACAGCTCTTGGCTCCGGAGATGTGAAAGCAGTTGGATTGAGTGCGCTTCTCACTACCACAATGTTGAATATGGGGCCAATAGCTGAGTCGATCCGTAAATTTTACCCGGATGCACTCATAATGGTTGGTGGGGCTCCTCTCTCTGATTCGTTTGCCCAGGAGATTGGTGCTGATTTTTATGGCGAAAGTCCACAGGAAGCATTAGAGTTTCTAAATGAGAAAATTGAATTTGGTAAATTTTAATGCTAAAGATTAAAAATATAGAATTTCCTGAGGAAATATATTTATCAAAACCTGAAGAATTAATCAATTTTGAGAGTTTTGGATCAAATGGGAATTCAGAACTTATTTCTGCTGAGCTGGAGCATATATTGCCATATATGAGTGATAGAATTAAAATTCAGGGAGGATTTTTTTTCTCTGATGAGAATGTGCGAGTCGAAAGGGAGATTATTTATTGCGGAGACCAGGTTTTCAATTCCGGCATCATAATAAACGCAGGTCTTCGGGGAATAGATTCACTTTACTTAATTGTTGTTTCTGCCGGTTTTGGTGTTGAGAAAGCTGTTAAAAAAAATTTTGATGAAAACAATTATTTAAGAGGATACCTTTGGGATATGATCGGCTCTGAAATAGTTGAAAAATGCGCAGATTATCTCCAACAAGAAATCAAAACCGATGCTGAAGAAGATGGCCGAAAGATAACTAATCGATATAGCCCGGGTTACTGCGGCTGGAGCGTGGCTGAGCAGTCAAAACTTTTTTCGATCCTCCCAGAAAAGTTTTGTGGAGTTTCTCTAAGCCCCAGTTCTCTGATGTCCCCTGCAAAAAGTATCAGCGGCATCATCGGCTCCGGAGTGAATGTGAAATATCACGAATACGCATGTTCCATTTGCGATGCCGAGCACTGTTTCAGGAGAAAAAATGTCTGAGAAAGTATTTGATATTATTAGCAGTGGTAAAATTCTTGTGTCTGATGGTGCTTGGGGTACAATGTTACAGGCATCAGGACTCAAAAATGGTGAATGCCCCGAGTCCTGGAATTTATTGTATCCTGAAAAAGTTGGTACAATTGCCCGCTCATATTATGAGGCAGGCGCTGATATTATTGAGACAAATTCTTTTGGCGGATCCTCAGTTAAACTCAGGCATTATGGACTTCAGGATAAAACCATAGAAATCAATAAAAGAGCGGCAGAAATATCAAAAGAATATGCGGGTAAAGAGACATTAATTTTTGGATCGGTAGGACCGACAGGCAAATTCCTGATCACAGGGGATATTGAGGAGAGCGAAATGTTTGATGCCTTCGCCGCACAAGCAGCCGGATTGGCACAAGGCGGAGTCGATCTTATTTTATTAGAGACTTTCTATGATATGATGGAAGCACAAATTGCAGTCAATGCCATCAAGTCGGTCTGTGACACAGAAATAATATGTTCTTTTACCTACGATTCTAAACCAGATGGCTCTTTTAAGACAATGATGGGCAATTCAATTGAAGATACGCTTGGTTTTATGAGAACGAATTCGCTTAGGATTGCTGCTGCAAATTGTGGAAATGGATTCAGGCAATATCGGGATTTTGCCGAAGTATTTCATGAGTTTTCAAAAGACATTCCTTTAATGATTCAGGCCAATGCAGGTTTACCATTGATAAAGGACGGGAAATTGTTTTATCCCGAAACACCGGATTTCATCGAAGAAATTTTAATGGAATTTATTAATCACGGTGTAAAAATAATCGGAGGCTGTTGTGGAACAAATCCTGCTCATATAAGGAAGATAAAACAAAAAGTGATTGAATATCAGGGGCATTAATCATCATTCCTTCTTATAAGGAATAAAATCCTTTGGAAATATTATATTATACTTTTTAGATCATTTTGAACAAAGCGAAAAAAAGAGATGAAAAAAACAATTGCACTTTTATGCATTTTATTTCTGTATTTAAATATTAATGCAGAAAGTAATCCCAAACGAGAATTTAGAGGAGCCTGGATTGCTACCGTACTCAATATTGATTGGCCGGGTACGAAGAATAATACCGAAGCACAAAAAGCCGAGCTGATTTCTCTTTTAAATCAGCTTCAGAGCGTGGGTGTAAATGCGGTGATGTTTCAGATAAGAACCGAATGTGATGCTTTCTATGAATCACCTTATGAACCATGGTCTGCATTCTTAACCGGTGTATCCGGTATGCGTCCGGAACCTTTCTATGATCCTCTCGATTTTGCCGTCGGCGAAGCTCATAAAAGAGGTATGGAACTTCATGCGTGGATCAATCCATACCGGGCAAAACATCCCAACAGCACACATTCTTTTCACCCAAGTCACTTGACTCAGAGTCATCCTGAATGGATTCTGAACATTGGGACAAACAATATTCTTAATCCGGGTTTACCCGAAGTCAGATCACATATCCTTACAGTGATTTCAGACATAGTCAGACGATATGATATTGATGGAATCCACTTTGACGATTATTTCTATGTCAGTGGTATAACCAACCAGGATAATGCTGCTTTTGCACAATATCCCCGAGGTTTTAATAACATTAAGGAATGGCGGAGAGATAACGTTAATATGCTTGTAAGTGCTGTGAGCGATTCAATTAATTCGATTAAATCCTATGTTAAATTTGGAATAAGTCCTGTTGGAATGTGGCGCAGCGGTTATCCTTCTGGAATTTGCGGGCTGTATGCTTATGACGATCTATACGCAGATGGAATGACATGGCTTCGGAGAGGTGATATAGATTACATATCCCCGCAGCTCTACTGGCGAATTGGTTCATCAATTTCGTGCGGAAGCACTGCATATGAATATCTTCTTAACTGGTGGTCAGACTCATTGGCGATTCATAACAGGCATCTATATCCGGGGCAGGCTGTGTACAGAATATCGGGCTGGCCTGCAACTGAAGTACCTCAGCAGATACGGATCGGAAGGGCTGATCCTAATGTCCAGGGGCAGATTTTCTATAATACGAATACACTTCTAAGTAATCCTAAAAATTTTCTTGATTCATTAAGGAGTGATCTTTTTAGCGATTTCGCAATCCCTCCTGTTATGGACTGGAGAGAAACAATAATTCCGGAAGCTCCTCAGAATGTTCGTTACGAAAGAATTCCTGGCGAAGGAATTGCCGGGTTGATATGGGATATGCCAGAAATTCCCTTCAGTGAAAAACAGCCTGACAGATTTGTGATCTATGGCTTCGATCAGCCATCTGTTAATCAGTCAGATTTTGATGATGCAGTAAATATTGAAAGGCTTCATGGTGCGCCTCCGTATTCACCTGTTGGCGTTAATTCATCGAGATACTATTATATATCAGCACTCGATCGAAATAACAACGAAAGCTTGATTAGCAATATGGCGGAAATAATGCCGCCGGCATTACCTGATCTGCTCCAGCCTCAAAATGCGGCTCTCAATCAGAGAGATACTTTAGATCTCGTCTGGCGATATGCAGAGAATGCTGCATATTATATTCTTCAGGTTTCGAAAGATCCGCTTTTCAGTACTCTGCTTCTGACAAAAACAGCCTATGACACAGTATTAACCCTTACCGGACTGGAAGGGCAGAATGAATACTTTTGGAGAGTAATTGCCTATAACCCAAGAGGAAATAGCGGTTTTACAAATCCATATTCGTTTAATACAGGCTTCCCTCTGCCGACAACACTTTATTCACCTCTTCACGCAACGCTGAATATGCCGCTGAATCCCAACCTGATGTGGAACAGTGAAATTAGTTCGGATTCATACAGAGTGCAGGTTGGAACAAGCAATGTATTAGCTGATGGTACAATTGTATTCGATTCAACCGGTATCGCTGACACAAGTGCCTATGTATCAGTTACTCTCGACCCGCAGCGTATATATTATTGGCGGGTAAAATGTTTTAATCAATACGGACAAAGTGTGTGGTCATCGATCTGGGGTTTTAAAACAGGCGACCCGGTTTCAGGAGGAATAGATAATAATTTGGGTATGCCTGACGAATATGCCTTGTCTCAGAATTATCCGAATCCATTCAATCCTGAAACTTCAATAAATTTTGAGCTTCCCGCAGAGGGTTATGTTACCTTAAAAATTTATGATTTGTTGGGAAGAGAAATCCGGACTTTAATTTCTGGCGAATTAAATGCAGGATATCATTCCGTTCGATTTGCGGGAACAGGGCTTGCCAGCGGTGTTTATGTTTATCGTTTGAACGCCGGAAATAAATCGTTTACCAGAAAGATGACAATAATTAAATAGAAATTTATTATATGAATAAGGCATAGACTTTAATTCAAATAAGTTTATGCCTTATTATTAATTTTTTGATCCAAATAATTTATCAGACTCGCCATAAAAACATCTTCCGTATTTTTGCGGTTGTAAACCTCGCATATTTAATGATGGGATCTTTTTTATCCATCCTGAATTAATTCTTTCTAATGTATTTTCCTTTGAACTTATTCCTGATACTGAATCCGTTTGCTCAACTGAAAATGCTGCAACAGCGCACGCAAATTCAAGTACTTCTTCCGGATTCTTCCCGTTCATAAAGTCGGACAGAAACCCTGCTGTTGCAGCATCTCCGGCTCCGGTGGTTCCGGCATTTCTCACAATAAACGATGGCATAAGAATTTCACGTCCTACCCAAAATTCCGGATTAATTCCAGATGATTTTGAAATTTTTGAAAATGATTCAATTTTGGGCGACGTCTTCATGTATAATCCATTCTCCCCAAGTTTTAATACAACAATTGCAATCCCCATATTTATCATATCATTTGCAAGTGTATCAAGGAGACTTTTATTTATTCCCTGATTGAAATCTGTTAAATCCGACATTCTGGAATATCGGCTCGGGTTCATCATTAGAATTAGTTCTCTTACTCCGGGCATTATAATATCTACTAATGGCGATACATTCGCGAAAATGTCTTTCCAGATAATATCCGATTTCAGTGAGCCTGGCATACATGTATCAAGAGAAGTTATTATTCCCAGATTATTATAATACTTGAATAATTTCTTTAATTCTGATCCGTTATCGTCTATCATTGATGCCATGATAGGTGGATAACCGAAATGAAACAGAGATATTTCCGATTTCCCGGAATATATAAGATCATTAGCTTTCATCAGGTCATTATAACCGGTAGTATGCAGGAATATTCTGTCGAATTCAGATGAATTTATGATAATTGTGTGTGAAGTCTCAGAATTAATAGCAGGTTGTACACATAATTCAACATCAAAATCAGCAAGAATAGTACCAAGTTTTTCACGAAGCAGTGTTCCCAGTTCATCCGGACCTGTTTTTGAGAGCAGGATTGTCGGGGTTCCCAGTTTACCAAGCGAAATCCCTGTATTTGAGACAGGTCCACCTGGAGAAAAAATCGAATTTTCAGTTTTTATTTGCGAGCCAGGTGTGAAATTCTTTAAAAACTCAGGCCAATCCGCATTGAAATTGAGGAAAATATCGAGACAGATATGGCCACCTATTAGTATTCTTCCCATAGTCACTGAGGCAATAATTATAAAAATCTTAAAATTTTATGAAATTGCACATCTAAAATAAATCACTATATGCACTTATAATAACCATTTAAAAATAATTACTTGAAATTATTATTAAAAAATCCTTATTTTTCTTTGCAATAGCGTTTTTAGATAATCATTATGAATCAATAACAAAGGAGTACTTATGAGAAAAACTCTATTTACCATCTTACTGGGAGTTTTCTTGGCGGGATATGCTTCCGCTCAGACATTAGTTGATATCGGTAATAATAATCCAACGGGTTTCAGCCCGGATGACTCATTAGTTGCATATTTTGCAGATCAGGGTTGCAGAACCGTTTGGGTATCAGACGATCTCGATCAGGACGGCAAGCAGGAAGTTCTCAGTACAGATTATTCAAATGGTGGACGTGTGCATGTATTTGAACTTACAGCACCAAACACTTTGGAATTAGTGTTTTCCACACCTGTTCGTTCAGGTATCAGCAGTGGAAGTACACCACGCTGGGTTCGTTCCGGTGACCTTGACGGTGATGGAATGGGAGAATTTATTTTCTCACTGACAAATGGAACCGCCGACGGTGAAGTTCAGGTTTGGGAATATGCAGGCGGCGATAATAATTATGGTACTGAGCCAGCAATTGTTATGCCCGCTGATCAGTTTGCAACAGCTTTAGGTATTGGAAACTTCCGCACAAACCGTGAAGTTGCTGATGTTTATGATTTTGACGGTGATGGTTTTGATGAATTAATTATGGCAAACAGAGACAATAGTGTTTACGTCCTTGGTGTTGTTGGACAGTTCCCTGGATTTGCTTCATGGCAGGTTGAAGGCGGCGACCCCGCAAATACTGCTGAAAACCGTTTCTCAGGCGGATCATGGTGGCATTCAACACCTGCAGATATTGACGGTGACGGAACAAAAGAAATCGTAAACCATTACTGGAACTTTTATGGTTTCTGGTCGATAGATCCTAAAGGCCAGGATTCTTACAGGTATCCAACACCAACGACAGATGCAAGAACAGATCATTACTATGAATTTCTTGCGAGTGAAGGCGCTGACGCAGTTGCATATATGGGAATTTATCCTGGTGACGTTGATGGCGACGGAACTGAAGAACTTATGGGAGTGGGTTACAGCTACGGATACAGAATAACATTAGTAAACCAGACCAGCGCTGATACCGGCGTTTATGTTTGGGACGACAGTTCGAAATTCGGTGTGATCGCAGACGGACTATGGCAATTAGCAGGTAATTCAGCCGGTTCCCATTGGGGATCTTTTGCTGCTGATATTGACCAGGATGGAAAAGATGAACTTATCATCGGTGGATCTGCAGGTTATAACGTATCAATGATGAAATACAAAGGAACAGGCAGTGTTCTCGATTCTTTAAGTTATGATAATTCTATCATTTTCGCCGGAGCCGATGCTCAGTTCTTTAACGTAGATATCTATGATTCTTTGGGTATTTCTCAGGATACTGTGCAGTATGAAAGCCCGTTTGTTTCAAAAATCTATGCAGGAAGCGATATCAATTCGAATAACAAACTTGAAGTTGTTACTGCTTACCAAAGTGTCGCCGATTCTATTACATACTCTTATTATTCATGGAGTGTAAATGACGGTGATTATATTAAAGACAGTACAGTTAAAAGAGCCAGTGACAAAGCAGTTAATATCCGCATACTGGAATGGCAGGAAGCTTCAGGATTGAAGGAAGTTGGATTCAATTTTGTTACACCTAACGATTACGTTCTCGAACAGAATTATCCTAACCCATTCAACCCTTCTACAACCATAAGATTCTCACTGCCGCTTGATAAGTCTATTTCATTGCAGGTTTATGACATTCTTGGAAATGAGATTTCTACACTCATAAACAATGAGGTTGTCAAAAAAGGTGCATATGAAGTTACCTGGAACGGCAGAAACAACAGAGGTGAAGAAGTTGCAAGCGGTACCTACATCTATACACTGAAATTTGGAAATTTCTCGAAATCAGCTAAGATGATGTTGTTAAGATAAGTATTACATTTAAGGCTGCCCATTTGTGGCAGCCTTTTTTTATTTATGCCATTCTATCTAAACTTGATTAGCAAAAATTGAATTTTTATATCTTACCAGGTTATCTAATTATTTTTAATCTTTCCAGATCATTATATCGGAGGCAAAAATGCTGAAGAGGCTTTTGCTAATAATTTTCATTATACCTGCCATGCTGCTTTATGCAGGTACCACAGGCAAAATTGTAGGGACTGTGACAGATCAGGAAACCGGGGAAGCTTTACCGGGAATTAATATTATTTTGGAGGGGACTACGCTTGGTGCAGCAACTGATCCTGACGGAAATTTTCTTATTAATAATATTCCACCGGGTTTCTATAATGTTATCATCTCAGGTGTCGGCTTCCAGAAGAAAAAATATACGAATGTCAAAGTTACTGTTGATTTCACAACACGTTTGGATGTTACACTTTCTACAGAAGTGATTACTGTTGAAACGATTGTTGTTCAGGCAGAAGCGCCACTTGTAAAAAAGGATTTGACATCATCGCATACCTCAGTTGATGCCTCACAGATTGAATCGCTTCCTGTCGAAAGTATATCACAAATTTTATCATTGCAGGCAGGAATTATTCAGGGTACAGGGGGTGAACTTCATATCAGGGGAGGAAGATCCACCGAAATAGCATATACTGTGAACGGCGTTTCAATTTCTAACCCATATAATAACTCCAGAAGTGTGAATATTGCCACAAATGCAATACAGGAACTTTCCGTGGTCAGCGGTACTTTTAATGCTGAATATGGTAATGCACTAAGCGGAATTGTTAACACAGTTACAAAAGAAGGCGGGGAGAAACTTAAAGGAAGTTATTCCTTTTATACCGGAGATTATATTAGTAATCGTAGTGATGTTTTTAATAACATCGGCGATATTGAGCCTTTCAATAACTACGTTCATGAAATGACCCTTGGCGGACCGATTCCCGGATTGAGCCAGTATCTTAAGTTTTTCGTCTCAGGAAGGTATGATTGGGACGGCGGTTATCTTTATGGAATCAGGCAGCATAACACCACTGACTCAATGACCAAGAATATTTTTGATCCTACTGATATAACACTCAGTATGACCGGTGATGGAGAAACTGTTGCAATGAATACCGGGAATTCTATCAGTACTACTGGTAAATTGACATTTAATCCAATCTCGACGATTAAAATTAATTATGACGTAATTTATTCGTCATCCGATTATAAATCTTATAGCCATCTGCTGAAATACAATCCTGATGCATCTCTGACAGGTCATGAATGGGGATTGGTCAATTCCCTCGAACTTAGGCAGGCATTAGATCATACAACTTTTTATTCGGCTCAGGTTTCCTATAATATTGATGATTTTTCACAATATTTATATCCTCTGCTCGATAATGCCGGAAATCCAGTTGATTTCCATGCAGGAATGAATATTGATCCAAATATCTATCATGCTGACCCAAGATATCAGCCCAGTAATAAACTCGACCGACCCACAAGTTATTCATTCTACACCGGGGGTACGCAGAACGGGCAATTCTATCAGCGGACTTATTCATTCGGCGGCAAATTTGATATTACGAGTCAGCTGAATAAAAATCATGAAGTTAAATTCGGTGCATATTATAAGAGTCATGAACTGAACTATGAATCATTTACTGTATTGAGAGATACATTAATATACCTTACACCGACAATCCCTGATAAAAGCAATGCCAACCGTAACAGTTATACTAAAACACCGGTTGAATTTTCGACCTACATTCAGGATAAAATGGAATTCGATAATCTTATAATGAATATCGGTATAAGATATGACTATTTCTCGGCTGCTTCACGTTATTCAACAGATATATTTAATCCAACGCCCAATGATCCGACTCTGCCGACTAATATCGATAAGAACAGTCTCTTAGCAGATGCCGAAGCAAAGCATCAGATCAGCCCGAGGGTAGGAATATCTTTCCCGATTACTGACAGAGGTATTATTCATTTTTCTTATGGACACTTTTTCCAGATGCCTCCTTTCCAGTATCTTTATTCGAATCCTGATTTCAAATATAGTTTCAGTACTCCATTGTACGGAAATGCTGATCTGAAACCTGAAAAAACTGTGACATATGAAATCGGTCTCCAGCAGCAGCTCAGTGACAATGTCGCTTTTAACGTCACAGGATATTATAAGGACGTTAGAGATCTTCTTGCAACTCAGCAAATACGTTTGAGTACGAGTGAAACTTATCTAAAATATGTCAATAAGGATTATGGTAACATAAGGGGTATAATTTTTTCATTTACGAAGCGAAGGACTCCGCAGGATATGTTAGGTGTCTCTTTAGATTATACTTTCCAGGTTGCTGAAGGCAACGATACTGATCCGACCGCATTTTTCCTCGATATTAATTCAGGAAGGCAAAGTGAAAAGGTGCCAATATATCTGGCCTGGGATCAGAGCCACACACTCAATGGAACTGTTAGTGTTGGAGAACCGGGTGACTGGAATGCCACTTTAGTGGCAAGATTAGGAACAGGATTACCTTATGATCCTTTACTTTTTGATAAACAAGTTTATCTTAGACCAAACTCCGGCAGGAAACCAAGTCAGGCGAGAGTTGACCTTTTAGCTGAAAAAACATTTGACATTCAGGGCTATGATGTCACAATGTTTTTAAAAGTATTTAATCTCTTTGACGCACTAATAGAGAATGTAGTTTATTCAAGTACTGGAAGATCAACTTATACACTTGATGAAAGTCTTGAAGCAGCCAAGTCAACCGATGAATTGGCGGCAAGAGTTCCAGGCGTAAAAACCACAGCCGAATATTTTAACCAGCCGCAGTTTTACCGTGCTCCACGTGAGGTAAGAATTGGGCTATCCCTTGATTTTTAATAGCATAACGGAGATGCAAATGAAAAAAATATTGATGTTTATAATACTGGCTTTCCTTTTGTCAGGCAATCCGTTTAAAGCTCAGGATTTGAATTCGAAAAAGGCAGAAGAACACGCCTCGGTTAAAGAGCTTCTTATGAGTATGGGATTGCCTTCAGAACTTGCACAACCGCAGACATCATCCGATAAGTACAGCAATGATTGGAAGATGAGTAAAATTAATGCGCTGAAGGATCGAAAAAGCTATATCATGAACGGTAATAAAATTACTGCTTCTGTTTATAATTATGGCGGTATCGGACCAGGCGGCGCTAATATTGCAAGAGATATTGATAACGTAGTTTGGAGGAATCTTGGATATGTTTACCAGTTCTGTCCTTTTGTTGCTGCGAGTGTACCGAGTGCAAATGACCCCACCAAACGCTTAAAAATTGTGTCGGATGCTCTGAATGATTATAGCGGATTATATGAAGTTAACCCGGCAGATCCGACAGACCTCTGGCAGTGGGAACCACTCGAAGGCTACGCCGATCCTGATCAGGACCAGATGGCTTCAAATCCGGCTGACGACGTTGATGGTGATGGTAAACCGGATTCGTGGCCTCGTTCCTGGTACAATCCAACTATTGGAAAATATGTTTGGCCGGGATTTCTTTCACAGGGTTCCACAAACGCCGATCAGGAAGTTTTCTGGGCTATGGACGATAGAGATAACCGAGAGTTCCCTTATTATCCATATGTGAGTGATACAACGAAAAGGGGAATCGGTGTTCAGGTTGATGGAAGGGCATTTCAATGGAGCAATGCTCTGGCAGAAAATGCAATTTTCTTCGTTTATACGATTACAAACGTCAGTGAAAAAGATCTTGACAGTGTGATATTTGGTATATACGGCGATCCTGATATTGGCGGCGGAGCTCCTGAAAACACGGATGATTATGGATATTTCGTGCCTCCTTATTCACTTCCGGGAGTTGATGTCAGTAAGGTCCCAGTTTATGCCCGAAGTATGGTCTATTTTTATGATCGCGATAAAACCGGTCCAAGAAACCTGCCATTGGGATATCTCGGTTGTAAATTTCTTGAGAGTCCGGGAGATGCCGACAACGGAATTGATGATGACGGCGATGGTTTAGTGGATGAGAGGCAGGATGATGGAATAGATAATGATGGCGATTGGAATCCCGATCTTCATGACGTTGGAGTTGATGGTGTTGCTAAAACCAATGACGAAGGCGAGGGGGATGGGTTTCCTACACGTGGACTTCGGAATCCTGATGGTTCACCGCATCCATTATATCCCGGCGAACCAAATTTCGAATTCACAGATCTCGATGAGTCGGATCAGATTGGATTGACAAGTTTTAACAGTTGGCAGTGGCGAGAAGGCGGCAGAATCAGTGATGATGAAATAATGTGGAATCGAGCTACGCCGAGAAATTTTTCTGAAATTCAGGGAGGCAGGGATATAGTGTTTATATTCGGTGCAGGATACATTTCTCTGAAAAAAGGTGAAACCAAAAGAATTTCTATGGCGCTGTTACTTGGTGAAGATCTTGACGATCTCTTGACTACAGCAGAAACAGTACAGCGAATTTACAATGAAAATTATCAATTCTTTAAACCTCCTGTTACACCAACCCTGACTGCCGTTCCTGATGACAAAAAAGTGACTTTGTTTTGGGATGCAGTTGCTGAGGAGAGCGTTGATCCTATAACGGGGAAGGATTTCGAGGGTTATGTCATTTATAGAAGTGTGGATCCGGATTTCAACGATATCCTTAATATAACTGACGGTAAAGGGAGCGGTTTTCTTTTAGAACCATTGCAGCGTCCTGACGGAACTGAAGCTAAATGGGACCTTGATATTGTAAGTGAACCATTTATCGATAAAAATAATAACGGAAGATGGGATACTGGTGAGAGTTATCAGGATTGGAATAAAGATGGAAAATACTCTTCCAGCATTGAAAGTCTTTGGAAGGGTTACCATCCAATTCCGTATCAGGGAAGAGGGTTGCAGTATTATCTTGGGAATAACTCAGGATTGGTGCACTCCTTTGTCGATTCGAATAATGTTTTGAACGGACAAACTTACTATTATGCGCTTGTTGCTTATGACCACGGTGATTCTGTTGGAATTCCGCCAACTGAAACTTCAAAAAAAATAACTGCTGATCCGATTACTGGAAACCTGAAATTTGATAAAAATACTGCACAGGTTATTCCCGGTCCGAGAGCCAGCGGTTACATCGAACCGGAAATCCAGAATGAAAATCTTTCGCATACGGAAGGAATAGGAACCGGCGATATTCAATTCGAAATACTGAATGACCTGAGTGTTGTTGAAAACGGACAATACGAAATTCAGTTTTATGAAACCCTTTTGGTTGAAGGTACGATCAGGAATACTAAAAATTATTCAGTCCTGAATTTGAATCCAATCCATGAATCTTTCTCTTTATATGATACAAACTTCACACAACTTGGAAAAGTAAATATTTCGGATGATTCTTATCTTGAAGTAAGCGATGCCGGTGGTACAATTTACACAGAAACGGCTGATTATGTTATTAATTATGAACGCGGTGCAATAAGAAGAACCCGTGCAGGTCAAATGACGGATGATCAGCGATACAACATTACATATCGTTATTACCCGATAATCGGCAGCACAGCGCTGAAAAATCAAGATTACAATAATACTTTTGATGGAATAAAACTTTTTGTTATGGATCAGCCAATTCTTGAATACGACAGCGTTAAATCAAAATGGATTGAAGGGAATACAAATCTTGCTTTTGACGTCCGAGATTCGAAGGTCTTACCCAAACAAAAACGATATCCGGCAGATTACCTGATTGAATTTTCATCTCAGAATATCGACTCTGCTCTCTCGCTTAGCAGAAAGGGCGTTCTGAAAGTCCCTGTCAAATACAAGGTTAATTACCGGGATACGAACTCAGATATTTATAATCGTGTGATGACAGTGTTTAGCGAAAAGCCTTCAAGCGAGGACTCAGTTTGGACAATCGGAGAAGAAATTTCAATTTTCAAACCCGGTTCAAAAGGAGTTGCCACTGACACAATTACCTGGGCAGTCTCATTCGGACCTCCGGAAGATAGTTCTGTAACAATGATCCCACCGGGAGATGGCGATGTATTCTTTCTTGCGACTGCACGTCCTTACACAAATGACGATAAATTTGTGCTCAGTACTCAGGCCGGAAGAATAAATACTGATCTTGCCAAAAACAAAATGGAAAATATCTATGTTGTTCCCAATCCCTATGTTGGTTACAGCATTATTGAACCGGCGAATAAACTTCCAAATTCAACCCGTGGCGAAAGAAGAATATATTTCGAAAATCTGCCCTCAACCTGTACTATAAGGATTTATTCTCTCAGCGGTAATCATGTTGCAACTCTTGACCATGATTCCGGGAACGACAACGGCAGGGAATTCTGGAATTTATTGAATAAAGATGGTTTCAGTGTTGCATACGGTATTTATTTTGCGCACATTGATGCACCCGGGGTTGGTGAGAAAATCATAAAATTTGCATTAATTAAGTAAACCGGTAAAGGACAGGTGAAATTATGAACAAAGTAATAATTAGATTATTGACTGTTATTCTTTTTGTACCGGTTGTACTTTTCCCGCAGAATTTAACAAAAAGCGGGACTACCGGTGCACAGTTTTTGAAAATAGGTGTCGGTCCAAGAGCCATTGGAATGGGAAGTGCATTTACTGCAACGGCAAATGATGTTTCAGCAATATACTGGAATCCGGCAGGAGTTGCCTCGAACTATACGAGCGAGGCAATATTTAACCATACTGATTGGATTATTGACGTTGATCTTGATTATGCGGCAGTCACAACATATCTCGATGGAATTGGTACGATCGGGACTTTCGTAAATGTTATGACGATGGATGAAATGTCAGTAAGAACAATTGAGAAACCCGAAGGGACCGGAGAATATTTCAGAGCCGGCGCATTGGCGATTGGTCTTACATATGCAAGGAATCTTACAGATAATTTTGCCATTGGATTCAATTTGAAGTACATAAGCGAATATATCTGGAATTCTTCTTCTTCAGCTTTAGCTATCGATATCGGAACACTATACAGGATACCTGTTCTTAACGAATTCCGTATTGGCGCTTCCATCTCAAATTTCGGCACGAAGATGCAGATGGACGGGAGAGATCAGATAGAACTTTTCCAGGTTGGCTATGAAGGTGGAAATCTTATTAACACCAAAGTTGAACTGGACGAATTTGATCTTCCGTTAATTTTCAGAGCAGGTGTTGCAGCAGATCTGGTTAAATCGGAAAATAACCGCCTCACTCTCGGAATTGATGCAGTTCATCCAAATGATCATTATGAATATCTTAACACAGGCGCAGAGTATTCCTGGAATGAGATAGTAATGATCCGTGCAGGCTACAAATCCCTTTTTGAAGCTTATTCGGAAGAGGGGTTGACGCTCGGTGCCGGACTCAGGTACAGACTTATGGGCTACCTGAACGTTAGTGTTGATTATGCTTACCAGGATTTCGGTCGTCTGAAGGATATTCATTATTTTGCGTTCGGTATCAAATTCTAAAATACTTCTTATTAATTACAACAGGCTGTTTTTAAATCAGCCTGTTGTAATCTTCTGTCACAAACCACAAAACGGTTGCCCGAAAATATTTATATTTGTTTTTTCTTGATTCTCATTAAACCAGGTTAATTTCTATGCTTTTTTTAATCAGAAGTTTTTTTATTTTCTTATTTCTTACAGGATTATTAAGTATTACAAGAGCTCAGGACCAGAGACACAGGACTCTCTTTCCTGATCTCAATAAAATTATTTTGCTCTCAGAAAGCACTAATATCAAATCTGAGAACTCAGGTAAAATATTTATTGAGCGATCCAGCCAAAGATCGATAATAAAAACAATGCCGATTGAGTTTGGATTGAATAATCCAGAACCCTTTCTTGCATTCGGAGTTTACTGGAATAGAGATATTGATATCACCGATTTTAAGTTAGAATATTCAGTTTCTAATAACAATGAAGAATGGGAAGATTACTCTGTTCTTCCTGAGGATGATGATTTTGATGGTTCAAACGGTTTTGAATATTCAAGCGGTTTGGTACTCGTTGCCGCAGAAAAGAAATTCGTCAGGTTCAGAGTTTCCGGCATCGGTTCAGAAAGCAAATCACTTCTCTCAGAAATTAAATTACATATAATTAATCCCGGAAAATCCGACCTCATTTCAATAGAAAAAGTATTGCCAGAAAACGTTCAGGACAATTTTCAAAAACCACCTGTCGTTAGCAGGACTGAATGGGGATGTCCGCAAGGGCAGAACTCCGGATGGGGACCTTCATATACGACGGTGACTCACCTGATCATTCATCATAGCGCGGGACCAAATGTTTCATCTGATTGGGCAGCAATCGTGAGAAGCTATTGGGATTTGCATACCTATGGCAATGGATGGGGAGACATCGGTTATAATTATCTCGTCGATCCAAATGGTATTCTGTATGAAGGAAGAGCAGGCGGGGACAATGTAATCGGGGCTCATTTTTGCGGATATAACGCAAATACTATGGGGCTTTGTGTTATGGGAACATATACAACAGTAAGCCCTACCGATAATGCCTTAAACAGCCTTAAATTGCTTTTTGCATGGAAACTAAATCAGAGGGGGATTGACCCAACTGCAAGTTCATACCATCCCTCTTCCCAGAGAACAATAAAGCATGTCAGCGGGCATCGAGACGGCTGTTCGACAGAGTGTCCCGGTACTAACCTTTATTATAAACTCGGCAATCTTCGACTCGAACTTAAAGAAATACTGGCTTCAAATGCACCCGTAATAACAGCAACAACTCCTGAGCCTGAATTCCAGCAATTCCCGGCATATAAATCGATTAGTATAAGTTTCAGCCAGACGATGGATACAGCATCAGTAAGGAGTGCTCTCTGGATTAATCCTCCCAGCCTTTATACCTTAAAATGGACACAGAATAAAAATCTTGAAATCAAACCATCGAATATGTGGCAATTTTCGACAGGCTACTCCCTTCTGATTGGAGAGAGCGCCGTGAACATTTTCGGGGCACCATTAGATGGAGATGGTGATGGAAATCCCGGCGGTAATTATCAGATGGAATTTTACACAGTCGATCCTGATATTAATCCCCCGTTTTTACTCAGATACTTTCCTTCCGGAAATGGAATCGATTCGCTTGCTGAGATGAAGTATATTTTTAATGAAGAAATTGACGGATTAATTGGCAGAGTGTTTTTTTATAATGAGAATGGGCAGTCCCTTCCATACAATGATGCTCAGATAATTAATGAAAACTATAGGAGCATAGTTACTTTTAAACCCGTCCAGCCGATGTTAAGTGGAAAGCAATATAAAGTAGTATTCAAAGCAGGAATCAAAGATTACTATGGCAATGCAATCTCAGATATTGAAATTCCTTTTATTACTTCGTTACTTACAATAAGAGAAGGCAGTATTCTTGAAAATTTTGAAGATCAGGGCGGCTGGTCTTTCTCAGGCAGCGGAGTAGATACTTCCGAATCTTCGTTTGTGCTTTCACAGACACGGAAAATTGGCGGTTCATACTCAGGTTTGTTAAAATATAAATTTGATGGCACAGCGGGATCCAAAATTGATTTAATTACTGATAATACTGTTTTTCTTTCAGATAGCTCCGATCTTGGTTTTTGGATTAATGGAGATTTGAGTCATAATCAATTGAGTATCATTTTTTCGGATGACAATGTAATCAATTTTTCTTCAGTTGATTTTTTTGGCTGGAAATATTTCGAAATTCCCGCAGCTATGGTTCCGGAAGCTAATGGCATTAAAGGGTTCAGGGTACAATTTAATGATACAGGAGATGCTTCCGGCAGACTTTATTTCGACAATATATTTACTCCGGGAATTATTTCCGGGATCGCACACGATCCAGGTATCCCTGAATTTTATATTCAAAGCAAAAATTACCCGAATCCATTTAATCCGCTGACCAACATCATGATTGAAACGAATAAAACATCTTTTATCAAAGTTGAAGTTTTTTCTGTAATAGGTCAAAAAGTCGCAGAACTTTATCAGGGTAATATGAATTCTGGTGCCAAAGTCCTGAAATTTAGACCCGAAAGGGAAATGAGTTCCGGAATATATTTTATCAGAGTAGAGGGGATAGAAATCGGGACAGGCGTTAAAAAAGTGGAATATATCAAAACAATGTTTCTTAAGTAGGAGAAGAACTTGGTAAAATTTGATAACCTCGATAGGTCGAAAGCTTTAGATATTTTAAATTCGGCAACACCAAATGAATTTATTGATATGTATAATCAGCCTTATCTGCTTTCAAGCAAGCAGATTGATTATTACAACATTAATGGATTTGTGAAAATTGAAAGGTTGCTTTCCGGAGGCGCACTCGAATATGCACGAAAAGTTACGGAAGCCGCTGTACTGATTCGAAAGGAAAATGATTTGAGAACACTTGCGGAGAAATCGCAGTATGAACAGTCATTCCTTCAGTGCGGATTCCTTTGCTGGGATTTCCCGGCGATGAAAGATCTTGTTTTTGGAAAAAGATTTGCCGGGGTTGCCCGGGATCTCATGGGCGTTGAAGGTGCGAGACTCTGGCATGATCAGGCCTTATTCAAGGAAGCAGGAGGGCGCAGGACTGATGTACACCAGGATTCCAGCTATTGGCCTGTCAAAACCCCGCTTGGCACAACAACAGCCTGGATGGCTCTGGTAGATGTTCCGATTGAGAAAGGTCCCCTGTTTTTTTATCCCGGGACACATACGTCCGGCTTGCGTGAGTATGTTGATATTTTCAAAAATCCCCATCACCCGGATTCAATAGATTCTGAAAAAACAATCACGATTCCTTTCAATGCCGGTGATGCGACATACCATACCGGACTCACTTTCCATGGCGCCCTGGAAAACAAAACTAATGAGATTCGAGAGGCTATGACTGTTATTTATATAGAAAACGATGCTGTTTTTGACTCTTCCGACGCAAGAAACGCCACGCATAAATCATGCAAGGGATTAAACGACGGAGAAGAAATAGATACAGAATTTACACCCAGGTTAGTCTAAATTGGATAATTATATGGAAAAATATTCCCTAAAATTAGCATACTTTATTTTTTTTGTAACGATTATTTACAGTTGTGCTTCAAGCAAGGAGCTGCAACAGATTGAAATCAATTTTCAGGCTCGGCTTGCTCAATTTACTGATACGGTTCGATCCGCAAAAATGAATTTTGATATGCCTGTTGGCACTGAGATAAAATCCGGTTCAATCAATACAGATGCAAAACTGATCCAGTTGGAATTTAACGGATATTTCTCTTTTCGCCCTTTCAGGGAAGATGACATACCTCTAATATATAATGAGGTGAAGAATTTTTTCGGGCCTGAATTTAATAATTACTGGTTCGAGATCTCCACGACAGGATATAAAATTGAGAATCTGATTCCAAACTATTTCCGTGCTGATAAAAATGATTATGACACTGCCAGACTTCCAAAGGAAAATATAAGGGCGAGGATACCTTTAGTAAAGAATATAAGTAGCGGAAATACTCCGAGCCACGGACTCACGAATACCAATATTGCATTATGGCATAGTCATGGATGGTATTATTCTCAGGATGCAGGAAGGTGGGAATGGCAGAGACCAAGATTGTTTCAGACCGTTGAGGATGTTCTCCCCTTGTCCATAACTATTCCATATCTTATACCAATGCTTGAAAATGCCGGAGCAAATGTTTTTATTCCCCGTGAGAGGGATCCGCAGAAAAATGTTGTCGTAATAGACAATGATATGGCTGCGGTTCAATTAAAAGGTAAATTTTCTGAGACTGACGGACAAGGAATTAATAAATGGAAAAATGGTAGCTCTGAGGGGTTTGCAGAAGGTGACTTGCCATATGTTGATGACTTCAATCCCTTCAAAGCCGGAACTTTCAGATATATAGAAAGTGACAATATTTCATCTGCACGGACTTCCTGGATCCCGGAAATTCCTGAAACGGGAGATTATGCTGTCTATATTTCTTATGGGCAGACAGGAAAAAATGTTTCGGATGCACATTATACAGTCTGGCACGATGGTGGCAAAACTGAATTTTCAATAAATCAAACTATCGGTGCTGGTACATGGATTTATCTTGGTACTTTCAGATTCAGAAAGGGACTTAATAGTGAATCAGGCGTCTTTTTAACAAATAAAAGTAACGAGACCGGCAGGTTCATAAGTGCTGATGCCGTGAGATTTGGAGGAGGTTTTGGCGTCGTTCAAAGGGGAGGCACAGTAAGCGGGAGGCCAAAATTTTATGAGGGGGCAAGATATTATCTTCAATATGCCGGAATGCCTGCTGACTTGATATATGCTCTTAATGATGGTATCAGCGATTATAAGGATGATTATCAATGCAGGGGTGAGTGGGTTAATTATCTTCGGGGCGCACCAGCCGGACCAAATAATAACAGAAGCGCTGCTGGTCTCGGAATACCAATAGACCTTTCAATGGCTTTTCATACGGACGCCGGAATTTCCAAAGATACAACTATTGGAACACTATCAATTTATAGTATCATGGATGCCGAGTCTCTCGATGTATTCCCGGACGGTATGTCAAGGCTTGCAAACAGGGACCTGGCGGACATTCTGCAAACTCAGCTTGTAAATGACCTTCGTATCAACTGGGATACAACGTGGAACAGAAGACAGCTCATGAATTCTATGTATAGCGAAGCATTCCGACCAAATGTTCCGGCTGTACTACTTGAACTTCTTTCACACCAGAATTTTCTCGATATGCGTTATATGAACGATCCACGTTTTAAATTCACTGTCGGGAGATCAATTTATAAAGCGATGCTTAAATTTATCGCAAGTCAAAATGGCTATGATTATGTTGTTCAGCCTTTGCCGGTTAATAATTTTCTGATCAAGTCAATTGATGGAAAATCTGTCGAATTGAGATGGAATGAGGTAACAGAAAAAGGAGAACCGAACTCAGCCCCCAAATATTGTAAGGTTTATACACGTATTGTGGACGGTGGTTTTGATAACGGAAGGATTGTGAATGGTCAAAAATGTATTATTGAGAACATGCTGCCCGGACAAATTTACAGTTTCAAAGTTACTGCGCTTAATTCCGGAGGAGAGAGTTTTCCATCAGAGATATTGTCCGCAGGATATTCAAATTCGGATATAAAACCTGTTCTGATAGTGAACAATTTTGACAGAGTCAGCACTCCTGCCTGGATTGAGACAGATGAATTTTCCGGATTTCTTAGTAACCTCGACGCAGGTGTGCCGGATAAACTGGATTACAGTTATACTGGTCTCCAATATGATTTTGATCCGAACTCCCTTTTTATTTCGAATGACGCTCCCGGTTTTGGAGCGAGCCGTGGAGATTACGAAACTGAAGTGATTCCGGGAAATTCATTTGATTATCCGTCAATACACGGAAAAGCTATGATTGAGAATGGATTATCTTTCGTTTCCTGTTCGGAAGAATCTGTGGAAAACGGACAGGTTAATCTAAATGATTTTGATCTGGTTGACATTATTTGTGGAGAGGAAAAAAATTTCCATGAACAGAAGAAAGTGGGAAATTCCCGGTTTACCATGGAATATTCTGTTCTTGGAGAGAAGTTGCGAAATTTCCTCACGGGCTATTTTCGTAGCAACGGCAGGGTAATAATTTCAGGTTCGTATATTGGAAGTGATATATTTAAATCCGAAGTTATTGATAGTAGCGCCATTTTATTCGCAACGGATATGCTAAGGATAAAATTGGCAACTGGCTTTGCCTCAGGAAGCGGTGAATTTTTCACACTTCCCGTTTTGGATGATTCAGGAAATAAAAAATATAGCTTTCAAACCACTCTTCTTGGGAGTGCTTACCAGGTTGAATCGCCTGATGCAATTAATCCAGTCAGAGGAGCTGAAGTTTTATTAAGATATAAGGACAATAGTTTTTCTGCTTCAGTGGGCTTCAAAAATGAAAGTTATTCCTGTATTACTATTGGATTTCCATTTGAGACTGTTAATTCACCTTCTGACAGAAAAACCCTGATGGGTTACTTTCTGCGTTATCTTGGAATGAACTAATACTGTAATTTGAACTAAGTATTTGTCAAAAAAAAAAGGCTTGCAAAACAAGCCTTTTTTTGAAGTTAAAATTGAAAGTAAATATCAACTTTTTTTATTGAATCGGCCTCTTGTTCTGAGCGGATCCTGATCATATCCTAATTTTTCCCAATCTAGAAGAAAACCACGTTTGCCGTGACAGTTCATACATTTGAGAGCTTCTGAAGCAGGTGGTACCATATGGTTTACAGGCCAATACATTTCTGTTTCAATAAAATCGACTTTTCCTGAAAATTTCAATCCCACACTCTGCATGCCAATTTCTGAGGCTCGCTTCCAGTCAAAAGTTTTCCAGTATCCCTCTTTACCATAAAGATTGGGAATTATAAGATATTTATTCTCAGGGTCATATGGCTGCTTTCCTTTCATGAGTTTGAAGGGAGTGATTTTCGCTTTGGGGTCCCTGATATCACCCTTAAGCTGATTCAATGGAACGGCTGATTTATCATCGAATTTATCACCCCTGGTGTAATAATCTGCTTTGCCATTATACCAGGCGTACACAGGGCGGACATCTTTTTCCCAGGTGAGAGCACCTTTTTTCTTGATGTAATTATCCTTGCCATGCACTTTTTCGGGCTTGATATCTTTACCCGCCTGAGACCAATCCCAGAAAGTGACAGTAGGCTCCTGGCGTGCGAAAGCAGGAATATGGCAGGTTTCGCAAGCAACTGATTTAATATGTTTATTCAAAACACCTTTTTTGTGTACTTTCTCACCATGGCAACTAATACAGCCGAAATGATTTTTCCCTTTTGCTATTGATCCGTGACTGGCTCCGGCAATTTCATGATTCGTTGTGGTATGGCATTTCTGACACTGAAAATTATGTTTGCCCATGTGTACATCCAGGGCAGGTGAGGGTTTAATAAGGCTTTCATCCATATCCCCGTGTTTTACACCTGAACCGCCGCCGCCGTCAAAATGGCATTTTCCGCAATTAGCTCTTGTTGGGGCTCCAACACTTTTAGCAACTTTTAACAAATTCAATGCCTTATCTGGCATTCCGGCTCCATCAGGAATTTTTGAATATGTGCCGGTTCGGTCGTGGCAGATCAGACAATCGATATTGTTCGGATCAGAAAAATCAAAATTTGCATCTTTCCACCCATAACTGATATGACAACTTGTGCATCTCGGATAATTTGAAGGAATTGCTATACAGAAATTATTAATAAGATTTTTTTTACCGTAATCTATCATCCCATGCCGCTGACCGGATACAGATGCCTGTCCCCAGTTCCAATGTTTTGTTTTAAGTACCTCATCACCGACAGTATCATGGCATGTCAGGCAATTTTCTGTCACTTCCTGAGGAGTTTCAAATTCGTCTTCAAAAAATTCGGAGTGATCCTGTGACTGGCCGAAAGCCACAAACAACGGTATGCATAGTAGCATCAATAAGTTTTTCATAATACATCCAGAAATATTCTATATAAGATACAAAGATACTTTTTATTTAAAATATATTCAATAATACAGAGCATCATATTTTATGGGCAATTTGGGAAATATCACTATTTTTACAAAAGTAAAATTAATTTTCTTTGTTATATGATCAGGTACATATCTATTAAAGCGGGCTTTTTATTTATTCTTTTGACCATCGGATTATTTGCGCAAACCAATTTTAGTTCAGGACGGGGTCATTCTGGACAATCTAATGCTGTAGGGTTCAGTGACGAGGACAGTTCAAGGATTAACAAATATACACTTGATGAAATCAAAGTTATCAGTAACAGGGCTGATCGTTATTTGTATGATATTCCTCAGCAGATTGAATATTTCAGCAGTCAGATGTTTAGCAAATCTTCAGCTTCCACAATTTCTGAAATTCTCTCAGAAACTGACGGGCTCTGGTTAATCCGTGATGGAATGTGGGGAACAGCACTTAACATCAGAGGGTCATCGGGAAATAATATTGTTACCCTGGTTGATGGAGCAAGAATTGAAACTGCAAATAATCACGCTGCGGCTTTATCAATGTTCAATATGCAGGATATTTCTTCTGTTGAAGTTCTAAAGTCAGGTTATTCATCTCTCTACGGGACCGGAGCTACAGGAGGTGTTATTAATGTCAGCACGTTCGATCCGATATTTCAATCTGAGAATGTAATTAAAGCAGAAGTTTCGTCACAATTTAATTCGGTAAATTCGGGCAATTCTAATCATGTTTCGATTAATAGCGCTTCAGCATCACATTATCTGAAGATTGCATATGGGAGACGCTCGGCAGGCGATGCTTCAACTCCTGCCGGGATTCTGAAAGACAGCAGGTTTAATGACCGTAGCTTCTCGGCTGGCGGTGCACTTAAGTTACTTAACAACCATACAATATCATTTAATTATCAGAATTTTTATGCAAGTGATGTTGGAATACCAGGTGGACGATCTTTTCCTGCGGCTGCAACAGCAAGATATCCGGAAGAAAAACGGGAATTATCATCGTTTAAATATAGCATTGATAATTTATCAGAAAATTTCAGCAAGATTTCATTCCAGGCATATCGTCAGGATATAAGAAGAAAAGTAGAGCTAAAACCAAATGTAAATGCGGTTTTATTGCCTGAAGCCGACCACAGGACAAGAGGCTTATCTTTGCAGTCTGATTGGACTTTTGACAGACATTTGCTTTTGGCTGGGGTTGAATACTGGCAGAGGGAAATGGACAGTCGCAGAACTACAAACCAGATCCCCCTCAATAAAATTGTCGGAGAAAGACCAGTCCCGATTTCAGATTATGGATCGCTTGGCTTTTTTGTTCAGGATGAGTACAAATTCCCTGGTGAAATCGTAGCAATGTTAGGATTTCGTTATGACCTCGTACGTGTTACTTCCGAAGAGATTGATAACCCGGAGTACATAATCATTAACGGAATTAAAAATGATAATCCGCCAGTGAATCCATCAGCTTCTTTCTCCGCAACGGATATAAGGAATTCTTCATGGAGTGCAAATTTTGGAATGCTTGTTCCAGTATTTGATCTCCACCAGATAACTTTGAACATTGGACGATCTTTCAGAGCGCCCTCACTTGAGGAAAGATTTCAGTATATAAATCTTGGTTCAGTGATATTTCTTGGAAATCCGGATCTTGACCCTGAATCAGCTTATAATTTTGATATTGGTTTCCGACGCAACAGCCCGAACATAAGATACAGCATCAACTTTTATTGGAATTTATTTAATAATCTTGTGATTGATGACATCGCGGTTGCGGATAGTCTTTATATTAAGAAGAATGTTGGATCAGCAAGAATCTACGGCTTTGATGCCAGCGCAGGATTTTCTGCCGGCAATTTTGATTTTTCTATTGTTGCTGGGTACGTCAGAGGCGAAGATACCAATCTTGATCTGAATCTTCCGCAGATCCCTCCTCTTACGTTAAAATCTGCAATTGCATATACTTTTTCCTCGACCGGTCAGTTAGTATTTCGCACCGAAATTTTTACGGATCAGGATGATATTGCTCCAGGTGAGGTTAGAACAGGAGGGTACACTACTTTTAATCTGCACTTTAATTCAATTCCTGTAAAAATTTACGGGTCGTACGTGAAATTATTTTGTGGAATTGACAACCTTACTAATAAAGCATATAAATATCACTTGTCATCATATCGCGGTATTATTCATTTCGAACCGGGCAGGAATTATTTTATTAAGGCTTTATTCTCGATATAAACATGCTCTGGTTTTTACTTTCCTTCTCTTCTGCGGTTTTTTCTGCATTAGCTGCTTTAATGCAGAAAAAGGTTTTATTTGATATGGATCCTTTAGAGTTCTCCTTAAAGGTTACCGGTTTATCATTGATTTTCAGTTTTATGTTGTTTCCCTGGATTGATAATATGATGCCTGGTACAGAGGTGATTATTATTATTGCAGTTAAAAGTGTCCTGGGTGCTTTTGCTTTTTACAATGTAATGCTTGCAATTCAGAATCTGGAACTCAGCAGGGCATTACCTTTGCTTGCGGCGACTCCTGCTTTAGTGGCGATTACTGCATTTGTAATAATTGGAGACCGGATTACATTGGTTGAGGCAGTAGGGCTGTTTCTTATTTTTTCCGGTTCTTATATCCTGGAATTACGAAAAGGGGATGGCATCTTATCACCTTTCAGGGCGGTTGCCAATTCAAAAGCTCACATTTACATATTTACAGCCTTATTTATCTTTACCGCGACTTCTGTTGCTGATAAGTACATCCTGACAAGTTATAAGACTGAACCAAAGATTTTTCTATTGTATCAGCAGTTTTTTGCATTCCTTTTTTTTGCTCTCTTTTGGGTTTTTAATCGAAAAAGGAAAGGTATCAGTCAGGATTCCAAAAGAAAGAGTGGTTCCGGAATCACTACTATTATTGTGATTCTCGGACTGGTTACATTCATGTACCGTTACACACAAATCGAAGCTGTTAAACTTGCTTCGGTCGCACTTGTACTTTCAGTAAAGAGGCTTTCAGTTTTATTTGCCACAGTTGCCGGGGGGAAATTCTACAACGAAAACTTCAAGATTCGCAGAACAATTGCCGCTGCCCTGATCGTAGCCGGAACAATTTTTCTAGTGAAATATTAATTTTTTCTAATCTTTCTTGAAATATTAAATAATCTCCACTATATTTACATAGACTAAATATAAATAATAGTAATTTTTAATATGAAAACGGCAGCAAACTTAAATTTTGGCGAAAAAGTAGTTATAAGCGAAATAGATTTCACACATCCTTCGAGTAAACGAATTCTGGAAATCGGGTTCACACCCGGACAGGAAATTGAACTGGTAAACCGGTCTTTATTTCACGACCCCCTTGCTTTTTCAATTCGCGGCTCAATAATTGCGTTAAGGAAAAACGAAGCGGCTTCAATTATAGTGTCATGATTCCCGGCAAAGCCGAAAAACCGGTACTCGCAGCTCTGGTCGGGCAGCCGAATGCCGGGAAAACCTCACTTTTTAATGTCCTTACAGGGAAAAGCGCCAAGACGGTGAATTACCCCGGTTCCACCGTTGAATATTCTACCGGAAACATTCTAACCAAATATCTTCAAAATCATACTCTCTTAGATTCACCTGGTATAATAAGTCTGAATCCTGGTTCTCCGGATGAAAAAGTTGCAGTGGATATTCTATACAATCATCCGAAATTTGGATCCCCGGATTTTCTTATTGTTGTCGTTGACGCGAGTCAGCTTCAGCGTCATTTACTTCTCGTAAAACAGCTTCAAATGTGCGGTTTCAGGATAATTATTGCTCTGAGCATGCTCGACACTCTGATAAAAAAAAATCTTGACATCGATACTAACACATTGTCCTCCGAATTGGATTGCCCTGTTGTAAGGGTTGATTCACGCACCGGTAAAGGTGTTCCTCAATTAATCGACATAATAAAAAATCTTTCTCTTCAAAATGATAATCTGTTAAAACCTGCTACTGCACTTGGTGACCTTACTCATGCGCAACTGATCGGGATTTATAATGAAATTGAAAGGGTGACATCTCTGGTAATCAATCCTGCTGACGACGTAGAACCTGGTCATCCGAATCTCGCGCGTGCTAATAGCCAGCTTATCCTTCTCGGGGTTCAGAGAGCAAATAATTATAACGAGTGTAAAAAGCTTGATGCTAATTCGCTTAGGATAGATAAATATATGCTTCATCCTTTTTGGGGATTGATTTCCTTTATGTTTATCATGGCTCTGATATTCAGTTCCATATTCTGGCTGGCAATTCCGGCAATGAATATTATTGATGAACTTTTTGGTTTTCTTGCTTCTGAATCTGTTCTTCTCATTGGGAAAAATATCTGGGGCAACTTCATTTCCGATGGAATTATCAGCGGTGTCGGATCAGTGATGGTCTTCGTTCCGCAGATTTTTATTTTATTTTTTATTCTGGGACTTTTAGAAGATTCCGGCTATCTCGCCAGGGGTGCGATGCTGATTGATAAACCACTCTCTAAGATAGGTCTCAACGGTAAATC
This sequence comes from Ignavibacteriales bacterium, assembly GCA_021740915.1. GTDB lineage: Bacteria > Bacteroidota > Ignavibacteria > Ignavibacteriales > Melioribacteraceae > JAIOYW01. The sequence goes on along the minus strand of JAIOYW010000002.1, from coordinate 161,322 downwards.
TTTTGTCCCGATGCTCTCCGGATTTGCGTGTGCAATTCCTGCAATAATGGCGACCAGGACTATTCCAAACCGGAAAGAACGATTTCTTACTATTTTTATTATTCCTCTTATGAGTTGCAGCGCGCGTTTACCAGTTTATGCACTCCTGATCGCATATCTTATTCCGAAGGAATCATTCTGGCTAGGTGGAATAGTTCTCCTGGCAATTTATGTCTCCAGTATTGTTTTCAGTGTGATAATTGCATCAATTGTAAACAGATTCAGTAACTCAGTATTTAAAACGGAAGATAATTCATCCTTTATTCTTGAATTACCTACTTATAAAATGCCCAAGATAAAGAATGTAATATCTAACACTTTAAACAGCTCTTACATATATTTAAAAAAAGCCGGTCTTACAATTCTTGCTTTCTCAGTTATTCTGTGGATTCTGACATATTTTCCCAATACAGAACCATCAGTACCTGCTGGAAATTATTCGACAGAGCAGATTGAAGAGATGGTTGCGCATCAAAGACTTCAGACATCATATGCCGCTGATCTTGGACATTACATACAACCGATCATGCTTCCTCTGGGTCTGGACTGGAGGGTGGGAGTAGCACTCATTTCAGCTTTTGCTGCACGTGAAGTATTCGTCAGTTCACTTGCGCTCATTTTTAAGGTTACAGCAGATGATGCGACATTGCAGCAATCGATACTTCTATCGATGCGAGAAGCTAAGATTGAGTCAACTGGTCAATTGTTGTTTACACCTGCGACAATTATCGGGTTAATCATTTTCTTTGTTTTCGCGCTTCAGTGTATGTCCACCTTAGCTGTCAGCAGACAGGAAACCGGTTCCTGGCGTGTTCCAGTCATTCAACTCATTGTTTACAGTGGAATAGCATATATCTTAGCGTTTCTGGCTGTAAATATTTTAAGGTCATTTGGAATAAACTAATTCCGGCAGATCAAGAGTAAGCCCTAATTATCCCTTAGCCCAAGTTCTTCCTTCACAGCAAGTTTAGCAGCAATAAAATCGCTGTGGGCAATATTAAGATTTGAGCTTATTTTCCTTATTACATATTCCTCATATTTATGCAAATAATTATCGAGGAAGATTATTCTCCACAGATTTTTCAGGATATTATACTTTTGTTCCTGATTATAATTTTTATTTATCAAATCGGTGAATTCATATAAGGAAATGCTTTCTTTTATTTTTTTCTCGGAAAGGATGAATAATTCTTCAACTTCCATTTTTGAAAGTTGAAACAATTCTTCCATCAGCGTAACGATTTTTTTCTTTTCTTCTCCATCAATATTTGAATCAGAATTTGCCACCTCTATAAATAAAGCACAGGTGGCAATCTGTAATTTTTTCTCTTCCGGGTATCCTGTGGTGGATTTTTCTGACAAATCCAGACCATTTCCAGCAGGACTAAGACCCGATACAATAATTTTCAGGAAATTTATCATTTATTTTCCGTTTCAATCTCTTCAAATTCATTTTTTGTAATAGGGATTCTCTCATATAGCTCAGCTAATTCGGAATATTTTCCCGAAATATCATGATTTATCTGATTCCATGTAAATCTCCATGTCCAGTTTCCGGATGGGCGACCAGGATAATTCATTCTTGATTCTGATCCCAGATCCAGTATGTCCTGCATGGGGATCACTACATAATTTGCAACCGAAGCATATGCGACTCTGATCAATTCAGAAGTTACATTATCGTTATAATAATCAAGATATTTCTGAGTCCATTCATATACACCGGAGCCGGCTTTTTTTTCAGCATCAAAAAAACCTCGCGTTGTATCATTATCGTGTGAGCCTGTATGAACCACACAATTTTTTATGTGATTATGGGGCAGGAATTTTTTTTCACCGGTCTCACCAAAAGCAAACTGGAGTATTTTGATTCCTGGGAATTCATATTCATCTCTGAGTGTTGCAACTTCTTTCGTAATCACACCGAGATCTTCAGCGATTATAGGGACTGTTCCGAGAACATTTCTTACCGTCTGGAATAATTTTTTACCTGGCGCCTTAACCCAACGCCCATTGATTGCGGTTTCTGCATCTCCCGGAATTTCCCAATAGGCATCAAATCCCCTGAAGTGATCAATTCTAACAATATCTGTCAGGCTGAATAATTTTCTGAAACGAGTTATCCACCAATCAAAATTCCTTTCCTCCATAACATTCCACTTATAAAGTGGATTGCCCCACAACTGTCCTGTGGCTGAGAAGTAATCAGGGGGAACACCGGCAACAGAAATTAATTTGCCATCATTATCAACTGAGAAAAGTTCTCTGTTCGACCATACATCAGAACTATCGTATGCCACAAATATTGGAAGATCCCCGATAATCTTGATGCCTTTTGAATGACAGTAATCTTTTATATCGGACCATTGCTGGTCGAACTTATACTGGCAGAATTCAATAAAATTAACCTCATCGTAAAGTTTTGCTTTCCATTCATTTCTTGCAGCCAGTTCATATCTCGAGATTCCTTTATCCCAGTTTGTCCATGGCTGACCTCCATAGTGATTTTTCACTGCCATGAATAATGAATAATCTTCGAGCCACTCGGAATTATAAGATGTAAAAGATTTAAAAGCATCAGAATTCAAGCCTCCTTTTTCAACGAAACTACGGAAAGCAGTGCGCAGCAATTCGTTTTTTAATCCAATAACCTGACCATAGTCGATTTTTTTTGGATCAAATAAGGGATAATTCTTAAATTTTGCAGAATCAAGCAAACCTTCCTCTGCAAGTAATTCAGGGCTAATTAAAAGAGGATTACCGGCAAAAGCGGAAAAACATTGGTAGGGAGAATCGCCATAACCTGTTGGTCCAAGGGGGAATACCTGCCAAATCGAGAATTTCCCGGATTCCAGAAAATCAATAAAATTGTAAGCCTGTTTTCCAAGATCCCCAATCCCAAAGTTTCCCGGCAGTGAAGTTGGATGTAGTAGAACACCTGCAAATCTTTCCTGTTTCATATAAAAACCCTTCCTTAAGTATAAGTTTCAATAATTGGCAAACTTACAAAAATTAATTTTGAAGTTTTAAAAAATTTTATCATTTTCCAACTGTAATAAGAAAAAAATGAAAAAATAAAACGTTTGAAGAAATTTCTGCAAATAAAATTTATCATATGCTTTAAATCAAATTAATTTTTGCTTATTTTTAAATCTTATTCTCACTACTCCTCTTCCTCAGACGATTTATAAATCTTTTATATAATATTTAATTACAAGGACTTAGTATGAAGTACCAAAGGTACTATACCAACGAGATCATTGATGTAATGGACTCTCTGGATATGGAATCACGAAGTTCAGAAATACGTAACCCCGATGGTTCGATTGTATTTCGTATGGAAGATGTTCTTGTGCCAAAGCACTGGTCGCAGGTTGCGACTGATATTCTGGCCCAAAAATATTTCCGTAAAGCCGGTGTTCCGCGGTTGATCAAAAAAATTAAAGAAGACGGGATTCCCGACTGGCTGCTTTCTTCGGAGGCAGACAAAATAAAAATTAAAGAATTACCTGAGAAAGAAAGGTATGGACATGAAACAGACAGCCGCCAGGTTTTTCGAAGATTAGCCGGTACTTGGACATACTGGGGCTGGAAAGCAGGTTATTTTGATTCGGAGGAAGATGCAAAAATCTACTACGATGAAATGATATATATGCTTGCCAATCAAATGTGTGCTCCAAATAGTCCACAATGGTTTAATACAGGACTGCATTGGGCTTATGGAATAAACGGACCATCTCAGGGGCATTATTATGTTGATTTTCAAACCGGGGAACTGACCCGTGCGACAGATGCATACACACATCCACAGCCACATGCATGCTTTATTCAATCTGTTTCTGATGACCTGGTGAACGATTCGGGTATAATGGATCTGTGGGTTCGGGAAGCTCGATTATTTAAATATGGATCGGGGACGGGGACTAACTTTTCAAATGTGAGGGGATCGAATGAACCTTTGAGCGGTGGTGGAAAGTCTAGTGGTCTTATGTCCTTTCTCAAGGTTGGTGATCGTTCTGCGGGGGCGATTAAATCAGGCGGTACAACAAGAAGAGCCGCAAAAATGGTCACACTTGATATCGATCATCCCGATATAGAAGAGTATATCAGCTGGAAGGTTATTGAGGAGCAGAAGGTGGCAGCACTTGTTGCCGGCTCGGTTTCTTGCAACTTCCATTTGAACGAGATTATCAATGCATGTTTCAGAGAGCATCCTGAAAATGATCGTTTTGACAGGAAATTTAATCAATATCTTAAGAAAGCTATTCAGAATGCAAGAGCGGCGAATATTCCGGATAATTATATTGAGCGGGTTATTCAGCTTGCGAAGCAAGGTTTTAAAAAGATTGAATTCCCGATCTACGATACTGATTGGAATTCTGAAGGATATGCAAGTGTCTCCGGGCAGAATTCTAACAATTCGGTACGTGTTTCAAATGAATATATGACAGCCGTGCTGGATGATAAAGAATGGGCGCTTTACAACAGGACAGAAATTAAAAAATCATCAAAGGAAAATCGTAAGCCTCTTCCCGCTAAAAAATTGAGTGCCCGAGGGTTGTGGGAAGATATTGCTTATGCTGCCTGGTCTTCTGCCGATCCGGGAATTCAATATCATACTACAATCAATGAATGGCATACATGCAAGGAAAGCGGTGAAATCAGAGCTTCGAATCCTTGCTCCGAATATATGTTTCTGGATGACACAGCCTGTAATCTGGCTTCTTTAAACCTCGTGAAATTTTTTAATGACGAGACTCAGAAATTCGACATTTACGGATTCAGACATGCGGTCAGGATCTGGACTGTTGCTTTAGAGATAAGTGTTCTTATGGCGCAGTATCCCAGTCCTGCAATTGCCCAAAACAGCTATGATTTCAGAACCCTAGGACTTGGACACGCGAACCTCGGCTCTTTGCTCATGAGGCAAGGGATTCCATATGACAGTGAAGAGGGCAGGTCGATTGCCGGAGCGATTACAGCTATTATGCATATGCGTTCTTACGCAACCTCTGCAGAAATGGCGGGGGAAGTTGGAACATTTAGTAAATATGACCAGAATAAGGATTCCATGCTCAGGGTGATCAGGAATCATAAAAGGGCAGCTTATAATGTTCCACAGACAGAGTATGAGGAACTTTCAATCTATCCAATGGGAATTAATCCGAAATACTGTCCTTCTGATCTGCTGAAAGCAGCCCGGGAAGATGCAGATCAAGCACTTGCATCTGGCATAAAAAACGGATTCAGGAATGCACAGGTCACAGTAATAGCTCCGACAGGTACAATCGGATTGGTGATGGATTGTGATACAACTGGAATTGAGCCGGATTTCGCTTTAGTTAAGTATAAAAAACTTGCCGGAGGAGGATATTTCAGGATAATAAACCAGTCTATTCCGCCGGCACTCAGGAAACTTGGCTATAGCGAGGAACAGGTTGAAGCCATTGTGAAATATGCCAAAGGAGCCGGTACACTTGTCGGCTGTCCGGAAATAAATTATGAATCTCTGAAATCGAAGGGTTTTACCAGTGATGTTCTTTATAAAATTGAAAAAAACATAGCATCATCTATTGATGTTTCTTTTGTATTTAATAGCGGTATTATTGATAAAGAATACATTGAAAAGAATCTTGGCGTATCAGAGCTGACACTTCGCGAGAATGGCAATAATCTTTTAATGGCGCTTGGTTTTTCGAAAGAAAAAATTAGCAGAGCTAATGATTATGTGCTTGGTACAATGACGGTAGAAGGCGCTCCTTATCTTAAGAACGAGCACCTGCCTGTTTTTGATTGCGCCAATCAGTGCGGCAGACATGGCACCAGGTATATCAAATGGGAAGCGCATATTTATATGATGGCGGCTGCGCAGCCTTTTATATCAGGTGCGATTTCAAAAACAATCAACATGCCTAACAGTGTACTTATCGAGGATATGCAAAATGCCTATATGCTATCCTGGAAACTCGGACTCAAGGCAAATGCTCTGTACCGTGATGGTTCAAAGCTGTCACAACCACTTAATTCGGTTAGTTATGATGATAACGATGATCTTGTTAAAGCTATTGAAGCGCAGGATATTATTAAAATTTCTGAAAAAATTATCCACAGGTATATTGCAAAAAGGAAACGGCTACCGGACAGAAGGAAAGGATATACTCAGAAAGCCAAAATAAACGGGCAGACTGTATATATAAGAACAGGTGATTACGATAATGGGCAGTTAGGCGAGATATTTCTTGATATGCATAAGGAAGGTGCAAGTTTCCGGTCGCTGCTGAATGCATTTGCCATTGCAATTTCACTCGGGCTTCAGCACGGGGTTCCGCTTGAAGAATTCGTTGATGCATTCGTTTTCACCAAATTCGATCCAAGCGGGGTTGTCATTGGTAATGATAGGATAAAAATGACCACATCTGTTATTGATTATATTTTCCGCGAACTGGCTGTTACCTATCTGAACAGACATGAGCTTGCCCATGTGGATGAGCAGGAACTTGTATTGAAGAGTAAGAGTAAAAATAATGATATTGATTTTGAGAGTGAGGAATTAATAAGTGAGAAAACTATTCAACTAGATAAGTCAGGTCTTATTGAAAAAACTCCAGTTTACAAAGGCAACGGAAATGGCGGAGGTTCCAAAAAGAACATTTCGGAGGCAGAACTGAAGATTCAACGTGCCCGTGAGTTAGGATACACAGGGGAAATATGTCCGAAATGCTACAATGTAACTATGGTCAGAAGAGGTACCTGCCTTACCTGTGATACTTGTGGCACAACAACAGGTTGCAGTTGAGAAACGAAATAGAATTGCTTTGTAAAAAGGGGGGTGTTCACCCCCTTTTTTATTGACTTTAGTTTTTAAAAAATATAGATTCCCAAACTTGATTTAAAATGATTCTAGAAAATTTAAATATTGTAAAAGCACATGTTAGAGAATCATGTGAGGTTAGTCGCAGAGATCCTGAGTCAGTAAGGATTATTTCAGTAACCAAAACCCAACCTGCAGAAACAATCAGGGAAGTTTATTCCTGCGGGATGAGAGATGTGGGTGAAAATAAAGCCCAGGAATTGAGGGATAAAAGTACGGAACTCCAACTACCAGGAATTAACTGGCACTTTATCGGCCACCTTCAATCTAATAAAGTCAAGTATGTTGTACCTGTTGCTGAATTCATTCATTCGGTGGACTCTTTGAAAATCGCAACTGATATTGATTCATTTGCGAATAAAATAGGTAAAATTCAGAACATCTTACTCGAAGTGAATCTGGCAGATGAAGCAAGCAAATTTGGATTGAGAGATTTCGATTCGGTTCAAAAACTGGCGGAATCGGTTAACTTGTTGCCTAATATAAAGTTATGCGGGCTGATGACTATGGCACCGTACACCATGGATGAGTATATTTTGAGAAAATGCTTTGCTGATCTGAGGCATTTTTCCGATTCGCTTAACAATTCCGGATTCGGATTGAAGGAGCTTTCTATGGGGATGACAAACGATTACAGGATTGCGATTGAGGAAGGTGCTACCATGATAAGGATCGGCACAGCAATTTTTGGTGAAAGAAATTATAATTATTGATCAAATAAATTAAATGAGTGAACTTCTAAAAAAAATAGACGAAACAATTACCCGAATCAGAACATATACGAATAAAACGTATGAAGTGGGGATTATTCTTGGAACAGGTCTTGGCGGACTGGTTAATGAGATTGAGATAGATCACAGCATAGATTATTCTGAACTGCCGCATTTCCCACTCTCCACCGTGGAAACCCACCACGGCAAGTTGATTTTCGGGCAGCTCGCAGGTAAAAATGTTGCAGTTATGCAGGGCAGGTTTCACTATTATGAAGGATACTCAATGCACCAGATTACGTACCCTGTCCGGGTTATGAAATTTCTGGGAGTTAAAACTCTTCTTATCTCGAATGCATGTGGCGGAATGAACCAGATTTACAAACGGGGTGATATTATGATCATGTCCGATCATATCAATCTGCTTGGGGATAATCCTTTGATAGGCGCAAACGATAATACACTTGGTCCACGGTTTCCGGATATGAGTGAGCCTTATGATAATGAACTGATACTTTTAGCGGAAAAAATAGCTCTTGAACACAGGATAAAAGTGCAGAAGGGGGTTTATGTTGCAGTTCCCGGTCCAAATCTTGAGACTCGCGCAGAATACAGATTTTTGAGGAATATTGGTGCTGATGTTGTTGGTATGTCAACTATTCCTGAGTGTATCGTTGCAAATCATATGGGGATAAAAGTTTTAGGAATGAGTATTATCACTGATGAATGTTTTCCTGATGCCTTAAAACCAGTGGTTCTTCGTGAAATTATTTCGGCTGCAAATGAAGCCGAACCCAAAATGACAAAGATTTTTAGCGAGGTCGTCAGGCAGTTATGATTGTAAAAAAAATATACTATCTGCTTCCCGGATTGCTGGCTGTCATCATCTTTTTTTCCGATTTTTTAAGTACTGATTTATTTGATGCGGGATTAGCCAATTTTTCTGTCTGGTTTATTCTTTCCCTATTCGCATTCGTCTGCGGCTGGCTTATAAACAAAACATTCGGATGGATTTGGGGGGGCAGGATAGTATTCGCTGTTACAATTGCTTCAGCCGTTGTAACCGTATTCTTAGTTTCGTATTTCAACGGGTATTTTGGGGTTGATGATCTGCTTAGTGAAAACCTTGTACTATTTCTACTCAGAAATGTTTTCCTTGGTGCGATCGGGTTATTTGGGATGTCCGTCAGTGAAGTTCTTGCTCTGCAGGAGCAAAATAAATTACTGACACAGATCTCTGAAGGGAAGGACGATATCACGAATGAGTTAAATAAGAAAATACAGGTACTCAATAAAGAAGTCAATCTGAATACGAGCAAACTTGTTTCCGATATAAAGGAAGAATTTTCACTAATACAGGATAATCTGAATAAACTTACAGATATCCTGGAATCCAAAAAATAGTAAAAGTTATTGTGGTAACAGATGAGTAAAAAAGCATTCAAGCAATTTAAAAGCAAAGTTGATTATCCGCAGATAGAAAAAGATATATTAAACTATTGGGATGACCACAAGATTTTCGAAAGAAGTATCACCTCCCGGCCTGATAATAAAAGTTTCACTTTTTATGAAGGACCCCCGACCGCGAACGGCAAGCCGGGGATTCATCACGTGATGGCCAGAACTCTGAAGGATCTTGTTTGTCGATACAAGACTCTACAGGGTTTTCAGGTTCATAGGAAAGCCGGTTGGGATACACATGGTCTGCCTGTTGAAATTGAAGTAGAAAAGAACCTGGGCATCACAAATAAAAGTGAAATTCCGATTTTCGGTGTAGAAAAATACAATGCCGCCTGCAAAGAATCAGTTTTTACCTATAAAGATGTCTGGGAACAGATGACAAGAAGGATGGGCTACTGGATTAATCTTGAAGATGCTTATGTCACATGTACAAATGAGTACATTGAATCTGTCTGGTGGGCACTGAAGACGCTATTTGATAAAGGGCTTATCTACAAGGATTATAAGATTGTTCCACAATGTCCGAAATCGGAGACCGTTCTTTCGTCACATGAATTGGCTTTAGGATATAGAGAAACAACTGATCCTTCAGTTTACGTTATGATGAGATTGAAACCGAACGATAAAATCGATTCCGAAAATACTTATTTTCTCGTCTGGACGACCACTCCATGGACTCTTATTTCCAATGTCGGATTGGCAGTCGGCGCAAATATCACTTATGTCTTAGCCAAAACAGAATCCAGATCATTGATTCTTGCAAAAGAGCGTTTACATGTGATTAAAGATGAGTATGAAATTGTTCAGGAGTTTAAAGGAAGTGATCTTGCCGGATTAGAATATACTCAACTTTTTGACTATCTGACAGTTGATAAAAAGGGTTTTTTTGTTGTCGAGGGAGATTTTGTAAGTACTGACGATGGTTCAGGAATTGTTCACATTGCTCCGGCATTCGGAGCGGATGATTACGAAATTTCAAAAAAATACAATCTGCCATTTTTGCAGCCAGTTACTCGTGGCGGGAAGTTCACCGAAGAAATTACAGATTTCGCGGGTCAGTTTGTTAAGGATGCTGATAATGGAATCATCAGAAAATTAAAAGATGAAGGCAAACTATTTCTTCGTGAGAACATAGTCCACTCTTATCCATTTAGCTGGCGGTTTGATAATGTCCCGGTCATTTATTATGCCCGTGAATCATGGTTTATCAGAACTACAAGCATTGCTGAAAGAATGGTTGAACTGAACAAGACCATAAATTGGTATCCGCCGGAAGTTGGAAGCGGGAGATTTGGTAACTGGCTTGAGGAAAACAAAGACTGGGCTCTTTCGAGGGATCGTTTCTGGGCAACTCCTCTGCCAATTTGGCTAAGTCCTGACGGGGATATGTTTGCCGTCGGAAGTATTGAGGAACTCAAGCAGGGATTCGTTGAGAAGGATGGGAATAGAATTCCGGTTAGTGAACTTGATACAATTGATCTGCATAAACCTTTTGTTGATGATATTAAATTTGAAAAAAACGGAAAAATCTATACAAGAACACCTGAACTGATTGATGTCTGGTTCGATTCGGGTGCAATGCCTTTTGCACAATATCATTATCCGTTTGAAAACAAAGAATTATTTGAGAGTAATTTCCCTTCGGATTTTATTTGTGAAGGTATAGATCAGACAAGAGGATGGTTTTACACTCTGCACGCAATATCAACTATGCTTTTCGATAAGGTTGCATATAAAAACTTAATTGTTAATGAGTTGATCCTGGATAAAAAGGGCTTAAAAATGTCGAAATCGAAAGGAAATACCGTTAATCCTTTCGACCTTTTTGAACGATATGGCGCAGATTCCACAAGGTGGTATCTCGTAACCACAAGTCCGCCATGGCGCCCGACTCTTTTCAATGAGGATGGGCTCGCAGAAGTGCAGAGGAAATTTTTTGGTACTCTCACGAACACTTACAATTTTTTTGCGCTTTATGCCAATCTGGATAGTTTTACTTTTAAACAGGAAATTATCCCATATGATGAAAGACCTGAATTTGATCGCTGGATAATTTCGAAATTGAATGCCCTGGTATCTGAGTATCAGGAGATGATGGACAATTATGATGTGACGCGGGCAGCAAGAGTAGTTTCAGATTTCACTATTGATCAGCTATCAAATTGGTATGTCCGGCGAAGCAGAAGGCGTTTTTGGAAATCTGAGGTAAATAAAGCTAAACTTTCAGCATATCAGACCTTGTACGAATGTCTTATGACGATTGCAAAACTCACATCACCATTTGCGCCGTTTATATCAGAAGAGATATTTCGTAATCTCAATGAAATATCCGGGAGGGAATCAACAGATTCTGTTCATCTCTCTTTTATTCCGAAATCGGATTACAGGGAAAAATCGCTTGAAGCCAAGATGGAACTTGCACAGAGAATTGTTTATGTTGCACGAGCGATGAGAGCAAAGAACAACCTAAAAGTCAGACAGCCGCTAAAAAAAATAATGGTGCTTGTTGAAAAAGAAATGCGGGATGTTCTACCGGAAATTGCTGACATTATTCTGGAAGAAATTAATATTAAAGAACTTGAAATCCTGACCGATGATTCGGGCGTTGTAAAAAAATCCGCCAAAGCAAATTTCAAAGCCCTCGGGCCTAAATATGGTCCGCTCATGAAACAACTTGCTAATGCAGTTAAAGATTTCACACCTGTTCAAATAGGTATCCTCGAGAAATCGGGTGTACTCGAACTCGAAATTGAAAACCAGAGGATCGAATTGCTAAAGGAAGAGGTTGAGATCATTAATAATCAGATTGAAGGCTGGGTTGTTGAAACCGAACAAAATGTCACAGTTGCGCTTGATACTGAACTGACAGAAAATCTTATTGCAGAGTCCTATGCAAGGGAGTTTGTAAATAGAATTCAGAACATGCGCAAAGAGTCGGGATTAGATGTAATTGACAGAATTCACATCAATTATTATGCACCCAATCAATTAATTGAGTATATTACTATATTCGGAGATTACATAAAGAATGAAACTCTCGCTGTTAGTCTAAGACCTGCAACTGAATCAGGTGCAGACTTTCAGAATTGGCAACTTGATGACTATGAATGTGCTATTAATATTGTAAAATCCGATGTATTTAATGTGGAGGAATAATGGCTAAAGCAAAAAACAAAAATGAAAAAAAACAGGAAATCTCAGATACAGTTGAAGCCGCTGATAACTTAGAAGTGAAAGCAGTCGAAAAAAAGTCCGTGACAGCCAGCTACAGTCCGGAAGAACTTGCAGAGTTTAAAAATATCATCATCAAAAAAAGATCTGAGATAATTGAACAACTGCAGGCTCTCAGAGATCAGATGGCTGATCCGACGACAGGGCAGTATGTAAATGAAAGTTCACCTTATTCATTACATATGGCTGAACAGGGTACTGATGCACAGGAAAGAGAAAAACTCTTCCTTTGGGCTCAGCGGGAGAATAAATTTCTTGGATATCTCGAGGATGCACTCCAAAGGATTGAAACCGGGAAATATGGCATTTGTATAGAGTGTATCGATGAACCGCAGATGCTCTGTCCAAGTTGTCCATTAATCCCGAAAGAAAGGTTGATGGCAGTACCTCATACACAGCACTGTTTACAGGTTAAACAAAAAATGCAAAATAAAGTTTAACCCGAGTGTTCATTTGCGTGTATTGATTGTTTCTGGAATTGTCATTTTAGTTGATCAACTAAGCAAAATATTTGTAAAGGGTTTTTCCATCCCTCTTCTAAATATTAATTATGAGGGGATGTACTATGGTCAGAGTTTTAATATAATAGGCGACTTTTTCAAACTGACCTTTGTAGAGAATCCGGGTATGGCTTTTGGCATTGATGTAAGTGATACATCGAAATTTTTTCTAACTTTATTCACTTTGCTTGCTGCCATTGGTATATTCTTGTATATGTATAAAATCCGGTATGAATCTTTTCAATTAAGATTGTCATTCAGTTTTATACTGGGTGGAGCACTCGGAAATCTCATTGACAGGATGTTCTACGGTGTATTTTATGGATATGCCCCACTATTTTACGGCAAAGTAGTTGATTTTTTTGATGTTGATTTTTTTGATTTTTCAATGCTTGGATATTCTTTTACCAGGTGGCCAATCTTTAATATTGCAGATTCTGCTGTTACAATTGGCGTTATTTTGATTCTGTTTGTAAGAGAGAAACAAGCGGAGGTTCCTGCCGATATTGAATTAAACAATGAAACCAAAATTTATGATGAGACCGAAATTGTGCCAGCACAGACTTTAAACGGACCAGAAAATGAGCCCGATAATAACAGAGAAGTATCAGAAAATAACGATTTCGGAAGGAACGAAGAAAAAAAGGATTGACGTCTATCTTGCAAATATCCTTGAAAATGCCACCCGCACAAAAGTCCAAAAGTTAATAAAAGCGAATTTTGTAAAAGTTAATGGCAACTTTATTAAGCCAAACTATCTTCTGCAACCAGGCGAAGTTGTTGAACTAAATATTCCGGTATCACCCCGACCCGACAAGGCAGAAGCTGAGAACATACCCATAGATGTGGTTTATGAAGATGAATTCCTTATGGTTATCAACAAAGCGGCAGGGATGGTTGTACATCCTGCATTCGGGAATTTCACAGGTACTCTCGTCAATGCGCTGCTTGGATATACAAGCGAACTCAGTACAGTAAATACAATGATGCGTCCCGGGATTGTTCACAGACTCGATAAAGAAACTTCAGGACTTCTTCTCGTGGCAAAAAATGATTTTATTCATTCTGAACTGGCAAAACAATTTGCCGACCGGACAATTAAAAGGGAATACTGGGCTATTGTTTGGGGAGCGGACCTTCCGAAGGAGGGGCGAATTGAAGGAAATATCGCACGAAGCACAAGGAATAGAAAAATTTTTGAGGTATCCGAAAAGAATGGAAAACCCGCAATAACTTTATACGAAACTCTTGAACGATTTGAGTTTACATCCCTGGTTAAAATAAATTTGCTGACAGGACGGACTCATCAAATAAGAGTTCATTTTACATTTCTTAAAGCTCCTGTTTTTGGGGATCCGGTTTATGGGGGAAGGAAAATAAATTCTGGTTTTAATCTTCCTTCGATTAAATCCCGGGTGAGTAATTTGCTTGAACTTATGCCCCGGCAAGCTCTTCATGCCAGAAAGCTAACATTCTTTCATCCTATGATGAATGAAATAATCAGTTTTCAGACTGAGTTACCTGATGATTTTATGAATTTGATCGCCAAGTTATGATAAAACTGTAATTTACAGAGATCATAATGTTAACGAGTATTTGAATTTATCCTTTAATTTAATATATTTATTTTCTTTATTTGAAATCACTAACAATGTTGAGTGGAATATGACCAAAGCCGATATAGTTGAAAAAGTTGCCGATGGAACCGGATTGACCAAACTTGAGACAGAAGCTATTATTGAAGGATTTTTAAATACAGTAATTCAGTCTCTTCGTGAGGGTAACGGAATCGAGATCCGCGGTTTTGGAAGTTTTAAGGTTAAGAAAAAAAATGGACGTTATGCCCGTAATCCAAGAACAGGGGAAAAAGTGTATGTTGACGAACATTTTGTTCCAACCTTTAAATTTTCTAAAGACTTTAAGTCAGCAGTTGATCGTGGAATGAAAGAACGAATCAGAAAAGGACTAAAATAAGTATTATGGTTTCAGTAAACTGTCCTGGCTGTGGTGAAGGGAACCCGTCATCGAATTCTTTTTGCGGAAGTTGCGGTTCACCCCTGAATAAGCAGCAACCAGATGCAAGAAAAATTAAAAAACAGAGGCCGGAAGAGAAACATTCAGGACACTCAGGCAAAAAACTTGAGTTTACAGGCAAAAATATTGCGATCCTATTACTTTCACTGGCAATATTTGCGTTAATTATTCTGATTGCCTCAGGTAGATTTACTACGCATGATACTGTTTTGACAAATACATCTGCAAATAATGAATCCAAGGCTCAACCCGATCCACACGGTGGAGTGGATCTTAGCAAACTTGAAGAAATTAATGCTCTCGATAAACTGATCGCCGCCAATCCAAATGATTTTGTGTCTTTACTTAATCTTGCTCATATGCTAAATGATTCAGGATTTAAGCAAAAGGCAATCGAAAAATATGATCTGTATTTGAATGCTAATCCCGCCTCTGCCGACGTTTGGGTTGACAGGGGAGTATGTTTCTATGAAATGAAAGACTTTAATAATGCAATTGAGTCAATGAAAAAGGGATTGGAATATGCACCACGTCACCAGATAGCGCATTTTAATATAGGTATCGTTAATCTTGCTATGAATAATATTGACGAGGCAAAAAAATGGTGGCAGAAAGCTGTTGAGATCGATCCAATGGCTCCCATTGCTGAAAAGGCAAAAAATTTACTGAATAATAATTAGTTACTGGAGGAATGTATGCCCTGCGGACGTAAGAGAAAACGCCATAAAATGGCAACTCACAAAAGAAAGAAAAGATTACGTAAGAATAGACATAAAAAGAAATTAAGATAGTCTTCTTTCTATTTTCTGCCGATCTGACACGACCGGCAGAATTTATTTTTACAAGCCATCTTAGCTCAGTTGGTAGAGCAGCTCACTCGTAATGAGCAGGTCGTGCGTTCGAGTCGCATAGATGGCTCAGTACTTACAAATGCTAAACAACTCTCTCACTTCAACTCTCTAATCTTTTAATCCAAAGAAAGATTCGATCTTTTTAATAAATTGCTCAATAAAGGATTTCTTCTGTTTCTCCGCACCTTCGATAATCTTGGCAGTGTGCATATGTCTTTCGGCAATTACTTTCCCCAGATCCTTTACCATCTGCGGTCTTGCTTTCAAAATTTTCTCGAAATTATCTTTAGATATTTCATATACAAGGCTTTCAACTGCAGCTGAAACTGATGCTGAGCGGGCTTCGCCTGTTAAGAGGGACATTTCCCCAAAAAACTGTCCCGGTATAAGCTGACTTATTTTTAATTCGGTATCGTTTGTTGTTTGCAGATAAACGTCAAGCAATCCTTCAGCCAGAATGAACATTGAGGACCCGGATTCTCCCTGTACAATTATATCTTCATTTTCTTTGTAGGTTATTTGAGCAATACTCTCAGCAAGTATATTCAACTCATTTTCATGAAGATGGGCAAAGATATCAACGCTGGAGAGAATATTTTTTATCTCAGGGATTGAATAATAATCTGCCTTCTTCCCGTCATAATTTGTAACAAGAACATTTTGTGTGGGATAACCAAAACCGACTCCGCTTTTCGAAATATTGCCAAGTGTAGTTTCGAGGATTTTATCTTTCAACATTTCCGGAGTGTATTTATCATAAGGTTTATACCATACCCGGAGAATATATGTGATCCCTTTTTCCGTTACGGAATCAACGTAAATGTGCGGCTCTGGTTTCAGATAATACGTCATTGATTCAAGTGCCTGCTTTACTCCAGAGAGAATGATTCTTTTTGCTCTGGGCACAGGAACGGCAGTATTTAGTGTAAACTCAATATCAAGCGGTGATTTTAATCCCAGACTTGAATAATTAAAAACGACAAGCTGACCTAAAAGTATTTTCGGTACAGAAGCTAATGTGTTTTCGACAGTCTGAATCTTTATTAACCTTCGATTCTGGAAAACGATTTTCCCTGAGATGTTTTTGGCTGAAAATCTGTTCTGTACTTCAATCCAATCGCCTTCATTAAAAATTCTTCCTGTTTTGACCGCGGAGGAACTGAAAAGCGAGATCATTTTTGATTTTACAAGTATTATAAAAATCATGCCGCCGGCTGGAATCAAAAACCAGGCACTCAGCAGTGATTTTTCGAACACCAGGGTGACTATAAAACCTATTGCAATTACATAAACAAATCGTGGGAGGATAGTGACCGCTAATTCATTCGGTTCGTCCTTTTTATCCTCGCTTATCATCCTAAAGATATAATAAGCCGTAATTGAATTAACTGAAGCTGAAACGAAAAGCCAAAAAATAATTCCTGTCAGGTAGTAGGAAATCTGAATAAGAGTACTTTGCTCCCCGCCCCCTTTAAAATCTGTTTGAAGTAAAATAGTATAATGAACTATACCCATGAGGACTGCAAGTGCAATATCAACGAAAATTAGTTTTTTTCTATCTGATTTCATAATAGTATATCCGGATCAAAAATGTAAAAATAATATAATTTAATTTTCAGCGAAAAACTTCAAATCAATTGCAACTTCAGAAGAATTTGATTCCACAAGAAATTATTACCATTAATTATTTCGAGAATTACCATAATACCTTATTTTTGTCTTAGAAAATCCAATTTGTGTTTGACAGATTGGGTGCATCATTCTTTCTTAATTTGACTGAGAATATATGAAATTATATGCTATCATAATGGCTGGAGGAGTAGGGTCCCGCTTTTGGCCAAGAAGCAGGAAAGCACTTCCTAAACAATTATTGAACATTTTTGGATCGGAAACAATGATCCAGGGAACTGTAAACAGGTTACAAGGCATTGTTCCTGCGGATAATATTTTTATCATAACAAACGTTGCCCAGCGGGAAGAGATTCTCATTCAATTGCCTCAACTTCCTGCCCGGAACATTATTGCTGAACCAATCGGTAAGAATACAGCTCCTTGTTTGGGTTTAGGTGCAAGCATTATCCACAAAATGGAGAAAGATTCAGTGATCATCAATCTGGCTGCTGATCATCTTATCTCAGATCTTGAGAAATTCAGATCTGATATTCTTTCTGCAGCCGGTTATGTTGAAAAAAATCAAAAATTATTGACATTTGGTATCCGGCCGACCAGACCAGAAACCGGATATGGCTATGTAAAAAAAACAGGCAGAAAGCTTGCGGATACTGAAATTTATTCCGTTGAAAAATTTGTCGAAAAGCCAAATCTTGAAAAGGCGAAATCTTACCTTGAATCAGGGGAGTATTTTTGGAATTCCGGAATGTTTGTCTGGAGAGCAGACTCAATCCTGGAAGAGATAAAATTGTACCTTCCTGAATTGTCAGAACAGCTAAAGGGAGTTAATTCGCAGCCCGGGCAAAGTGAATTTGAATCAGAGCTGCAAATGCTTTATGAAAAAGCTAATAGTATTTCCATTGATTACGGAATCATGGAACGTTCTCAAAGAGTCTGTTTAAAGGAAGCCGATTTTGACTGGAGTGATGTGGGGAGTTGGGAAACCGTTTTTGAGATCAGTGCTAAGTCCGATGAAAATAATGCGGTTATGGGTGATGTTTTTGTGAATTCATCTTCAAACAGCTATATATATTCACCCGACAAATTTACTGCTGTAATTGGAGTGGAAGATTTGATAATTATTAATACAAAAGATTCACTTCTTGTTTGTAATAGAAAAAACTCGCAGGATGTTAAAAAAGTTGTTGATTACCTGAACGAAAAGCGGCGGCTTGAATTGATCTGATAGCTTTAAATTATGATTCTTAAATATCTGCTTAATACAAAAAAATGCGAACTTTAACAGTATTGCTTTTCTGTATTCTCAATCTGATGTTTTATTATCAGGAAACTGAGACTCAACGCAGGACTGCGGGATACGAGAGTTCCTCAATTGGAGCCAAGGCGATCTCAAAGGAGGATATAAATCCCTGCAAGTATGTAATTGATCTGTCAATTAGAGATACCGCCAGGGTAAAACTCACAATCATCCCGTCTAACCCATCCAGCCTTTTTAACGATTCACTTTTTCTGATTTATTATCCTGACCTGATCCTTAGTAAAGATTCCGACTTCAAAATATTCAATCCGCGTGAAGTATTTATTTTTTCAGAGGGAAATAATCCGAAGATATCGCCTGAATTAGAGTCGTTTGAAGGATTGAGTGGTTTATACAAGTTCAGATTTGATGAGGATGTATTAATTGACAGTATTAAACTGGAATTTTCATTCGAGGTCCCTGATAATGGTGAAAGATTTGGTTTTGACAAAAAAAAGCAATTATTATTGATGAATTGGTGGATACCTTTCATTTCCGGACCAGCAGAAATCGCGAAGATTAATTTTGAATACCTTACCGAACACGTTGCAGGTCCTGGAGAAAACGAAATTGATCTTAAAATCCAGTTCCCTTCAGATATGCTTTGTTTTGTGCCGGCTTTGCAGAATAATGGTTACATCGAAACAGAAACTGCATCATTTGCGAAGTTTTCAGGGTATTCTTCTGACCTCTCATTATGCCTTGCTGATAAAAATAAATATGGCATACAGGAAACTGAAAATGAGAATGGGTTTACAAAAGTGTATTTATATCCTCTGAATACCGAGCCCCAATTCACTGAGAGGAAGAGCAGATTCGAAAAACTTCATAAACTTTTACCTGAAAAATGTTCAACTAACAATTCGAATTTATTAATCTTACAATTTCCGGAATCCTTCACCCCCGAGAATTATTACTATGAGAGCCTGATCGGTTATCATGAAACGGTATTTGAGCTTGAAAGACATAAAAATCCGGATCTTCTGTTTCTTGAGGGAATGCTTGCCCAAACATTTCATTTTTCCAACATGGATGTTGATTTGGATGGTTATTGGATTCCAACCGGAATATCGAAATTTCTGGCGGAATATTATTTATTTAAAGCTCGCTCGACGGATTTTGTGTCATTCCGGGTTGCCGGTTTTTACCCTATTCGTGGTATTACCTTCATGAGCTATCATGAGATCGCTATAATATATACTTTAGGTAACTTCGAAAAACCTTTTATGGCAGATTATTATTCTCATTATTATAATCTTATTCCATTGCCGGCACTGAAAGGAGTGAACGGATTTATTACAGATGCTGAAAGATTTTCAAATATTTATGACCGGCTGACCCCGTTCGTGATTTATTCAATTCAAAGGTTTATTGGTGAAAAATCATTTAACAATTTTATTGCAGGTCTTCTAAATCAGACTCACATCACTGAATCTGTATTTATTAAAGAACTAAGAGCTCAATCGAATGAATGTGCTTGCTGGTTTGAGGACAACCTTTATCGTAATTCAAACCGTATGGATTACCAATTAAGAGGTTTTACTATTACTGATTCGAATGAGGTTCTTGTTCACGCTGAAAGACATGAACGCGGGTATTTCCCAATGGAATTGGCTGTTGTCACGGAAAAAGATACTTTATACAGAAAATGGGACGGCAGAGAACAATTTTATAATCGTAAAATCAGATTTGATGGTGAACTTAAGGGGATTATTCTTGATCCGCAGCGTCGAAATATTCTCGATGTGAATTTTGCCAATAATTCAGTTTTTATCCAGAACGGATATATTGCGAAAGTTTACCTGACAATGAGATGGATTTTTTGGATACAAAACGCCATTTTGATACTTGGAAGTATTGCCTGATGGGTGTTGTCCGTTCAATATTCGTAAATAGTGCCCGGAATATCTATTACAATAAAAAATTTATTGTTTTGCTTTGGGCTACTAATTCGGTTTTTGCACTTGTATTAAGCGCTCCGGTATTTTATATAATAAGAGATAATCTTGGAGATTCGTTCGTTAACCAATCAATAACCCTTAGTTTTGATTATCTATGGTATTTACAACTCAGATATTTGTACAAAAATATTTTCGGAACTCTGCCAATTCTTATTATCAGTGCAGTTTCTGTTTATGCTTTTATACAGTCGTTTTTTGCCGGTGGATTACTTTCAGTATTTAACAATCCAACCAAAAACCACATGGTGGATCTTTTTTATGGCGGGGTTAAATATTGGTATAGGTTTTCTGTAATCTTTGTCATTTCTGTTTTTTTCCTAACCCTATCGTTCATATTCAATGCCTATTCGGGAGATATTATCGGTTGGCTTCTTGGCGATGAGTACCTCCTGACGTGGGAGATAATTCTTCGTGCCTTGCGTTACATCTTCCTTTTTTTCCTGATTGCAATGGTAATAATTATTTCAGATTACTGCCGTGTTGTTATTGTTATGAGCGATGAGGTGAAATTCCACAAAGTGATTTTCCAAAGTCTCAATTTCATAAGATTGCATTCGGTTCGGACACTTTTAATCTTTCTTGTAACTGCTTTTATCGCAGCACTTGGAATGATGCTCTATAATTTTTTGGGCAAATTTGTGCCGTCATATCCGTGGTACTTCATGCTGCTCTCCTTTTTACTCCAACAAATATTAGTTATTTTTAGGATTATAATCAGATTAATGTTTTTTTCTACAGAAGTTTTGAATTACAAGGATTTGACTGCCAAGGTAGTTGAAGCCTGATCAAAAGGAGTTACGATGTCATTGATACCAATTACTGTTTATGGTGACGAAATTCTCACCAAAAAAGTAAAACCGGTCAGAGCCATTTCTGACCAGGAAATAAAGCAGATCAAGGATATGTTCGAGACGATGCATTTTGCCAAAGGAATTGGACTTGCAGCAAACCAGGTGGGATTACAGAAGGCAATTTTTGTTGTCGATGTCAGCCAGGTTGAGGGTTACGAGAAAATTAAACCTATAGTTTTTATTAACCCCAAAATAGTATTACATTCTGAAGAGCTTGTATTTATGGAGGAAGGGTGCCTGAGTCTGCCGGATATCAGACTCGAAGTTGAACGTCCTGAGATAATTAAAATAAAATATCTTGACACTGACGAAAATGAACAGGAGCTCGAAGCTGATGATTTGCTGGCGAGAGTGATTTTGCATGAATACGACCATCTCTTGGGTAAAATGATCACGGATCGTGCAGATAGAAATCAGATCAAGAAGATTAAAAAAGATCTTGTGAGAATCAAACTCAGGGATATCGAAGTGGACTATCCCATTACCGAGCGTCAAAAATGAGAATAGTTTTTTTTGGCACACCTGATTTTGCTGTCCCTTCATTAAATGCCATAATAAATTCCAACCACAAAGTTGTTGCTGTTGTAACTGTTCCTGATGCTGAAAAAGGAAGAGGGCGGAAATTGACCTTTTCACCGATTAAAAATTCTGCAATTGAAAATAATATCCATGTGCTCCAACCTGAATCCTTGAGTGATGCAGACTTCCTAAGAAGCCTAGAAATAATTGGTGGCGATCTATTTGTGGTTGTCGCTTTCAGAATTTTGCCTGAGGTAGTTTACACTATGCCCAAAAGAGGAACTTTTAATCTTCATGGTTCCTTACTACCGGCGTATAGAGGAGCTGCACCCATTCAACGTGCCATCATGAATGGAGAGATGCAGACAGGATTGACAACTTTTTTTCTGGAAAATAAAGTTGATACCGGGAACATTATTCTAAGAGAGCCTATAATCATTGATCCAGATGATAACTTTGGAACACTGCACGATAAGATGAGTATTGCAGGTGCCGGACTAGTTTTACGAACGATAGGACTTATTGAAACTGGAAATCTTATTCCCACCAGACAAGACGATTCAAAAGCGACAAAGGCTCCCAAGATATCGAAGGAAGACTGTCAGATTTTATGGGATGATGATATAGTGACAATTCACAACAAGGTGCGCGGATTATCTCCATATCCAGGCGCATTTTTTATCGAAAACAGAAAAATTTACAAGGTTTATCGGACTGCAATTGCTGAATCTCGGAATATAGCTCAAGGAAATATATTAACAAACAGGGATGGAATTTATGCGGGTTGCCGCAATGGTGTTATTCAAATACTTGAGATTCAGCCAGAAGGAAGAAAAAGAATGAACTGGGAAGAATTTCTCAGGGGGTATTCAATTTAACTGAGGTATTAATGGGTTTTTCAACTGACGCAATTCATGCCGGTCAGCGACCTGATCCGGTTACCGGAGCAGTAATAACGCCGGTCTATCTGACAACTACTTACCACCAGGAAGAACTTGGTGTCAACAAAGGATACGAATACGGGCGGCTGCATAATCTTACAAGGGAAGCACTTGAAAAAAATGTTGCGGCCCTGGAGAAAGGAAAGTATGGAATTGCGTTTTCGTCCGGTCTTGCTGCAATCCAGGCTTTTATGGGACTTGTAAAATCCGGTGATCATGTAATCGTTTCAAACAATGTTTATGGGGGTACTTTCAGATTATTTGAAACAATTATGACGGGTTATGGGGTCGAATTTTCCTGGGTGGATACTGCTTTCCCCGAGAATATCGAGCATGCTATCAAATCAAATACAAAAATTGTGTATCTCGAGACACCAACAAATCCTATGCTCACTTTAACCGATATTGAAGAAGTTGTAAAAATTACAAGGCGCCAAAAGCTGATTTGTGTTGTTGATAATACATTTATGAGCCCCTATTTTCAGAATCCTCTTATATTAGGCGCTGATGCAGTTATTCATAGTTCGACAAAATATCTGAATGGACATTCAGACGTGTTAGGAGGTATAGTCGTCACTTCTTCCGAGAAAATACATGACAGGCTCCGCTACATGCAGAAAGCCGCCGGATCGATTCCATCACCTTTTGATTGCTGGCTGACTCTTCGTTCAACAAAAACTCTTGCAGTCAGAATGAAACAACATGAAATCAATGCTTTTACCGTAGCAAAATATCTTGTTTCATCCAAGTATGTTAAGCGGGTTTATTATCCGGGATTACCAGACCATCCACAGCATCAGCTTGCAAAAAGGCAGATGAGCGGATTTGGGGGAATGGTGACTGCAGAATTTGATTCTTTTGAGATGGTAAAAAGTCTTTTAAAACGACTTCGAATTTTTGCTCTCGCAGAAAGCCTTGGCGGCGTGGAGAGCCTTGTTTGTCATCCGGCTTCAATGACGCATGCATCGGTGCCTCGTGAAGTAAGAGAAAAATTTGGGCTGACCGACTCAGTACTCAGGTTTTCGGTGGGAATAGAGGATGCCGATGATCTTGTTCAAGACCTCGATAACGCTATAAAATAAAAGGGTATTCGATATGGCTAAAAAAAAGGCGCAAAAAGTTGATGAGTCTTCTTATTCAATGGAAACTCATATTCTTTACGGTAAAAATTTTTCAGATAAGTGGGATTACTCTCACCATGTGACAGCACCTATTTCTTCATCAACGACCTTTCGTCTGGATAGTGTTGAAAGAGGAGCTGCAGGATTTATGCAGTTTGCTAATACACTCAATCTTGATCCGGATGAAGCACCAATATTTATTTACGATAGATTAGGTGAACCAAATAAGGATATGCTTGAGGAAAATCTTGCGGATGTGGAAAGAGGGGAAACTGCTGTTAGTTATGCTACCGGCATGGGCGCAATATCAGCAGTTCTTGGAATACTTACCAGGAGCGGTGATGAGATTATTGCTCATAAAACTTTGTATGGCTGCACTTTTTCTCTTTTGACAAACTGGCTCCCAAGATATAATATAAAAACATTAATGGCTGATTTAACAGACCTAAAAAGTTTAAATTCACTAATCACATCTGCTGCACGGGTTATTTATTTTGAATCACCTGCTAACCCGAATCTTGATATTATTGATATTCGCTCAATTGCCGCGATTGCCAAAGAGATAAATAAAAACAGAACAGAATCTGAGAAATTATACATTGTAGTTGATAATACATTTGCAACACCGTATTGTCAGCGTCCTCTGGAGCTTGGCGCTGATTTCGTTGTTCACTCTTTAACGAAAGGCATTGGCGGTTTTGGTGCCGATATGGGTGGAGCTGCGATCGGGAGAAAAGAGTTCCGTGATCTGCTCCTGCTTTACAGGAAAGATATGGGGGCAGTGCTTAATACTAAAAGCGCATGGGCAATTATGACATACGGCTTACCATCTCTTGCGTTAAGAATGAGCAAAATAATTCAGACTTCAATTAAGGTGGCTGAATTTCTTGAATCCCACCCAAAAGTACATTTTGTAAATTATCCTTCTCTGAAATCTTTTAAATGGTACGATTTGGCAAGAGACCAGATGACGGACTTTGATGGAAATTTTGCGCCCGGAGGCATCATTTTCTTTTCAATAAAGGGCAAAAATGCAGATGAAAGGCGCGCTAAAAGCAGTAAATTTATGGATTATGTCGCAGTCAATGCTTATACATTGACTCTTGCAGTCAGTCTCGGACATTCAAGAACTCTGATTGAGCATCCGGCATCTATGACTCACTCTGTAATACCGGCGGATAAATTGCTTGAGAAGGGGATTGAACCCGGTGGTATCAGACTTGCAATAGGCCTTGAAAAAGCCGATGATCTTATTTTGGATCTGAAAAAAGGACTGGCGATAGTCTGATATGAATATTATCCATAGTGAGTTGTTCAATGATACCGGGGAAATAATTTTTGGATTCAGTACTAAATCCGGATTAGAGCGAAAAGCTCCTTATTTTTTTAATTTATCACTTTCGGTTGGCGACGATCCCGCAATAGTAAAAGTTAACAGAGAAGCCTTTTTCAATTCTCTGAATGTTAAGAATGTTGCATTGCAGAGCCAGATACACAGTGATATTGTGAAGAGAGTTCATAATTCGGGTGTATCAGGTGAGTCTGATGCAATGATCACATCTTTAACCGGGCTTGGGCTTGCAGTTTCAGCAGCCGACTGCGGGAATATCTATATTTTTGATAGAAGAAAGAGAGTTATTGCAGCCGTTCATTCCGGCTGGAAAGGGGCTATGAAACAAATTGTAGCAAAAACACTTCACCAGCTTGCACAGGTTTTTAATTCAAAACCGGCTGATTTGCTTGTTTATTGTGGCCCGTCTATTAGCCAGCAAAATTATGAAGTGGGTGAAGAAGTTGCTCGTTTTTTCGCTCTGAAATTTCTCTCAATTTCCAATAAAAAAATATTCCTTGACGTAAGCGGTGTAAATTATTCAATGCTGAGAGATTTTGGAATTCCCGCAAATAATATTGAATCGAGCGGGCTTTGTACATATGAGCGCTCATCTTTTCTACACTCTTACCGGGCTGACGGAACTGCTTCAGGACGAGCATTAGGGCTTATCGCCCTGAGAGAAGCTTAAGGACGGATTTGGGAAATCATACCTTAAAACTGGCAGCAGGCTATCTTGTTATTTGCCTTATATGGGGATCAACCTGGTTATTTATCAAAATAGGGCTGGAGTCCCTTCCGCCTCTTTTATCAGTGGGAATCCGCTTCTTTATTGCCGGGCTGATTTTTCTTGCTATTATCAAAATCAGACAAATTGAAATTCAGCATGATGCCCTGTCGCTGAAATTATTCGCTTATATGGCAGTCTTTTCTTATTCTATCCCGTTTAGCTTGGTTTATTGGGGAGAATTATACGTTGAATCCGGCCTTGCCTCAATTCTATTTGCAGTTTTTCCTTTTTTCGTTTTTATATTTTCCTGGATATTGATCCCGGAAGAAAAACCAGGTTTATTCCAATTCATAGGAATAATACTTGGCTTTGCAGGAATTATTATAATTTTTTCCGAAAATATTCACCTTGACTTTTCATCAGGCATGTATGGTATGGCAGCTATTGTGTTTAGCTCTTTGATGCAGTCTTCAGTTGCTGTAATTGTTAAAAAATATGGACAACACCTGAATCGTATTTCAATGAATTTATACCCAGTGCTGTTTAGTGGGATAATACTCATTTTCGTATCTTTAACTGTTGAGGATATGTCAAAGGCAAGGTTCGATTATAATGCTCTCATGTCAGTCCTTTTCCTGAGTGTTTTCGGCACAATAGTGACATTTACAATATATTACTGGCTGCTGCAGCGGATAAACGTTGTACTCCTATCCTTATCTGCCTTTATTACTCCAATTATCGCTGTATTACTCGGATACTTTATTGCAGATGAATTTTTATCATTTAGGGTACTTATTGGAAGTCTTATGGTTCTTCTCGGGATAATCAGTGCCAATACCAAAGGAATTTTGAAATTATTAAGGTAGGTTTATGAAGAATATTATAAGGATAAAAAACGCAACTTTCTATGCCTATCATGGAGTACTGAAAGAAGAACAGCACATTGGGGGAAAATTCGAAGCCGATGTTGAGATGCACACTGATTTTTTACAAGCCGCATTGACTGATGATTTGCAATTTACAATAAACTATCATGATGTTTATAAAACTATTAACAGGATAGTGCATCATAAAAAACATTATCTGATAGAATCTCTTGCATTGGAGATCACAAATGGATTGCTTGAAGAATTTCCGATGATTAAAAAAATAATAGTAAGGATTAGGAAGAATAGTGTCCCAATAGGGGGTGTTATAGATTTCGTTGAAGCGGAGATTGAGACGGATAATGTCTAATGTTGTTTTTTTAGGTATAGGCTCGAATTTAGGCAATTGCCTTCAAAATTTGCGTAATGTCTATTATAAATTGCAGTCAGCGGAAAAAATTAAAATTTCAGCCCATTCATCTATTTACAAATCAAGATCCATTCTTGAAGATACACAAGATGATTATCTGAATCTGGTAATAAAATTAAAGACAGAACTTGGACCTCTGGAGTTGCTTCTTTTGTTGAAAAAAACTGAACGCGAAATGGGAAGAATCCCTTCATACAGATGGGGACCAAGATTAATTGATATTGATATTCTGCTATTTAATAATTTAATTTATGAGGATAATTTTCTTTGTATTCCTCATCGGGATTTCCTGTCAAGAGATTTTTTTATTGTTCCCGTTCTGGAGATTGATGGAGAGATTATTATGCCCGGCAGTAACCAAAAGCTAAGGAGTCTTTTTCAGCCCGGAAAGTATGTTAATATTCAGGATAAATTTGAATTCAAGTTGCAGGTATAGAATTTGAGTGAAATTAAATATATTGCTATTGAAGGAGTAATTGGTGCCGGAAAAACGACTCTGGCGAAAATGCTTTCAAAAAAATTAGCCGCTAATTTGATTATTGAGGAATTTGAGGATAATCCATTTCTGGAAAAATTTTACAAAGATAAGAGACAATATGCATTTCAAACTCAAATGTTTTTTCTTATTACCCGATATAAGCAGCATGAAAAGTTGAACCAGGAAAATCTTTTTACTGAATTTCTTGTTTCTGATTATATCTTTGAGAAGGACAGGATTTTTGCATATATGAATTTGAGTGGCGAGGAACTTAAACTATACGAAACTTTATTCCCAATGCTCAATAAAGAGATTAGGAAACCTGATGTTGTTGTATATTTGCAGTCTTCAGTTGAAAGGCTGATGCAAAATATCAGGATCCGAAGCAGGAAAATAGAAAAGGACCTGTCCCTTTCTTATTTGCAGGATCTTTCAATTGCATATAATGATTATTTCTTTAAGTATTCTACTACTCCCTTGCTGATCGTGAATACAACCGAGATAGATTTTGTTGAGAATAGTGAAGATTTCGAGGAACTTTATAAACAGATTTTCAGGGACGACAGGGGATTCATTGAGTATTTCAGTCCCGAATCAAGGAGATTCAAGTGAGATTTATTATTGGATTAATATTCTTTTTCTTCATTTACCTTTTTTTTAAAATAATTTCATTCATTTTCAGAACTAAGTTTTCATATAGCCGGCAGGAAAAATTCCGCTCGCAGGGAAAGACCTCACATTCAGCGGAATCCGGGATTGATAAGGATGATATAATTGAAGCTGATTTTGTTGAAATAAAAGAAGGCACGAAAAAGAATAACGATAAATGATATTAAAACAGCTACCTGATCAGATCATCTTATCATTTATAAGAATTATTTGGGGCATCAAAAAAAACAGCTCAAGTGAGTTGGGAAATCCCTCCAGAATTCTAATTATAAGGCAGCATAACCAATTTGGTGACCTGCTAGCAAGCATATCATTATTCAGGGCAGTTAAAGAAACTTTTCCTGAATCAGAATTAAATGTTGTAACCAGTCCGGCAAATTATATTGCATTAGACAGCAATAAATATATTGACAGGAATTTTATCTTCGACAAGAAGAAAATATTTTCTTTAAAATACTATAAAGAATTGATGAAATTTCTCAGGAAGCGTTACGATCTTGCAATCGTTCCTGCTACTGTATCAATCTCATTTACAAGTTGTTTATTGGCGAGGATTTCGGATGCTGCAATCAGAATTGGCCCATCTTCACTGAACGGCGAAAAAAACAAGTATTCCTTCCTTTTTGATCGCCAGGTTGACTTAGACTGGAGGGAATATCCCGATGAACATGTATCTGACTTTATTTTAGATATTGTAAGACCATTCGGGATTATCACTGATACATTCACATCACATATTACTTTCCGGGGAAAAGAGAATTCTGCAGTAAAACAATTCCTTTTTAACCAAGGTTACCGGAAGGATAAACTATTAATCGGATTTCATATTGGTGCGGGAAAACCAAAAAATCGTTGGTCGCTCGATAAATATGTTGAACTAATGAAAAGACTGAATGAGAAATACCCGGCTTTTTTCTTTCTTACAGGAAGCAGCGCGGATAATGAAGAATTGGCCTACTTTAGTGAAAAATCTAATATTAAATCAATTCAATTTCTCAACAAACAAATACCAGAGCTCGCAGCATTGATTTCAAAATGTCACCTGTTTATCACGAATGACACGGGGGTTATGCACGTTGCAGGTGCTACAAAATGTCCCCAGATATCGATTTTTGGCCCAACCAACCCCTTCAATTGGGCACCATTAGGTCCAAATAAATATTTCGTAAGAAAATCAGAACTGATAGATGATGTCACGGTAGATGATATTCTAAAACTATCTGAATTTATTCTCAGCATGAATATCTGACAGCTTATTGAGGTTTATTCTGAGCAAATTTTATAGAAAAAGCTGATATTCGGAAATATTTTCAAAATGATGAATGGCAAGTGAGAGAATACGGTCATTAAACCAATTTTCAAGTAATTATTTGTCCAATTCAATTGGTTCAAAGTTAAATCTTCAGGTGCCAGCAAGTTCAATTTTGTTTTATTTTCCAGTATAAGTATATTTAAAAATTGTTTTAAGTTTAGTTCCAATTTTACTATATGAAATCTGATATTAATATTAAAAAACTGAAAGAATTCGCCGGTCAGAGCGTAACACTGAATGGCTGGGTTTATAATAAGCGAAGCGGCGGAAAAGTTCGATTTATTATTCTTAGGGATGGAACCGGATTATTACAGTGTGTTCTGTTCAAAGGAAATGTTTCTGAGGATGTTTTTGAACGTTTCAATTTATTGAATCAGGAGAGTTCCGTTCAGGTGACCGGTAACGTAAAAGTTGAGGAAAGAGCGCCGGGTGGTGTTGAACTTGATGTTACTGATTTCAGCATTATTGGTAATTCCGAGAATTATCCGATAACTCCAAAGGAACACGGCATTGAATTTCTAATTGATCACAGACATCTCTGGATTCGCTCCAAAAGACAAATGGCTATTCTTCGGATCAGACACCGGATAGTGAAAGCTATACGAGATTTTTTTGACGAACGCGATTTTACTCTTTTCGATCCACCGATCATTACTCCTAATGCGTGTGAAGGAACTTCAACTTTATTCGAGACTGAATACTTCGATTTGGGTAAAGCTTATCTCACCCAGTCTGGACAGTTATATGCTGAAGCAGGCGCACTTGCTCTAGGAAAAGTTTACACTTTCGGTCCTACCTTCAGAGCAGAAAAATCCAAGACAAGGCGCCATCTTACTGAATTTTGGATGGTCGAACCTGAAATGGCATTCTATGACCTGAACGATGATATGGATCTTGCAGAAGAGTTTCTTGAATATATTGTTCAGACTGTCCTGAAGGATATGCAGACTGAACTCGCAGCGCTTGAAAGAGATGTGACTAAGCTTCAAAAGGTCAGGAGACCATTCCCCAGGATAAGTTATACGGATGCAGTTGAAATTCTGAGAAAAAAAGGCGTTGATTTTGAGTGGGGTAACGATTTTGGCGCCGCTGATGAAACGCTGATCTCAGAAGATTACGACCAGCCTGTCCTTGTTCACAGGTATCCCTCCGAAGTTAAAGCTTTTTATATGAAACGCGATCCGGATAATCCAAAAGTAGCTCTGGCAGTTGACGTTCTTGCTCCTGAAGGCTATGGAGAAATAATTGGAGGCAGTCAGAGAGAGGATGATTATGATTTGCTTCTGAAGAGAATTAAAGAACATGATCTCCCGGTTGAATTTTTTGATTGGTACCTTGATCTGCGGAAATATGGATCAGTGCCACATGCAGGTTTTGGTTTAGGACTTGAAAGAACGGTTTCATGGATTTGCGGATTAGAGCATCTCCGGGAAGCCATTCCATTCCCAAGAATGATTTACAGGAATACGCCATAATTATGAATTTCGAACTACTATTATTTATCGTATTCGCATTAGTCGCAGCAGTTTCATCCTTGATGATGATAACACGTAAAAATGCGGTTATCAGCGCTGTGTTTCTTGTGCTCAATTTTTTTGCTCTGGCAGGCTTATATCTGCTGCTTAATGCGCAGTTCATCGCTGTTGTGCAGATAATAGTTTATGCCGGTGCTATCATGGTTTTGTTCCTTTTCGTTTTGATGCTTCTGAATACAGGAAAAGAAGAGGCAATTCTTCATGGCAAAAAACCAATTAAATATTTTGCTATTTTTATTGCCGCCGTCGTTTTTCTCCAGGTCGCATATCTGCTTGTTTTTGGTTCGGGTTCTTTTACATCAAATCCCGACATCGAAGCGAGTTTAAGTTCAGGTACCGTTGAGACGATAGGACGAGAGATTTACACAAAGTATATTATTCCTTTTGAAGCAGCTGGTTTTCTGCTCCTGGCGGCAACAATCGGAGCATTGATTTTAGCTAAGAAAAAATTCGAGTAACAGATGAACTCAATACCTATAGAATATTATCTCATACTTAGCGCCTTTATGTTCAGCATCGGCGTGACTGGTGTACTTATCAGAAGGAATGCCATCGTTGTGTTCATGTCTATTGAACTTATGCTTAATTCAGCGAATCTTACCTTAGTTGCGTTTTCTTCTTATCTTGGTAATCCAATCGGACAGGTGTTTGTATTTTTTGTGATGACTGTGGCTGCGGCTGAGGCAGCTGTTGGACTTGCGATAATCATTGCAATATTCAGGAATAAACTGACCGTTAATATTGACGAAATAAATATCTTTAAGTGGTAATATTACGATGATCGATCTAATACACTTTACTATAATTATCCCGCTTGTTGGTTTTTTAATAAACGGACTTCTGGGCAGAAAGATAAAAAATGAAAAGGTCATCGGAGCTATTGGAAGCGGTGCAGTTGGTATCGCATTTATTATCGCTCTGGGGGCCTTGTTTCAGTTACTTTCACTTCCTGAAAGTGAACGAAGCCAGGTAGTAACTCTTTTCAACTGGTTCTCAGTTGGCAATCTTGAAATTAACTTTGCGTATCTGGTTGATCCGCTTTCTATCACTATGGCGCTTATTGTTACCGGCGTCGGTTTTCTCATCCATGTATATTCAATTGGCTATATGCATGGTGATAAAGGATTCTGGAGGTTTTTTACCTACATGAATCTTTTCATCTTTGCCATGATGAATCTTATTTTAGGAGATAATTTTGTTGTGCTCTTCCTTGGATGGGAGGGAGTTGGACTTTGTTCTTATCTTCTGATCGGTTTCTGGTACGACAGGAAATTTGAAAAGGGTACCGTTGCTCAGGCTGCAAAAAAAGCTTTTATTGTAAACCGTATAGGCGATTTTGGATTTCTATTAGGAATGTTTTTGATTTATCTGACTTTCGATAGCCTTAATTTCACCGAGGTTTTTTCTAAGGCAGCATCTGGTGCCGTTCCTGAGGCGACTTTTACATTAATTGCACTTTTCTTATTCATAGGAGCGACGGGAAAATCAGCTCAGATACCGCTTTATGTCTGGCTTCCCGATGCGATGGCCGGTCCTACTCCGGTATCGGCACTAATTCATGCGGCAACGATGGTAACTGCCGGTGTATATATGGTGGCGCGTACATCCATAATTTTTGCATCTGCTCCGGCGATAATGACAGTTGTTGTAATCGTTGGTATTCTAACAGCTTTTTTCGCTGCCACTATCGGTCTTGTCCAGAATGACATCAAAAAAGTACTGGCATACTCAACAGTCAGTCAGTTGGGATATATGTTTGTTGCTTGTGGAGTCGGAGCTTTTTCTGCTGGTATTTTTCATGTTATGACCCATGCTTTTTTCAAAGCATTATTATTTCTCGGAGCGGGTTCCGTAATTCATGGAATGCATGAAGAACAGAATATCCAGAATTATGGCGGGCTTAAAAAGCATATGCCTGTTACGTATCTCACTTTTATCATTGCTGCATTCGCTATATCAGGCTTTCCCGGACTATCCGGATTTTTCAGCAAGGATGAGATTCTTTGGTACTCATATTCAAATTTTAGTCTCGGCCTTTGGATTATCGCAGCCCTCACTGCTGTGATGACTGCTTTTTATATGTTCAGATTAGTTTCTCTTACATTTTTTGGGGAAGAAAGATTCGATCACCATAAAGTGCACCCGCACGAGTCCCCGAAAGTAATGACTGTACCATTGATGGTATTAGCCTTTCTGTCGGTTTTTGGCGGATATATAGGAGTACCTGAACTTTTCTCCGGAGAAGGCGGTAATAAATTCCACCATTGGCTGGAACCTGTATTTGCAGCCGCGAATGGACGTTTAGCTGAAAATGCCGAACATAGCCACTTTGAAGAAATATTATTGATGGCATTATCGGTTTCTGCCGCCATAATCGCGATGTGGTTTGCTTGGAAGATATTTACAACCAACAAAGAACTCGCAGAAAAAACATCGAACAAATTCAAGGGATTATACAACATTCTTTTCAACAAGTATTTTGTTGATGAATTTTATGAAAAAGCAGTGATTTCTCCTATCAATAAATTTTCAGAAGGGTTCCTTTGGAAAATTGCCGATGTTCGTCTTATTGACGGATTTGTTAACGGCACGGCAGGATTAATAGATAATATTTCGGGCACAATTAAAAGATTGCAAAACGGAATAGCGCAGTTTTATGCTGTTATTATGATGACCGGTATTGCAATTATTTTATTCTGGATAATTTTTAGCTTATAATTATGGAAAATAATTTGTTACTGACGATACTGTTATTAACTCCGATCATCGGAAGTATATTGGTCCTGTTTCTTAAAGAGGAGCAGAAAAATGTGATCAGAGTTACAGGGCTATTTATATCAGTAATAGCCTTAATTGTCTCGCTGTTTATATTGGGAGACTTCGATTCTTCCCGTTCTGACTTTCAGTTCATTCATAAGATCCTTTGGGTTAAGTCTCTTGATATCAGTTACCATGTCGGTATTGATGGGATATCCCTTCTTCTCCTGCTTCTCACAACATTCCTTACCCCTCTTACGCTGATTTCGACATGGAAAAGCATTACAAAAAATGTTAAGCTTTTCACATTTTTTATGTTGATGCTTGAAGCTGGTATGATCGGAGTTTTTATTTCTCTTGACTTATTCCTTTTCTATGTCCTTTGGGAAGCAATGCTAATTCCAATGTACTTTATTATTGGTGTCTGGGGTGGCGAACAGAGGATTTATGCTTCGGTCAAATTTTTTATTTTTACGATGGCCGGCAGTCTTTTGATGTTGATTGCTATTATCTGGTTGGCAATGTCACCGCCGACATTCACCACTGATCTGATTAAGTTGTATGGCGTTGGTCCATTCGTCAAGGGCGATATACAAATGTGGATGTTTCTTGCATTCTTTATCAGTTTTGCAATAAAGGTCCCGCTTTTTCCGCTTCATACCTGGCTGCCCGATGCACACGTTCAGGCTCCAACTGCTGGTTCGGTTATTCTTGCCGGAGTGCTTCTTAAGATGGGTACGTTTGGTCTAATTAGATTTTGTCTTCCTCTTTTCCCTCAGTCTGCTGTTATAGCAGCCCCATATATTTCAGTTCTGGCAGTTATAGGGATAATTTATGGTGCGCTCGTTGCAATGGTCCAGAAAGATGTTAAAAAACTGGTTGCTTATTCTTCCGTATCACACCTTGGTTTTGTGGTTCTGGGAATATTCGCATTTACCCAGGAAGCTCTGCAGGGAGCTATAATACAGATGATTAATCATGGGATTTCCACAGGAGCATTATTCTTGCTTGTGGGGATGATATACGACCGCACTCATTCGCGGGAAATTTCGTTTTATGGTGGAATCGCAAAAACACTTCCTGTTTTTAGCACGGCTCTTCTTTTAGCTTCCTTATCATCAGTCGGTCTCCCGGGATTAAATGGTTTTATCGGTGAATTCCTTATTCTAACCGGTTCATTTAAAAGTCTTGTGCTTAATAACTGGTGGTACACAATTTTTGCTGCAACAGGTGTAATTTTCGCTGCGGTTTATCTTCTTTGGATGTATCAGCGAGTAGCATTTGGTAAAGTTACTAATGACAAATTATTAGCCATCCCTGATCTTAATTCGAGGGAACTTTTTATTCTGCTGCCGCTGCTCGTTTTTGCCGTATGGATCGGAATTTATCCAGGTTCTTTTCTTGAACTTACTGATGTTAACTCGGCAAGTATTTTAGGACATGTAAAAGAATTCACATTTAACTTTTTACAATAATGAAAAAAATTAAAGGATTCATCAGTCTGTTAACATTTTTTTTATTGACCATAAACGCTGATATCTACGCAGTTACGGCATCAGGTGGTGGTGAGTCCGGGCACAGTTCAGTTCTCCCCCCGACCTATATGGTGCTGCCGTTTGTCTTGCTGCTGTTGATGATCGCTACAGGCCCTCTCTTTTATCATCATTTTTGGGAAAAACATTATCCAAAAATATCAGTTGCTCTTGGTTCTGTCACAGCTTTGTATTATATCATTGTACTAAAAGACTCGATCAGTCTGGTTCATACACTTACAGAATATATTTCATTTATTGCACTTTTAGCATCCCTCTTCGTTGCTTCGGGGGGAATTCTGATTAAAGTTGACAGAAAATCGACTCCTGCTTTTAATACGATATTCTTGTTATTTGGTTCAATAATTTCGAATATTATCGGAACGACCGGCGCATCGATGCTTCTGATAAGACCCTTTATCAAAATTAATAAAGGCAGGATAAAGCCTTATCATATTATCTTTTTTATTTTTTCGGTAAGTAACATTGGTGGAGCATTGACTCCAATAGGTGACCCTCCGCTCTTTTTAGGTTTTCTCAGGGGTGTTTCTTTTTTCTGGGTAGTACAGCATGTTTGGTCTGCTTGGTTATTCTGTCTTGTTCTGCTCCTGTTAGTATTTTATTTTATAGACAGGCATAATCATACTGAATCAACCGGCACTTACTCTAATAAAATTGAATTCCGCGGACTAAAGAATGTAATATTCCTCATAATTATTGTTCTCTCAGTATTTATCGATCCGGTAATATTTTCATGGGTTCCTTCTTTGAAACCGCTGCCATTTGGAATACGTGAAATTGTAATGTTTTCAGTGGTTTATTTATCTTACCGCTTCGCTGACAAAAAGGCTCATGAGGGCAACGATTTCAATTTTGAACCTATTAAAGAAGTTGCTTATTTGTTTGTCGGCATCTTCGCCACCATGGTTCCGGCTCTGCAACTCATAGCTCATGAAGCAAATGTTCTCGGTGATAAACTGACACCAGGATTATTTTACTGGTCAACCGGGATTCTTTCATCTTTTCTTGATAATGCTCCAACCTATCTTAATTTCCTGAGCGCCGCACTCGGAAAATTCGGCATGGATGTTAACAGTCCAGGTGAGGTTCATGATTTTTCCTTTGCTTACCCGATTTATCTTGCTTCAATTTCCATTGCAGCGGTATTTTTCGGTGCAATGACATATATAGGGAACGGGCCAAATTTTATGGTCAAATCAATATGTGAAAAAGCCGGGATAAAAATGCCGAGTTTTTTCGGCTATATTCTAAAATATTCTTTACCAATATTGTTGCCGATTTTCTTCATAATCTGGTACTTATTTTTTCATCTAAACATATATGGAATTATTCACTGAGATATTAATATGCCTCAAACAACTAATGAATATTTATTAATCCTTCCATTTTTGGTACTCAGCGCAGGAATTATTGTCTCTCTTTGCGTTGAATTATTCTTCAGGAAAGGGAAAGAGCTACTTCCATACTTAAGCATAGCCTTATTTCTGATCGTTGCTTATCTCTCCGTCGGGCAGATTTATGAGAAAAATGTGTTATTCGGCGGCATGCTTATTACCGGGGGAATACCCGCAATCTTCAATCTGCTGTTCGCGGCAGCCGGTGTTCTCGTGATGCTTAATTCTATAGGATTTCTTAAAAAGTATGGTTTTTATCATGGTGAGTTTTATCTGCTGACTCAGTTATCAGTTTTGGGAATGATGCTGATGGCTGGTTCCGGTGATCTGGTGACTGTTTTCTTAGGCCTTGAACTTATGTCTATTCCCTTTTACGTTCTCGTTGGAATGAACCGCAAAAAAGTTTCAGCGAACGAAGCAGCAATGAAATATTTTTTACTGGGAGCTTTTGCCACAGGTTTTATTGTATATGGCATCGCTTTGATTTATGGGATTATGGGTAATACATCCTTGATCGATTTGACTGAGAATTTTTATATATATTCTGAAAACATCATATTTATAACTGGTTTTATACTGATTCTTATCGGTTTCTCATTTAAAATCGCAGCATTTCCATTCCATATGTGGGTTCCTGATGTTTATCAGGGCGCGGCAACTAACGTTACAGGTCTTATGTCAACAATGGGAAAATCTGCCGCATTTAGTGTTATTTTCATTCTCCTCACTGCTGTTTTTATGAATGATGCCGGGAGTAAATTAGGTAACTATTTTGCTGTGATTGCCACCCTTTCAATGTTGTACGGCAGCATTGTTGCCCTTTCACAGAATAATCTAAAAAGAATGCTTGCATATTCATCCATATCCCATGCCGGGTATATGGCAATTGGTCTTGCGGCTGGCAATAAGGCTGCGCTTGCGGGTATTATGTTTTACCTTGCAGCATATACCTTTATGAATTTAGGCGCTTTCGGTATTATTTCGATAATTGAGGGAGAGGAAGATAAACAGACTGATCTGAACTCATATGCCGGTTTAGCCAAAAGATTTCCTTTTCTTGCTGGAATGATGGCGCTTATTATGTTTGCATTGGCAGGAATACCACCAATGGCAGGCTTTTTCGGAAAGTATTATGTTTTCATTTCTGCGATTCAAAGTAATATGACCTGGCTGGCATTAGTTGGTATTCTCTCAAGTGTTATTAGTGT
This sequence comes from Ignavibacteriales bacterium, assembly GCA_021740915.1. Taxonomy (GTDB): domain Bacteria; phylum Bacteroidota; class Ignavibacteria; order Ignavibacteriales; family Melioribacteraceae; genus JAIOYW01. Next base: position 123,041 of record JAIOYW010000002.1, on the reverse strand, counting down.
CTATTTCTACTTAAGAGTTGTAGTGTATATGTACTTTAAAGAACCTGGTGAAGAAATATCAGTGAAATCTGACTATAGTGCATATGCTGCTGTGATTTTTGCCGGTATTCTGATTCTTAGCCTTGGCTTATTCCCGGATACCTTTCTTAGTGTTATTGAATATATTATAAGTGTCTGAAAGTTTCAATATATATGAATAATTTATGATTCCCCTTTTTTCGCCGGAACAGGTCAGGGAAGCAGATAATTATTGCATTGACAAACTGGGTATTCCAGGGTTGATCCTTATGGAGAATGCCGCCCGAACCATTGCCGAGTTTGTTCTTGCTGAAAATCCTGATCTCAGGCATGTCGGGATTATCTGCGGAAAAGGTAATAACGCCGGCGATGGTATTGCTGTTGCAAGACATTTGGCAATCAAAGGAATTTATGTTTCCATCGTACTTGTAGCTGAACCGCAAATATTTTCCGGTGACGCCCAGTTTAACTTTTATCTCACTAAAAATTTAGCTTTAGAAAATTCACTCCTCGAAATAATTCAGTATAAAGATTCCCATACTCTAAGAAAAATTCAAAGTTGCGATTTAGTCATTGACGCTCTTTTGGGTACCGGGATCATAGGGGAGATAACTGAACCTTTCTATACTGTAATTGATGAACTAAATAGTCTTAGAAAGAAAGTCTTATCGATAGACCTGCCTTCCGGGCTCGACTCATCTACCGGATGGGGTAACCCTGTTGTAAACGCTACATCAACGATAACTCTCGGAGAGTTCAAACGAGGTCTGTTTTTTGGCAAAGGAGCTTATTCTGCAGGGATCATCCATAAGGGATACATCGGTTTAAATCCGAAATATTTTGATGAACTGGAAGTTAATGATTATCTAATAGAACCCGAGGACGCATACAAAGGAATTCCGAAGAAAGCTAAAGATATTCAGAAATATTCTGCCGGAAAACTGATGATTATTGCCGGCTCTTCGGATTATCCTGGTGCATCTGTTTTTTCTGCGAACGCTGCTTCTGGCTCGGGCTGTGGTGCGGTTACCGTCTTCCTTCCAGATTCTGTGAAAGGCTGGGTGGTTTCAACGCTGAGGGCTGCGACAATAAATGGGTACGATGACAAAGGTACAGGAAAGCTGAAAACTGAATACTTTAATTTCGGTAATGAAAGAATTATAAGCTATAATACAATGCTCATTGGTCCTGGTTTGGGAAACGATCCTGATACACTGGCAGCAGTTGAATCTATTCTGCTGGAATACCCTGAAAAATTCAAAGTTATCGATGCTGATGGATTATTAGTGCTGAATAAGAAAAAATATGATCTGAGCACTGCCGTATTAACGCCGCATCTTAAAGAATTCAGTTTGATGACCAATGTTTCAATTGAAGAATTGAATAAAAATCTTTTGCTCCATGGCAGGAATTATGCTGTGAAGAACCGGACAACATTAGTACTGAAAGGTATGAAAACCATTATCTTTAATGCTTCCGGTGAGTGCTTTATTAATAGTGCCGGCAACCAGGGGCTCGCCAAATTTGGCTCAGGTGATGTTTTAGCGGGTATAATTGCTTCTTTTATTGCACAAAGCGGAATTATAGAGGATTCTGTCATTGCTTCCGTTTATATTCATAGCCTTGCGGCTGACATCATTGCTGAAAAGGAAGGATATTATGGAATTGACCCGGAAAAGCTGATTAACGGGATTCCTTCAACCATTAAATTTTTACAGGCTACTTTTGATTAAAATTCTTCGCCAAAATAAAATTTACCTGGTGTATTATCCTTTGGCTATTTACTGGTTATTGTTAGTATATCTGACAAGCGTTCCAACAACACCACTTGATAATATTTTGACTTTCAGTGATAAATTCAAACATTTTATTGCTTATTTTATTTTGTCTGTTCTGTTTACAATTGCATTATTTCTTCAGCAAAAATATCAAAGGTTAAAAAAACAGTATATATTTTTTAGCCTCTCAATTGTGATTCTTTACGGATTATTGGATGAAATTCACCAACTATTTATTCCCGGGCGATTTTGTGATCCGCTGGACTTTACGGCAGATACTTTGGGAGCAATCGCAGGAACTTTTTTTACAGTAATATTTATAATAAAAAGAGAAAAAGTAGTAGTGTAAGATTTATTACTTGCATATTCAGTCAGGATTATTTAAGTTTTGACAAAATTTTTTTTCTTTCGGAGGATTAAGTGTCATTAAAGAAAAACCCCAAATTTGATCTGAAGCTAAAGTATCAGCGAGTGCTTGAGATAAGTATTATACTTGCTCTTGTTATACTTATCGGCGCATTCAAATTTTTCCCGACTTTCCAAAAAGATACGGTAAAGTTAGATGGACCTCAGGAGTTAGTGAATGTTGAAGATGTTGAGGTGACTAAACAGGAAAGCGCACCGCCGCCTCCTCCCAAACCACCAATTCCTATTGAAGCTCCGAGTGATGACGTTCTCGAAGACATTGAGATTAAAGACACAGAAATTGATCTGACCGAACAGATTTCTGCTCCACCACCGCCACCTGCTCAGAAAGAACAGGAAGAGGAAGAGGAACCTGCTTTCTTCGTTGCAGTTGAAGAGATGCCGGATCCGATTGGTGGGATTGCTGGAATTCAGTCAAGAATTGTTTATCCGGAAATAGCTAAAAGGGCAGGTGTACAGGGCAGAGTTTTTGTTAAAGCTTTTGTTGACGAATCGGGCAATGTACAAAAAGTTGAACTTATCAAAGGTATCGGGGCTGGATGTGATGAAGCCGCCATGGATGCTGTAAAACAGACAAAATTTAAACCTGGGAAACAGCGTGGAAAAGCTGTTCGTGTTCAGGTATCAATACCAATACTTTTCAGACTTCAATAGTCTTTTAGAAGCTGCCCTCGGGCAGCTTTTTTTTATCCTTCCTTAAAACCTTTTAAAGAATCCTGCGTCAAAAATGTAACTCAATGTATTATTTTAGGAATAATATTCTAATATTAGAACTTTATTAAATTCATAGTGGTTTAATAGTTAGTAAAATGACTTATTGGTTAGATTTTATGACCACGCAGTCAATATTTTCAAAATTATTATAAGTGAAATGACAGAAAATTACAGTAGAAAGGAACGTGAACGCCAATTTCGCAGAAACGATATTATTTCTGTTGCAATTAAAATATTTGCTGAAAAAGGTTTCAACCATACGACGTTAGATGAGATCGCTGAGATATCGGAATATGGAAAAGGAACTATCTATAATTACTTTGATAGTAAAGAAGATTTGTATCTTGGTATTATAGAGAAATTATTTTCCGATCAATTAGCTGAGATGGAAAAGCTGGATACAGAAGTTGAGGATCCCAGAGAATATCTGAAGAAATTAACTTATTCCTTTGTTAACTATTGTTTGAGCAACAGGGATGAATTTAAGCTTTTATTACGGATAAGGCTTGAAATGTTTAATGATAATTGGATGGTGAAATCCGTAACTCTGAAAGAAATTCACGACCGGATAATAGCAATATATCGAAACGTATTTATTAAAGGAATGGATATGGGAATTATCCGCAGCATGGATTTGGATGCCCTAATAATACTTTACAGAAATCTTATACTTCCCTATATATACAACCTGATATTTTGTTTACCTTTGGAAAAAGTTGATATGGAAAGGGAGTCAGAATTTATAGTATCGATTTTATTTAATGGAATTTTAACTCAAAAAGGAGCCGAGATTTGAAGAAGCTCATGATAGCTATGCTATTACTCACGACATCGGTTTATTTTGGTCAGGAAAGATTAAATTTCGATCTTGATCAGTGTATCGATCTGGCATTAAAAAACAACCATGATTTGCAACAACGACAATTTGAATTTGAAAAAGCTGAAGAGCAGGTAAGGGAAGCTTACGGTAATTCACTTTTCCCAAAAATTGATGGAACAGTGAATTATAATCGCGCGATAAAAAGAGGCGAAATAATTATTGAAACTCCTTTTTTTAGTGGTTCATTCCCGGCAGGAACAATAAACACGCTTACTGCTTCTGTTCGAGCCGAACAACCGTTATTCACAGGCGCTATGTTCCTTGCCATCAGGATCGCTAATACTTTTGCCGAGATATCAAAAAAGGGAGTATTCGGTGAGAGATCGGAATTGATTGCATCAGTTACATCTGCCTATTATAATTATCTACTCTCTAAAGAAGTTGTTGCGCTGACAAAATTGCAAGTTCAACTTTCAGAGGAGAATTACCGAAATACAGAATCCAGATTCAGAGCCGGACTTGTATCTGAATATGATAAAATCAAAGCAAGTGTTCAGTATCAAAATTCTCAACCGATGCTTACTGAAGCAGAGAATAATTCTAATCTGGCGCTGAATAATCTCAGACTATTGATGGGGCTTAAGATATCGGATGATATTCACATCAATGATAAACTCGAATATTCATTATTTGAGAAGCCTGATTATGAATCTGCCTCCATTCTGCTGCTGCAGAAAAATAATCTTCTTCAACAATTAAAGCTTAATACAGATTTACGTGACCTTTCAGCAAGCTATGAATGGACAAAACATCTTCCAACTCTTAATGCTTTTGGTAACTGGCAAGTTCAGGCTCAGGAAAATGATGACCGCAGTTTTGGTGAATGGCGGTACAAAAATTCAATTGGAATCGGGCTGAATTTGAAAGTTCCAATTTTTAGCGGACTCTCTCAAATGTCAAGAGTAGAGCAATCTCAGATAGATTTTAAAATTGCACAGGAATCGCTCGAAAGCACTAAAAAGGCACTTTTAAATCAAATGCAATCAACATTGTTGACTCTTGAAAAATATGAGCAGCAAATTCCATCTCTCGAAGCAGCATTAAAGGAAGCTGAAAGAGGTTACGATATCGCAGTGAAACGTTTTAATACCGGATTAGGATCTCAGATTGAGGTAACAAATTCTATGGTCGATTTTTCAGCTTCGAAGGTAAATTATCTTAAAGCTATTGCTGATTATAGAATAACATACTCCAAACTTCAGGCTCTGTTCGGTAAAGATAAAAATTAATAGAAATAAGGTTATAAAATGAAAAAAATATTGTCGGGTATTACGATTATTTTAATCGCAATAATTAATTTTTCGGGATGTAGTTCCGATTCTGCGAAAAAAGAAAATTCAAATCCTGAAGAAAAAGGTGCGCTCGTTGAAATCCAGAATCTCACAAGTTCTGAATACATAGATTATCTGTCAGTTATGGGTATTACGAAACCACTAAAAAAGTCAAATCTTAGTTTTCAGGAAGGCGGAGTTATCAAAACATTCAGACTCACAAAAGGTAGTTTCGTAAAAGAAGGGGATACAATAGCTGTAATGGACAATGAGATTATTAAGTCAGGACTAAATGCACTGAAGGCTCAGCACGATCTCGCGAAATTGACTTATGATAAACAATCTGCCATCTTTAAAGAGAATGTTAATAGTGAATTTGAATTTCTGCAATCAAAATATCAGTATGAACAAGTAAAGGCAAATTATGAGCAGGCAGTTAGCAGATTCGGGAAAACTTTTATCTGTGCTCCTTTTGCCGGTGTTATTGTTGATAAGTTTCTTGAAGTCGGGGAATTTGCTGCACCCGGGATGCCGATAGTTGATTTGATGGAGATCAGAAGGATAAAAGTGGAAGCTGGAATTCCAGAGAGATATGCACTGGTTGTTAAAAAGGGGATGAATGTTTTAATAAAATTCAAAGACAATATTTCACCTGACAGACAGGGTGTTATTAGTTTTGTAAGTTCTACTGTCAATACTGCCAATAGAACTTTTAATATTGAGATTGAAGTTGAAAATACAAGTCTTTCATTAAAACCTGAAATGATTGTCGAAGTCTTAGTACAAAATAAAAAATATGATAATGTGGTAACCATTCCTGATGAAATCATCAGAAAAGAGGAAAATGGATATACTGTTTTTGTTGCTAAAGATGGGAAAGCAGTGAAGAAAAACATTGAGATTATCGGAAGGTTTGGAAACAAAGTTGCTGTTAAAAGCGGGTTAAGTGTTGATGAGAAGCTAATTGTGGTCGGATACCAGAATCTGATCGAGGATGAAAAGATAACAGTAGTAAATTAAGGGTTGCTAAATGAAAATTACTGAAGTAAGTATTGATAACCGGACCAGCGTTTTTATTTTTGTCGCTATACTTATCATAATAGGTTTTTCCACTTATGTGAATTTACCGAGGGAATCTTCGCCTGACATTCAGATTCCATTAGTGATTGTATCTACACCATATTTTGGAGTGTCACCAGAAGATATTGAATCCCTGATAACACAGCCTCTTGAAAAAGAGATTAATGCAATTCCCCAGGTTGAGAAAATCACATCGTCTTCCTTTGAGGGGTATTCACTAATCAGAGTTGAATTTCAGTCCGGTTATGATATTGATGAAGCGCTGCAGAAGATAAGAGAAAAAGTTGACAAAGCTGAATCTAAATTGCCCACTGACGTGGAAAAACCCGAAATAATAGAGATCAATTTTTCCGAATTCCCTATTATGGTATTTAATATCAACGGTCCGCAGGGGCTGGTACAGTTAAAGGATATTGCTGATGATATTAAAGATGATATCGAAAACATCGATGGAGTGCTTGAAGTCAAAATAGCCGGCGGGTTGGAAAGAGAAGTTAAAATAGATGTAGATGCTGATAAACTGACTTTTTACAACATCCGGTTCGATGATGTGATAGACGCAGTCCGGAATGAAAATAAGACAATTCCGGGAGGCTCTATAGATCTGAATGATAAGAGTTTCCTCGTACGAATTCCAGGCGAATTTGATACTCCCTATATGATTGAAAACCTCATGGTCAGAACCCGTGAGGGACTGCCAATATATATCAGAGATGTCGCAAAAGTAATTTACGATTTTAAGGAGAGAACTACTTATTCCAGACTTAACGGACTGGAGGGTGTTTCCGTCAGTATTTCCAAGCGAATTGGCTCTAATATCATTGATATTGCTGATGAGGTTAAAACTATTATTGCACAGTATGAGGAGAAATTACCTGAAAGTGTAAAATTTATTCTAACAGTGGATCAATCGAAAGATATTCAGAAGAGTGTAAGGAATCTGGAAAATAACATTTTTTCCGGTCTGGTTCTTGTACTAATTGTTTTGTTTTCGTTACTTGGTTTAAGAAACGCCTTTTTTGTTGCAATTGCGATTCCACTAAGTATGCTGATAAGCTTTGTCGTATTCAGCGCGATGAATATTACTCTGAATTTCATTGTGCTCTTTTCGCTTGTTCTCGCATTAGGAATGCTCGTTGATAATGCAATTGTGATTATCGAGAATATCTATAAGTTTCTTGAGGAAGGAAATGGCCTGATTAAGTCAGCTAAACTTGCTTCGGCTGAGGTAGCATGGCCTATAACTACTTCGACACTGACCACACTGATAGCGTTCGCCCCATTATTGTTCTGGCCCGGGGTCGTTGGTGATTTTATGTGGTATTTGCCTGTGACATTAATTATTACACTCTCATCTTCTCTTTTTGTTGCTCTGGTTATTAACCCTGTTGTTGCTTCAAAATTTATGAAATTATCACACAGGGATCATAAACCTGTTACGGTTTTCGATAAGATTATCCACCCCTTTAATGTGATGACAATTTACTTCAGTGAAAAATTATTGGGGAGGACAATCACTCAATACAGCAAATTGCTTGAGAGATTACTGGGTCCGGAAAGAGTTGTAGAGAAAAAAATAAGCAAAAGAACATGGATTGGGCTTGTAAGTATTTTTGTTTATCTTTTTTTGGTGCTGTCATTTATTGCAAATCCTGCTGTTCCAAATGTGTTTGTGCTGATAGGGAGTGTTATTGCCGGGATTGGAGTTATAATGATTTTTACCAATCCAAAATTAAGAGTTGTTTCAGCAACAGTACTTACTCTCATTCTGATAATTCTGATTTATCGTGAATTTGATCATGGTATTGAATTTTTCCCTGAAACTGATCCTCCGAGAGTCTATATTAGTGTTGAGAGTGCATCGGGTTCGAATCTTAATATGTCAGATAAAATCGCAAGAAAAATCGAACAGATTCTCGCTCCCGAGTTAAAAGCTGATGTTCAACAATATGTTGCCGATGTCGGTAAATCGAATAATCCATTTGATGGTGGCAGTTCAACGCCAAATAAGAGTACAATTACTGTTCAATATGTGGATTATGAAGCCCGATCAATTGCATCTTTAATAACGACCGAGAGAATCAGGGATGCAGTCTTAAATGTTCCCGGTGCAGAGATTGAAGTTTCTAAACAGAGTATGGGACCACCGGTGGGTAAACCAATTAATGTCGAGATCATTGGCGATGATTTTGGAGTTTTGGGAAAACTTTCCGGATTGGTTCAAAATCGAGTTTATAAGGTTCCTGGTGTGGTCGATCTTAAAGACGATTATGATAGCGGGCGTCCCGAACTCAGGGTAATAATTGACAGGGAAAAAGCTGCATTACTTTCGATGAATACTTCTGTTATTGCAAACAGCATACGGACAGCAATCAACGGTTTCGAGGCTTCTCAGTACAGGATTGATGATGATGAATATGATATTACAGTCCGGCTCGAGGAAAACCAGAGAGAAAGTGCTGCCGTGTTGAAATATCTTCGGATAAACTACAACGATAAAAAGGGAAATACGCTTAGTGTCCCGCTGAATTCAGTTGCTGAAGTAAGTTATGAAACCGGACCGGGAGCCATCAGAAGAAAAAATCTTTCGAGAGTAGTTACTGTAAATTCCAATGTTGATGCAGCTTATAATCAAAATGAAGTTTTAAAAAATGTAATGGCGGACCTGAAAGATTTTCCTTTGCCGCCTGGATATAAAATAGAATTTACAGGTCAGAACGAGGAACAGAAAAAAGCTCAGGATTTTCTCGGGCAGGCATTTATGATTGCATTTTTTGGAATATTTCTTATCCTCGTTATACAGTTCAACTCGTTGTCTCAACCTCTAATAATTATGGCCGCCGTCGGAATATCGCTGATTGGAGTTTTTCTCGGACTGACTGTTTTTGCGATGCCTTTCGGAATAATTATGACCGGTATTGGGGTAATAAGTCTTGCAGGAGTTGTTGTGAACAATAATATTGTGCTTATTGATTACATAAACATACTTCGCAAAAGAGGTGAGAGCGCAAGAAATGCAGCCATCCAGGCGGGTATAAGGAGATTTCGTCCTGTTACGCTTACGGCAATTACTACAATTCTTGGATTGATCCCACTTACATTTGGTTTTGGGTTTGATATATACTCATTCTCATTTGAGAGCGGGGGAGCTGAAGCTGATTTCTGGCGATCAATGGGAGTTGCAGTTATTTTCGGGCTAAGTTTTGGTACAATTCTCACATTAGTAATTGTGCCTGCACTATTTTCCTTAATTTCCGATACACCAATTGCCCTAAGGGCTACTTTCAGAAAAGTCAGGAATTAATTATGTTAAGAGCCGGAAACGGCTCTTTTTTTATGATTGAAATTAAAAACCTAACATACTTTTACGGCAGCAAAGGAAACAGAAAAAAGGTGCTATCTGATATCAGTTTGAAGCTGATTGATGGAGAATTCGTTTCAATATTAGGACCGAATGGTGCAGGTAAATCCACTTTGCTAAAAATAATTGCGGGTTTATTGAGAGATTTTGAGGGCAATCTGTTTTTTGATGCTCAGTCGATCAGTCATTTAAGGCAAAATGAAATTGCCCGACTGGTTTCGTATTTGCCGCAAAGTTATTCTTATAAAATGCCTTTTTCTGTCCGGCAGATCATCATGATGGGTAGATACCCTCACTCTGATTATTTGGGACTCAAAATCCGATTTGATAAAGAATATTTTGTAAAGATAATAGAATTACTGGATATTGGAAAACTTCTGGACAAACCAATTATTTCTTGTTCGGGGGGAGAAGCACAAAAAGTTCTGCTCGCGAGGTCGCTATTCCAGGATACTCCGATTTTGCTTTTTGATGAGCCATCAACGCATCTTGATATACAGAACCAAATTACATTTTTTAAAACATTAAAAAAACTGAATCTCGGAAAATCTAAAACAATTATTATTGTTTCGCATGATCTTGAATTAGCCGCCAATTTTTCAGATAAAGTTGTTCTTCTCGAAAGGGGAAATGTTAGACAGTTTGATTCACCGGCAAATGCTATCACCCCTGAAACGATAATGAATACTTTTGGTGTTAATGCAGATGTGGAATTAAGTGAACAGATAAATATCAGGTTCAATTTCCAATGAAAAATTTGTCCGGGAATCAATCACATAATTCATTTCTTCTACTCGCTTTTTTCTCTGTGCTGGAAATTGTCTTGATGGTTTTTGTTTTTTTTCTTAAGTACAGAATTAATTACGTTCCGTTATCTGAGCTTTCCTTTCAGGCAACTGGTAATCTGCTAAGTTTTATTATTTCGATTGCCACACTATCTGTTGCAGCATTAATTCATGTCCGATTTAAACAATCCTCGGTCTTGCTTTTTAAGGCAGCAATCGTTCTTAAGATTTTTGCAATCATTGAATTGCTCACTGCATTTCTGATCTTCAGGTATGATGTCGGCATACCTGTTGGTTATATTTATAGTTTCACTTATAAGAAAATTCTTATGTCGGGTATGCTGATGCTGCCGCATGTACTCAATATATTTGTACTGCTAATTTTATTCGGATCTTTCTTCTCCAAAGGGGCGCTTATTTTTTTTAAAGCGTTTGTTAACAGTCTGCTGCTTATTCTTTTGTTGATAATAATATCATTTGCCTTTAGTCAGAGTTTTTCAGAAAATGAACTGGTTTCAGGAAACAGAGAAAATTTTCAGATTGGCGTGGTTCTTGGTGCGGCGGTCTGGAGCAATAATCAACCGAGCACATTATTCGAAGGCAGAATAGAGAAAGCTTTTGAATTATGGAAAAAAAATAAGATTAAAAAAATTTATCTCACAGGTGGGAAAGCGCCTGGTGAACTTACTGAAGCCCGGGCAGCTTTTAACTATCTCATTCGAAAAGGTGTTCCCAAAAAAGATTTAATGCTGGAAGAAAAGACATCTACTACAGCCGAACAGATCAGGCATATAAGAAGAAAATTAGTAAATTCGATGAATTATAGAGAGGTTGTGATTATTTCTGATCATTTTCACCTGAAAAGAATTCTGGAAATGTGTAAATTTTATGGTATAAATGCAAAAGGTATTGCATCAGATTATTCAATGGGATTTGAACAACTTCTCTTCTACCGCTTGCGGGATAGCATAGGACTATTGCTATTCTGGTTCGCGGCGATCTGATATTAATATTAACAGGGAGAAAATAATGCTTTCATTTGAACTCTTAGAAAAATTTGGTCATGAACAATTAGTGTTCTGTTCTAACAAAGAAGCTGGGCTTAAGGCTATTATCGCAATCCATGATACAACTTTGGGACCTGCAATTGGCGGTACCAGGATGTGGAATTACCGATCGATGGATGACGCACTTCTTGATGCATTGAGATTATCAAGGGGTATGACATATAAAGCAGCCGTAGCCGGACTTAATCTTGGAGGGGGAACTGCGGTAATAATTGGGGATTCTGCAAATCAGAAATCGGAGTTTTTATTCCGGACTTTCGGTAAATTTATCGATGGGTTGGGAGGCAGATACATTACTGCCGAAGACGTTGGTACTGATGTCAGGGATATGGAATTCGTAAGAATGGAAACACCTTATGTTACGGGTATTTCAAAAGCCCTCGGCGGATCAGGTGATCCTTCACCAGTGACTGCCTATGGTGTTTATATCGGAATGAAAGCCTGTGCTCATGAAAAATGGGGCTCCGACTCACTAAGGGGTAGAAAAATTGCTATCCAGGGGGCTGGTCAGCTTGCAAGGTACCTGTGCGAACATCTCTATAATGAAGGTGCCGAAATTTATATCACTGATATTATTGATGAAAAAGTAAAAAGGGTTCTCGAAACCGTGAAGGCTTTCGTTGTTAAACCTGATGAGATTTACGATCTGGATGTTGATATATTCTCTCCCTGTGCATTAGGTGGAATAATCAATGATGAAAATGTGCCGCGAATAAAAGCAGAGATAATTGCAGGGGGTGCTAATAATCAGCTTGAAGATGATGAAAAGCATGGTAATATGCTTCTTGAAAAAGGAATCCTTTATGCACCGGATTATGTTATTAATTCAGGCGGACTTATCAACGTGGCGAATGAGATTGAAGGTTATCGTCAGGACCGTGCAATGAAACAAGCCGAAAGCATCTATGAAATCGTAAGAGAAATATTTAAAATTTCCAAGCAGCAAAGTATTCCTACTAATACGGCTTCGAACCGCAAGGCTGAAGACAGGCTTGCCAAGATTGGGGGAATTACTCAGATTTACTCAGCATCGAAATCTCACAATTCCAGGTCTGTCGAGTACCAGAAAAGGTAATTTAATTTGGAGTTGATTTTAGTGGTTCAGTTAAGCCGATTCCAGTATATTTTTGAATAAATTTAGATAATATTTCAGTAAATGTTAAAAGAAAAGACAAGCCGGCGTGAATTAAGAGTTAAAGCATTACAGATTCTTTACGCATACGAAATGAATGGAGAAGGTTTATCAAGGCTGATTGATGGAATTCTATCGGATGTGATCAGCGTTTCCGATAAAGAATTCTGCACGACTCTTGTAAATAGAGTAGTAGCTTACCAGAAAGAGTTAGACCGGAAAATTAAGATGAAAGTCAGCAATTGGGAAGTTGAGAGAATAGCTCTAATGGATCGTTTGCTGCTTCGTATCGGGATCACCGAGATTCAATATTTTACAGATATTCCTCCGAAAGTGTCGATTAATGAGGTTATTGAGATTGCCAAGGAGTTCAGTACCGAAAAAAGCGGAAAGTTCATCAATGGTGTTCTGGATAGTATTCTTGACGATCTTAACAAAGAAGGAAAACTTAAAAAACAAGGCAGGGGTCTTCTGGATAGTTCATTACCCAAAAAACAGGACTGATCTCTGAGAGATAAAGGCAGGATATTCGTTTGGGCACTGTACGATTTCGCAAACACATCATTTGCTATTGTCGTTGTGACCTTCATATATGCGGTTTATTTTAAAGAAACCGTAGCTGGCGGCGAATCCAGAGGGGACTTTTACTGGAGTCTTGGCATAAGTCTTTCAATGCTTATCACTGCTATCATCTCGCCCATTTTAGGGGCTATATCAGATTATTCTGCAGGACGTAAAAGATTTCTGTTGTTTTTCACCTTACTATGTGTTTTAGCCACTGCATCTCTCTATTTTATTGGCCCGGGCGATGTGTTCTGGGGGTTGTTACTTTTCATTCTTGCAAATGTTGGTTTTGAAGCGGGACTGGTTTTCTATGATTCTTTTATTCCCGAAATAACCACACCTAAAAATTACGGAAGGGTAAGCGGATATGGTTTTGCCTTTGGTTATGCCGGATCGCTTGCTTCACTGGCAATAGCGCTCCCTTTCATCCAGGAAAAGATGATTCGTGAAACTTTTCCTGTTTCAGCATTATTCTTTTTAATCTTTGCAATACCAATTTTCATTTTTCTCGCAGATTCCCGAAAGGCTTTTAATAAAGACAAATCTTATCTACGCATCGGTTTTGAACGTGTTAAGTTTACAATCACCCATGTCAGACAGTATAAAAATCTCTCCAGATTCTTACTGGCGTTCTTTTTTTATATAGAAGGTGTTAATACAGTAATTTATTTTTCTGGTAATTATGCCTCCACGACCCTTGGTTTTTCAATGGAGGAATTGATTGTATTTTTTATTATTGTTCAGACCACGGCGATAGCGGGTTCAGTTGTTTTCGGTGTGATTTCTGACTCTGTTGGTCAAAAGAAAACAATAATTCTGAGTTTATATATTTGGATTGGTACAATCATACTTGCTTTCCTGGTATCAAGTGAAACAGGTGCATTTGTGGTATTTTTAGTGGAGAAACTTGATTTACCGGCAAGGGATATCCTAAAATACGGATTTTATGTAGTCGGATTATTTGCCGGCGGAGTGATGGGTGCAACTCAGGCTACGAGCAGATCACTCATGTCAAGACTGACTCCTGAACACAAGCGTACCGAATTTTTCGGATTTTATTCGTTTTTTGGTAAAAGTTCGGCGATAGTTGGGCCTCTGGTTTTCGGAAGTGTCTCTTATCTCACAGGGAGCCAGAGAATCGCAATATTAACCGTCTTGTTTTTCTTTATAGTCGGAATAATTCTTATTGGCAAAGTTGATGAGCCCGCTAAGGAACAGTCTGAATAGACAGGCAATTATCAGCTAAATGATTCTGTGGATTTACCAATGAGGTAAACGTAGTTATTTGCTTTCGATATATCAGAATTTTATTTTTGAGTGAATTTTCTTTTAGTTACTAGAAAATGAATGAACTCAATACCGCAATATTCTGCAAATTATTCTTTTATTTCTAATCTCATAAATGATTTATTTTTATTAATTTTCAGCAGATCAACCATGAGACCTTATGCACTATGTACATACACAAAGTTCAATCTCAGTCCCCCTTGCTGAAAGGATGATGACATTAATTATTGAAAAAGCTGCTGAGCTGGGTAATGCCATCTCATTAACAATCCTTGACGAAAGCGGCAATATTAATACTTTTAATAGGATGGATAATGCTCCTCAGATTTCAATCGATTTATCGAGGAAGAAAACTGTAAAAGCTATTGGAATGGGCATATCTTCCGGAAATGAATGGTATGATCACGTTAAAAATGATCCAATCTTAACTCATGGTGTTCAAGGCAGTAAAGATTTCATTTTCCTTGGCGGTCGTTCTCCTATTCTCAAAAATAAAGCCGTAATTGAATCGAAAGGTGTTTCCGGCAGTCACTACCGCCATTATGCACAGTGTGTGAAGAATGCTTTTAGTCTCGCGGATCTATGATGCAAAATTCGTGTAATCTGGCTCTCATAAAAAAAATGGATCGGTTTTCATCAGCTCTTTCCACAGTTAAGTCGCTCGATAGATTGACGAAAGTTATTGAGGAATTGATTGATGATGTCGTAAAAGTTGAACAGACCGGGCTATATCTATATGATTTTGATGAAGGAAGGTTAAAACTTTATTACGCCCGGGGCTTCTCTCAGGAAGAAAAGGAGATTGCAGAAAAAACTGCAATGCAGACACATCCAGGTAAGGTTTTCCGAACCCGGACTCTGCTATATATTCCTGATGTCCAATCAGATCCCGACAACCTTTCAAATGAGAATCCAAGCAGTTTCACTGCCAGATCCAGGCTATATATTCCAATTATGAACGGATCAGAATGCGTCGGAGCATTTGGTATCGTGAGCACAGTATCACACAGATTTACTGAAGAACATCTCGCCATTCTGACTTTTATCGCAAAAATAGCAGGCGCCGTTTATAAAGAAATCTATTCGGGGAAGCAATTACAGATAACAGAAACACGTTTACGCCTGCACGATAGAGCACTCGAATCGATAAGTAATGGAGTTGTGATTTCGGATGCGACGCTTGAATACAATCCAATTCTTTATGTAAATAAAGCTTTTGAGCAAATTACAGGTTATTCTTCTGAGGAAGTATTGGGGCAAAATTGCAGGTTCTTGCAGAGAGACGATAATTCGCAGGACGCACTGACAACATTAAGAGAGACAATAAAACAAAAAAAATCTTGTACCGTACTTTTAAGGAATTACAGGAAAAACGGTGAACTATTTTATAATCAGTTATCTATTTCACCAATAACTGATTCTGAAGGCGTAACTACTCACTTCATCGGAATACAATCGGATGTTACCGACAGAGTTAAGCGTGAGGAAACCCGGGTTGAAATGGCATCTCGATTAACTGCTTTGATAAGCAATCTCGACGAGGGAATCCTTCTGGAAGATAGTAATCGTAAAATTGTCCTGGTAAACAGCGAATTTTGCAGACTTTTCGGTATCCAGGCTGATCCCGCTCAATTAATTGGTTATGATTGTGAAGAAGCCGGAGAACAAGCAAAGTATCTCTTTAAGGATGAAACTGGTTTTCTGAGTAGAATAAGAAAAATACTTACTGAAAGAAAGCACATAAAGAATGAAGAACTGGAATTAAAGAATAATAGAACATATCTCAGAAGTTTTGTCCCGATTTTTCATGAGGAGAGATATTTCGGACATTTATGGCAATATCGGGACATTACAAATGAAAAAGCACATGCAGTCGAAATAAGAAGATTAAAGGCATTCTATGAGCATATATTATATGATTTACCCGCACAGATTGCCGTATTTGATACAGATTTCAAATACCTATTTGTAAACACTTCGAGCATTTCGAAATCAGAAATTCGAGAATGGATAATCGGAAAAGACGATTACGAATATTGTGCTTACAGGGGTGTTCCAATCGAAATTGCTCATCAAAGGAGAGAGAAATTATTACAAGCGTACAACGAGAAGAATGATATAAGATTCGAGGAAGAATTTCGAAGAGCAGATGGCGAAACTCTCCATTTTCTCAGGGTTCTAAGCCCGGTATTTAATGAGAATGGAAATATAACAAGAATTCTCGCATACGGTTTTGATATCACGAAACGTAAACTTGCAGAAATAGAAGTTGAAAATTCAAAAAATCAACTTCAGGCTGTTCTGGATACTGCTGCCGAAGCAATTGTGACCGCTGATGAAAATGGTGTGATTACTATGGCAAATCGTGAAGCAGAGTTGATGTGGGGTTATAGTAAGGATGAATTGACAGGTTCCGGAGTAGATATTTTAATGCCCCGGAAATACCGCCAGATGCACATTGATGGTATGAAGCGATATATTAAGAGCGGGGTAATTCATGTTCTTAATAAAAAGCTTGAATTGGAGGGACTTAGGAAAAACGGAAGCGAATTCCCAATTGAGATGACAATAAAAGAGACTATTATCTCAGGACGAAAATACTTTACTGCGGCTGTACATGATTTGAGCGAATTAAAAATTCTTTTAAAAAAACTTGAGCAATCAAACAAAGCGCTTAGCGAATTTGCTTATATTGCATCACATGACCTGAGAGAACCATTAAGAAAAATCACTGCATTTGGAAAATTGCTTGCTGAAAGTGTTTCTGAAAAATTGAGTATTGATGAACGCGAAAATCTTGAATTTATGATCGATGGCGCCGGCAGAATGGAAAACATGATTAATGATTTGTTATCTTACTCAAGAATTTCAGCCGAGGTAATTGATTCTGAGCCGGTTAATGTTGATTCGATAATAAATGATCTTGTCAGGTTTGAACTTTCCTCAATAATCGAAGAAAGGGCAGCTAAAATAATTATCGAAAACGAAATCGGTAATATATTTATGGAAGTGCTTCATGTGCGACAATTATTCCAAAATGTTATCAGTAATGGAATCAAATACTGCAGGAAAAATGTTAATCCAGAAATAAGGATAAGAACTTATCTTCTATCGAACTATAAAATATTCGAAATTGAGGATAATGGTATTGGTATTGAAGAGAAATATCACGACCAGATTTTTATGATGTTTAAAAGATTAAATTTGAGAAAAGATGTGAGTGGAAGTGGAATCGGACTTGCAATATGCAAGAAGATTACTGAATTATATGG
Organism: Ignavibacteriales bacterium; assembly: GCA_021740915.1. Taxonomy (GTDB): domain Bacteria; phylum Bacteroidota; class Ignavibacteria; order Ignavibacteriales; family Melioribacteraceae; genus JAIOYW01. The sequence goes on along the minus strand of JAIOYW010000002.1, from coordinate 105,406 downwards.
CGGGGGAATACATGTGCGTTCAAATGAATTATCTGGATCAACTTTTATTATTAAATTACCTCTGAAGTTATGACAAACATCAAGGAAAAAGTAAATATCCTTCTAATCGAGGATGATCCCGGAGATCAAAAACTTATCAGACTTGCGCTGAAGAAATCGAATAGTGAAACTAATTTACAAATTATTGGTGATGGTGAAATCGCCTATGATTTTCTAAATAAACTTCCGGAATCTATTGATCTCAATCTTATTATTTTGGATTTAAATATTCCCAGAATTTCAGGATATGAACTTCTTGATCTTATTTCAAGAAAAGGTATTAAAACGCCGGTAATAATTCTCAGCACTTCGACAAAAGAGAGCAATTCAAACCGGGATGTTATTAAAGTTGCAAAGGCATTTTATACGAAGCCGCTTTCATTGGACGGGTTTCATGCGATATTTAATGAAATATTTTCTGCTTCTGGGATTGTTAATTCTCGTGGCAAGTAAAGTTAGGATTCCTTATGGTAATATTAGTATGCGATGACGACAAAGCTGATCTGAAACTGTTCAGAAGTAATGTTCAAAGATCGATTCTGGCTGAATCTGAGCTTATCGAAGTTGATTCGGTAGAGTCCTTTGAGGCGATTCTATCGGAAAACGGTCAGAGAATTGATATTATTTTCCTTGATAATAATATGCCAGGAAGAAGCGGGTTTGAATGGCTCTCAATTCTGCGAAAAAAAAATCTGGCTCCGATTGTAATGCTGACAGGATCGGGGGATGAAATTACAGCGGCACAGGCAATCAAGGCAGGGGCTGCTGATTATCTTCCAAAACAGCGGCTTGATCCATTCGAGTTGGTGAAAACAATAAATAATGCACTTGAGCGCTGGGAATTAGAGAAAGAGAGAAATGCACTGCTTGGGATTGCTGCCCATGAATTACGAAACCCGCTGACCACGATCCTCGGCTTCTCTTATTTGCTCAAATCAGAGGATTTTAATGAATCGGATAAAACAGAAATTTATGAAATAATCACTGAGCGATCAGAATATCTCCTGAACATGATAAATAAGTTGCTTGATATTACAAGGATTGACCTTGGGACAATTCCTCTTGAAATATCGGTGCTTGATTTTGTCGGTTTCATTCGGAAAGTTGTTCACAATTTCAAAATACAGACTGAAAGAAAACAGGTTACAATAGAATTAAAAACTGATTCGGAAAGTATTTATTTGCGATTTGATCCACAGAGAATGGATGAAGTGATTTCAAATCTTATTGATAATGCTATAAAATATTCTCACATCGGAGGCACAATTATCCTTGAAGTTAACACAACTGAGAATAATGTTGTTTTTACTGTCAGAGACAATGGTCCCGGCATAAAAGAATCGGAACTCCAGTATCTGTTTAAATTATTTTCCAATGTTAAAGTTAGCTCCCGAGCAACAAAGGGTGAGAAATCAACCGGAATCGGTCTAGCGATCTGCCGCAAAATAGTTCATCTCCATGGAGGTGAAATTGAGGTGAAAAGTATTTTTGGCGAGGGGAGTACCTTTATTATTAAACTTCCACGAAGCTGAACTTATTACTATTTTAAGTTTTCACATCAGTTAAAAGTCAGACAAGCGATATTCCATATGGTTTTTATTCGACCGACATTCAATTATTCGAACTTTTAACTTCCTTAATAAACTGATCTGATCAGCAGTAGCGTTTTTATGTTTAGCTTTATGAACAATCTTCTCTGGTTCTTCCCAATTTTATAAGGATGATAATTCGGCAAATCAATCTTTTGCCATTCAATGCCAAAAAGCGTAGATCATCATTAAAAATTAAGTAACAAAAATAATCTGAATGTTCTCCTGTGTCTCAAAATCACAAAGCAAATTATCTTTTGAGTGAAATCAGCACAATTAACTATCAATTTCTCTTCAATTTTATGATTCCTGCTTGCAAATTGTGGCATCATTATTGTTAAATTACCTTTAATATTTTACGTATTAACAAACCCGGAGTAAAAATGAAAAAATATTTTACAATAATATTTTTTTCCCTTTTCGTATCAATGACATTTGGTCAGCAGACTTCCGTCGTTATTGATGCTGTTGCCAATAATGGTCCTCTGTACTATTTTCATGGAAAAAAAGTTGCAAGAACCCCAAGCGGATTACTTATGGTGGTATGGGTTGATAGAGCTCTCACCGGAGGGCAGATCAATTATTCTGTCTATGACAATGATTTTGATGTATGGTCACCTGCTGCAGCGGTATCTTCTGCCGCAGACAGGGCTGATAAACCTGCAATAGCTGCTGATGAATTAGGCAATATTCATGCAAGTTGGCAGGAAAGAGCCTCCAGCAGCGCAAAATATCAGATAATGTATGCCAAGTTTGATGGCATTTCCTGGTCCACACCAATTAAGGTGTCGCTGCAGGATACTGATAATTGTGAGGAGACTTCAATAGAAGTTGATTCGAGGGGATATATTTGGGTAGTTTATAATAATGATGGCGCCGGAGCTCCAAATGAATTCGTCTGGGCTGTAAAAAGTGAGGATAGCGGCAGCACCTGGTCAACTATTGGTGAACAACTTTCCTCATCAGGGTTGATTGATGGTTCGATTACCAATGGAAGATGCACATTATCAGCAGGTGCAGATGGAAAACTTGTAGCAATCTGGCATAACGGACAACCCTGGGATAGCGCCCGGAGAGAAATTTCGGCGAACCAGTATGACGGAACTTCCTGGCAGGGAGAGGTAATGATTTCGGATACGACAACAGCCGATCGTTCGGCGAACTGGTATCCCACAGTTGCCTTAGACCTTGCAGGAAATATTTATGCGATCTACCATACTAACGATGTCTCAACTGATTCTATAAGGGCGAGAAAAATGCTCGTTCAGAAAAAAGAATGGGATCAGACGTGGGACCAATCGGTAACTAAAGTAATAGATATCAACTATGCTACCGATATGTTAGGAACATCCGCTGTGGCAGATTCTAATGGAATAATTCACCTGATCTACCAAAGAGACGCTGAAGACAGCAATTCAATAGATGAGAATGTATATACTTATTCCGCCGATCAAGGGAATACATGGTCAGCACCTCTGGCAATGAACCGTGCCGGATATGACGCAGGTTATGCCACGATGTCGAACAGAGTCAGAAAAGCCTATGGTATTGATATGGTTTGGAGGGAATCCTACAAACCTGAAGTTAACGATTTTGACACAACAGCAGTGGTTTATGGTAATTTCCCATATGATCAGTTAGTCAGTGTGAGTCCCAATCCTGTTAAACCACAATCCTACGATTTAATTTCTGGTTATCCAAATCCTTTTAACCCATCAATAAAACTTGATTATAATATATCACAGTCCGGACCAGTTTCAATATTGATATATGATGCTTTAGGCAGAATAGTGAGGACTCTCGTGAATGAAACCAAAAATAGCGGGGGATATGCTTCATTCTGGAATGGTTTGAATGATAGCGGGCACAGGATGCCCAGTGGTGTATATATTGCCGTTCTGAGAACTGGAAGCACCAGTTCGTTTTTTAAGATGCTGATGCTCAAATAGACAATTATATTAGGCTCTGGTCAGCATTGTATAAACAGTTAATGAATACTGCCATTACAATGCTGACTTCTGCCCCGAAAAAATATTAAAATCCTAATAGGTCCGGAAGTGAACAAAATAATAATGCTGATCTCAGCGATAATTTTCATTAATAGTATTTGCCCGGCAGGAGATACAGGTAAACTTCAGGGAGTAATTTCTGACAAGGAGACACTGGAACCTTTGATGGGTGTAAATATTATTATTGTGGGCTCCACATTTGGTGCCGCAACTGACAATGCCGGTTTTTTTCTAATTAACCGGATACCCCCGGGGAAGTATTCTGTCAAACTATCAATGATCGGATATCAATCTGTAACAATTAATGATATTAGAATAATGGCTGACCTGACCACCGAGTTGAATTATGAACTTTCCGGTGAGTCCATACAGATGGAATCAATCGTAGTGATGGCTAAAAAGCCTGTGGTACAAAAAGATCAGACTGCAACGAGAGTTGTTATTGACGGCAAGACCATCTCAGAAGACCTAAGGGCTCAGAATATTAATGAAGTTATTAAACTTCAGGCTGGTGTGACTGTCGGTACTGATGGTGCCTTTCATGTTAGAGGAGGAAGAACCGGAGGTATCCTCTATCAGGTTGATGGAATTTCAATGATGAATCCATTTACAAGGAGTGTTGCCGGCGAGGTAGAGGTTGAGAATGTTCAGGAACTTCAGGCACATATCGGCACATTTGATGCTGAATACGGAAACGCGGGTGATGCCGTTATTTCAATCAGCACCAAAGATGGCGGTGAAAAGATGACAGGTAAATTCAGCTATGAATCTCCGATGTTAAATTCTTCGCCATACCATGAGAAGGATTGGAGTCTCAACCGTGAAGAGGTAACAGGACTTCCGCAGGAGCAGAAGGACCTTTATCTGGACCAGGTTCGCAAACCTGATGGAAGTTCGGCGTACGATTTTATGAGTGTACTTGATGATCCGGCTGCTTCTGATTATCTCATCATTCCTGCATTGGGAACATGGGGGTTAAATCTTTCCGGACCGATTCCTTTCATTAACAAGCTGAAGTATTTTATCTCCGGGCGTTTGAGAAATGAAGACAGTTATCTTCCTTTTGGGTACACATTGTATCGGAATGTTGGAGTAAAACTTTCATATCCAATTAATGATGCACTTTCAATCCGCGGTTCATATGACTGGTCACAGAATTTCTCACAGTCCTACGATCACCAGTACAAGTATTGGAGGTGGTTTAATACCGGACTTGATACACTTGGTCGTAAGGGCAGTTATCCAATGAACAAAGAACTCTCCAACAGGCAGAGTGTCCGGCTCCGTCATGTAGTTTCAAATAATTCCTTCTATGACCTGACAGTCGGACGTGTTTATGATTATAGCAGTACCATTGTTCCGGACAGATTGGTCCAGTATGATCCGAATACCGGAGAATTGATTTCCAGTGAATACCTGACAAGGCTTTATGTTGGCGGCACTGAAGGTAATTTTATGTATGGCGATGTGCGCTATTGGATCATGACACACAGCACGCAGTATATCCTGAAAGGAACGTACGAAAATCAGTTAACCAAAAATCATCAGTTGAGGACAGGTTTCGAGACGAAATCACATGAAATTTTCAGGCACCGGATTGGAATGCTTCCGAGAGGTAATCTTGAATATTTCAATTATAAACCTATTGAAATTGCGGGATTTATACAGGATAAAATTGAATATAGTTTTATGATTCTCAAGCTTGGACTTAGAGTGGATTATTTTGACCCCAAAGCCTCAGCTTATACTGATCCTTCCGATATACTCTACACACTTACTGACACAGAAGGAAACTCAGCCATTTATGCCGCTGAAAAAGATCCGGTTGAGCCGCATCTTCAGATCAGCCCCAGGATTGGAATAGCCCATCCTATCTCGGATAAAACTTCCATTCATTTTGCTTATGGGCACTTCTTCCAGATTCCCAGATTTTATGACTTATACAGAAATGATGCTTTGGATAACATTCTGGTCAACGATGCACTAGTCGGCAATCCGGCATTAAAACCGGAGAAAACGGTTTCCTACGAGGTGGGACTTCAACAGGAATTATCTGATGAGTGGGGGCTGAATGTTACTGTTTATTCAAAAGATATTTCAAATCTAATCTCAAGTTATTATTATTTCTCAGCGCGTGATTACACAATATTTACGAACGCCGATTTCGGCAGAGTGCAGGGAATGGATTTAACTTTAGATAAAAGGTTTGCAGATAATTACAGTCTGCGGCTCAGCTATTCGCTAATGTATGCCCTGGGTAATGAATCCGACCCTACAGAAGGATTCAATTCATACCGTGAAGATCAGGCTCATTTGAGACCAAACAGGAATTTCCCTCTTGATTTCGATCAACGGCATAAAATTGATGCTGTCTTGATTGGGAAAACAAATGACCGTTTCGGACCTGAAACATTCGGATTTTACCCGCTCGAAAATCTATCAATGGCAGCGGTTTTCAGCGCCGGAAGTGGTTTACCCTATACTCCTTCTTCAAGAGCCACAGAAGAAAGCAACATCGTTCCTGAACCTAACAGTGCAAGAAGACCATGGACTGTAAACCTTGATCTTAGGATATCCCGAAAAATCAAGATCAGTCCTGTCGATGTAACTTTTTATGTAGATGTTGAAAATGTGTTTGATGAAATTAACACTCGTCTCATCTGGTCAAGAACCGGTGAAGCCTGGAACGAGGGTCCAACAAGTACCAGATCAAAGGACAGGCAGGCTAATCCTTCGAATGCCGGACCCCGACGCTCGATTAAAGCCGGATTCTATTTCGATTTTTAAGAGGATATTATGTGGAAAAATAAAAATTTAACATCTCTTTTGGTATTGTTCCTGCTGATCGCTTTCGGAAGTATTTTGGCTCAGGATAATGATCCGATAAAATCTGGAAACCGAATCCGGAAAAAAACCTCTTTCGCCGATGAAGGTGTCGGGGTGCAGACGAAAGGGCAGCTCCAAAATCTTACCATGAATTACGGTCAGTTGAGTGATACAAGATATGAAGACAGGGGAAATGCCCCAACCGACCTTTTCTTTAATTACAGATACCCTAAAGAGAATTTTACCGGACTTGTGGATGATTTCTCATTATTTTTTGCTATTAAGCAGAATTCAAAAAATGGTGATCAGGGGAACGTTGTCGATGCATGGACAGATAATGACAACGAAGACTTTATTGCCAAAGATGGAAGTTATGGTAAAACCCATTACAATAAAGCAGTTGATCCTACTCCGCATGATGAGATTCTCTACAACGGAACCACCCCATATCTTGCTCATAGCGATCTTAAGGATACTTGGCCGGTTGATGCTTTGGGAGAACCCTTTTGGCCTGGAATCTTCAGGCGGGATCCTGTGACGGGAATTGAAATACCGGGCGAATTTGCTTCAGATAGAGATATTTATATGGAGTATAACGATAACAACAACCAGGATGGGAGCGTTATCGGAATTGAAGTGAATGAAATGGCTTATTCCTATGGGCGAGTCTATGCTGACAACGTGCTATTCTATGAACTCTGGATTATCAACAAAAGCGGGGCTCCTCTTAACGGGTGTTATGTGGGCTTTTATCAGGATCCTGACTGCAGTGACTACGGGCAGGAAATACTCCAGGTTGTGGATTCAACTTATCCGGATGGTTCAAAATTATTTTCGCTAGCACAAAGGGACTATGACGGAGATATTGGCGGAGCCACAGTGCCCAATTCTCTTGGTATTGCCGAGGATCAGACTTTCGGAACCATAGTTTTAGAGACACCTTACAATCTTGGAATCACCGATTTTCATTATTTTGTAGATCCGGGACCAGTTGATGACCACAGATTGTGGCCAATCATTTCGAGCGACCCGACTAATCCAAATATTTCCGGTGAGGCAGCCTCGTATTTCCATGGTACTGATACAAGAAAAGATGATGTTAATACGATTGTACCAAATCTTGATCTTGCATGGATCATATCCTCCGGTCCATTTGACATGACCGCTGGTGATACTGTTAAACTCACCGTCGCAGTTGCTGTTGGAGATGATGATGCACACTATTACAGGGTGCTTGACCAGGCAAAGACACTCTTTGATGCAAAGTTTAATGGACCTATTGCCCCTCCCGCTCCAAATCTTTCCGTTGTACCCGGAGATGGTGAAATCACACTTTATTGGGATGATAGTCCTGAAAATTTTATTGATCCCTCAAGCGGCGAAAATGACTTCGAAGGGTATAAAATATACAAAAGTGAGGATGGCGGTTTAACCTGGGGTACAAAAATAACCGATTCCCAGGGAAGGACTTATGGCTATGTGCCGGTTGCACAATTTGATATCGATAATAATATCAGCGGTGTTGATCCTATAAATCCACTTGTTTATCTTGGTAATAATACCGGACTGAAACATAGCTGGACAGATAAGAATGTTGTTAACGGAATGTCCTATTCTTATACGATTGTATCTTATGACCGCGGCACTTCCACTCTCTTTTCCTTAGAAACGGTGAGGGGAGATGGTCCGCAGGTTCAAAATTTTGTTAATGTTATTCCTACGCCGAAAGCTGTCGGGATACTTCCCGGTGCGGTAAAAACTTTTTCGAAGTTTTCCGGCACCGGAGAAGGCGAAGTTTCGATTTCTATCATAGATCAGGACTATCTTACTAACGCAGACTATGAAATCAGAATGGAGGGTTCTCCTTCAAAATTCTTCTCAGTTATAAGAAAAGATAATACAGATGTTGTCCTTTATGATTCAAAACCAATTAATGAAACTGATCTTCCTGTAATTGATGGTTTTAAAGTAAGTATCAATAACGATGACAGGATCGGAGGTTTAAAATCAATAAATGATCAGGAAGGGAAGAGTGTTGACGGAGTAAATAATGTCAGCAGCGATAGTTCCTGGTACGTTACTGCCGCATTATTTTCGCAGGCTGATACATTGGCCAAAACATCCACTTATGAGATAAGATTTGATGGTAGTAATACTGTTGCATACTCCTGGGGTCTTACCGGCTCGGTAGCTAAATATACAGTGCCTTTCAGTATAACAAATATAACGACTACAGAAAAAGTTGCTTTTGAGATAAGAGATCTGAATAATAATAATGAGTGGGATGAAGGGGAAACAATATTTATAACTACTGCACCCTATCCTGATCCCAGCCCTGCCATGGGATCGCCGAATCCGGCGACAAGCGGGACTCAATTTGCATATCAGGTGTCTATTATCAATGCTCCGGGATCAGCGCCTGGAACGCCTCCGGCAACAGGTACTGTGATACAGTTAGCATCTTATAATCCGCTTAAGCAGGGAGATGTTTTTAGATTTTCGTTTGAACTGGAAACATTTGACAAAAATTTGACTGATTTATCAAAAATAAGAGTGGTTCCGAATCCATACATTGTTGTTTCAAAATTCGAAAATATGCAGAACGTCAGGGAAATTAAGTTTATGTATCTTCCTCCCGAATGCACAATAAAAATCTTTACAATAGCAGGTGAACTTGTCAAGACAATTGAGCATAAAAGCAGCGATGGATCATTATCATGGAACCTTTTGACAGATTGGAATCAGGCTCTGTCTTTCGGAGTTTACGTTTATGTTGTTGAAGATCCGTTTGGTAATAAACACATCGATAAATTCGCTCTAATCAAATAGGTGTGCAAATGAAAAAGTTAGTAATTATTCTTTTGATATTGTGTTTTTACCTTCCGACAGCAGCTCAGGAAACCAATAAAGTCGGGACTACATCTGCACAATTTTTGAAAATTGGAGTGGGAGCTGCTGAGATGGCAATGGCTGGAGCAAATACAGCACTGATCAGCAATGGTAATTCGATGTATTGGAACCCTGCCGGGATGACAGGGCTTTACAAAATGACATTTTATGCTTCCCATACGAACTGGTTTGCAGATATTTCGCATAATTTTTTTGGTATTGTCATGCCTGTTGGCGAAGATCATAGGTTTGGTTTAAGTGCCACGGTACTGACAATGGGTAAAATGGAAATAACTACTGAGCTTAAACCTCAGGGTACGGGAGAATTTTTTGAAGCAAATGATATCGCAATCGGTGTTTCCTATGCAGGAAAGCTCGTCGATTTTTTCTCCTTTGGTGCAACTATAAAATACATCACACAAAACATTTACAACGAAAGTGCTTCGGCAATAGCAATTGATCTCGGAACGCAGTTAAACACTGGTTTCAATGGAATAAAAATCGGAATGAATTATTCTAATTTTGGAACAAAAATGAAACTTGAGGGACGGGATCTGCAGAAAACCTATGATCCCAATCCGACAAATGCAACGAATACAGGAGTAAAGAGTGATCTTACTACTGAAGAATGGGAATTGCCGGTGAATTTCAGGGTAGGGATCGGCTGGGATGTGATAGCAAAATATGATGCATATCACTTAAGTAATATTCACAGCCTCAAAGTTGAGATTGATGCTAACCATCCGAATGACGGTCCTGAAAATTTATTGTGTGGAATGGAATATGGTTATAATGGTATGCTGTTTCTGAGAGGGGGTTATCATTTTAACCATGATGTATATTCATATAGCCTTGGTCTCGGATTAAATTGGTCCGCAGGTGGTTCATTTGAGGTTGGATTTGATTACGCCTTTGCCGATCTCGATATTTTAGGACCAGTCCATACTTTTTCAACCAATATCGGATTATAGAATGAAAACTTCTGTCATATATACACTTCTTTTTTTGACTACATTCTTACATGCACAAAATGATTTTGATTATCGTTGGGCTGACTCACTTTTCAGTGAAGTACAGATTGGGAGTATTTTTAGTGAAAGGGATTTAATCCAGCAAATAAAGGGCGAAATTCCGGTTGTTATTTCTGCACCTCATGGCGGATATCTTAAGCCAAATGACATGAAGGACAGAACAAAGGGGAGAGTTAACCAGGATATAAAAACTCTTGAACTGTCACTTTCAATTATTAATTCAATTCATAAAAAATTCGAAAAAACGCCATACGCTGTTATTAACAGGATTCACAGAAAAAAGCTGGATCCAAACAGGGATCGTGAAGCTGCTGCACAAGGTGATTCAACCGCTGAGAAGTATTGGAGCATTTTTCATGATTACATCTCAGCCTCGATCAACGAAGCGTTAGATCGGTTTGGTTACTGTCTGTATTTTGATATTCATGCACATAAAAATAAAGTTGACAGGATTGAACTGGGTTATCTGCTCGATGCTTCCATACTTGCGCTGCCGGATTCAGAATTGAATGATGAGGTTTTTGTTGAAAAAAGCAGTTACAGATTGATGACAAGACACACAGGGAAATCTTTGGCGGAATTGATCAGAGGAAAAACAAGTTTTGGGCAGATGTTAATTGAACAAGGTTATGAGACGGTTCCAAGCAAAAAAATACCCTCACCAATAACCGAAGATTATTTTGCAGGAGGCTTCAATACCGAGACTCATTCTGTGATCAAAAAAGGTGTAATTGCTGCAATGCAGATTGAGACTCATTTTAAAGGAATCAGAGATTCAAAAGAAAATATTCTGAATTTTGGGCAAAAATTTTCTGAAATTCTTTATAATTATATGCAATTATATTTCCCGGAGAAGTAATTGCATTTTTTAGGATTTAAAGACAATTTTATGAATAGATTTTAGACATACCAGAGTTTGCGAATGAATGTGCTGCATCTGCTTATCCTGCTATTGACGGGGAATTTGATTGTAACAGCACAGACTCTGCTCCCTGCTGACTTGATGAAGGGAGATTCAATCAGGATTGTTGTGACCGACTCCGGATTGGGTGGATTATCAATTGCTTCCAGAATTGCTTCAAACTTTATGGCTTCCGGTTATGAAGGAAAAGTTGACATCGTTTTTTTTAATGCGCTTTTTGATTCGGCAACAGGTTATAACAGCCTGCCAGATAGAGAAGCAAAAATTAAACAATTTGATGAAGTATTAAACGCAATCTCTGAGCGCTTTTCGCCTGATCTTATTATAATAGCCTGCAACACACTTTCAACATTTTATAAGAAAACACATTTTGCTAATAGTGTCACTATTCCTGTGATTGATATAGTTGAGAGCGGAATCAATGCAATTAAAAAATCAACATCCGAGAATGACCGGATAATTATATTCGGGACTGAAACCACAATTCAGGAAGATGTTTATCGACAGGGACTCATCTCAAAAGGATACGATAGCAGAATGATTATTAATCAGTCATGTCCTCAATTGCAATCCTATATAGAAACTGATCCTTACGGAGAAGCAGCCTCCTTTTTAATTCAATCTTATGTTGAGGAAGCTTTGCAGACTACGAATACAGGAGATGCCCGACTTTATGCAAGCCTAAACTGCACTCATTTTGGATATGCAAAAGATTTGTGGCTTCAAGCATTTATGAATTCAGGTATAGTTCTATCCGGTATCATTGATCCGAATCTTGAAATGGCAGATCAAGTCTGCAGTAATCTGCATGCGAGAATAACGGAAACGAATAAAATGAGGATCGTTTTTAGTGTATTTTCAAAAGTAGGAATTTCCGCGGAGGCTGTAAATTCCATATCTGACTACTTTCATAATACAATGCCTTTAATCTCCAGCGGTCTGGAAAACTATCACCTGGAACGAAGTCTTTTTTGAACCATTACAAAAGTTTATTCCTTTCGGGATGTTTATGAGATTGAATACTCCTTAAGCTTTGAATAGAGCAGTCTTCGATTCATCTTTAGAATCTTTGCTGCTTTACTTTTATTATCGCCTGATATTTCGAGAGCCTTTAATATTAATTTTTTTTCGATCAAGGCAACATAATTCCTTAGTGACAGTCCATCCCTGAATACTGAATCGTAATCGAATTTTGGCTGAGCTTTTCGTATCTCCTCATTCATATCTTTGATGTTAAGTATGTTTTCCCTTGAGATAACAGCTGCCCTCTGTATAGTGTTTTCCAATTCTCTAACATTCCCGGGCCAATCATAGTTTACCAGTTTTTCCATTATACTTGGGGGAATTTCGAGTTGCTTGGAAGGGCTGTATTTCCTTACAAAATATTTTGCCAGCATTGGGATATCATCAGACCGCTCTCTTAGAGGAGGTATATTAATTCTGACTACATTTAACCGGTAGAAAAGATCTTTTCTGAATTTACCGGATTCCACTTCTTTCTCAATATCCACATTGGATGCTGCAATCACTCGCACATTGACCTTAAGGGGCATTTCCCCACCAACGCGGTAAAATGCCTGATTCTGTAATATCCGCAGCAACCTGACCTGGAGCGAAGACGGCATATTATTAATTTCATCGAGGAAAATGGTCCCTCCGTCAGCTAATTCAAATCTGCCTTTTTTTTGAGCTAAAGCTCCGGTAAATGAACCCTTTTCGTGTCCAAAAATTTCACTTTCCAAAATTGTCTCAGATAAAGCACCACAATTGACTTTTATATAGGGTCTGTTGTTGCGGGAGGAATATTTCTGAATTGCATCGGCAATCATTTCTTTCCCAGTACCACTATCGCCTTGAATAAGTACAGTAGCATCGGATTGTGAGACAACTCCGATCAATTTAAATATTTCCTGCATTTTTTGATTCTTACCGATAAGTGTTAACCCAGGCTTGGGTGAAAGTAATTCAACCTTTGCTGAATTACCAGTTATTAAAATTTCGGTTGCAAGTTTCGAAAAATCCAATGCTTCTCTCACTACCGAAAAGAATTCACTAAGTTCAAATGGTTTTTCGAGGTAGTCAAAAGCACCATTTTTCATTGCCTCAATAGCTCTTTCAGGAGTACCAAAGGCAGTAAAGACAATAACAGGAACATCAATTTGTTTGGCTTTAATATTTTTCAGAACTTCGAGACCGCTATATCCGGGAAGATTAATATCCAGCAATATGAGATTGTATTTTGTCCTGCAAGCCATATCAATTGCCTCAGTACCAGTTCCGGTCTCATCAAAAACGATGCCCTCTTCTTCAAGGATATCCATCATCGTAAGCCTCATTTCAGGCTCGTCATCCACAATTAATATTCTTTTATTTTCCATTATTTTCCTGGTAATGTTAACTTGAATACTGTGCCTGTCTGCAGGTTAGGAAAGAATTCGATCCTACCTTTATGGGCGCTGATTATTTCATAAGCAATAGATAAACCTAATCCGCTTCCCTGGTCCTTGGTCGAAAAAAAAGGATCAAATATTTTTCCGGCTAATTCCTGAGGAATTCCCGGGCCATCATCTTTTATCGTGATCACGGACTCCTTATTTGTATGCCCGGTTTCTATCTCAATATGTGCCTGGTGATTTGCTGCCTCTATTGAATTAATGATTATATTCAGTAAGACCTGCTCTAAACCATTGGGGTCTGCCATAACCGTATCGCCTGAATCATCGTTTTTAAGAGAAAAGACAACTTGATTTTCATATCTTTCCTGAAGAGTCTGAATTATTTCCAGGATAAGATTGCTAAGATTCACTTGTTTAATTTGATTTTTAGCTGGTTTTGAAAAAACGAGTAATTTATTTACTAATATGGAAAGCCTGTCGATTTGATTGACGATCATTTGAATTGATTCGGAATTTATTAATTCTGATAAAACAATATTGTTGTCGTCATCAATTTTGCTTTTCCAATACTGAAGCCTCGGTTTAATAATGGCGAGCGGGGTTTTTACCTCATGCGCCACACCGGCAATCAGTTTTCCAAGTGAAGCCATTTTTTCTTTTTGGGAAAGTTCTTTTTCCAAATGTTCTCTTTTTCTATTCTGCTCATATAAATTTTCAAGGGTATCATTTATAAAAGAGTTAATATAGCCGAAGATGCCATTTTCGGAAGAAACCCTGTGAGAATTATCAATTTTCATCAATTCAAGATCATTTTTAAGCTTTTCAAGTTTCCGGTGGACGCCCAAAGTAACAATAACAATTATAATAAAACCTAAGATTGAGAGAACTCCGGCGATAAGCAGAAGATCTTTCAGAGTAAAAAAAGCCAATTCACGTTCAATATGCACCCTGGTCCAGATACCAATGAATTGACCGGGGGAAATCTCAACATAGCCAGTAGCCAAGGGGAAGACTGCCGGGTCAAACTTATGCATATCAATTATCACCACTTTTCTTATTACACTTTGGAGAAGTTGGTCGCGGATTAAATTGTAAGATCTTGGAGGAGGTCCGTATGCAGGTATAGGAGGTGGTGATGTCGGAAAAGAATAGCCCATAAATCTGTCGGCACCAGGGATGTAAAATCCGCCTTCCATGCCTTTACGTGAATGAAAAAAAGTTTCTGAAATTCTTGAAAGTATCGAATCGATACTTTTAACTTTTTTTTCGGGCATATTATTGAAATCTGTACCAAAATTGACTAAAGCAAGACTTAGTTGTTCATCGGAGTGATGGATAAAATCGTATATAACTTTTGCTGTAAGGTTCTGACTATCGCTAACAATCTGATTCTCTCTGCTGCTAATCCATAGATATGATATGAAGATTAAAGCGAAGAAGGTTAGAGTAATCACTCCTCCGAAAAATGATGTGCGCGATTTAATTTTTGGATAGTGCAAATAAATGCTCCTAAATAAAAAGAATATGCGCTAAATTAACACACTTATCTATCAAAGTGAAACAAAAACTCTCAATATTTAATAAATATTAGTAACAAATGACCCTTATCAATAGAAATCTTTGGCATAATATTTTCTAACTATATGAAGTCCAAAATTACAGGAAAGAATGTCTCCCGAAATTATTTTATTAGTAATGCTGATTACTTTTGCGGTTTCAGTTTTTGCTTTACGGCTTCCATCAGGTGTTTCTTTAATGCTTGCAGCAATTCTCGGCAGTTTTGCCGGCGGACATTTTTTCCCGGTCAGACACCTGGCTGAGGGGGCTTTTGGATTTCTTGAAGCAATAATGATAATAGCTTCTGCAATGATCTTTATGAAAGTGGTTAATGCTTCAGGGGCTTTGGGAACGATAAGTTATGGAATAATAAAAATGTTTTATCGTTCTCCATTGGTTTTAATGATTGTCCTTTGTCTTTTTGTAATGTTTCCGGGGATGCTCACAGGCCTTTCATCTGCATGTATTCTTACAACAGGCGCTCTGATTATCCCGGCGCTTTTAGCGATGGGAATTGAAAAAAAAGCCGCTGGATCTTTTATCGCAATTGCTGCGGTGCTCGGTGAAATCGCTCCGCCAATTTCTATACCAGTGATGATAATAGGCGGTGGAGTGGACATGCCTTATATTGGTTTCAATGGACCACTTCTTGTTGCCTCGATGCCGGCGGCACTCCTCACTTCAGTTTATTTCAGATACAGGTACCTGGGGCAATTCGATATTAACGAAGTACTGAATAAACTTGATAAACCTGTTTATGCTGAGTATAGAATTAAGCTGTTTATTCCGGTAATTTTTATTCTGGTTTGGCTCACAGGAGAACAGGTTTTCACACAATACTTTCCGCATCTTGGGGTTCCACTCATCTTTATTATAGGAGCATTACTGGGATTTGGCACAGGAAGGAAATTTAATATTCTAAAGCTGGCTGAAGAAGCAATTAAGGATGCACTTCCTGTAATGTCGATACTTGTTGGTGTCGGAATGTTTTTGCAAATTCTGACTCTCACAGGTGTAAGAGGTGATCTTGCTGTTAAAGCTTTGTATATGCCTGAGGAAGTGAAATATCTTGCGGCCCTCGTTATGCCGTTTTTTGGATCAGCATACGCTGCAGCATCCGTAATAGGCGTTCCACTTGTTTTCGTTTTTCTGGGAAAAAACTCGATTGTTGTTGTATCGGCTCTTGCTTTACTTGCAGCTATGGGAGATATGATGCCGCCGCCTTCACTGCTGTGTGCATATGCCGGACAGATGGTAAAAGAAAGTAACCATTTTCGGATATTAAAAAAGAGTTTGCCATTGCTGATTCTCATTGGAATATTTGGCTTGCTGATGATTTACTTTGCAAACGATATCAATTCGTTTCTTAAAATAATAGGTTAACAAATGTTTTGGATTTACTGGTTTATTTTGGTGATGCTTTCTGGGTTGATCATCAGAATAATTATTCTGGAGCAGGATTGGAAAAAGAAAATTGCAGCCGCAATGATACTTCTCCCGTTCATATTAAGGATTTTATTAGTTAAATGATGACAAAAAATTCTAAATTGAATATTATAGTGTTTTTCCTGCTGATTGTTTTTACCGCTATCTCAGCAGTCTCTTTCCTTGATATGAGAGCCCCTGATAAAATTTATCCTTCCAGGGGTGTAACTGAGATCAGGAAATTAAGCCAGTACAACCCTAACTTAAAGGATGGACCAGCGGATACAGATATATATTATTTCCGGGGTTCGGGTGATGGTGGTTCAATGCTTGTTCTTGGGGGAACTCACCCAAATGAACCTTCAGGATTTATTGCTGCACTCATTCTGACAGAGAATATTATACCATTAAATGGGGATGTTTACATTATCCCACAAACCTGTCTGAGTGGATTTTCCTGTACCGATCCGATGGAAGCACAACCGATGAAATTTTCTTTCAAAGATTCCAACGAAGCCAGATCGTTCAGATTCGGTTCGAGGGTCTCCAATCCGCTTCATCAGTGGCCAGACCCATTAGTCTATTCACATTACCCTTCAGGACAAAAACTTTCAGGATTCGAAACCAGAAATTTGAACCGTGCTTATCCGGGAAAGGCTGAAGGAAATATTACAGAAATGACTGCATTTGCGATTGTGCAATTAATCAAATCTGAAAATATTAATGTCGCGATCGATCTGCATGAAGCTGCTCCTGAAATTCCGATAATCAATGCATTGGTTTATCATGAAAAAGGCGAAGATATTGCCCTGAACGCCGTTTTTAATCTGGAATTTGAAGGATTAAAGTATTCGCCCGAGCGCTCCCCTGTGAATTTTCATGGTTTAAGCCACAGGGAATGGGGCGATAATACAAATGCATATGCATTTTTGATGGAAACATGCAATCCAATCCAGGGAAGATTAAGGGGAATTACAAATGAGAGTCTTATTATTGAAGGAAACAGCGATACATATTTCAGTGCAAAACAGTCAGGCGCATTACGGCTTGAATATCTTGATGAAGGTGTACCTCTGAAACTAAGGGTTGGACGACATATTGTTGGTATTAATTCGATAATTGATGTGTATAACGAAAATAATCCGGATGAGTCGATTATTATTTCAGGCTTTCCCTCGTTTGAGGACATTATTGAAAAAGGGTTAAATTTTTATTTGTTAAAAGGAGAAAAAAATGAAAAGTAAACTGATGTTGTTTATAATGCTGGCTTTTTTTGTGACAGAAGCACAAAATAAAAATAATTTTGAATTACCCGTTCTTATTACATCTGCGGGCCAATCGGCTGATGCAAAACTTGCAGGAGTGATATTCAAGAAAGCTGGTATTCAGGCTACTTCCAAACTTATGGCAAAGGATGAAGATCTGAATGGTATCAAAACGCTGGTTGTTGTTCCCGGTTTTAGCTCAAAGGGTCTTGGCGCTGCGGGAATAAGTGCTGAAGAAGAACTTGCGAGGGTCAAAGCTTTGCTTAAAACTGCTGCTGACAGAAAAATACCAGTTCTGTTGATGCATCTGGGAGGAAATGCAAGGAGAAAAGGACAATCTGATAACTTTAATAAAATGGTTGGTGATATCGCAAAGTATATGATTGTTGTAAAACAAGGAAATGAAGATGGCTTTTTTACAGATATAGCCAAGGCGAAAAATTGTCCAATGTCAGTAGTAGAAAAGATGTCGGATGCTGGAGAACCGCTTGAAAATTTATTTGTCAAAAAATAATTAATGCAGGCAGATATGAAAAGGAAATATTTCTCATATGTTCTGGTCTTTTTACTCCCGGTAATTATTCTTGCTTCAGGTGATCCAGTTGTTGGAAAGGGAGGGATGGCTGCGACTGCCAATCCCTATGCAACTGATATTGCTGTTAAAATCCTTCAGAATGGCGGGAACGCAATCGATGCCGCAGTTGCAGCTTCATTTATGCTTGGTGTTGTGGAACCGGATGCTTCAGGACTTGGCGGCGGCGGCGGAATGCTTATTTATATTAAGGCTGAGGATAAATTTTATTATCTCAACTTTTATCCTAAATCGGGAAGCAAAGAGGAGGTAAAACAATACCGATCGCTTGGATCAAAAAATGATCAAAATGTTGTTTGTGTTCCTGGGCAGGTTGACGGACTTATAACAGCAGTTGAGAAATTCGGATCAAAACCGCTTGCAGAATTAATTCTTCCTTCAGCGGAAATGGCTGAAAATGGTTTTCCCCTCGATAATATAGTGGCGCAGATAATCCTTGATAATTTTGAACTGGTTTCAAAGTATCCTTCAAGCGCTGAAATTTACTTCAACGAGGGATTTCCAAGAATGGAAGGTGAGCTGCTTATCCAAGGCGATCTGGCTAAAACTTTACGGCAGATTGCCTCAGGTGGTAGATCCGCCTTTTATGAAAGTGTGATTGCCGACCACATCATTACAGAAGTGAATAGCCGGGGCGGGTATCTGACGAAGGATGATTTCCGGAATTTCCGGACCGAAATTTCGAATCCGTTAATTTCAGATTATCGTGGGAATAAAATAATTTCAGCAGACATTCCCCAGTCAGGAGCTTTCATAATTGAATCTTTGAATATTCTTGAGAATTTTGATATTCCGGCTTTGGGCTCACCTGTTAAATCAGCCAAATCTTTTCACCTGATCGCAGAAACTCTTAAACGGATGTACACTGACAGATCAGAATTCCTTGGCGACCCGAATTTCAGCGATATTCCGGTAGAAGGAATAATATCGAAGCCTTATGGCAGAAGCAGATCGCTGATGATCAATCCTGAAAAGATGTCTCCCGAAAACTACAAGGACACCGAAACCGGAAATCCTTTCGAATATTTGCAGGATTCTGAAGCCGGCGAACTATCGACCGATGAGAACAGCACCATGGCATATCTGGAATATCTTAACTCACCGGATCATTCGGGAGGACATACTTCACATCTTTCGGTTATCGATAAAGATGGCAATATAGTATCTCTTACTCAGACACTCGGTACTTTTTTTGGTTCAGGATTAACTGTTGATGGAGTCCTGCTCAATTCGATTATGACTAACTTTTCCAGGAGTTATAAGCCAAATATTATTGATAAAGCAAAACAACCTGCGAGTGCTATCAGTCCGACAATCATTCTTACTAAAAATAATGGTGCGATTGCAATCGGCTCTCCTGGTGCCGGAAGGATTGTTTCTGCTATTATTGAAGTGACTCTCAACATTCTGGATTTCGGGATGAATATTCAGGAAGCGAATGACGCACCCCGGTTTTATTGCAGAAAGAACGAAGAATTTATACACGCCGAAAATCGTTTCACGGAAGATATTTACAGCACATTGAAAGCAATGGGGCATAATATCCAATTGTATCCGGAATATGATAAGTTTTTTGGAGGTGTTCATATTGTAGAATTGGACATGAATTCAAATACATTTTTTGGCAGCGCCGATCCCCGTAGGGGAGGCACTGCAAAAGCGGTTGAATGAGACCGGAATTTTTTCTCGCTTTGACATTTCTCACGCTGCTTTTATTCTTTGCGGAAAAAACACTTATCAAAAAACTGCAAAAGAAGATCAGCAAAAGAGTATTAGTTAATGGGACGAGGGGCAAATCTTCGGTCACACGATTACTCCTCTCCAACATACGTGATGGTTTAACCGGTATTGCCAAAATAACAGGCGATGAACCAAGAATATTTTATTCGGATGGCACTAATCAGCTTATTAAAAGAATTGGTCCGGCAAGGATTAGTGAACAGATAAAAGTTTTATTCAGGGCAGTTCGTTTCAATTCAGAATTCCTTGCAATTGAGAATATGTCTGTATCTCCTGAATTGATGATTCAGGAGGCAAGAATTATTGAACCGGAGATTTATATTGTAACTAATGTCCGAAACGACCATCAGGAGGAATTTGGCGGAGATATTTCTGCTATTATGAATGCTTTTTTCGAAGCTATTCCTCATAAAAGCAGAGTAATCACCTCCGATCATGAATTCTATAAATTCTGCCTTGAACGGGGAATGGACAGCGGCAGGCTGATTTATTCAGATAGCCGAACCGATGAGTACCTGGAAAGTAATTTGAACCTGGCACATAAGACGCTGAAGATGCTTGGAATTGATAATGATTCTTTGAAAGCAATATCTAAACCGAAAGAATCATTAAAGATTACAAAAACGATAGGCGGGTGTAATATTGATATGTATCCGGCTTTTTCTGCCAATGATTGCATATCATTAGATTTCTTGCTCCCGAAAGTTAATCTTACGAGACAAAAGTCCGGGAAAAGAGTTTTATTATTTAATACCAGAGCGGACAGACCTTTAAGAACGCTTGAATTTATTGATTGGATCAAAGAGCACCCTGATATTGACAGTATTCTTATATTTGGTACACATAAAGAATATGGATACAGAATATTGAAGAAAAAATTTGGAGAAAAAATTACGATTCAGAAAGAATCATCAGTTCCATTTACTGCAATACTTCAGGACTATATTAAAACTGAAAAACAACTTGAGATAATTGGACTTGGTAATTATAAAGGTGCAGGTGAAAGACTGACCAGGGAGATGATGGCGATTTGACTTACGAATATTTCGCAATAGGTCTTGTAATTGGTTTCATCTTTTATGAGATGACTGGAATTTCTCCTGGTGGTGTCGTAACTCCTGCTTATTTTGCTATGAATATTTACAGACCGGTTGAGATATTAATTACTGTGGTTTTTGGGATTTTTGTTTTTATAATGATTAAAATGGCCGCATCACACTTAATTATTTTTGGGCGGCGCAGGTTGCTGCTTGCAATACTGTTTGGAATATCGGTGAAATTATTGTTTACAGGAATATCAGTGGAATTTGCTCAGAATATAGCATCCATAAATTCTATTGGTTATATTATTCCCGGTTTAATAGCCAATGAGAGTTACAGGCAAAAAATAATTCCTACTTTATCCGGAATTACGATTGTTTCAGGATTGACATTCCTAATAGCTATGATTATTTTCTGATGAAAAGTGATCTGAGAAAAAACCAAAAAATTATTGTTGCAGCTTTCTTCGTTGCAGGTATTGTGTTTCTCCTGATTAGTTTTGGGCGGGAAAAAATTCGGGCGGAATATTATTCTCTAGCTATTGAGGCAGTTAAGGCTCAGAGTGAAGCATTGTGTTATCTTGATTCGTTGTTTGCTGGTGCAGTTCACAATTCAACCCACTACAAGATTCCTGGAAAGTCATTGATTGGGGAAGATTTCAGTGAAATTACAACTACCGTTGGTTATCTTGATTCAAAAATATCATCACTAAACCCATCCTTTGCTGCTCTGATAGTTAAATATATTAGTGATCTTAAAATTAGGAATAAAGAAAAAATTGGTATTATCGCTTCCGGCTCTTTTCCTGCTTTGACTATTGCCGCCTTAGCTGCCTGTGAGAAATTGGGACATAATGTCATTATGGTAAGTTCCATAGGAGCCTCATCATTCGGAGCTAATAACCCCTTGCTGACATGGGCTGATATGGAATACAGTCTCTATTCTGCCGGCAGGATTCATTCCCGATCAAGATTAATAACCCCAGGGGGTGATGATGATTTAAAGGCTGGTCTTTTTGAAAATTCTCTAAGTCTTGCAGAATTAGCCGTTGAACGAACAAATTCAAAAATGTTAATTCCAAAAGATTTTGAAGATGCAAAAAGGATAAGACGCGAAATTTTTGATGAGGAGAAAATAGCGCTGTTAATTAATATAGGCGGGAATGAAACTGCTTTGGGCAAATGTGCTCACAGCAGCCAGATTCCTAACGGAATAATTGATGAGGTTATATGCAGACACCATGACCGTGGTCTTATCGCGGAATATTCAGGGAGAATTCACGTAATAAATTTATTGAACATTAAACAACTTGCTCAAAGTAATGGCATAAATGAGAGTGGTCTCTTCAGCCCATCTGACCTTGAAAGCGTTGTTTATACTAATAAATACAACAAGTTTCTGGCAGTTACCGGTTTACTTGCAACTATGTTTCTATTAATAAAATTCAGATAAAATGAAAGAGAAAATTATATATCGCGCCTTAATGTTAATACTTATGCTTTTAATATGCTTTTTCCCGATAATTGAGACGAACGGACAAGTAACAATAACCGGTTCCTTAAAATCGTACATTACGTCATATATCAATAATATCCCCGGAAGTGCAGGCGATAACTACCAATTACCAGATGATAATGAATTTTTATTAGCACGGGAGTCCATCAGGCAGCTTTTAGAAGAGAATTCCTATGCTGCCGATTCTCTTGCATTTTTATTCGGCTACCGTGTGATCAGCTATATCGATACATTTACAACCCCTACGAGCGCTTATTTGATTCTGGAAAAACACAACAGTTCAAATTATTGGGGGATTTATATTTTTAATACACAGCCGAAGCGACAAAACCTTGTTTTGGAGGTTCCGCATCCGCTTTACGACCGAAATACCGGTACTCAATCGTTACACATTTTTATGAATTCAGGTGCAAAGGCACTTTTTATTTCGGGGACACACCGCTGCAACAGTTCATTATATACTGATTGCAGTGGAACAACAACTGCATGCAATTCAAGTTCAGAAAGCTACAGAATTTCTGATCAGGCTCATTCAGTCAACGGCCTTTTCCAGGCAGGAACAATTGAAGTTGATACTTATAACCCTAACACTATTTTTCTTCAACTTCATGGTTTCAGTAAATTAAGCACAGATCCGTATATGATTATGAGCAACGGCACAAAATCCATTCCCGGCAATGATTTGCTCTATGAATTAGCGCTGAATATTCAGGCAGCTGATCCTGTAATTGATTTTGTAATCGCACATCGAGATGCAGCTTGGACAAGACTAATTGCAACTTCAAATACGCAGGGAAGGTTTATCAACAGGTCAAGCAATCCCTGTTTTAATAATGCAACATACAACAGCGGAAGATTTCTGCATATTGAGCAAGCCTATTCACGTCTGAGGGATTCTGAAAGCAATTGGAATAAAATGTTGAATGCGGTTAACGCCGTCATTCCTGAAGATTCAACGACCTTCTTTCAGGAGCCAGCAGATCTTGTGCCTCAATTCCAAATCTCTCATAATTATCCCAATCCTTTCAACCCATCAACAAATTTCATAATTTCTCTTAATGACCGCCAGCACATCAAAGTGGAAATTATTGATGCATTGGGAAGAAATAGAGGTGAAATTTCCGATAAAAGTTATAGTTCGGGCAATCATAATATTGCTATCGATGTTTCAAAATTTCAATTGGTTTCTGGTGTTTATTATTGTAAATTCAGTAGCGAGAATTATACTATTGTAAAAAAAATTCTTTTCATTAAATAACAACTTCATCAGGAGGATTCATGAAAAAACTAATACTTCTCACCCTTTTCTTAATGTTCGCCGTCAGTTCGTTATCAGCACAGGTACTGATGGTTGAGGAATTTGATTATCCCGCCGGGGATACACTTAATGATCATGGATGGTATGGACATTCTCAGCCAAACGTCAATCCGGTATTTATTGTAAACGGCAGTCTGAGTTATCCCGGATATGTTTCGTCTGATATTGGAAACAAAGCAACCTTGATAGGCGGAAGCGGCTCAAGAGAAGATCTTACAAGAGTCTTTGAACCAGATTCTGTCTCAAATGTGTACGCAAGCTTTTTAGCAAAAATTATTTCGGCAAGTACAACGGCTGATTATATATTTCATTTCAGGGAGCATCCTGTCGATGCTATTTTACGCGGAAGAATCCACATTCAGGATGATGGATCCGGATTGAATTTTAAAGTTGGATTAACAAAACAATCAACCAGCGTTATCGAATTTTATCCCTCAGTTTTTCCTTATGGCACAACAATGCTGTTTGTACTAAAATATAATTATGTTGAAGGCGCTGATAATGATTTTATGCAGCTTTGGGTTAATCCTACATTACCTGGGTCTGAACCGCCGGCTGATCTGACTTCAGTCGATGCTGCTTCAGATATTATTGTTAATGCAGTTTCTCTGAGACAAGGTTCACGGGTGTATGAAGTTGATGTTGATGGAATTCGCGTCGCAAACAGCTGGTACAGCCTGCCTCTGCCTGTTGAACTAACATCTTTCAAAGGTTCTGTAATTGGTAATTCAGTTAATCTGAACTGGTCAACCGTAACAGAAACTAATAACAAAGGCTTTGAGATTGAAAGAAAATCTTCTCAGAACAATTATCAGGTTGTAGGATTTGCAGAAGGTTCAGGCAGCAGCAGTTCTCCGCTGCACTATTCTTTTACC
Organism: Ignavibacteriales bacterium; assembly: GCA_021740915.1. Classification (GTDB taxonomy): domain Bacteria; phylum Bacteroidota; class Ignavibacteria; order Ignavibacteriales; family Melioribacteraceae; genus JAIOYW01. The sequence goes on along the minus strand of JAIOYW010000002.1, from coordinate 80,377 downwards.
GATTCAAGAGTAGCTAACGGTAAATATACATACAGATTGAAACAGATTGATTTTGATGGAAGTTTTTCTTATTCATCTGAAATAGAACTTGAAGTTGTTGCTCCAATAACTTTCGGACTTTCGCAAAACTACCCCAATCCTTTTAACCCGTCAACAATAATTGATTATTCCGTCTCAGCTAAATCACAGGTTTCACTTATTGTATATGATCTGCTGGGAAATCAGGTTGCAGAACTTGTAAATGATGTTAAAGATGCCGGCAATTACAGTGCAAGTTTTAATGCATCAGGACTCAGTTCAGGTGTTTATTTCTATAAACTCAGTTCTGCAGGACAGACAATAACTAAAAAATTAACACTGATGAAATAGTCTGCAAACTTATTCCAAATAACTTCATTAAGTCCACGACTTAGTTTTGAAACAACCTCATCTTAAACTGGTGAGGTTGTTTTGTTTAGGGCAAACAGGTCAGTACTATCTGTTACAATTATAGCATTGAGTGCATTTGAATGAACATAATATCTCAGCCAAATTAGATCTGGGCATATTCCATTCAGCAATCAATTTATTACAATTAGGTTGCCAATAAACCGTAAATCCCATTATCGTCTTAGTAATTGGATTGATTAGTTAAAAATTCTTGAATAATATTTTCCGCAATCAGTGTATTTGATTTTTTTTACTTGACAAATCTAAATAATAGTAGTAACTTTGTTCGTATAGCGAACTAAGTTTTTTCTTAGGGTTCAATTTCAAAATTTTTGTTTTCGCACATATTTTGAAACAAAGCTGGATGCTTAAAATGCCGTTAAAGAATTTTAATTGTTGTGTATGTTGAAAGCAATTTACCTGGATGAGAGAAGAGGATGAATCATTTTAGTTTTAAAAACTCCAGGTCTGTTAAGAAATCAGATTAAAACGCTTTAATGACATCGTTGTTAATGAGTTCATTAACATTATCCATTAATAAAACTTACGTGTCTCATATTGTAAGGAGGTTTTCATGACCTTAATCAAAACTAAAACTCGATCCAGGCTGCTGATCATTGCATTTTTATTGTCCTTTTCAGCAGTTTATGCACAAGTGGATCGTGTGAAAGTATTAAACGATCAAAACGGATCGAAGTTGGTAGTAAACGGCAAAGACTTCATGGTAATCGGCATGAACTGGGATTACTTCCCAATAGGTGAAAATTACTCATATAGCCTTTGGTCACAAAACGATGACCTGATTAGAAATGCACTCGACAGAGAAATGACACTGCTGAAGAATATGGGTGTAAACGTGATCAGGCTTTATGCTGGTGTTCAGCCAAAGTGGGTAGAGTATATTTATAAAAACTTTGGGATTTACACAGTCCTGAACCACTCATTTGGGCGTTATGGAGTAACAGTTGACGGAGTTTACATATCCAATACTGATTACGCCGATAGTCCGTCGAGAGCTCAACTTCTGACTGAGGTGAAGGACCTTGTTGAGGAGTTTAGAAATGTTCCCGGATTGTTGATGTGGCTGCTTGGGAATGAAAATAATTACGGGCTTTTCTGGGGTGGTTCAGAGACCGAAGATATTCCGGTCGGTGAGACTTTGGAATCTGTAAGAGCCAGACATATGTATAATCTGTTTAATGAGGCAATTCAGGAAATTAAAAAAACAGATTCCAAACATCCGGTGGCAATCTGCAACGGTGATCTGCTTTTTATTGATATAATCGCTGAAGAAATCAAACAACTTGACGTATTCGGTACAAACGTTTATAGAGGAGTTTCATTTACGGATGCTTTTGAAAAAGTAAAAGAAAAACTTGGTGTGCCGGTGATGTTTACGGAATTCGGCTCGGATGCCTTTAATGCTGCAGAAATGCGCGAAGATCAGTTGATGCAGACAAAATATCTTCTCGGAAACTGGAAAGAAATATTTGAAAATGTTTATGGCAAGAGTAAGTCCGGTAATTCGATCGGCGGTATGACATTTCAATTCAGCGATGGATGGTGGAAATATCTCCAGGAAAGCAATCTGCGGGTACATGATACTCATGCCTCATGGTCTAATGGTGGATATCTTGAGGACTATGTTGAAGGCGAAAACAACATGAATGAAGAGTGGTTCGGGATTTGTGCGAAAGGGCAGACTGATGCAAAAGGTCTGTATCAACTGTATCCCAGGGCGGCTTATTATGCACTGAAAGATGCGTTTAAAATTAATCCTTTTGATGAGAAATATGATGCTTCAGCCATTAGATCTCACTTTGATAAACTGGTTCCGCTCGAATATGTGCTGAAAGCAAGAGGCGATGCAGCAGTGCTAAAAACAAATACACTGAGTGCGATCCGGTTGAGCGGATTACGAATGGAATTCGAAACCTATAACACAGGCGGGGAAAGCATTACAACACCTGATAAAAAAGTAGCTGGTAGTACAAATTATCCGGCTTTCCTGGGTTTTGATCACAAGCAGTCTTTCTATGCTGAATTTGAAGCACAACCTTCGGCAAATATTACAGGAAAAGTTGCAATTAATTTTCTCGGTCACATCCCAACCAATCCAATTGATGAGATATTCTATGAAAACAGAGGCCGACCCCAAACACTTCTTACTCCTGATGAACGGATAAATGTTGAAAGTCTCGACAGGGTAAAAGTTTACAGAGCAAGTCTTACATGGGAAGATTCATGGTTCAACTTAGATGGTTTTTATAGAACCGGTCACTACCATTGGGGTTATGAGGGCGACTTCTTTGGACTCTATCCCGAAGCCAATTATGGTCCAAATATCGATATGTATAATGGAAATGCTCCTCTCGGATTTGAAATAACTGGAAAAAAACAGCTCAGTGGTTTGAAAGTCGCTTTTGGGCCGGAATTGTGGTGGGGGGCCAACCCGGCAATCCTGTTAAAATACAGCAGGGATGTCGGTCCGGTCAAAATAAGTATGATTTATCACGAAGATCTTGATGAGCAGGGCGAAACTGTCAGTTCTTTTGCGGTTCCGCTACCGCCAACAAGAAGGGCTACAATACACCTTGCCACCAAATATGGATTATTTGGTTTCGAAGTTGGGGGTATTTGGTCAGGAAGTACAAAGAAGGGTGAAACTTTCCAGATTGCTGCTGGAAGTGAAGGAAATTACAGGATTCTGCAGGATCAAATAAAAGAAAGTGATGCTTTCGGCGGTAAACTCAAGATTACTATGTCAAGCGGAAGATGGAACTGGTATGCCGAAGGAGGAGTGCAGGGATTAGTTGCGGATGGCGGTGTAAATCAATCGCTAACTTTCACTGGCTGGAGACTGAAGAATAGTGGAATCGGAAATCAATACAGTATTCTTACCGGATTGGCAGTAATAATGGGAGATTTCCAGATAGCACCTAATTTTATGTGGCAAAAGCCTATTGAAGGACCTATTCCGAATACGGTTCCGGCACCTGGCAGACCTCGTAATATACTTTCCGATCCTTTTGCGGTCAGAGGGAATCGTGAAACGACAGCCGGTGAAATACTTGTGACCTATGATCCAACTCCTGCTACCTGGATGTATGCTTGGGACAGTGATACACGTGAAGATGCCAGGTTTGCAATAAGCGGCGGGATAGTTTTCAGACATCAGCCTACAACCAGGGATGCAGCAATTGGAATATTAGCTGATGGCAGAACAATTTTTGCTTTCCCGGGTGCGCCTCCTGCTCGTGACTTATGGGAAGTTCATAGCCGAATCGTATCAAAATTGTGGCGTGATTTTGGCTTCATCGCTAACCTTTATGCTGGATTAGGTGAACCGAACGGAAGTGACACGAGACTTATTCACCGATACGGCGGTGATATTCGTTTTGTAATGAATAAAATAAAGATCATTACCCAAGCCAAAGTGAATGATTGGGGACCATATGATTATCACAGGGATTTTAACCTGACTTATCCACTCCAATTCGTATTGGATGTCTCTACCCAATTGGGAATGCCTGATTGGTTTAATCTACCCCAAACCAGACTTGGAATTATTTCAACCTGGCGCTCTCTTGATAAATACTCCCCAAGATATTGCCCCACACAAATTCTGAATGTGAACGGAGAACTTGTTTGTGATCCTGAAGCACCCGGTTTTGCAGATGGCAATGAATGGGAAATACGATCATATTTACATTTCAACCTTGGTATGTAATTAAAATAATTAGCTGAGTTTCTAATGAAAAAACGAAATATTATTTATTCGACACTGACAATCTTCACAATCATGGCAGCGTTTCTCTTTACGAGTTGTGAGAGGGACATTGAGATCTTAGAGCCTGCGACTTATCCGGTTATTGCCGAGGTCTTTATTGACGGATTCAGTTCAGGTCTGAATTATGCCGCATTTGGCGGCTCCAAAGTTACTGCGTTTGATGTGGATAATGATGTAAAATATAGTGGAACCTCCTCTATGCGTATTGACGTCCCGGATTATGAAGATCCTCAGGGCGCATATGCAGGTGGTGTTTATTTTACCAGTACAGGCCGAGACCTCTCCGGTTATGATGCACTGACATTCTGGGCAAAAGCCAGTCAATCAGCCTCAATTGATGTAGTTGGTATCGGTAATGATTTGGGGTTATCTGCGAACCAAGCGACAATCTCCGGATTAGCAGTTAACACAAACTGGAAAAAATATATTATCCCAATACCTGATCCTTCAAAGTTCACTGCGGAAAGAGGGATGTTTTTCTATTCTGAGGGTCCCGAAAACAATGCAGGTTATACTATCTGGTTTGACGAAGTTAAATTTGAAAAACTTGGAACTATCGCTCATCCCGATCCAGCCATATTAAATAAACAGAATCAGACTACGACCGGAATAATTGGGCAGACACTGACTATTGGCGGCACCTACATTTCTTTTAATATGCCTGATGGTGTTGACCAGCGAATTGATGTATCACCTGGTTATTTCACATACTTTTCTTCCGATGAAGCTGTTGCCACTGTCAATGGAAATGGTCAGATCGCTGTCCTCGGATTAGGAACAGCAATAATCACGGCAAAATTTGGTACATTGGCCGCCGCCGGATCAATAACTGTAAATGTAGAAATACTACCGGAAAAGGCTCCTGTTCCAACAATTCCAGCCACTGATGTAATCTCATTATTCAGCGATGTTTATACAAATGTTCCTGTTGATACCTGGGCTACTGGCTGGCTGTATTCAACCGCTATTCTGCAGGATATTCAGATTGAGGGTGATGCAGTAAAACTCTATACTGATCTTAACTTTAATGGAATTGAGTTTTCGTCACAGACGATTGATGCTTCGGCAATGACTCGTTTTCATATGGATATCTGGACTCCTGATCCCACAACTATGCCTTCAGCTTTTAAGGTGCTTTTAGTTGATTTCGGCGCTAATGGTGTGTTTGATGGGGGCGATGATGTTTCCCATGAACTGACATTTACGGCAAACACCAATCCCGGTCTGAAAACTGAACAATGGGTACAGCTCGATGTTCCTTTATCTGCGTTTTCAGGACTTACAACAAAAGCACATTTAGCCCAGCTCGTGATATCCGGAGACCCGAATACAGTTTACGTGGATAATGTTTATTTCTACAAAACCGGCGGAACCACTCCTTCTGTCCCGACAGCACCGGCACCTGCTCCTACTTTCCCTGCAGGCAATGTAATATCCCTGTTCAGTAATTCATACTCAAATGTTACTGTGGATACCTGGTCTGCAACATGGGATCAGGCTGATGTTTCAGATGTTCAGATTTCGGGTAATAATGTAAAAAAATATTCTAATCTGGTATTTGCCGGAATCGAATTTACGACCCAGACAATTGATGCATCAACGATGACAAATTTCTTTATGGATATCTGGACTCCCGACGCTACAGCACTCCCGGCAACCTTCAAGATAAAACTTGTTGATTTTGGTGCCGATGGAGCATACGGAGGAGGGGATGATGTGGAGCATGAGCTTACATTCGATGCAAATTCAACTCCCGCCTTAGCAACGGGAAGTTGGGTTAGGTTTGATATTCCATTAACAAATTTCACGGCATTGACTACGAAATCACATCTGGCTCAAATGATCATTGTCGGGGATCCAAATACAGTATATGTTGACAATATATTATTTCATAAGTAAATGATTATTGAATGACCATCGGGAAAAATATTCTGAAATGAATAAAATTAACAGCACACCAGAAACTGAGTTTGATCAACAGAGCAAAGTCTCCCTGAAGGATGCAGTGCTTAGATTGATTTGGCGTGAGTCACAGATTTCCAGAGCGGAAATCTCCCGGCAGCTAAATTTATCCCGTTCAACGGTAACAGAAATAATTAAGGAGCTTTTGCCTACAGGTTTTGTTGCTGAAGTCGGTATTGGAGAATCGAGCGGCGGTAGAAAGCCCATTGTTCTCGCGTTTCAGGATGATGCAAAAGTTATAATAGGAATAGATATTGGTGCAACTCACGTCTCGGTGGCCATGACAAATCTTCGTGGTAAGCTGCTTATCTGGAAGGAAAAAAAATTCGCAGTCAGAGAGGATCCTGAAGGAACGCAGAAGTTAATAGATGAATTATGTGATGAATGTCTGGCTACACTAAAATATGGTCCGAAGATGTTACTAAGCATTGGAGTTTCAGTTCCAAGCCCAGTGGATCCTATTCGTCCGGAATACCTCTCCGAGACCATTATTCCAGCCTGGCATGGCAAAAGCGGACTCGAAAGATTACGCGATAAATACGGAGTTCCTGTATATATAGATAATGACGCAAATTTAGGCGCTTTAGCTGAACATTGGTGGGGTGAAGGAAAAAATGCCAGTGAGCTGATCTATATTAAAATATCAAACGGTATTGGTGCCGGTTATATTTTTGGAGGAAAGGTTTACCGCGGAGCAAGAGGTATTGCCGGTGAAATGAGCCATATGCCTATTGACCCGAACGGAAGATTATGCGGATGCGGACTCAGAGGATGTTTAGCAACGGTCATTTCTGCCTGGGCTTTGAAAGAAAGAGTGGGCGCGCTTGCAAGCCTCTATCCCGAAAGTCCGCTAGTTAATTCTGAGCCTGGAGTGTATGACATAGAAGATGCCGCTTTAATGGGTGATCCTTTAGCAATTCAAATAGTCAAAGAATCCACCCGATATTTGACAAGTGCGATCACAAGTCTCGTCAATTTGCTTAATCCCGATATGATAATTATAGGCGGCAGTTTATCAAGACTGGGAGAATTAGTATTAAATCCAATCCAGGAAACTATGGATGCATGTGCGCTGGTAAGCTCTGTTAGCAAAACAAAGTTACGGGCTACAAAATTGGGATCAAAAGGGATTGCTATTGGTGCAGCTACCTTAGCTATAGAACAGGCTTTTATTGATCCAAAAATTCTGAGGAAGAATATTGTTCCGGCTGTGATTATTTAAGAATTACTAACATGTTGTTAATTAAAGAAATAAGATGTGAAGGGAGAATATATGAACACTTTTAAAAATATTATTTCGATGTTTTTTGTTGGAGCACTTATTATTCTAACTGTTCCCTCATGCGACAACTCAAATGAACCGGAGATCCCTAACTGGCAACTTGTGTGGCAGGATGAATTTGAAGGAACCGCTGGGGAATTGCCGGATTCTCTAAAGTGGACTTATGATATTGGAACAGACTGGGGTAATGCACAGCTTGAATACGATACAGACCGTCCGGAAAATGTTTCTCTTGACGGCAGTGGAAATCTTTTGATTACAGCCAGGAAAGAATCCTACCTGGGGCGCTCGTTCACATCTGCAAGGATAAAAACCCAGGGATTATTTGAGCAGACTTACGGCAGGTTTGAAGCTAGGATTAAAATGCCCTGGGGACCAGGGTTGTGGCCGGCTTTCTGGCTCCTCGGCTCAAATGTTGAGACTGTTGACTGGCCGGAATGCGGTGAGATTGACATTATGGAATATAGGGGTCAGCAGCCGAATCTGATTCATGGGACGATTCATGGTCCTGGATACTCAGGAGGAAATGGAATTACAAAAAGTTTCGGATTTGAAAAAGACAGATTTGATGTGGACTTCCATCTATTTGCTGCTGAATGGGGAAAAGACTATATAAGATTTTATGTTGACGATATTTTATACCAGGAAATAAGACCGGATGATTTAACGGGGCAATGGGTATTTGATCATCCTTTCTATATCATATTAAATCTTGCAGTAGGGGGAAATTATGTCGGGTTTCCTACCAGCCAGACTTCATTTCCGCAGAGTATGATTGTTGATTACGTTAGAGTTTATAAGGGATCCTAATCAAATTGAAGAATAACTGAAGTTGAAATGAAAAATTACTCTGAATTTAGATCAAGATTTTAGGAGAGTTAATGAACCCAAAAGACACTCATCAAACAGCACCCGCCGATAAAATATCCGGCGGTCAGAAATTTGCATACGGATTAGGAGCAATCGTCAATAACTTACTCGGTGGAGTTATCGGTTATATGTCCATCGTATTGAACGTTGGTCTGGGGATTAATCCCGCACTGGTTGGCACGCTTCAGGCAATTCCGCGTTTTACTGATGCCTTGACAGATCCTATAATGGGCTATATCTCGGATAAAACACGTTCAAAATATGGCAGACGAAGACCATATATATTTTTCGGGGCTATCTTTGTCGGGTTAGTTTTTGCACTAATGTGGCAGTTACCCGAAGGCTATAGTGAGATGTTCTACTTTTGGTTCTTTCTAATCGGCTCCCTAATATTTTATCTTTTTTATACAATGTTTGCAACACCCTGGGTCGCACTCGGATATGAACTAACATCGGACTATCATGAACGAACCCGTCTGATGGGTGTTATGAATTTTATGGGCCAGTTCGCCTGGATCTCACTGCCCTGGTTTTATGCAATCATGGAAAATGACAGATTTTTCTCAAACTCTGTTCAGGGAGCGAGAACACTTGCCATTATAATAGGGGTGTTTGTTGCTGTTGTTGGTATTATGCCGGCAATTTTTAGCAAAGAACGTTTTGTTGCACCTGAAAGTGAATCGAAACACAAAACAAAACTTTTGGACGGTCTGAAATCCAATATTGCTCTTTTCTTTAAGGGATTGCTCATTACAATTAAAAGGGTGGAATTTTTAAAACTTTGTGCCGGCACATTTTTTCTGTTTAACGGAATAATGCTCGTTGGAGCATTTAGTTCTTACATAACAATCTTTTATGTATTTGGCGGCGATACTGATCAGGGAGCTAAATACATGGGGTTGTTCGGAACAATTACCACATTTTCCACCATGGCAGCAATAGTCGGAGTAACCTGGATATCCTCCAGAATTGGCAAGAGAAAAACCTTTATTATTGCAACATCAATGACGTTGATAGGCAGTATTTTAAAATGGTTTTGCTATGATCCACTTGTCCCCTGGAAAGTGCTGCTTCCTGCACCGCTGATTGCTGTTGGAATGGGTGCTCTTTTTACGCTTATGGGATCAATGGTTGCGGATGTTTGTGATCTTGATGAACTTGAGACGGGAGAAAGGCGCGAGGGCATGTTCGGATCTATTTATTGGTGGATGGTGAAACTCGGCATGGCATTAGCGTTTGGGCTTTCAGGCTTTTTATTAAATGCTACTGGATTTGTGGTGGATTTTGGCGGTGCTCAGTCGTCAAGCACATTCTTCTGGATGATTCTGATTGATGCAGGAATCCCTGCGATTGCCTCCTTAATAGCCATTTACGCAGTTGCTACTTATAAGATTACTGAAGAAAGATCTTATGAAATAAGGAGTGAATTGGAAAAACGGCGCATTAAGACCGTTAGTGTTGATCCATTAATTCAAAACTCATAGTTTATTTGAGGATATCTAAAGATAAGAAGGACAGTATTTAAAATGAAAATTAAATATATTATTTCTTTCAGTGTGGTATTGATCTCTCTGGTTTTTTTGTACGGATGCGGCGAAGATCAGGAAACAGGGGATAAGCCTGCCGGAGTGAAAAAAATTGTTATTACGATGATCGCCAAGAGTTCAGCAAACCCGGTTTTTTTAACTGCGAAAAACGGAGCAATTTCAGAGGCGAAAAGGATATCGGAAAAGTACAAGAAAATTGATGTGACAATTGACTGGAATACGCCTGAAACTGAAGATGCCCTGGAACAGGTTAGAAGAATTCGTAATGCAATCAAAGATAAAACTGATGCAATTATTGTCTCATGCTCCGATCAGGATTCCCTAACTTCAGCAATTAATGAAGCAGTTGATGCCGGTATTCCTGTGATGACTTTTGACAGCGATTCACCTCAGTCCAAACGCTTTGCATTTTATGGACCGGATGATATTGCTATGGGCGAATCTGTAATGAAGCGATTGGCAGAATTAATCGACGGGAGGGGCAAAATTGCGGTGCTGGGTGGAAACATCAACGCTCCGAATTTGAGAGAGAGAGTTAGCGGGATTCAGAAAGCTGCTGCTGAGTATCCTGAAATTGAGCTGGTTGGAGTTTATTATCATGCCGAAAATGAGACCGAATCAATCAGAGAAATGCTGAGAGTTCAGGAACTTTATCCAGATCTTAAAGGGTGGGCAATGGTTGGAGGATGGCCAACTTTTGGAAGAGAATTGATGAATAAAGTAGAACCAGGAAGAATTAAAATAGTTGCCGTTGATGCACTTCCTGTTCAATTGGAATATGTGGAAAAAAATATTGTGCAGGTACTGTTTGGGCAGCCTACCTTTAAGTGGGGCACAGTATCAGTGGAAACTGTCATCGATAAAATTTATAGGGATAAAAAAGTGAATCCGATTAACAGGCTTAACACCATTCCTGTGACGATCGATAATCTTGGCGGATGGTCGCGGCAGTTGAAAGCATGGGGCTATCAGGACATTCCGGAAAAATATTACGGGATGTGATTTTTATAAATCGATTTTAATTATCAGTTCAAATGATAGTAAATTGGGGTAGAAATGGAATCATATGAAATAGCATACAAACATATTCTATACACAACAGAATTTTCAGATAGCTGGCAGGATGTATTTTCCCACGCTCTTGGGATCTCTAAGCATTACAATGCCAAACTCACTTTTCTTTATGTTCTGAACACAGAACTGATTGATCTATTGACCTTCGATGTGGGACTTGAAAGGCTTCCGAGCATCGATAAAAAATTTACTGAGGCAAAAGATTTTACAAATAACGTCCGCACAAAAATTCTTGAAAAAATGACTTCATCTTACAGCGATGATATATTAAACGATATTGATATTCTTGTTGAAAGGGGTAACCCAGCGAGAATTATTTTAAACATCGCCGAGGAAAAGAACTGTGATCTGATTGTGATGGGATTCAGCGGGAGAGGAACTTCTGAGGATACTGCAATTGGGAGTACAGTCAGCCGGGTATTACATAAGTCAAAATTGCCGGTTTTAGTTATACATAATGTAAATAAAAAAAATTAAGAGGTAATATGTCCCGTAGTGAATCCAAACAAAAATTTCTGTCAGGTATAGACACCTCTCATTTTAAAAGAACTGATTTAGATTCAGCATTTTTAAGAATATTGCAGCATGGCTTACATGGAATTTCATTTAGCGCGTACCTTGAAAATCAAAGCCCCGGTTCACAGATCAGCGAAGATCAGATTGAAACGAGAATGAAAATTATTCAGCCTTATGTAAAATGGGTAAGATCATTTTCCTGTATTGATGGGAATGAAAATATTCCTCGTATCGCCCGCAAGTACGGATTAAAAACTCTTGTTGGTGCCTGGCTTGGAAATGATAGTGAAAAGAACGAGTTGGAAATTGAAGGAATCATAAAAATCGCCAAAGAAGGAAATGCTGATATTATAGCTGTTGGAAACGAAGTGCTTCTCCGCAATGATCTTACAGAAGATCAAATAATAGATCTGATTAAAAGAGTTAAAATTGAATTTCCCAATATACCGGTTGGATACGTTGATGCTTATTATGAATTTGCAGATCATCCTCGAATCTGTGATCTATGTGATGTAATATTGGCAAACTGCTATCCTTTCTGGGAAGGTTACCCAATCGAGCATTCCCTGGCTTATTTGAAAAATATGTATTATCTGGCTGTAAAGGCGGCTAAAGGTAAAAAGGTGATAATTAGTGAAACAGGCTGGCCAAATTTGGGAACTCCTGACCGCGCTGCTGTGCCGTCTTATGAAAATGCACTCAATTATTTTATCGACACTTATACATGGGCAAATCAGGAAAATATTGACGTCTTTTATTTCTCAAGTTTTGATGAAACCTGGAAGATTGAAAAGGAAGGAGATGTGGGCGCTTATTGGGGTTTATGGGATAAAGACGGAATTTTGAAATTTGGTTAATTCTTTAAAAATCTGATTCAAGAATGGAGTCAATTGTTATGTTAAAAATAGTATCCATTTTTCCTGCGGTTATATTAATAGTAGCGGTTTTCAGTTCATGTTCGAACAAAACTGAAGAACTTTTATCGACGAATGAAATTTACGTTACTTCCGAGGGTGGAGATAAGGTATCATTAAAGGAAAATGTACGGTTTTCTCCCGGGCAGCCTGATGAAGGAAACATCATACGTATCTATCCTTCGGTTAAAAAGCAGACTATTGATGGTATCGGTTCTTCATTTACTGAATCCTCAGCTTTTGTTCTGGCGCATTTGGAGAAAGAAAAACGTTTAGAATTGATGAAAAAGATTTTTGGTGAGGATGGGGCAAATTTTACTCTTACCAGGACACACATTGGTGCATGTGATTTTAGTGTCGAAGGCAAATATTCCTATTTAGACAGACCCGGCGATATTGATTTTGTTAATTTCAGTATTGCTCCCGACAAAGAGGGGTTCGCTAAGAAAAAGTATAATGGCATCATGGATCCTTCCTACGATTTATTGCCAATGATCAAGGAAGCAATCGATATTAAAAACCAGCAGAAAGATAATGCGTTAAGAGTCGTATCCTCAGCATGGACTGCCCCGGCTTGGATGAAGGACATAAATGACTGGTATATTAAGGGAACTCCGGAAAACAATCATCAGGGAACCGGAGGAAAGTTAAAGCCGGAATATGAAGAGACCTATGCAAAGTATCTCATAAAATATCTTGAAGCATACAAATCAGAAGGTGTTGATATCTGGGGGCTTACCCCGGTTAATGAACCGCACGGTAATAACGGTCAGTGGGAAAGTATGCATTTTACGCCCGAATCCCAGAACCATTTCATAAAAAATTATTTAGGCCCAAAACTAAAAAACAGTGAATTTGGAAATATTAAGTTGCTTATCTACGATCAGAATCGCGATGGTATGGAGCACTGGACTGATGTTATTTACAACGACAAGGAAACAGCACAGTATCTTTATGGGGCTGCAGTGCATTGGTATGAGAGCACAAAGAAGGTATATGAGGAAGTTTTCGATAGAGTGCACTCCAAATTTCCAGAATTTGCTATTATTCATACGGAGGGATGCATTGATGATCTGGGAAAGGAAGCTCCTGGCGGTATAATGGATCCTGAAAGATTCAAAGAAAAAGATTGGTTCAATAATGACGCATTCTGGTGGAATGAAAATGCTACAGACTGGGGTTATTCTGCGACCTGGCAGGGCCTCGATGCAGCCGAGCACCCTATATATACCCCTGTCCACCGATATGCAAGAAATATCATCGTCAGCCTGGATCACTGGATGAGAGGCTGGATAGATTGGAATATAGTTTTAGATCAGAGCGGCGGTCCAAATCATGTGGGGAATTTTTGCGGTGCTCCGATTATGATCGACCTTGAAAGCAAATATATCTATTATACCCCTATTTATTATGTACTTGCCCAATTTAGCAGAACTATAAGACCGGGTGATCAGGCTGTAAAGACAGAGAGAATCCTGAATGACGTGGATAACGATGCATTACATACATGTGCCACAATTAATAGTTCAAATCTCCTATCCGTTCAGTTGCTGAATACTACAAAAAAAACTTTACTAGTCAATCTTCAAATTCAGGACCAGTATGCTCAAATATCCATGGATCCGAATTCTGTGCAGACTGTCAGGGTTCAACTTTAAAACGAATCTTAAGAAATAGATGCAATCATGAAATATTTACTTCAAATATCGCTCCTTGGGATAATTTATCTCGCGGCGGGCAATAAGTCAAGTGCTCAGGTAGAGCTGGACGCAAAATATGAGAATATGTTTTTCGTCCTTGATTTCGAAGCCCAAAATTACGAATTGGCTGATGTACAGAAATATTTTTTCACAACTTTCGCGCATGATGATCCTACTCAGGGTGATGTAGTTTATGACAGACTAAAATGGTCAAATGACAGCATTATTGTATTAGCTGAGAATGAAGGACTTTATGGGTATGTGAAATCACGACCTGCAGATTCAAATTTCGACTCCTTTCGACTGACCTCAAAACCATATTACAATTTGGATGGCGAGGTGAAGAGAATTCTATTTGTTTTTAAAGGAAAGCTACCCTCAGCAAAGGGTGTCTGGCCTGCATGGTGGTTAAATGGGAGCCGCCAGCCTGAATGGTTATACGAAGAAGGAAACGTTACAGACGATGATGTCGATAAATATTCTGGTTTAGGTCAGTTTTATAATACACCAAGCCCGGTAAATTGTACTGACTGGCCATCAGCCGGGGAAGTTGACATTATCGAGAATATAAACGGCGAAAGTATTATCCATAATACTATCCATACATGTCCGGAAATGTGTGAATCTGAGTGGAATGGGGATGGAATCAGAATTAATTGTGCTAACGCAACTGCGAGAGACCCGAATTCAGGCTGCAGCGGAAGAGCTTACCCGGTTAGTTCTCCTGAAGGTACTTTTGCCTGCCTCTGGGAAAAAACTTCCATACGATTTTATTACTGGGAATCAGGAGCCGAAGTAAAAGCTGATGGAGGTCCGCTTAGTGATTCACCTGATCCTGATAAATGGAATAATAGTTTCCTCAAAAATTATGTTGAATTATTTGAAACTGAGGATAAGTGCAATGAAGAGTTGTATCAGGATTGGCAGTGTGAAGTTTGCAAAGGCAAAAACCGTTGTGAGTTCGCAAACATGAAAATGATTTTCAACATAACACTTTGTGGCATCTGGGCAGGGAATGAATTTGATAGAACGGAAAAGTCTCTTTCCAATTGTAAGGAGTACATTATGGGCGAGGGAAAGGAACTGATAGATAATCAATTCATGAAAATAGAATATGTATCGGTCACAAAATTACCATGATATTTATTAATGAGAAGAATAATTGGGAATTATGAAAATTAAAATATTTCTCATCAGTTTGATTATTTCGTTACTAAGTTGCCAAAATCGGGTACCTGATATTATTGAGGAAAAACAAAAAGAACAAAGAAAAGATATGCATGAAATACTTCAAATAATAGAAAACAATAAAAAGGACGAAAGACAGAATCCTTTTATTACCAGGGAATTTAGTCCCTATCTTGGAGAAGATTGGATCGGTGAAGCTGTATCATATGGCTGCTACCGAAAGGGTCAGGCTCCATACGGCCAGGGGCCGAGCGAATCTGAAATCCTTGAAGATCTTGAGATTATTAAAAATTATTGGAATCTGATTCGTGTTTATGGTTCAGATGATGATTCGGAACGAATCTTAAAAGTGATAAGCGACTATAATCTGCCAATAAAAATGATGCTGGGTGTTTGGCTGGAAAATGAAACAGATTTTCCGGAGCGAAAAAAAGAAAATTCAGAACAGGTATTAAAAGCCATAAAATTGGGCAACCAATATGCTGATATTATTTCTGCAATCAGTGTTGGAAATGAGACACAGGTATTCTGGTCGGGTCATCGAATGGAGACATCTGATCTGATCAAATATATCAGACTAATAAGAAATAATACAAGTGTTCCTGTTACAACAGCCGATGATTATAATTTCTGGAATAAACCTATAAGTAATTCTGTTGCATCTGAAATTGATTTTATTGTAGTCCATATTTATCCGCTCTGGAACGGAATAACACTTGAAAATTCAATTGACTGGATGAACGATATATATTTTAATGATATAAAAAGAAAGCACCCTGGAAAAGAAATAGTATTAGGTGAGATTGGTTGGGCAACAGATTATGATGCTTCTAAAACCGGGGATGGTCAGCAAGGTTCATTGATTAAAGGTGAAGTATCACTTTCAGCGCAAGAAAAATTTCTCCGGGAATTATCGAAATGGACAAATCAAAACAAGGTAACGACTTTTCTATTTGAGGCATTCGATGAACCATGGAAGGGCGGGGGTGAAAACTCAAATCCCCGCGAAATTGAAAAACATTGGGGTGTTTTTTATGAAAACCGGATGCCAAAAGAATCTTTCATAAATATTTATAATCCGTAAAAAAATGAAACTTGAGCTTGGAGTAACTATCTGCATGGATACTCCTATATAAAAGAAAATATTCGATTTGTAAATCAACCATATAATTTCCGGGAGGAAAAAATGAAAATAAAACTAACATATTTATTCACCCTCTTGTTCATTGTTTCGATGAGTGTGAAAACTTCAGCACAGGATAGTCCGATTGATTTTGAGACTCCTGGTATTGGTGCTGCCTGGACGTGGGAAGTTTTCGAAAATGTTGATAACCCGCCATTAGAAATTATTCCTAACCCTGATGCTTCGGGCGTGAATACATCCGGAACGGTAGCCAAATTTATAGCCAGAGTTGACGGAGCGCCATGGGCTGGTTTCGTTACACGCAATATCAGTGTCTTTACCTTAAATGAAACAAATTGTACTGTGAAAATCATGGTCTGGAAATCTGTAATAAGTGATGTCGGTATTAAATTCGAAGCTAATTTTGCTTCTACAGGCGAGATCAAGATAGCAAATACCTTAGTTAATCAGTGGGAGGAGATCACATTTGATTTTTCAGGTAAAATTGGTGAACCATCTTCGACCAACATTGACGGTCTAGTAATTTTCCCGGATTTCACCACAAGAACGACTGAAAATGTGGCTTATATTGATAATATTACGTTTTCACCAAAAAATTCAACTTCGCTCTTGCCTACGATTGCAGCGCCGACCCCAACTTTACCCGCAGCTAATGTTATCTCCTTATTCAGCAACGCATACACGAATGTGAACGTTGATACATGGTCAGCAGTATGGGATCAGGCAGATTTGACTGATGTGCAGATTGAAGGTAACGATGCCAAGCAGTACACAAATCTTGTTTATGCAGGTATCGAGTTTACATCACAGACAATTGATGCAACTTCAATGACCAATTTCCATATGGATTTCTGGACTCCGGATCCAACCTCACTCCCCGCAGTCTTTAAAATTAAATTGGTTGATTTCGGCGCGGATGGTGGTTATGCAGGTGGTGACGACGTTGAACATGAACTTACGTTTGACGCTAATTCAACTCCGCAGCTTATCAGTAATCAATGGGTAGCTTTTGATATCCCTTTGTCTGAATTCACAGGATTGACGACCAAAGCCCATTTAGCCCAAATGATAATATCAGGCGATCCAAACACTATTTTCATCGATAATGTTTATTTCCATAATTCAACCACAGACGTTAAAGAACTAATCGGAGCTGTTCCGTCCGGATTTAATTTGGATCAAAATTATCCTAATCCTTTCAACCCAACAACAAAAATAAGTTTTAGTCTTCCGGAAGCAAATAATGTTTCGTTGAGGATTTATAACACTTTGGGACAGGAAGTTCAGACTTTAATTAGTCAATTCATGAATGCAGGTACTTACGAGATTTCTTTTGATGCTTTCGACTTGCCGGCTGGAATTTATTTGTATTCATTTAATGCAGGCAGTTTTCAGTCTGTAAAAAAGATGATGCTAATAAAATAATTTATGCTTTAGTATTTGATAATTCAAATGATTTAGATTCAAATAAATCATGGAGAAAAAAATGAATAAAATGATAAGTAACAAAATTGCTATTCTGTTTCTTCTGTTTGCTGCCGGGATGCTGTTCGCACAGAACAATCCTATTACATTTGAGCCTGGCGGTTTGGGAGCAACATGGAACTGGACTGTGTTTGAAAACGGGGATAATCCTCCGCTGGAATTCATTCCCAATCCGGATGGTACCGGCGCGAATACTTCCGCAACAGTTGCAAAATTTACTGCAAAAGTTGCCGGAGCTCCCTGGGCAGGTTGTGTAACCCCGGATATCGGGGTATTTACTCTTGACCAGACCAATTGTACTGTAAAAATTATGGTCTGGAAATCTGTTATCAGTGATGTAGGGATTAAATTTGAAGCAAACAGTGCTTCAACCGGGGAAATTAAAGTACCGAATACATTAATCAATCAATGGGAAGAACTTACATTTGATTTCTCAGGTAAGATCGGGGAGCCTTCTTCCACGAACATTAACGGTCTTGTTATATTCCCGGACTTTACTGCGAGAACTACCGAAAACGTAATTTATTTCGATAATATTACATTTTCCGAAATCATGGCAGCTCCACAGGAGCCGACAGTTGCAGCTCCGACACCAACAGAACTTCAGGAAAACGTTATTTCATTATTCAGCAATGCTTATACTAATGTCACTGTAGATACCTGGTCCGCAGTATGGGATATGGCAGATGTTGAAGATGTTTTGGTTGCAGGAAATGACACAAAAAAATACACGAATCTGGTATATGCAGGAATTGAATTTACAAGTCAGCCAATCAATGCTGCTGATATGACTGCTTTTCATATGGATTTCTGGACGCCTGATCCAACTGCTACCCCTGCTGTTTTCAGGATAAAACTTGTTGATTTTGGCGCAGATGGCCTCTTTGGCGGTGGTGATGATGTGGAACATGAACTGAGCTTCGATGCAACTTCAGGAACTCCGCTTACTACCGGTGAATGGGTTAGTTTTGACATTCCGCTTGCAGATTTCACAGGATTGACGACACGCGGACATCTGGCTCAGATGATAATTTCAGGTGATCCAAATACCGTTTATATTGACAATGTTTATTTCTATGAAGAAGTTGTTATTCCCACTGAGCCTTCAGTTGCTGCCCCGACTCCCGTTTACCCGTCATCCCAGGTGATTTCACTCTTCAGCAACGCTTATACAAACGTCCCTGTTGATACCTGGTCAGCGGTATGGGATGTAGCAGATGTGGAAGATGTTTTAATTGCAGGAAATGACACTAAGAAATATACAAATCTGGTTTATGCAGGTATCGAGTTTGTAAGTCAAACGGTTAATGCATCAGGTATGTCAAATTTCCATATGGATTTCTGGACACCGGACCCGACAGCAATGCCTGCAGTTTTCAAAATAAAACTTGTGGATTTTGGTGCTGACGGCCTCTATGGCGGTGGTGATGATGTGGAACATGAACTGAGCTTCGATGCTAATTCAAGCACGCCTCTTGTTACCGGTGCCTGGGTGAGTTTCGATATTGCTTTGTCTGCCTTCACAGGGCTGACAACACGCAATCATTTGGCTCAGATGATAATTTCAGGTGATCCTAATACCGTTTTCATCGATAATGTTTACTTTCACACCGGAATTGTACCTGTAGAGTTAACTAGTTTTGCAGCCTCAGTTGTAAATGGCACAGTATTGCTTAAATGGTCAACTGCAACAGAAACAAATAACTCCGGATTTGCAGTTGAAAAAAGCAGTGATAATAGTTCATTCACAACAATTGCATTTATCGATGGCAAAGGAACAACTTCCGAAAGGTCGGATTACGCTTATTCGGATAATCAACCCGTATCAGCAGTAACTTATTACAGATTGAAGCAGATCGATTTTGACGGAACATATTCTTATTCAAAGGTGATCGAGGTGAATTCTGATGTCCCTGCAGCTTTCGGATTAGCTCAGAATTATCCAAATCCTTTTAATCCTACTACAAATATCAGTTTTAGTATTCCTGAAGCAAATAATGTTTCGCTTAAGGTTTACAATACTCTTGGTCAGGAAGTTAAAACTTTAATTAACAAATTTATGGATGCAGGAAACTACGAAGTTACTTTTGAAGCTTTCGACTTACCTGCCGGAATTTACATTTATTCAATCAGTTCAGGTAATTTCCAATCAGTTAAAAAGATGATGTTAATTAAGTAATTAATTAATATTTTTTTGCTGGTGTTCGTAAAACGGACACCAGCAATATTATTTTTATTATTTTCACAAACCTAATTCAGTTTTCCATTATTCCTCAATTTCAAAGTTAAAAAGCATTGATTATGAATAAACCAAACATCGCAATCGGACAACAAGAACTGAAGAAAAACAATGATCCGGTTCAGGGAGAATTTACCCAAATATACGGGGAAACATTTTATAAAATCTCGAATTACGATAAAATGTCACCTTTTCTGATGAGTATTGTAAGCGCAAGCGATCACTGGATTTACATTTCGAGTAAAGGCGGTATAACCGCAGGCCGGAAAAATCCTGATAATGCTCTTTTCCCATATACCAACGATGATAAACTTCATGATGTCAATGAGATAACCGGAAGCAAAACCATTGTGAAAGTCTGCTCAGGAGAGAAACAATATCTTTGGGAACCTTTCTCGGAGAACTATTTCGGCATCTATTCTGTGACACGAAATCTTTATAAAAATTTATCGAGTACAGAGATAATGTTCGAGGAGATCAATAACGATCTTGGAATTAAATTTCAGTATAGCTGGACCTGCAGCGAGAACTATGGCTTTATTAAAACTTCCAGGATTTTTAATAACTCCGGCAAACTTTATGAAATAGAGATTCTGGATGGAATACAGAATATCCTTCCCTCCGGAATTTACAGTCAGCTTCAATCAGGATTCAGCACGCTTGTGGATGGTTACAAGAAGAGTGAATTAGTTAGCAAATATAGCATAGGTGTATTTTCATTAAGTTCTATTCCATCTGACCGGGCATTGCCAGCGGAATCTTTAACAGCTACCACGGTATGGACTGCCGGTGTTCCTGTGGAAAAATTTCTTTTATGTTCGAAGCAGATAAAAAATTTTAGAGAAGGCATTGATTTAGATCAGGAAGAAAAGATACACGGGATGAGAGGAGCATTTCTTACAATCTCAAACTTTTCGCTTAGCCCTGAGACGAATGCCGGCTGGTTTTTCGCTATTGATATAAATCAGAATGCGGGTAATTTAGTCAGTATAATCCGAGCCAAAACCAAAGGCGATGATTTCGGGTTTTTATTTCAGGATGTAATTGAGAGTAAACGAAAACTCGAGAAAATTGTTGCCCAGGCTGACGGTGTTCAGCTTACAGGCAATAAGCTTAATACTGCGAGACATTTTTCAAATGTGCTTTTTAACATAATGAGAGGCGGTATCTTTGATGATGGTTATAAAGTGGAAAAGGATGATTTTATTTTATTTGTCCGGAATGCAAATCCTTATGTAGTAAAATCTTTCAGGCAATTTTTTGAGGAATTGGATGATCAGATTTCTACATGGGAATTAATTGAAAAAGTCATTGCGACAGGGGATTCCCATTTCATCAGGCTGGCTATGGAATATATGCCACTTACTTTCAGTAGAAGGCACGGCGACCCCAGCAGACCATGGAATTCGTTTTCGATTGATATTAAAGACCAGAATAATGAAAAAATTCTGAATTATCAGGGAAACTGGAGGGATATTTTCCAGAATTGGGAGGCTCTTGCTCTGTCGTTCCCCAAATATCTCGATTCCATGATTGCAAAATTTCTTAATAATTCTACTGCGGATGGCTATAATCCATATCGTGTGTTCCGCGACGGATTTGACTGGGAAGTTCTTGAGCCTCATAATCCCTGGGCAAATATTGGTTATTGGGGGGATCATCAGATAATCTATCTGCTGAAATTGCTTGAATGGGAGAAGGAATTTAATCCGAGCTCACTCAGACAAATGGCTGATACGAAAATTTTCACCTTTGCAAATGTCCCTTATCGTATTAAGGAATATAAAGAAATTCTTAATGATCCCAGGGATACTATTGAGTTTGACTTTGCACTGGATAGTCAGCTTAAAGCGGATGAAAAACTTTTCGGCGGTGACACTAAGTTCCTTAAAAAGTCCGACCAGTCTTTAGTTCAGGTTAATTTAATTGAAAAATTGCTGCTTACACTTTTAGTAAAATTATCAAATTTCATCCCCGGCGGCGGTATCTGGATGAATACTCAGAGGCCAGAATGGAACGATGCAAATAATGCCCTGGTCGGATACGGAGTTTCGATGGTGACCTTATATTATATCAGGCGCTACCTTAATTTTCTGAAAGAAATGATAAATGAAATAAGTGAAGAAAATTATAATATCTCGGGTGAGACCGCTCAATTTTTTGACAATATTTACGATGCATTATCTGATGCAGACAAAATTCAGAAAATTGGTATTGATGACAGATCGAGAAAAATTATTGCCGATAAACTTGGAAAAGCTGGTTCTGAATATAGAACAAAAATATATAAAAAAGGATTTACCGGTGATAGTCGTAAAATATCTTCCTCGATGATCTATGAATTTTGTGTAATAAGTCTTTCTCTTGTTGAAACTACTATAAAAACTAATAAAGGAGAGGATGGACTTTATCACTCTTACAATATTCTGAGCATTTCAAAGGATGAATTTAAGATAAAGCATTTGTACGAGATGCTTGAAGGACAGGTCGCCGTATTAAGTTCAGGGCATTTATCAGTTAAGGAATCTTTGGAGTTGCTTAACGCCTTAAAGAAAAGCAGACTTTACCGCGAAGATCAGAATAGCTATATGCTTTATCCCAATAAAGAATTACCTTTATTTATTGATAAGAACAATATCCCCAATGATCTTATAAAGAAATCAAGATTATTTGAGCAGCTTTTAAGCATGGGAAATAAAGAAATTATTTATAAAGATATTGATGGCGGTGTTCATTTTAATAGTGATATCATTAATACCGAGGAATTAAAGAAGAAGCTGAATTCACTGAGTGATCCTGATTTCCGGAAACTTGCGCCGGAAGAATTACAAGTAATCCTTGACATCCACGAAAAAACATTTCATCATAGCGAGTTCACGGGGCGCGCAACTACTTTTTACAAGTATGAAGGTTTGGGCTCCATTTATTGGCATATGGTTTCCAAGCTTCTTTTGTCTGTTCAGGAGGTATATCTCCACGGTCTGCAGAATACTGAGGCACAAGAAAATTTACATAAGTTAAAACTCATCTATTACGATATTAAAAATGGTATTGGCGCAGGTAAAAAACCTGATGAATACGGCGCATTCCCAACCGATCCTTATTCACACACACCATATTTTACGGGAGTTCAGCAGCCAGGGATGACCGGGCAGGTGAAGGAAGATATTATTTCAAGATTGAAAGAGTTAGGTTTAATGGTTAAATCAGGCAAAATTGTAATTAACCCTTCTCTCTTAAGAACTTCAGAATTTTTAAATGCTGAAGAAATATTCAGATACTTTGATTATAATAGCGAACAGCAAATTATAAAATGCCCGAAGAATTCATTAGCATTTACCTATTGTCAGGTTCCTTTCATTTATCATCTTTCGGATACAGATAAAATTGTTGTATGGGATAATAATGAAAAGGAAATAAAATTAGCGGGGCTGGAATTCAGCGAAGAAATTAGTCAATCGATCTTTGTCCGGGAAGGAAATATCAAGAAGATTGAAATATTCTTGTCCGAAGCATTATTGATTAACTAGTTCCAATCTAGTTGTTATTGGTAATATGAGAAAGTATGATTAGAAACTGATCCGTAAAAAGCTACCCCAAATTGATTTTCGATATCAAAAATGTTTTCCCTTATTTCCACAAAATTGAGAAGTGAGGGAAATTATCGATATTTCCGAAAATCAGTTTATATTCCTGCAAATTATTCCATTATTATAAAGGCGCTGAAAATAATTCTGATATAACGAAAAATGCCTATAGAATATCGTACCGCCTAGTTAAAAAAACTGTTTCTTAAAAAAACTTGACAATCATTCATTATTATATTAAATTCTATAGTGTAAACGTTTTCATTCTCCCGACCGGTTTTCGGTTTTATTTTTGCTAATTAATGTAAACGTTTACATTAATAGAGAGGCTCTGAATGAGTCACAATAAATTAACTTTAGTTTCATGGGAGGATTTATGAAACACATTTCTTACCTATCAGTAGTTTTGCTTTTTATTTTAGCAACATCTTTTACCAGTAATGCACAGGCTGTTGCAGACCCGGCTTCTTTACCGGTGTATGTTACCCCAACCCCGATAACAGTTGATGGGAACTTAGATGAAATCGGCTGGTATCGTGAAGCTCCTCATATTATGTTCAATCAAAATGCTGTTCCATCTGGTTATTCGAACACTCCAACTGGAGGCGCGGTTGTAAAACCACCTTATAATGATGTCACTACTACTTATGTGAAATTTTTACGTTCCGATATGGACCTTTATATTTCTTTGAATTCCAATGATAAACAGGTTTGCCGTTTTGGAGATAGTTGGGAAGGGGACGGCATCTTCCTTAAAATAAAAGATGCAACAAATGCTGACGTTGAATACAAGCTTTATTACAATTTATCTGGAACTGATCCGGATATGCATTATGAAGGTCCTGCTCATTCAAGTGGAGCAGGTGCAAAAGGTCCGGGAACAACGGTTAATGATTCTTCAAATGTTGATGGAGGATATACTGCAGAACTGTTAATTAGTCTTACAGGATTAGGCTATTTTTCCGCTCCCGCCTCAATTGACATCATGATCAACATTTTTGATCCTGACAGTTACAGTGATGGCGTCGGAGCATGGGGTCCTAACGGTTCCTATTATAAACAGTGGTGGGGTAGTGAGTGGGGTCCAACAATGCGTACCTTAATGCTTACTTCAGAAACCTTACCTGTTGAGCTTACATCTTTTTCGGCACAAACACATAAAGGGGAAATTGTACTTAACTGGAAAACAGCAACCGAGACCAATAATAAAGGTTTTGAAGTTCAGAGAAGTACCGATGGTAGTTCGTACACGGCAATCGGATTTGTCGAAGGGCATGGAACCTCGACTAATGTCCATGAATACAGATTTACAGATCCAACCGCGCACAAATTATCGAGTGCATATTACAGACTCCGCCAGGTTGATTTCAGCGGGACATTTGAATACTCGCAGGTAATTGAAATAAAGGACATTGCTCCGGTTGATTTTAAAGTATCACAAAATTACCCAAATCCTTTTAACCCGACAACGACTATCGACTTCTCTATACCTGAGAATTCACAGGTTACTATTGCAGTTTATAACTTAATCGGTCAGAAAATTGCTACTTTGTTTAATGGTAAAATAAGCGCGGGAAATCACAAAGTGGATTTCAATGCAGAAGACCTAACTTCAGGCATTTATGTTTATCATTTTAATGCATTGGCAGAAAGTGGCTCTGAGTATTCAATTACGAAGAAAATGACACTGTTAAAGTAATATTTCATTAGTTTTTTAAGATGGAGCGTTAAATTAACGCTCCACTTATTAATTTCAAATGAAGGTTATTATCAATGTCAACGGCAACTATCAAAGAAATAGCAAGAAAGGCAAATGTTTCGATTGCAACTGTATCCAGGGCGTTATCGAATGATGCGAAAGTAAAACACTCTACTAAAGTACTTATCGAACGGGTTGCAAAAGAATTAGACTATAAACCAAATATTCTTGCAAGAAACTTTGTTAAAAAACAATCTAATATCGTTTGTTTGATACTACCTGATATAGCAGATGAATTTTTCTCGGATTTAATTAAATCTGTTGATGAAGCTTCTTATGCTATGGGTTATTTCACAATGATAACAAGTTCACACAAACTTCGTTCTATTGAAGAAGCAGTGCATACTTTTATTGCCAATGGACTTGCCGGCAGTATTATTGCTCTTATTCCATCGCTCAGTCCAGAACTCGAAAGAATACTAAAAAACACAGAAATTCCAATTGTGCTTCTCGGAGCTTCATCAGTGGTTGAAAAGTTTGATTCAGTAAGCATTGCTAATTATGACGGTGTGGCTGAACTGATCGATTATTTGATTAAAGTCAAAGGGTACCGAAAAATAGCCCATATTACTGGGCCTATGGATAACAACGATTCTCTCGAGAGATTTGGATCATATAAGGATACATTGGAAAAAAATGGAATTGAGTTTAACCGGGACTATATCGGACAAGGAGATTTTACGCAGGAAAGCGGGAAAAGAGAATGTATTAAACTGCTCAAACTGACTGACCGACCGCAGTTAATATTTGCTTCGAATGATATGATGGCTATTGGGTGCTATCAGGCTATCAAGGAATTCGGGCTTAGAATACCTGAGGATATAGGTGTGGTTGGTTTCGACAATATATTCACCTCATGTTTCCTTTCTCCTTCACTTACTACAGTGGATGTATCGATTGAGTTGATGGGAAGATCCGCTGCTGATATCGCTATTCGAAGGATGCGTTCAGAACTGCCTGAAGCAAAACAAAAAATTAAAATTCCCACAAAAATTGTTTTTAGAGAATCCTGTTAGGATAAATTGGATATATGGAAAATTTTAAGTCAAAATATGGATATTTCGATTCTGAGGGCACTGAGTATGTAATTATTAATCCTAAAACACCTAAACCGTGGGTAAATGTAATTTCAAATGGTGTCTATGGGATGGTGATTTCACAAACTGGCGGCGGTTTCAGCTGGCATACACATAGTGAATTTAACAGACTCAACAGGTGGCATCAGGATCTTGTTCAGGATAATTGGGGAAAGTACTTTTATATTAAAGATAAGCAGACTGGAGAAATTTTTAATCCTACCTTTATGCCATTGGCAAAAACCCCTGTTAAATATGAGTGCAGATATGGAACAGGATATACAAAGTTTAAGGTTGAGTATCCAAAATTTGAAGTTTTAACTGAAATATTCATTCCGTTTGGTGAGACCTTCGAGGTTTGGAGATTTATCGTTAATAATAAGACTAAAGAAGAATTAAAGCTATCCTTTACTTCTTATTTTGAATTCTGTCTCGGTTCGTCTGCTGATTTTCATAGGGAATTTCACAAGTCGTTTATAGAAACCGAGTTTGATGAGATTACCGGTATTTTTTGGGGGACGAAAAGGTTGTGGGAAATTCCACTTGGCGATAGAGGACACTGGAATATTGAATACCCTTTTAACGGTTTTATAACCTGCAATCAGCCTATTGATTCGTGGGAGGGTGATAAAGAAAAGTTTATTGGGAATTATGGAAGTTTATTAAATCCTGAATCTTTGAAATTAATGGAATTATCTTGTTCTCAAGGTAAATGGAATGATTCAATAGGCAGCATTCAATCATCTGTTACCATTGCACCAGGGAAAACCGGGGAAATCGCTTTTTTTCTCGGTATTACTGAGGATAAGATTGAAATGCCGAAAAGGCTCAGGGAGTATTTTAATTCAGAATCACTTGATAAATCTCTTAATTCTGTTAAAGAAAAATGGGGGGCGATGCTGTCTCCGCTCGAAATAAAAACTCCTGATAAGGGGATGGATTATCTTGTTAATATCTGGTTAAGATACCAGGCCATTTCAGGAAGATTATGGGGCAGGACGGCATATTATCAACAAAGCGGCGCTTTTGGTTTCAGGGATCAACTTCAGGACAGCCTGGTTTATCTCCCAATAGATCCTGAGCTAACAGCCGCACAGATTAAACTTCATGCGAAGCATCAGTTTCAAGACGGTACAGTATTACATTGGTGGCATCCTATTTCTGAAACGGGTTTAGTGACAAAAATGACTGATGATCTTTTATGGCTGCCATATATTGTTATCCAATATATCGAAGAAACAGGCAATATATCAATCCTCAATGAAAAAGAACCATATTATGATAATCCACAAAAGCAAGCATCGCTTTTTGAGCATTGTATAGCTGCATTTGATATAGTATTTTGCCGTTTTAGCAGCAGGGGATTGCCCCTAATTGGAGCCGGTGACTGGAATGATGGTTTAAGTGCAGTGGGTTTGGAATTCAAGGGTGAATCGATGTGGCTTGCAGCCTTCTTATATGGGATTCTGTATGATTTTGCTCCGCTTGCTGGTAAGTTGGGCAGAAAAGAAATTGCTGCTCAATACGAGAAAAAAGCTTTAGAATTAAAAATTAAGTTTAATGAGTTTGCATGGGATGGTAAGTGGTTTTCACGAGCTACTAAGGATTCAGGCGAAAAGATTGGAAGCAGAGAAAACACAGATGGAAAAATATTTCTTAATTCTCAGACATGGTCAGTGATTACTAACATCGGATATGAGCATTATCAAAAAACTGCAATGGATTCGGTAAAAACGTTTCTCTTGAAAAATAACGGTGCTTTGCTTCTTTCACCAGCATATTCCAGCCCTGATAAATACATTGGTTATCTAACAAGATATGCACCCGGGAGAAGGGAAAACGGAGGGGTTTATACTCACGCAGCAACTTGGGCAATAAAAGCTTTTGCATTGCTGAAAGATGCCGAAGGGGCATGGGAATCTTATAAGCGGCTTAGCCCTATTAACAATGGTATGGATGCAGATAAATATGCGGCAGAGCCTTATGTAACCCCTGGAAATATTGATGGTCCCGAATCGCCCAATTATGGTATGGGAGGTTGGACATGGTACACTGGATCAGCTTCCTGGTTCCAGAAAATAATTGTCGATTATATTCTTGGTGTAAGAGCATCTGGCAGCGGTTTATTAATTGATCCTGTGATTCCGGCAGATTGGGAGAGCTACTCAGTTAAAAGAAAATATAGAGGATGCGAGTATAGCGTCAACTTTTCTAATCCTGAGAGGAGATCATCCGGAATCACACAAATTAAAGTTGATGGTGAAATAATAATAGGAAATATCATTCCCCAACAAAATAAGTCAAACTGTTTAGTTGAAGTAATAATTTAATATAAAGTACCGGGAGGACAAATGAAAAATAAAATTCTATTTACATTAACGGGTATAATATTCTCAGCCGCTGTGTTATTCTCACAACCTGTGAGAGAGGATATCATTTGGGCTAGGACTATACCGCAGGGTTCAATTTTGATGGATGGAGTCTTAGATGAAGCTGCCTGGGATGGGGCCGAAGTTTTAAGTATTGCTTATGGTCAGAATGCAGGTTTGCCTACAAGCGGCTGGCGGGCAGAATTCCAACCGGATGCAGTAACTGATCCAACGAATGCGACTGTCAAATTCCTCGTTGAAGGGAATACCCTTTATGCAGGATTTAATATTCCGGATTCATCGATTGGCGGAACTCAGGATTGGGCAAGATGGGATGCAATCCTTATGTCGCTCAAAGATAAGCTTTCTTCAGGTAGTCCTGCGGCGCCGGTTGAGTATTTTTACACATATTGGTTAGCTGGTCTTCCGAATACCACGCCTGTTGTTGGAGCAAATCCAAGGTTTATTGGACGTTATGGTAATTTTAACGATACTACGAGAACACCTGAGCAGATTGCCGCCTGGGATGCGCGCACTGTTATTAATGGTGTATCTAACGATCCGTTCAGAGATGATGGCTGGGTTGTTGAGATGAAATTCGATCTTGGCGTACTCGGTTATGATGTGACCGATGTTAACGGCGATTTCGTGATGTTTAATATGAGTATATGGGATTGTGATTATTTATTTGAAGGGGACCCGGGAAAAATCAGTACCACAAGAACGCATTGGCAGAGCCCTTGGGGAAACGCAAATGGTAATAATGTCGGTAAAATATATGCCCGTCCTGATATCGGAATAGGATCCGATCTTCCTGATGTTGGTTACGAAATGGTGATTCCGAACGGAGCAGCGCAAGATGCACCTGTTATTGACGGAATTCTTGATGAAGTTGTATGGGATGGTGCATTTACATTTGATATTGTTTGGGACGATTCCCTAACAAGATCAACTTATGCCGGAGCCGGCCCTTGGATGAGTGGACAGTGGCAGCCTGAGATTGGGGGGAATCCTCGCCCGCCGGTACTTGATCCTGGAACCGCAAAAGTGAAAATGTTTTTTAGGGGGACAGACCTATATCTTGCCGGAGACATCAGCGATCAAGTAGTTATTGGCTCAGAAGTTTACGATCAGATGGATGGTCTGGGAATTATTCTTGGCGATAGAGGTGCGAAGAATGTGGAAGAAGTGATGGAATTCAGAATCCTTAGGGTTTCATTTGCTTCAGATGGCACTGCTCAGCCATACGATTATCTCCCAGGTCTTATAGATAGCTCCGCGGCCGAATTTGCAGTAACTCTGAAAGGCGAAACAACAGTTAATGATCAGAATGATGTTGATGAAGGTTTCTACCTTGAGATGAAAATTGATCTCACAAAACTTGGATATGATTTTAATCTAAGCGACAGAAGTCTTTTCGCCGGAGTTCTTTTAGGAGATGGTGATTCTTTTGATGATCCTCTCAAGAATTATGGAACCAGAACCTGGTTTTTCAGGGAGCACGGTGGTGGGCCTGCCGCAGCCTGGGGATTTTTAGATGAGAATACTCTTACTTCCGTCCGAGAATCGGAAAATGTTTTTGTGCCTGCCTCGATTAATCTTACGGGCAATTACCCAAATCCATTTAATCCTTCAACAAAAATCAGATTTTCAATACCTTCATCCGGGAAAGTTGAACTTAAAGTGTTTAATATTTTAGGTGAGGTTGTTGCAGCGGAAATATATACTGTGTTGAAAGCCGGATTAAATGAAATATCGTTTTCGGGGAGTAACTTATCTTCCGGTCTATATCTGTATCAATTGAACTATGTTAATTCAGCCAGTGAAATATCGGAAAATGTTTCCGGGAAAATGATGCTGCTGAAATAATTTTTTTAGCGGGGGTCATTGGCGTGATAATTATCCGGCTGTGGCTCCCTTATTTATAATTTTTATTGTGCGATTCAAATTCCGGAGAATTCGGAGATGAAAGTAGGACAGAGATTTTCCCATCTGCTTTTCGGCGTATTTTTAATTTTTTTTTACTCAGTTTCAAATAATGCTCAAAGCGGTAAACTTGCTGGAATAGTTACAGATAACACAAAATCCCCCTTAATCGGAGCAAATATAATACTTGAGGGCACTCAATTAGGGGCTGCATCCGATATGGACGGGTATTTTTCTATCATTAATGTAAGACCCGGCATCTATTCTGTGATCTTTAAATATATCGGCTATCAGACAAAGATAGTTACAGATGTTAGAATATCTTCCGATAAAACTACAAATCTTGATATCACATTGGAAGATGAAATGATTATTGGTGAGCAAGTTGTTGTAGTTGCCGATAAACCGATTGTCGAATTCAATTCAACAAGTTCGGTTGTTTCTGTTGGAAAAGATGAAATCGATAAATTACCTGTTCAAAATCTTGATGAAATTGTTAATCTGCAAGCGGGTGTGGTTGACGGACATTTCAGAGGTGGAAGGTTGGGGGAGGTGCAATACCAGGTTGATGGTGTCTCTGTCAATAATCCTTATAATAATTCATCTTCGCTGAAACTTGATCGCTCAATTATTGAGGAGGTGCAAGTTATCAGCGGTACTTTTGATGCGAAGTACGGGCAGGCGATGTCGGGAGTGGTAAATGCCGTTTTAAGAACAGGCACTGATAAATTTAATTTTTCTGGTGAATTTTATATTGGTGATTATTATACCACAGATACAAAGAGATATCCTCATGATGATAAAATTGAGTTGTTAAATATCTACAATCTGCAAGCCACTTTAAGTGGTCCTTTACCTTTACCTCAGACTACATTTTTTATTAGCGGGCAAAAATACCATAACGATGGTTTTCTTTTTGGTGAAAGGCGATTTATGCCGACTGATACAAATGATCTGGCAAAAAAGATATTAAGGCCCAGCGGTGATAATAAACTAATACCGATGACTGTGAATGATGAATTGAGCGGTCAGTTCAAAATTAATAACCGGATTTTGAAAGATTTCGAATTGAACTATCAGGGTACAATAAATTTTGCTAAAAGAACAAATTATGCTCATTCCTACCGTTTAAACCCTGACGGAATAAAAACGAACCGAACATTATCGTTATCTCACGGATGGAGCGGGACTCATACTATTTCCCCCGAATTATTTTATAAAGTGTATCTCAGGCAGAATTATTTTGAATATACTGATTATAAATACGAAGATCTTTTTGACCCCCGATATTTAATAGCCGGCGTTCCATTATCTGATCAGAACTATGAGGATGGGGCAATTGTACAGGGAGTGGATTTGGGCAGATTCAAGCAACAGACAAATTCCTTTATTCTAAAAACGGAAGTAACCTGGCAATTTAACCGGTACAATCTTGTTGAAACGGGTTTTGAGGTGCAGACTTCGAACCTTCTATTCGGATCACCAGGATATTTTATCACATCAACGATTGATGGAGTAAGTTCACTAATTCCAAGAGTTGACAATCCGCGGATACCTGGTGTTAGGGAGTACTATCCCAATCAGGCAGCGTTTTATCTTCAGGACAGAATAGAATTGGGCGATCTGGTGATAAGGGGAGGGCTTCGGTATGAATATTTTAATGCCAGCAGCAAGATCCCAAGTGATCTCGCTAACCCTGCGAATTCAATTACAGGCGCTCCTGAATCAAAATTGGTTGATACAAAAGTCAAAAATTCTTTTGCCCCAAGATTGGGCTTTAGTTTTCCACTTACAAGCAGTTCTTCAGTTTATTTTTCTTATGGTCATTTTTACCAGCTTCCGGGTTTGGGGCTTCTTTATTCAAATGCCGATTACTCCCTGCTCGATGAGCTTCAGGAAGGAGGAATCAGTTACGGTATTATGGGAAATCCCGATCTTAAACCGGAATTTACAATTCAGTATGAAGCCGGGTATAAGCAATCTTTCGGGAATTCTTTCGGAACCGAAGTTTCTTTTTTCTATAAGGATATCAGAGACCTTTTAGGTGTGGAATTTATCAGTACTTACGCTGCTGCCGATTATGCCCGTTTTACAAATGTTGACTTCGGAGGTGTTTACGGTGTGACTTTATCTCTTACAAAACGGGATATGGGACCACTATCAGCATCCTTAGATTACACCTTACAGTTTGCTGCAGGCAACTCAAGTGATCCGCAGGAGACTGCTAACAGAGCCTCATCGGGGAAAGACCCACGGCCGAGGACAATCCCTTTCAATTGGGATCAGAGACATACTGTAAATACAGCATTCATATATTTTATGCCCGAGAATTATTCCTTCACTACGATAATTAGGTTTGGAAGCGGACAACCATATACACCTGAAATCGGCTCCGGTTTTTTTGCGGATCTGGAAAGTAATTCCGGAGTTAAGGATTCATATTTTCTCCTTGATTTCAGGGCTGAAAAATATTTCAAGTATGATATCCTTGATTTTTCAGTCTTTTTTAGGGGTTTTAACCTGCTAAATACTCATTTTGTCAATGGTTTTGTTTTTCAATCGACCGGAAGCCCGGACTATACACTAACACCATCCTCATCAAGGGCAACATTATATGATCCATCGCGTTTTTATGAACCGAGACGTTTTGAAATTGGCGTTTCTTTCAGGAGCAATTAAAATGAAAATGCCTTCTAATATTTTTATGTTTTGGGATATTGTCAATCTGAAACGAATAATATTGTTTCTGCTATTAATTACCGGGATTGATTATTCTCAGAGCCTTTTGCCGGTTGTACCTCCGGAATTAAGAGGCAGAATTGATGCAGAACGATCAGGAATTCACGATGCGAATAGGATAAGAACTTTATTTTACAATTTCGGAATGGTCGGAGATTATCCAGCAGACCCAATTAATGTTGATCTTACAATCTTTCATTCTGTTGAAGTTCCGAAAGGATCCGGAGAAAACTACAGCGATGGGACAACTCCTTTTGTCCTTGCAAAAATCACCCAAAGTAATAACGCCGTTGGATATATTATGGAAACCGGATACAGAGAACGTCAGGGTACAAGCGGCATTACAAATAAAATTATGCGGTTTGAGCCAAGGCCGGGTTATTTTCAGGATGATCCTAATATAAATGCAGGCAGGTCGGTTGCAATCAGCAATGATCAGCGAACATGGCCCGATCAATGGGCAGACAAACTTCTGGATTTTGATGATCCGGGTTGGAGCGGTTCCTGGAACGGATATTTTGGCAAAGCTCCGAGGGCAGATCAGGAGAGCTATATTGTTTATGATGACAATTTTTATGATGCCTGGAATTATTTTCCCGATTCGAGAGACAATACCCGCCGCGGATTAGGTCTTAAAGTTGAGCAAAGAGGATTTCAATGGGCTAATCCGCAAGCCGGTAATGTGATATTTTTTCATTATGACATAGCCAATGAAAGCACGACTGATTATAACGACAATATCATCTTCGGGCTTTATATGGATTCGGGCGTTGGCGGTTCGGCAATCGGCATTGATGGAGTTGCTGAGTCGGATGATGACAATGCGTTTTTTGACAAAGAAGCCGGGCTTAACCTTGTTTATACCTGGGATAAGAATGGAAATGGTACCCGTGGAACTACCGGGTATCTCGGTTACTCCTATCTTGAAACACCGGGTAATAGTCTTGATGTTTATGATAATGATAATGATGGAATGCTCAACGAGAAGCGAGATGGTGGTGAAGGGATTCAGATAACCGGAAGGGATGAAATTAAAAATTATGTGATAGCAAATTATAATATAGTAGAATTCGAAAATTTCTATGGACCTCTTGACAGAAGACCGGCTTATATTGCCGGTGTCTGGTGGACCGGTGATGAAGACCTTGATTGGGTTGCAGAATATAACGACACAGGAGCCGATGGTGTTTTGGGGACGAATGACACAGGCGAGAAGGATAATATTCCAACAAATGGTGAAACGAATTTTGATAGAACCGATATAGACGAATCTGATCAGATAGGTTTGACTGGTTTTAAAATGAACCGCATAAGAGCCGGGCAGGGCGCTCCTTCTACAGTTGTTGATAACATTGTGTTTTTTGATGATGGGAAAGAATGGCCCAAGAGGCTCTATAATATTTTCACCGATCCCGATAGTTCATTTGACCAGCCTCTTGTACTTAATTACAATATTGGGTTTTTATTTGCTTCCGGGCCTTTTAAATTACCGGCAGGGAAAACCGAACGTTTTAGTCTTGCTCTTGGATTTGGTAAAGATCTCCGTGAATTGCGAAACACTACAAAAATTGTGCTTCAGATATATAAAGCAAATTATCAGTTTGCGGTTCCTCCTCCAACGCCCACTCTTAATGCTTTTGCAGGGGATCAATTTGTCACTTTGGCATGGGATAATGCAGCAGAAAGAGCATACGACCCAATTACTAATGAGAATGATTTTGAAGGCTATCGGATATACCGAAGTACTGATCCCGCTTTTCTCGATCCACAGGTGATTTTTACAGGAACAGGAACAGGTCCTATCGGCAATGGTAAACCATTGGCACAGTTCGATCTTATAAATGATATTTACGGATTTTCAAACGTTACTGTAGAAGGTGTTGCGTATTATCTTGGAGATGATACAGGGCTTAGACATAATTATAAGGACACAACTGTTGTTAATGGACAAACATATTATTATTCTGTTACTGCTTATGACAGGGGTGTTGATTCTGTTGAGATATATCCCTCCGAAAATTCGATGAGTGTTACACGAACATTAAGAGGTGGTACAATTTTACCAAAAAATGTTTTCGAAGTGATTCCTAATCCTCCTGTACCAGGTTATGAAAATGCAGATATTACAGGGTTGATTCATTCATCTGGTTCGGGCTACGGTTCTGTTTCTTTGCAAATACTGAATCCGGAAATTGTTCCGGATGATAACTCTTTTGAGTTATTTTTCATTGCCAATTCAGACAGCGTGAGAGCTGAAAGTTATGGAATGGTTAATAGAACAACTGGCGACACTTTGTTTCAGTTTGGTTACGATTTCGTAGGGGAGGGAACGGGACCCTCTGGAACAGGAATTCTACCAGTTATTTCCACACCAAAGGAAGTACAAATCGACACTTTAACTAGCGGTTTTTCGCTAGGGAGTCCTGCAAATATTAAATACAAATCGCGGTATGCAGCCGGATTTCCAATTGGCTTGAGACGACCTGGTTACCCATATAATATCGAAATCCGATTCAGTGATACTGTTCAGGATACATCAATAGCTGCAGTTGGATTACCGAAAAAGGCAGCAAAATTCAAAATAGTTGCCAAAACACCAACAGCAGAAATTCAAATGGATTTCCGATACAGAAATCAATTCAACGACAGTACTCTTGCCTCTCATGGCGATTATATAGAAATACTCACACGTACTAATGAATCCTCAACACAGCTAAGGGCAACATGGTATCTGGAAGTTGATACATCCGGAGCCGGTGGTAATGTTATCGCTCCTGAATCAGGTGATATTTATCATTTGAATCTTCTTGTTCCCTATTCGGAAACCGATAAATTCACATTTAGTTCTCTGGGGCAAGCCTTAAATGCTGATAAAGCCAGGTCAGATTATGAGAATAAACCATATGTCGTGCCGAATCCTTATGTGGGCGCCGCCAGTTTTGAACCTCAGAGGTTTGCGGTTTCAGGCAGAGGTGAGCGTAAAATGGAATTCCGGAATCTTCCGGCAAACTCTACAGTAAGAATTTATACTATCAACGGTGAACTGGTTAACACACTTTTTCATGATGGAGATATTGCAAAAGGGGTTGTTACCTGGGATCTAAGGAATACAGACAGACTTGAAGTCGCACCTGGTCTTTATATTTTTCATGTCGAAGGCATTGGTCTCGAAGACTACATCGGCAAATTCGCAATTATTAAATAGAGGGAAAGATGAAAGAATATAATCTTAGCCTCAGATCTTTGTTTGTATTAACAATTATTCTTTTTTGCGCCAATATTATTCCTGGTCAAAGTAAAGTTGGTATTACTATTGGGCAATTTCTTAAGATTGAGCCGAGTTCACGACTTGCGGGAATGGGCAATGCTGGCGCCGCGCTACCCGGAGAAGCTGCGGCAGTCTATTATAATCCTGCAGGGTTAGGACGCATGAATGGCGCCGCTTTACAGTTCACGATTAATAAATGGATTGCAGATATAGATTATAATTATCTTGTCGGAGTATTCGATTTAGGTGATCCAGGCGTGATTTCTTTAAGTATCACATCTCTAAGTTCGGGTGAAATTGATGTAAGAACTGTTGAATCTCCAGATGGAACTGGCGAAAGATACACCGTTTCTAATTTTGCTGCCGGGATTGGTTATGGAGTTTTACTCACCGATCGTGTTTCTGTAGGAATGCAAATCTCTTACCTCACTGAAACAATTTGGCACAGCAGTCTTAGTACATTTACTCTTAATTTTGGAGTTCAATACCTTATTTCTGATGATGGCGCTTTGATTGGCGCAAGTATTTCGAATTTTGGCGCCAATGCTGGCTATGAAGGGCGGGATCTTTTTATTGATTATGACTTTGATCCTGATAAATTTGGGGATAACGATGGATTACCGGCAGAATTCCGGACAGAAAAATACCCTTTACCGACAATGTTCAGAGCTGGTTTTTCCTATCCGGTAAAATTTAATGATTCATATAAGATGATAATAGCGGCTGATGCTGTGCATCCGAATGATAATAACGAAAGCGTTAATTTGGGCGCTGAATTAAATTTGATGAATCACTTTTCGCTGAGAGCCGGTTACAGAAATCTTTTTCTCGATAATACTGAAGGCGGTTTGACTCTGGGAGCTGGTATTGGTGTCTCAATTGTTGATTCTTATGATATACGAGTGGATTATACTTGGGCTGATTATGGCCGGCTCATCGAAGCACATCGCTTGACGATCGGTTTAGCATTTAAATAGAAAGGAAACCGGATGATTAAACGCATAACAATATTGCTGTTATTTTTTGTTCTTGGGTATTGTTCATTTTCACAGGATCAGAATACGTATAAATCCGATAACTATCTGCCTGGGGATTCGGATAATGCTTTTCTCGATACATTGCAATATTATTCGGCAAAGTTTTTTTTTGAAGAGATAAATTATGACAAAGGATTAGTTAAGGATAGGACTGCTGACTATTCACCCGCAAGTATTGCCGCTATGGGTTTTGCATTGCCTGTTTGGGCGGTCGCTTCTGAGAAAGGCTGGGTTAGTAAAGATTGGGCAAAACAGCTTACTCTCAACTTACTAAGATTCTTAAAAAATTCTGAACAAAGTACTGATACGGCGGCAACTGGTTATAAGGGCTTTTATTATCATTTTCTTGATATAAGAACCGGTAAAAGAGTTTGGAAATGCGAGTTGTCTTCAGTGGATACCGGTTGGCTGATGATGGGAGTGATTTTTGCAAGAAACTATTATTCGGCCGACAACCCAAAGGAAAAAGAGATTAGAGAAATTGCAGATTTTTTACTGGACAGAATTGATTGGGATTTTTTTGTGATCCACGCAAATACAGAATATAAAAATTCTGTCGCCCTTGCCTGGGATCCTGAAACTGCCGCTCTTGGTGCACATGGCTGGGTTGGTTATAATGAATCTCTGTTTCTAAATATACTTGCTGCTGGAACCGGAATGTCTGAATATAATAAAGCATTCAGTGTATGGAAAGAATTTTACCGGTGGGCCGATTATTTTAATGGGCTGGAGCATTTGTCTTTCCCGCCTCTTTTCGGGCATCAATATTCACATATTTTTATTGATTTTCACGGGATTTATGACGACTATTTATTTGAAAAAAAAATTGATTTTTTTGAGAATTCCAGAAGGGCTGTTCTTTCACAGATTGAGTATGCTAAAATTAATCCTGGCAATTATTACGGATATGATTCGCTTACCTGGGGATTTACTGCTTGTGACGGTCCCGGATGGGATTTTAAGATTAATGGCAAAAAACTTGACTCTTATGCAGCACGAGGGGCTACGGCGCCGGGTTATATTTCAATCGATGATGGTACAATCGCCCCGACTGCCGCAGGAGGTTCAATTCCTTTTGCCCCGTTTCAAACCATAAAAACATTGAGGAATTTATTTGATAAATATGGGAAAAGCGGTTTATGGGGTAAATACGGGTTTAAGGATGCTATTAACCCTTCTATAAACTGGATTGCCGAAGATTATATTGGAATTGATCAGGGGCCAATTGTTTTAATGATTGAGAATTACCGCAGCGGTTTTGTTTGGAAATATGTTATGAGAGATAATGTTATAAATGAAGGATTGCAAAGACTTGGATTTATCTATGACAAAGATAATCGTTAATAATTTTTTCCTATTAATACTAATTATATTCCCTGCAATTAGCATTTTTGCTCAAGACAAAAGTATTGATAGCTTTGATTCAAAAAATGGCTGGAAAATATTTACTTCGAACCAGGTAGATATCGCAATTTCCGAAATAGAAGGCATTAAAGGTAAAGCGCTTAGGATTGATTATAATTTTACCGCTGGCTCCGGTTATGGAGGAATACAATGCGATATTGAATTAGAATATCCGGAAAACTATGAATTCAGCTATTATATAAAGGGGTATGGGTCGGAAAACAACCTGGAATTTAAAATTCTCGATAAATCTGGTGAAAACGTCTGGTGGTATAATAATAGAAAATTTACTTTCCCCGATGATTGGCAGAAGCAAAAAATAAGGAAAAAAAATATCATTTTTGCCTGGGGGCCGTCTGAAGAAAAATCATTGAAAAAATCTGCTCGTTTAGAATTTACTATTTCATCTGTGACCGGCGGAAAGGGTTTTTTAATTCTGGATGACCTTACTTTTTCAGAACTACCTCCGGAAAAAACAGGCCCTTTTATATTGACTGCCGTTAGATCAGAGCCGGAATTTTCAATGGATGAGCTCCAAAAGATAACGGATAATAATCTCGGGACAAGCTTTGAAATGAGCTCATCGAAATCTCTCAGAATATTTTTTGACCTGAAAGAAATTCGAGATTTTTCCGGATTAACAATAAATTGGGGAAAAGGAAGCAGGAGTGGAGGATTCAGAATCCTAACAAGTGCACAAGAAAGCAATTTCGAGAGCATATTCTTCAGCAAAGGAGTGTCGCCGCAAATTAATTATGCTGTTTTCCCTGAGGTTGAAGCCCGGTTTATTATGATTGAATTTGAAGAACCTCTTGGCTTAAGTATCGGCGAAATAAGATTATTAAATCAAAAAGATACAAAAACACTTAACGATCTGTACCAGAAAATTTCTGTAGATAATAAAAGAGGATATTACCCCAAATACTTCAATAAAGAGGCGTCCTATTGGACAATAACCGGAAATGAAAACAGCGACGACGAGTATCTGATTAATGAAGAAGGGATGATTGAGACTGGGAAACATGGTTTTTCTATCGAACCCTTTATCTTTGATGACGATGGACTTATATCCTGGAATGATTTTGATTCAGAACAGTTCCTCGCCAAATCGTATCTGCCGGTTCCGGGTGTACATCTTTCGAATAGTAAAATGAGTATTAAGATCGAAATTTTTACGAATGAGAAGAATGAGCTTAATTTTTCATATACTATTTCAAATAAGAATTTTCAAAAATTCGAAGGGAAATTATTTATCGCAGTACGTCCATTTCTGGTTAACCCATATTATCAATTTCTCAATAATGCCGGGGGAGTATCCGGTGTGGAGCAGATAAACATCGATAATATAAAGATTGCAGTGGATGATGCTGAAATTTACTGGAGCAGCGGCGTTAATCCTGAAGGGGGCGCGGTAAATTTTGACAGAGGAGATATTGTTGATTATTTGAAGAATGGTATTGTCCCCAATTATCAATCGATTAAAGATCCAAAAAAACTTGCTTCAGGAGCATTGGGGTTTAATTTGAAATTGAATCCGGGAAGTGACAGCGTTTTTACGTTTATTTTTAAATCCCGGGATAGACATAAATTGATTTATGAAGATTTTGAATCTGCCAGATATCAAGACGCTAGGGAAAGGACCATCGCTACCTGGGAAAATAGACTGAATACCGTTCAAATCAGCGGTTCAGGATATGTGGAAGATATTTTTAACAGGATAAGATCGAATATCGCTTATGTTCTAATAAATAAAGATGGCTTAGGTATTCAGCCGGGATCGCGTTCTTATCAGAGGTCGTGGATAAGGGATGGGGCGCTTACTTCTTCGGCATTGCTTAGATTTGGCTTTTATGAGGAAGTGAAAAAATTTGCAGAATGGTACGGAAATAATCTCTTTGAAAATGGAAAAGTTCCATGTGTTGTTGATAAAAGGGGACCTGATCCTGTCCCGGAAAACGACAGTCATGGGGAGTATCTTTTTCTTCTTTTGCAATATTATCATTTTACAGGTGATAAAGTTTTCTTAAGGGAAAATTTTGAAAAAGTAAAATCTGTTGTTAGATATATTAATTTTCTTCTCGCTCAACGCAGAACAGATACTTTCAAATCCGGCTCTGATAGTCTCAGAGCTTTTTACGGAATCATGCCCGAATCGATAAGCCATGAAGGGTATTCAGCAAAACCAATGCATTCAAATTGGGATAATTTCTGGACTTTAAGAGGGCTGAAAGATGCTTCTGCAATTGCCGGTATTATTGGAGAAACAATAAAAGAAAAGGAATATTTTGATTATTCGGTTGAATTTAGAACAAATTTCCTGAATTCCATTAATCAGACCGTTGCCATTAATAAGATAGATTATGTCCCAGGTTGCGTTGAACTCGCTGATTTTGATCCTACTTCAACTACAGTTGCTCTCTACCCGGTTGAGGAGTGGAAAAATATTCCAGGTGATCTCATCAGCAAAACTTTTAAGCGTTATCGGGCTTTTTTTAACGCCAGAAAATCCGGGGATATTGAATGGGTTAATTATACGCCTTATGAAATTAGAAACATTGGGGCAATGGTTTTACTTGGAGAGTATGAATTTGCAAATGAAATGATTAATTATTTTCTCAAAGATAGCAGACCGGAGGGGTGGAATCATTGGGCGGAAGTAGTTTGGAGAGACTCTTTATTTCCGGGTTTTATTGGGGATATGCCACATACCTGGGTTGGATCAGATTTTATTAACTCTTTCAGACTGATGATTGTTCACGAAAACGAACAAGATTCTTCAATTTCTATCGCTTCAGGATTGACGAAGCGATGGCTGCATCCTAAGAATGGATTTTCTGCCAGGAATTTAAAGACCTACTATGGAGATTTAAACTATTCAATTCAAATTACAAAGAAGGGCTACAATTTAATAATCGAAAGAATGTCGAAAATGCCTCCGGGTGGGATAAAAATTGAAAGCGGCTTTTTAGTGGGCGACTGCCTCAAGCCGATAGGACGGGGATATCATGCAGAAGCGAACGGAAGCGCCCTAATTGTAAACGAAATACCTTGTATAATAGAATTTGTGAGTGAAATTGATAGCAACTAATTTTGTCGATCTATCGGGCAAGTGGCGTATTATTAAGGATATGGATTCATTGCTATCAATTAATGAAGTAGAATTGAACTTCATGAATTTGAATTTCGATGGCGAAATATCAGCGCCTTCTAACTGGCAATTGCAGGGATTAAATAATTTTTCAGGTACGATTTGGTACTTTTATGAATTCTCACTTGATTTTTCTCCAGGTGAAGATTCGATTCCTCTGCTAGAATTCAGCGGTGTTGATTATTTTTCAGAAGTTTGGCTGAATAGTAAATTTCTAGGATCGCATGAAGGTTATTTTCAGAAATTTAATTTTAAGTTAAAAAGTACCTGGTTGAACAGAGTAAACGTCCTAATTGTGAGAGTAACTTCTCCACGGGAAATTCCGGGTACTGTCTGGCCAATGAATAAGCAACTGATAAAAGGTATTTTTAATCATCACGATTGCAGACCCGGTTCAGGAGATTTGGAGCGGGGGCAAGATGGAAATACAGGCGGCATTTGGAATAAGGTTTTATTGACTTTTCATAAGCAGATTATTCTTAAGGGAGTTAAATTCTCTTCAAAACTTTATAATGATTATAATTCTGCCCGTGTTTCCCTTGAGCTTTCTTTTTTTTCGGAGAAAACCGGGGAGTCGGTTGAAGAAATTAATATTACAGTACTCTCTCCGGATAATTCTGAAAAAGTAGTCAGCTCAATTATAAAAATTCCTTCCGGTGATTCGGCGAGGGATCTGGTAGTGGAGATTGATTCACCAGTGTTATGGAATACATGGGATTTGGGATATCCTGCTCTTTATAATTTAAAAATCGAATCTGTTAGTTTTATTGGTATAAGTTTAACTACCGGAATTAGAGAAATTCGTCTCGAACATGATAGCGTTTTCTATCTTAATGGTAAGCGACTCTTTTTGAGGGGGACTAATATCATCCCTGAACAGTATCTGTCATCGCTTAGCTTAGAGAGGATAGAGACTCAGGTTAATTTACTGAGAGATGCAAATATTAATATTATCAGGATGCATGCTCATGTTAATAGAGATGAATATTATGCTGAATGTGATAGACGCGGAATCCTGGTTTGGCAGGATTTTGCATTACAATGGACTTATGACAACTCTGATGAGTTCAACTCAAATGCTGTTAGTCAGATTAAAGATATGGCAGTGCAATTGTATAATCATCCATCAATTGCAATCTGGTGTTGTCATAACGAGCCTGGTGAACAGATAAATACTCTCGACCCATTTCTTTATGATGCAGTAAAAAGTGTTGATCAAACCCGACCAGTCAGATTAGCTTCAAATTATGAGGAGCATCCTTATGATGGATGGTATTGGGGGACAGTGGAGGGGTTTGCTGCAACGCCGATGGGCCCTCTGGTTACCGAGTTTGGCGCACAGGCATTGCCGGAGTTAAAAAGTCTGCAAAGATTTTTATCGTCTGATGATATTTCACAGCCCGACTGGAAGTCCTGGAAATTCCATAATTTTCAATATGCCCAGACTTTTCAAATCGCTGAAATATCTAAGGGGGAATCTATTGAGGATTTTATCGGGAATTCTCAGA
Source organism: Ignavibacteriales bacterium (assembly GCA_021740915.1). Lineage (GTDB taxonomy): Bacteria > Bacteroidota > Ignavibacteria > Ignavibacteriales > Melioribacteraceae > JAIOYW01. The sequence continues at coordinate 36,416 of JAIOYW010000002.1, read as the reverse complement.
AGTATCAATCTGAATTACTCAGCAGAGCAATTAATTTTTATAGAAGAGAAAAATTCTCAAAGATTACTGGAATTTTTCAGTTTATGTTTATTGACTGCTGGCCATCAATAACATGGTCTGTGGTTGATTATTACGGAAATCTTAAAAAAGGTTATTTCACCCTAAAATCCTTATTTAATCCAACGCTGCTTTCGATAGAACTTCGTCAAAGGAGATATTTCCCCGGTGATAAATTAAATATCGAGTACTGGTTGATAAACGATCTTCATTCCGAATTAAAGGACTGCATTCTGATATGGAAATTAGATAACACCACTATTTCAGAAGAGAAAAATATCAGGTTGTTACCAGATTCTGTGGAAAAGAAAAGTTTTGAGAATCTAAACATAAAACTTCCAGAGAATTCATCTGAAGGTAATTATATATTTGAAGGGATTATTTATGATTCGGGCGGCAATATTTTAAGCAGTCAGAATTTTAGTATCACAATAGAGAAGGGGATTGACTGAAATGAACAGAAACAGAGTTAGGGATGCTATCGCCTTTATGTTATTATTGCTACTCTTTACTTTCAAGATCTGTGCTGATACTGATCCTCCGGCGACGCCTGCTGATTTCGCAGGCAATTCTTATGAGAAGCATATCGATCTTGTCTGGTCAGCAAACACTGAGACTGACATTGGAGGTTATAAAATTTATCGCAGATTGGGTTCTGATTATTTGCTATATAGTTATATAAGTAAGGAAAAGAATTATTTGTCAGAGTATTACGGCTCGATTGGGGTAGCTGGTTCATATAAAATATCTGCTTATGATTTATCTGGGAATGAATCAGGGATGAGCGATTCAGTTGATGTGCTGACAAGAGAAATCAGCGATGATGAATTTCTTGATATGGTTCAAAGGGCAACCTTCCGCTATTTCTGGAATTATGCCCACCCGACTTCCGGGCTAGCGAGGGAGAGACTTGGGTCGGGAAACACGGTTACATCAGGCGGGTCAGGATTCGGGATAATGGCAATTCTTGTTGGTATTCACAGGGGTTTTATCACAAGGCAGGAAGGATTGGAACGTCTTGCTAAAATCACAAATTTTCTTATTGAAAAAGCAGATCGGTTTCATGGCGCTTATTCACACTGGCTTAATGGGGAAACTGGTAAGGTTATTCCATTCAGCCAGTATGATGATGGAGGCGATTTGGTTGAAACCTCTTTTCTTATCCAGGGATTGCTTGCGGCAAGGGGATTTTTTGATCGTGATGATTCTGAAGAAGTTTTGCTAAGAGAGAATATTACATTTATCTGGAATACCGTTGAATGGAATTTCTACCAAAGAGCCTCATGGAGTAATTATCTCTATTGGCATTGGTCGCCAAACTACGGGTGGCAGATCAATATGACACTCGCAGGCTGGAATGAAACCATGATTGCATATATTCTCGGCATAGCTTCAGAAACTTTTCATTTGCCCGCAAGAACCTATTATAACGGTTTCACAAGTTCATCTGCATATGTAAATGGTAACACCTATTTCGGACATAAACTGTATATTGGCAAAGCTTATGGAGGTCCGCTTTTCTTCTCTCATTATTCATTTTTGGGTTTTGACCCGAGGGATAAAAAGGACAAATACTGTAACTTTTTCCTGCAAAACCGAAATCATACTCTTGTTAACAGAGAATATTGTATTAGAAATCCTTATGGTCACCAGGGCTATGGGCCGGACTCCTGGGGGTTGACAGCAAGCGATAACCCCTGGGGATATAGCGCTCATGAACCTTACGGGCAGGATAATGGCACTATAACGCCTTCCGGAGGTATTTCAAGTATCGCATATACTCCGCAGGAATCAATCAGTCTGATTAAAAATCTTTATCGGACGTATGGAAACTCACTTTGGGGTGAATACGGATTCAAGGATGCTTTTAATATTTCGCAGAATTGGTTTGCGAGTTCGTATATCGCCATCGATCAGGGACCAATTATTGTTATGATCGAAAATTACAGGAGCGGGCTGATATGGGAAAAGTTTATGAGCAACCCCGAAATTAACGCTGCTCTTGACTCAATTGGATTCAAAGCTGATACCCTTACTTTTGTTAGGCCTGAAAAATTATCGCCCGATCAATTCAGAGTGATAGGAACATATCCGAATCCCTTTAATCCTTCTACAAAAATTTCTGCATTTGCAGAGTCGCCTGGATCGGTTTCCGTTGATGTTTTTGATCTTCTTGGCAGAAAGGTCAAGTCGCTATTCAATGGAAACGTTAGTTCTGGAAAACTTGAATGGGAATGGGATGGCTTATCAGAATCGGGTGTTAAAGCCGGCAGCGGGGTCTTTATTTATCGAATCGCCATAGCTGATCGGGTTTTTACCGGCAAGATGATATTGGCGAAATGATGCGATATATTGTATCCTTTGTTTTGTTAATAATTATAAGTTCAGGATGTTCTGAAAAACACCATTACACAGAGATTGAGTTTTGGGCAATGGGGATTGAGGGAGAAAAAGCATCGGAATTAGCGCGATTGTTCGAGGCTGAGAACCCGGATATCAAAGTTAATATCAATCAGATACCATGGACAGCAGCGCATGAAAAACTTATGACTGCGTTTGCAAGTGAAACTCTCCCAGATGTTTTTCAGCTTGGAAATACTTGGATACCGGAATTTAGAGCATTAGATGCGTTAGAATCTCTTGATGGTTATATTGCAGATTCCCGTGTGATAAAACGATCCGAATATTTCGAAGGGATTTGGGAGACGAATTTACTCGAAAACTCTACACTTGGCATTCCATGGTATGTTGATACCCGTGTTCTTTTTTACAGAAGCGATCTGTTAAAAAAAGCTGGTTTCAATTCATCTCCGAGGACGTGGAATGACCTATATTTTCAATCACAGAAAATCAAACAACTTTGTACTTCTGAAAATTGTTATTCTTTCTTTGTTCCTGTAAACGAATGGGTGCCGTTTATCCTTTTTGGAATACAGAATAACGCCCGACTTCTTAGAGAAAATGATTCTTATGGCGATTTTTCTTCTGTTGAATTCCGCGAGAGTTTTGAATTTCTAATGAAATTTTTCGAAGAAGAGCTCGCTCCAAAGGATATGCAGAGCGTGTTGAATATTTATCAGGCTTTTGAGAGCGGTTATTTTGCTTTCTATATTACAGGTCCATGGAATATTGGTGAATTTCAAAGGCGCTTATCTCCGGCGATGAAAGGCAAATGGATGACAGCTCCGTTACCTTCTCCTGATGAAAATTATCCGGGATATTCAATTGCCGGGGGCGCAAGTCTTGTAATAAGCCGTTTTTCAGAAAAGAAAACCGCCGCATGGAAATTTATCGAATTTATGTCGAGACCAGATAATCAATTACGATTCTACAAAATTGTTGCAGCTCTTCCTCCGAATAAAACTGTGTGGGAAAACAAAATTTTAGCTGATAATCCGTATTTATCTGCTTTTTTTAAGCAGTTAGAAAAAGTAAAACCTACTCCAAAGATTCCGGAGTGGGAGCAGATTGCATCGGCAAAGGTTCAGCAATACGCCGAACTTGCTTCAACAGGGAAAGTAAGTGTTGAAATTGTACTGAAAATGTTGGATGATGATGTGGACAATATTTTGGAAAAAAGGCGGTGGATTTTAAAACACAGGCAGGCAGAGTAGTTGAATGAGAAAAAAAACATCAACAATCGTTTTGCTGATTTTTTTCGGCCCCTCGCTTCTTGTTATTACTGTTTTCTTTTTTATTCCGGTATTAGCGTCCTTTATTTTTAGTTTTACAGATTTCAATATTTATTCTTTAGGGAATCTCAATTATCTCCGGTTTATCGGGATTGATAATTATTCTAAAATTCTGCATGAACCTCTTTTCTGGTCAGCTCTTAAGAACACATTTTATTTTGTTCTGGCAGGTGGTCCTTTGTCTGTTGCCGTTTCTCTTGGTGCAGCAATTTTGCTCAATTCCAAATTAATACGTTTCAAAGCATTTTTCAGAACAATTTATTTTCTTCCCGTGGTTACAACTCTTGTGGCAGTTGCTATTGTCTGGCGATTCATATATCATCCCCGGTTTGGTATGCTGAATTATTTTCTTGGGTTTATTGGAATTAGCCCGGTTGATTGGTTAGGAGACCCAACGTTTTCGATGCCTGCAATTATTCTAATGGCTGTCTGGAAAAATTTTGGATATAACATGATAATATTTATTGCCGGGCTTCAAAATATCCCTGAAGAACTTTATGAAGCTGCATCCATTGAAGGCGCCGGCGCATGGAGCAGATTCCGGCATATTACATTGCCGATGCTGGCGCCGGCAACGGTGTTTATAAGTGTAATCACAATGATAGGATATTTTCAGCTTTTTTCTGAGCCTTATATAATGACTCAGGGCGGACCTCTTAACAGCACTCTCAGTATTGTTCTATATATGTATCAGGAAGGATTCAGGTGGTGGAATCTCGGATATTCCACAGCGATAGCATTCACTCTATTCGTTATCATTTTTACCGGAGCGCTTATTCAGTTCAGGATTCAGAAAAGATATGATATCTGAAACAGTAAAAAAAATATTGCTTTATCTTTTGGCTTTCCTTGTCGGGGCAGCTTCATTAATGCCGTTTTTATGGATGGTTTCAGCTTCATTTATGCCTTCTGGCTCAGCTAATACTTATCCGCCTAAATTTTTACCTGACGCTATAGATTTTTCACATTACATCTCTCTTTTTTCTCGTATCGATCTCACACGAAATCTGTTAAATAGTCTTGTTATATCAATTGGTGTAACATTTTTTTCTCTCTTCTTTAATTCTCTTACTGGTTACGCATTCGCCAAATTGCGGTTTGCAGGTAAAGAAAGTATTTTTAAAGTAATGCTAAGTTCAATGATAATTCCCGGACAAGTTACTATGCTCCCAGTCTTTCTTATGCTTAAAAACATGGGATTAATCAATACCTACTGGGCAATAATTGTTCCTGCGATGTCAAGTGTTTTCGGGATTTTTCTTATCAGACAATTTGCGATGTCTATTCCCGATAGCCTTATTGAGGCAGCGAAAATTGACGGAGCAGGTGAATTTGAGATATATTTTCGGATTATTCTGCCCTTAATAAAACCCATTATAATTACGCTTGGAATTTTTACTTTTATGGGTTCGTGGAATGATTTTCTCTGGCCATTGATTGTTATGACGGATTCTTCTATGTACACGATGCCTGTTGCTTTATCCAATCTTATGGGCGAGCATGTTCAGGATACTGAATTAATGATGGCGGGTTCTGTAATTACTATTCTGCCTGTTATTATTATTTTTATTATTCTTCAGCGTTTCTATATTAATGGTATTCTTATGGGCAGTGTTAAAGGATGAAATTTCTGTTTTTTCTTTTCATTATTCTTCACTTAATGATTTTCGAATCTTTGATCTTTCCTCAGGATAATTTAATCCCTATTGCAAAAGTTGGCTCAAATAATATCCTTGTCTCTGAATATTCCGATCGTTACTCATTTTCTCCACGTCCTTTGTATGAGGGCAATAGCCGGAGCACAAAAGATAATTTTTTATTTTCACTTATTGCCGAGAAATTATGGGCGCAGGAGGCTTCTAATGCCGGATTTCTTTCTGAACCTTTTGTTGTTATGAGTCTGAAATCATTGGAGAATTTGCTTTTGAAGGACAAGCTATATTTTGAAGTGATTAAAAAGAAAGTTCAATATTCAGGCAGTGAAGTCGAGGAGATTAAATCCTTTTTAATCCGGAATAAAACGTTCAGGATGATTGTTTCACAGGATTCTGTGGAAATACATAATATTAAGCAGATGATAAACAGCGGCGCAGATTTTGATTCTCTCCTTATGACAAGAAAAGAATTCTCAGTACAAGATGATTTTCCACTCAAAGCAGAATATGGGAAATTCGATGATGAAAATTTACAAACACAGATATTTGCAGCCGGTACCGGTGGAATCAGCGAACCGGTTAATACCAGGAACGGATGGGCGATCTTCAAGATTTATTCGGATGAATTGGATTTGATTCTTGCCGAAGATCAGGAGACTTTAGTTAATAAAGCAATAAATATTATTGAAGAAAAAAAGGAGAAAAAGGCGGCGGGTTTGTTTATTGATAGTTTATTTGGCGGGAAGTCGGTGCCAGTTAATAATACTACATCTGCTTTGCTTTTCTCAAGGTATTTTGAGTTTTTACAGTCAATTTTGCAAAACCCGGAATTCAGGATTAATCCTTTCATATACGATACGTATTCTCTTAAATTTATGAGCGTTTTTTCTGCTAAGGAGAAAGAACTTTTTTTATTTCAAACTGATGAATCAAGCGCTACCATTGCTGATTTTCTTTTTTTTCTTATGCACGAAAAAATACCGGTTGATACTTCCTATATTATAAAAAACAAAGAGTTCTTAAAACGAGCGCTAAGAAATTTTATTGAAGATACTTTCTTTTCCAATGAGGCAAGGAAAAGAGGTTATTCATCTGATCCAGAACTGAGGCAAACATTCGACATTTGGAAAGATAATCTTCTGAGCGGTATTATTGTTCAAAAGTTGTTTAATAGTGTTGAACTGACAGAATCCGAGATCTACTTTCACTTGAGAAGGATTTTTCTGACAGGTGATTCTAATTCGGATTCGTTGATTTCCTTTTTGTGTGATGAGGACGTGCAGATGGTAAATGAATGGATCGGGTTGTTAAAAGAGGGAAAGGACTTTGATTCCTTAGCGTTAATGAATAGCATGGAGAAGGGCTTCAGAATTCCGGACTCTGTATTTATTAAGTCGGATCATTCCAAGTTTATTTGTGGCGGCGCTAATTTTTTTATTATTGGTCCGATAAATAACGGCAAATTGAATTTTATTCTTAAGTACAATTTCCAGCCGGCCGGTCAATTTTTTATTAATTATGATTCTCTTAAAACTGAATATTCCTATAAGCTTAAACTGGCTAAGTTCGATAAATATATGGCTGAAAAGACCGCTGAATTAGCAAGGAGAAATTCGATTGAAATTAATTTTAAAGAAATTGAAAAGAATGATGAAATACCATTCAGCTCTATTGCTGTCAGACGTATAGGTTTTGGGGGACAAATACCTGCATTCCCAGTACTCACTCCAAATTTTTTATGGTATGATCTTTATATCGGAAATTCAACGCTGGCGCCTTGATTTACGGGCGTTCAATTCTAAAATATTTTATGCTTTTTCAATTTTTCCCCTTAATCTTTTGAAAAATAATTCTTGAATTATTGGAATCGTTTCAACCCTTGTTTCATCTTACTATTATTTACATCAAGAATTTAATATGCCTCAGAACAAAGCACACTGGTACGATGGTTGGTTTTATGATAAATTTATTGCTCCGAATCAGGACAGATTATTTTCTCAAATAAAAGAATATATAAGTGAAGATTCAACGGTAATTGATATTGGCTGCGGAACAGGCAGGTTCTCTTTTTTCGCGCATGATAAATGTAGTTATGTTCTGGGTATTGATCTTTCCAAAAAAAATATACGAAATGCCGTCGGGAAACTGAATTCGAATCCAAACAGAAAAATTGAATTCCGGCATAGCAGTGAGGCGGAAGTTGAATCCGAGATTACAAAGAAATTCGATTATGCGCTGCTTACTTATGTGATACATGAAGTTGATGAGCAGGAAAGAGTAAAGCTATTGGAAGAAATTTATGAAATCACTGATAAAATAATCATCGGTGAATATCTTGTCCCAAGGCCGAAGGGATTCTGGAGTACTCTTAATGAGATTGTTGAGTTTGCAGCAGGAAAGGATCATTACCGGAATTTCAAATCTTTTGTGAGGAACGGCGGCGTCAGAAATCTTGCCGTACTTACAGACAGTGAAATAATTTTTGAGAAAGCGAACCAACCTTTGACAAGCCAGCTTGTCGTTCTTCAGAAAGTTCATAAATGAACATGATTGAACGAAAAATTAATTCAGCCAGATAACAGACCAAAAATTTCAGGGGAACAACAATGAATACAAATGCAATACAGGATTTTTATCCGGATGATGTGGCACATTGTTATGGATGCGGAAAATTAAATGAGTATGGCCATCAGTTAAAAACATACTGGGATGGTGAAGAAACAATTTCGCGTTTTACACCCAAAGAATATCATACTGCTATTCCCGGATTTGTTTACGGCGGTCTGATAGCTTCGCTTATTGATTGCCACGGAACCGGCACTGCTGCACTGGCTGCTTATAAAAACGAAAACAGAGAACCTGGCACTATGCCGCATTTAAGATTCGTTACCGCTTCACTCAATGTAAATTTTCTGAAACCGACTCCTCTGGGTTTTGAGCTTGAATTGAGGGGGAGGATTACCGAAGTGAAAGGCAAGAAGGTTATTTCGGAAATTACACTTTCAGCAAACGGAAAAATCTGTGCAGAAGGCAGGGTAGTTGCCGTTTTAATGCCGGAGAATTTTATTCAGGGCTGAAAAAAGTTACGAAAAATCGGTGATCTTCAGCCAGTTTTGTTTGAATCTAAACGGCTTAAATTTTTTTGTCATGTATTATTGACCATTACTTTAGTATGCAATTAAAACGAAACGTCTTAAAAAATTATGAAAAATCAGAGCTAATGAACTGAATGAACCCGATAAAAAATATCGGTTTTTCCCAGCCGGGCAGGAACAATTCTTTTCCGTTTATCTGGCATGCGTTCTGGCTTTCTTTAGCCGAAACATTTACTGATAAAAATTCAGTCCTCCCAGGTTTGATTCTTCTTGCCGGAGGGACTCAAAATGACATCGGCTACCTTACTGCCATTATGCTTGGAGTTCCGTTTATCTCCCAAATACTATTTACTACTTTACTCATTAATAAACCTTATAAAAAAAAGTATCTGCTCGGCGGGATATTTTTAAGAGTCTCGGCATTCTGGGGAGTTGCACTTACTATTAGTTTTTTAGATTCTTTTTCATCTGCAGCATTTATTATTATTATTTTACTCTGGATGGCTTTATTCTCGGTGAGCGGAGCATTTGCGGGAATATCTTATAATGATCTCCTCGGTAAAATCCTTGATCATTCAGAGCGGAAAAAGTTTTTTGTCATCAAGCAGATGATTAACGGAACCGGAATATTTTTATCGGCATTTTTATTAAAAGAATTACTGACAGGTATGTCATATCCTGCAAATTATAAGTATGCTTTTCTGCTTGCCGGCTTTTTGCTTCTTACAGGTACGATCGGTTATTTCCGGGTCAAAGAAAAACCTACCCTGACTGGCAATAAAACTTACAGTTTCTTTTCTATGTTAAAAGAAATCCCGCATATTTTAAGGGAAAACCCTAATCTCAGGAATCTGATAATTGCCGTTAATATTATGAGTCTGAGCGTTACAATCACTCCGTTTTATACTGCATTTGCTAAAGAGAACTCTTTATTCAGCGCCGAATTTATCACTACCATACTTATATATCAGATCACGGGTATGATCGTTTCCAATTTTTTGTGGCAGCGAATAATTACAAAAATTGCTTATAAGGGAATGCTGAGGATATCAGCGCTATTGTACGTTTTTATTCCAATCGGCGCATTAATTCTGATAAAATTTAATTCTGTCGCCGTCTTTGCTCTTCTGTTTTTTATTGTTGGCTCGGCAATAAGCGCATATAAAATTGCTGCGGAAGGAGCGCTTATCGAGATCAGCAATGAAACCAACCGAGTGCTTTTTACCGGAATATTTGGTTCATTAAATTTATTGACACTGATCTTTCCGCTTATAAGCAGCAGTATTATCAGTCTCTTTTCCTATCAGTTCGTATTTATTATTCTGCCTGTTATTACTTTATCCGCTTTCTATTTTATATCGAAAATGGTTTGTGGTGTGGATAGAGCGGCGGGGGAGTAGTATTGTGAGGCTTTTGTGATAATACGAAATCAAATCCAAGTTGATTTTGTTAGTTATTTTTAAATTATACTTAAAATAATTATCAAATTCTTTAAAACTAAAAACCCTGTAACTAAAAGAATTACAGGGTTTTAATTAGTGGGAGTTAATGGATTCGAACCAATGACCCCCTGCTTGTAAGGCAGGTGCTCTGAACCAGCTGAGCTAAACTCCCAAAAAAAAGAGACTCTAATATAATACTAATTTCAAAGAATTCCAAAAAATATTGAGCGAGCGACGGGACTCGAACCCGCGACAGTCGGCTTGGGAAGCCGAAACTCTACCAACTGAGTTACGCTCGCAAAATCAATATCAAAATTACTAAGGAATATCTAAATATTCAACATTTATCTTTTATTTTGTATTCAAAATAATTTATCGTTTTGACAAAGTGAATCAAAAAACAAAAAATATTCTGCAGAAATCTCTTACAATCATTATTCCGGGTATTATTTTTATCCTCTGGGATACCTGGGTAATTTATCCCGTAAAATTATTAGTTGTACTCCTGCATGAAATCAGTCACGGAATAGCTTCGGTTATGTCGGGGGGTGTCATCAAGTCGATCGAGATAAGTTACGAGCTTGGCGGAGTCTGTAAGTCGCAGGGTGGAATTCCGTTTATTGTAGCGTTTGCCGGTTATCCGGGGAGCGTGATCTGGGGAAGCCTCATTTTTCTTTCGGCAGATTATCCCAAATACGGTAAATATTTTCTTTCAGCCTTAGCAGCTATCTTCATTTTCGTTACAGCAAATTACATTACCGGTGCGCCGGGGATAATTATCAGTCTGAGTTTTTCCATAATATTCTGGGTCGCTCCCAGGTACCTTAACAGAACATTTAATCATTTATTTTTCAGGATATTGGGACTAAGTTCTGTATTTTACGCATTTCTTGATATAAAGCAGGACTTGTTTTATGCAGGATATCGGGAAACTGATGCAGAACTTCTGGAAAGTATTACAGGAATCAGTGCATGGTTCTGGGGAATACTATGGCTTTCAATTTCAGCCGGAGTGATTTATTTCCTTTTTACAAAAACGAAAGAATATAAATTTTAGCCTCGATAAAAGGTGTACCCCCGATAGGAATCGAACCTATGCACCCGGCTCCGGAGGCCGGCGCTCTATCCACTGAGCTACGGGGGCAAATGTAATAAATTCAAGCAAAATGAAATCGATAAAATAAGCGATATGGATTTCAAACTGTAACTTTTTTATCCAAATGGATAAAAAATGAAAATTACTACAGCAAAAATAGGAAACTCAGAGCGATCTCAAAACTTTATAGCATTTAATAATTCTGAATTACTATTTATCCAGGAAATAAATTTTTGGTTTGGTAGTTCAAAGCAAAGAAAATAGAGCCGGCTTTTCATTTTTCAAGACCTGAGCGATTTTTTTCGCATACGCATCTGCCCCATTCCTGATTCTTGCTTTTTCGAGCGAAGACTGATCATACTCAGATGATTCACGTTTTATTTCAGATAAGATAGTAACGCCGGCGATAATACTCTTATAGTATTTATTCTTTGTGTCGAGATCGATATTATCACCTTTTTCAATAAGCATGTATGCCGCATTTTGATAAAGACCAAAAGCAACCTCAAGTTTCCGGAATTTTTCGTTCTTTGAAGCAACACCGAAAAAGTAAAGTGCATCCTCCCTCTTTTTTGAATCGTTACGTGATTGTTTTTGATAGATTAAAGCATTCTGATACGCTTCTTCCGCTTCTTTCTCTGATATTTCACAGGCTGTTACTAATAATGCGATAATGATGAAAAATGATACAAAAAATCTGTTCATCCTCACTCCGATTTCTTTTTATTTATGTATACTAAAATATTTCCGACCATAAGAAAAAGAAGGCCAAATGAAAATTCCAATTCCGGACCATGTTGATTGGCGCTTTCAATATCTGTCATCCATAACGCTAATAAAATGATTAATGAACAGACTGCTGAAATAGCTCCGATTAATCGTAATGCAAAAGTGTTTTTCTTCAGAATGAAGAAAAATCCCAGAATAACAACGATACACAGGCTTATAGAAAACGCGGAAATATCAACCCAATTCCAGATATTTTGCTGGTCTGTCATTTGTGTAAAAAACGGCAAAATGCTGATTGGATAATCACCGAGATTTGCAATTGGCAGAAACAAAGCCGTAAAAATCAGCAGTATGCCTGAAACCGGGAAAAATAAATTGAAGTTCTCAGTTCTTTTCATCGTGCTTTATTTTTAATAATTGTTTTATCATAAATTAAAATCAGTAGCGCTGAGATGATTGCGAGAATCGCAAACATAATCCACATCAGGTCTGGATTTCTCATATCTCTTGCAAAAAGTCCGTAAAACTGTCCGGAGAGAATTCCGCCAAACAGGTTCCCGAGTGCGACGCACCAGTAAAAATAACCCATATAGAGTGCAACTTTACCCGGAGGGGCTATTTTCCCTGTATATTCTTTGGATTTAGGACTGGCCATCATCTCACCAAAAGAAAAAATTAATAGCCCGGCAATTATCAACCAGGCTGATTCTCCCATCACAAAAGTGAAAAATGTTATGGATGTGATTAAAACTCCCCAGAAAATAGTTGTGAAAGGTTTTAATTTACTAATGGCATACGAAACAAAAACCTGGAATAATATGATAGCACCCGCATTAAGATTAATGATATATTCAGGATTTATCTGACCGGGAACTGCCATGGAATTCCTGATATCCTCAGCATTTAAATTAATGCCAATTGCTGCCACGAAATTGAGGATATCATTCAGCATTGATGATGTATCAACAAAATCTCTGATATAATTGGGCAGGGTCATAAAAATCTGGTTAAAAGATGTCCAGAATCCTGACATAAGCAGCAGGAAAAGCCCAAATTTCCAGTCACCTGTTTTCATTTTTTGGAAGTACCAACCTTGAGACTTTTTGCCGGAAATCTTTATAATATGGTCAAATACAAGGTTGATCACTAACCAAAGTCCCGCTGTAAGCCATATCTGAGACCAGGTAAACGTGCCATCGCTAGTAAATTTTGAACCCATGACAAGTATAAATAGCAGACCGAAAATAAAAAGAAAAAATCGCCCGTTGCCAAGTACCTCAACCATGTCCGAGAGCACTACCTTGAGATTACGCGGTGACTTTGATGTTTTTTCCTGAGTGGGCTCTTTGTAAAAAATCGAAACCAATATTAAATTGACAAATGCCCAGAGTGAGGAGGAAATAAATACATAATTCCAATCCATAGCCCTCACAAGACCGGCGATTATTGGTCCGATGAATCCTCCGATATTCACCATCATATAAAATATCCCAAAACCGATTGAGGCGGTTTTTTCATTTGTGACAGTTGAGATAGTGCCTATAATAACTGGTTTGAACATTGCTGCTCCCAGAGCAACCAATAAAAAAGCCAGGAAAAATGTTGGAAATGTTGTGAACTGTCCTAAGAGATAATAAGCAGGTATCATAACCAGGTAGGCAGAGATCAGCATTTTTTTGAAACCATATCTATCGGCAAGAGCGCCAGTGACAACCGGGAATAAATATAAAAAGAATGTAGTCACTCCCTGAAGCACTCCGCGATCCTCTTCTGAGAATCCCAAACCTCCGGATGCGACAGAACCAGTAATGTATAATGATGAGACGGTAAAAAATCCATACCATGACATTCTCTCGAATATTTCCATCGTGTTGGCTATCCAGAATGTCTGTGGAAAATCTTTAATCTTAATATTATTGCGCATTCATATTGTATTTTAGTGAAAAAACTAAGATAAAATAATTTTTAATTATCACAAATTAATATGAAGTAATCATTAGATTTTTGGAGTTAGCATATAAGAAACACCTTATGAAACAAACGAGACTTTAAAAGTCACTATTGCCTTCATTCCGATATCTGATTCGAATCAATTATCATACTCAGATCTTCGTAGGTTTCTGCGTTCTTTTAATACTGTTTCTTTCATTAAAAATAGATCTTAAAAAAAATAGTTAACAATTAGATTGCAACGTGTTTCCATTATGATTGCAATCATTTTCGGTACAGAACATAAGAGCAAATAAATGATATTATAAATCCGGGATAGAAATATCGGACAAATATTCAATCTGAATTGAATTCAATTGGGATTAAAGAGAAATACTGATTAAATTAGTAGCATTAAATTGATTTTAACCTATGGATAAAGTAATATTAAGCACTGAATTGCCGGATCAAATTCTTTCCCACAGAGGAAAAGTAAGAGATATTTATGATCTTGGGGATTATTTCCTTTTTATTTCCAGTGATAGGATCTCCGCATTTGATGTCATTATGGAACAGGGTATTCCCGGCAAGGGAAAAATTCTCAACAAGATATCGAAATTCTGGTTCGATTATACCGCCGAAATTGTCCCTAACCATTTTATTACTGATGATGTAAGTTATTATCCCTGCTCATGCGAAAAGCACCGCGATCTGCTTGATGGAAGGAGTATGCTGGTGCGAAAAGTTAAAATAATACCTCTTGAGTGTATTGTTAGAGGTTACATTTCCGGTTCTGCATGGAAGGACTACCAGTTAACAGGCACTATCTGCGGTGCGAAAGTTAAGGAAGGATTGAGAGAATCAGATAAATTTGATTACCCGGTTTTTACACCATCTACAAAAGCCGAAATTGGTCAGCACGATGAAAATATCAGTGAGGAGCAGGCAATAAATCTTGTTGGTGAACATAATTATAACTTCATAAAGAAGGCAGCGATTGAAATTTATCTCCTAGCCAATGAGTATGCAGAAACGCGAGGTATTATTATTGCTGATACGAAAATGGAATTCGGCATATCAAATAATGAAATAATTATTGCCGATGAGCTGTTAACCCCGGATTCATCCAGATTCTGGGATGCCAGTAAATATTCTCCCGGTTCTCAACAAATCAGTTATGATAAACAATATCTCAGAGATTATTTAACTTCAATCGGATTCAACAAACAACCACCGCCTCCGTTGCTCCCTGAGGAAGTTATTAATAATACATTAAAAAAATATAACGAAGTGTTAACTAAATTAACGACCTTAAAAAACTGAATGTTCCCCAAAAAAATTGAAATTAATAATTCTCAAAACTTAAAAATCGTGTGGGATAACGATCAGACATCTGTTATTCCACTTGTAAAATTGAGAAATAATTGTCCCTGCGCGGTATGCAAAGCAGATAAAGATGAGAAAGGAGATAGTTATATCCCTCTCTATTATGGCGACCAGTTAAAAGTTAGTGAAATCAATCTACTAGGATACTATGCCATCAGTATTGGCTGGCAGGATGGTCATAATACCGGCATTTATGAATTCAGTCACCTCTTAAAACTCTCAGAATAGCTTTAAATGGTACTCCCAAATCAACTGACCACACTAAGGATAATACTGACTCCGGTTTTTTTATTCTTTTTCCTCTCGGAAAATCCGGTTTATATAAGAATTTCGTTACTTATTTATCTTATTGCTGCAATCACTGACTGGTATGATGGATGGCTTGCACGGAAATTTGATTATATTACAGACTGGGGAAAGTTTATGGATCCTCTTGCGGATAAGGTCCTGAACTCTACAGCTTTTATAGGACTTGTGCTGGTGAATTATATCGAATTATGGATGGTTCTCATAATAATCATCAGGGACATACTTGTTACTGCTTTAAGGCTTTATGCTGATTATAAGAAGAAAGGGATAATCACTTCAAAAAGTGCTAAATGGAAAACTTTCCTTCAAATGGCATTTCTTTATTATTGTTTGTTATTATATGGTTTCGAAACTTTCAGTAATCTTCCTGAGAATATTAATACCTGGATTATTTTACTCTCGAATCAACAAAGTATCTATTATGCTATGCTTGCAATTACTATTTTGACAGTATATACGGGTATTGAATACATCTATAAGAATAAAAAAAATCTGCGGAGTATATTCAAAAATGAAAATTAACCCGATCGTAAAACTTCTCGGGAGCGGTTTTTATACCGGTTATATTCCCTATGCTTCAGGAACTTTCGCAAGTCTCTTAGCGGTTTTGATTTATTTATTTGTCCCAGGTTTTCATATTCCGCTTGTTCATATTCTGGTGCTGAGTATTGTAATTGTGATTGGAATTCCTATAAGTACCAAATTTGAAGAAATTTATGGAAAAGATCCAAAAGAATGCACAATTGACGAATTCGCCGGAACATGGATAAGTCTGCTCTTTATCCCAAAAAATATTATTTTTGTTGTGGCAATATTTATCCTTTGGCGTGTTGCTGACATTCTCAAACCATATCCAGCCAATATTGCAGAAAATTTGGAAGGGGGCATTGGTGTTATGCTTGATGACATTATTGCCGCTGTATATGTGTTCATTTTTAGTCATTTGATACTACATTTTATTATCTGAATATGAAAGCCTACTTAATCTCAATTGGTGATGAATTACTTATTGGTCAGACGGTCAATACCAATGTTTCGTTTATTGCAGAAAAACTTACTGAAGTTCAGATTCCCGTCGTAAAAACATCAGTCATAAGTGATACGGCTGATGGCATTCTCGCTGAACTCGATCTTGCAGGAAAAATTGCTGAACTGATCATAATTACAGGTGGACTTGGTCCAACTCATGATGATGTGACAATGAAATCAATTCTGAGATTCTTTAATTCAGAACCTGTGATGAATGAAATTGTTCTGGGTGATATTAAAAGTTTTTTTGAAAAGAGGGGAAAGGAATTAACTGAAACCAACAGGTTACAGGCATTAGTACCGGATGTCGCCAAACCCATCAGGAATTTTAAAGGGACTGCGCCAGGAAACTGGATCGAAAAAGACGGGAAAGTTTTTGTTACAATGCCCGGAGTACCTTATGAAATGAAAGATATGTTTGTTACAACGGTTCTGCCCTGGATTACAGAAAAAGTTGGGATAAGAGAACATGAGACTTTCACAAAAAACCTGATGACAACGGGTATCGCTGAATCAGTATTATTTGACCGTCTCGGAAATCTGGATGAACTTCTCGGAGCATCAACAATGGCTTTTTTACCTAATCAGTATGGGGTGAAGCTCCGTATCACCACCAGAGGAACCACACAAGAAGAATGTCATAATAAAATGACTGAAATCGAGCAGAAAATCCGTATGGTTGCCGGCAGGTACATTTACGGCATAAACGATGACAAACTCGAACATATTATAGGGAAGCTTCTGATAGAAAGAGATTTAACACTTTCTATCGCTGAATCATGTACCGGGGGATTGATAAGCCACAGGATAACGAATGTGCCCGGTAGCAGCAATTTTTTTGAAAGATCGGTAGTAAGCTACAGTAATGGGGCAAAAGTAGAATTTCTCAGAGTTAATGAAGACTTTTTACATAATTACGGAGCTGTTAGTTTTGAAGTTGCCAGACAGATGGCAGAAGGTATCAGGGCAGTCAGCATGACAGATATCGGACTTTCCGTTACGGGAATAATGGGCCCGGGAGGTGGAACTGTTAATAAACCAGTTGGTTTGGTTTATATTGGTATCTGTGATGATAAGGTTTGTACTGCAAAAGAATTCAGGTTTGGAGAAGAACGAATACTAAATAAGGAAAGAACATCTCAGGCAGCTCTTGATATGTTAAGACGCCATCTACTTGGTATTCCTTATGACGAGTAGGCTTTTTATTGCGCTTGAAATCCCTATTGAAAACGTAAGGCATTTGGTAAGTAATCTGAGAGCATTTTTTACATCAGAAGACAATTTCAGGATTGAAAAGCCGGAGAAAATGCATATTACTCTAAAATTTCTCGGTGATACCGATAACAAAATGATTCCTTATCTACAGAATGTGATTAACGAGATAGGACATGATGTTTTTTCTTTCGAATCCAGCTTTAGTCATTTCGGTTTTTTCGGCCATCCGAATAACCCGAGGATTTTATGGATTGGAATGAAAAATGAAGAAAAGATAAAAACCGTTGCTAAAAAGTTGGAGAAAAAACTTGAGGTTCAGGGATTTGAAGCTGAAAAGAGACCTTTTAATGCGCATCTGACAATCTCAAGACTGAGAGGCACAGAGAATAACGAAAAAATTAAACTGATAAATAATTTGGAACTACCTGCTGAAAATTTCATGCTGAGAAAGGTCAGTTTGTTCAGTAGTGAACTGAGTCAAAGAGGTAGTATCTATTCAAAAATACACGAAATTGAATTGAAACAGGAGTAAAAATGAGTCTGGAAAAAGATGCCCGGTTAAAAATACTTGAAGATACTATCTTCAATATTGAGAAAACACATGGTAAAGGTACCATTATGCGGCTTGGAGACGGTGTTATCAATAAAGTTGATTTCATCCCGACGGGTTCACTGTCCCTGGATTTTGCTCTGGGAATCGGCGGTATTCCCCGCGGCAGAATTATTGAAATTTATGGCCCGGAATCATCGGGTAAAACTACACTTTGTCTGCACATAATTGCCGAGGCACAGAAAAAGGGCGGGTTAGCTGCATTTATTGATGCAGAGCATGCACTTGATGTAAACTATGCTAAGAATCTGAAAGTCGATGTGAAAAATTTATTGATCTCACAGCCCGATTATGGCGAGCAGGCTTTGGAAATCGCAGATACTCTTGTTCGAAGTAATGCAATTGATGTCATCGTTATTGACTCTGTTGCTGCTCTTGTTCCGCGTGCGGAAATAGAAGGTGACATGGGCGATCCTCAAATGGCAGTTCAGGCGAGGCTTATGTCTCAGGCACTGAGAAAACTGACAGGTGCTATAAGCAAATCGAAAACCTCACTGATTTTTACTAACCAGTTGAGAAGCAAGATAGGTGTCATATTTGGAAATCCGGAAACAACAACAGGTGGCAATGCTCTGAAATTCTATGCTTCTGTCAGGCTGGATGTTCGACGGATTGCGCCAATCAAGTCCGGGAACGATGTCGTAGGAAACAGAACTAAGGTCAAAATAGTAAAAAGTAAAGTGGCGCCTCCTTTCAGGGAAGTTGAATTCGATATTCTATATAATGAAGGGATAAGCAAAACAGGTGATGTATTAGACCTTGCTGTGGAGCATAATATTGTTAAGAAGAGCGGTGCGTGGTTTACATACGGCGAAGACAGATATCAGGGTAAAGAGCAATTCAGGCAGAAAATGATTGAGCAGCCGGAATTATTTAAAGCTCTTGATATTGAAGTCCGCACAAAATTGGGTATGAAATTGGAAGAGAACCAGGACTCCGGCAGTTAGTTTTTGGATAAGATCAGAACAGTCAGCCTTATCGATGGTAACTTATGTATTATTTTTGAAAGCGGAAGTGAAAAAATTTTTAAGGCGGCAAAGGATACAGCAGTTGATACTGAGACTGATACCGATTTTAAGAAAGATTTTTTCAGAGTCAGAAATCGTGCTTTAAGAATTATTGGTAAAAGGGATCATTCGACGAGTGAATTGAAAAAGAAACTCACCCAGAAGGGAGAAGATTTAGTTTTGATTGATGCAGTCATTGACGATCTCGTTGAATTTGGATATCTCAATGACAAGGAATTTCTAGAGAAATTTATCGATTATCAGCTTAAACAAAATAAACGAAGTAAACGAAAGATTCTGAATTCATTAAAATCGAAAGGTATTGATGCTGAATATTCCGAAGAAAATTCTGCATTTATAAGCGATGAAGATGAGAGAATATCAGCAGAGTTTTGGGCCGGGAAAAAGTATAAAACACTGTTGAAACGATTCGATGACCCGCGAAAAATAAATGAAAAGTTATTCGCTTTTTTAGAATCAAAAGGATTTGGTTATCAAGCAATTGTTGAAGCAGTTAAAAAAGTGATCAGTAATAATTTAAAAGAAGGAAAGGAAGAAAATAATGAATAAATTTGTTGGGCTTGACTACTATGATATTAAAAGCCTGTTGACAGAAGAAGAAATAATGATAAGAGATTCTGTCAGAGAATTTGTTGATAATGAAGTTATTCCTGTAATTGAAAAGCACTACCGTGAAGGGACATTTCCGATGGACCTTGTCACAAAGATGGGGGAACTTGGTCTGTTTGGAGTTACTCTGCCAGCAGAATATGGTTGTGCCGGATTAAATAGCATCTGCTACGGACTTGTTACTCAGGAACTTGAAAGGGGTGATAGCGGGGTAAGGAGTTTTGTTTCTGTACAGAGCAGCCTTGTGATGTATCCAATTTTTACTTTTGGAAGTGAGGACCAGAGACGAAAATGGCTGCCGAAATTGGCTGCCGGAGAAAAAATCGGCTGTTTTGGTTTGACGGAGCCAGATTTTGGATCAAATCCCTCCGGAATGATCACTAAAGCAGAAAAAGTGGATGGTGGGTTCATTCTCAACGGTGCAAAAATGTGGATTACGAACGGAACTCTTGCTGATGTGGCAGTTGTATGGGCAAAACTTGATGGAGTTGTAAGGGGCTTTCTGGTTGAAAAAGGATTCAAGGGATTCGCAGCACCCGAGATGAAAAATAAACATTCACTCAGAGCCTCTGTTACTTCTGAGCTTACCTTTCAGGATGTGTTCGTTCCGGAAGAAAACCTGTTACCCGGAAGCAAAGGGCTAAAATCACCACTGATGTGCCTGAATCAGGCGCGTTACGGTATCGCCTGGGGTGTGACAGGGTCTATGATGGCTTGTTATGATACGGCTCTTAATTATGCTAAATCGAGAATTCAGTTCGGAAAGCCGATTGCTTCTTTCCAGTTAACCCAGGCAAAATTTGCTTATATGGTCACTGAGATCACTAAAGCTCAATTATTAAATCAGCAGTTAGGAAAACTTAAAGATGCCGGTAATGTTAAGCCATCTCAGATTTCGCTCGCAAAAAGAAATAATTGCGAAATTGCACTCAATATTGCGAGAATTTCGAGGGAGATACTTGGCGCAAACGGAATTCTGGATGAGTATCCCATAATGCGTCATTCGGCTAATCTGGAATCGGTAAAAACTTATGAGGGTACTCACGAAATGCATACTCTTATTCTGGGTGCCGATGTTACCGGAATTGAAGCATTCAATTAAAATCAGGTCATAAAATGGATCAAAAATTTGTATATGAAGGAATTACCTTCGATGATATTCTCCTTTTGCCTGCCCAAAGCAGTGTTTTACCTCGTGAAACTGACCTTAAATCTTTCCTGACGACGGATATCAGACTGAATATTCCGTTTATTTCAGCGGCAATGGATACAGTGACTGAAGCTGAAATGGCTATCGCAATGGCTGCTCAGGGTGGAATAGGAATTATTCATAAAAATCTGTCGATTTCAAGACAGGCAGAAGAAGTTGATAAAGTTAAGAGATCAGAGAGTGGAATGATCCATAAGCCAATTACGATCGGTCCTGACCGAACTGTTGATGAAGCTGTTAACATTATGGCTAAATATAGAATTTCCGGAATTCCTATCGTGGACGGGAATCAACATCTAATCGGAATTTTGACTAACCGGGATCTCCGTTTTGAACCAAATCTTAAACTTCCTGTAAGGGAAGTGATGACTTCATCTAATCTTATAACCGCACCGCAGGGAACTACCCTTGAACAGGCTGAAAAGATACTCCAGAAACATCGTATAGAGAAACTTCCCGTTGTCGATAAAGTAGGAAGGCTTATTGGACTGATCACATTTAAAGATATTGCGAAGAAGAAAAAGTTTCCTGATGCCTGCAAAGACGAACTTGGCAGACTTCGGGTGGGTGCGGCTGTGGGAGTGACTTCAGATACCCTTGAGAGAGTTGCTGCACTTGTTGCTGCGAATGCTGATGTTATAGTTGTCGATACCGCACATGGTCATTCTGAGGGTGTTGTCAAAACAATTAAAAAAATACGGGAAACATATAAGGATTTGCAGTTAATCGCAGGAAATATTGTTACCGGTGAAGCGGCACTTGATCTTGTGAACGCCGGCGTGAATGCTGTTAAGGTTGGAATTGGCGCAGGATCAATTTGTACAACGCGAATTATTGCAGGCGTAGGAGTTCCTCAAATCAGCGCTGTGATTGAAGTTTATAAAGCGCTCCAAAATAGAGGGATTCCTATTATTGCGGATGGTGGCATAAAGCAGACCGGCGATGTTCCCAAGGCAATTGCATCTGGTGCAGACACGGTAATGATTGGTGGTATGTTTGCCGGAGTTGATGAAACCCCCGGAGAAAAGGTGCTTTACGAAGGCAGAAGTTTTAAAGTTTACAGGGGGATGGGATCCCTGGAAGCTATGAAATCCGGAAGTAAGGACAGATATTTCCAGGATGCTGAGGACGATATTAAAAAGCTCGTTCCTGAAGGGGTTGAGGGCAGAGTTGCATATAAGGGACCTCTCTCCGACACTATATATCAGTTTATCGGAGGATTAAGGGCAGCAATGGGATATTGCGGTGCTGCAAATATTGAGGAGATGAAGAATAAAACCCGCTTTGTCAAAATCACAAATGCAGGTCTTAGGGAGAGTCATCCACATGATGTTCTAATTACAACCGAATCGCCCAATTACAGATCAAAAGTGTAATTTATGTTCAAAGTTCTTGTGATAGCTTACTATTATCCGCCCATGGGCCTCAGCGGAGTGCAGAGAGTGCTGAAACTCACCAAGTATCTGCCCAGATATGGATGGGAACCTACAGTAATTACTACTGGAAAAACTGGTTATTATGCTCACGATGTCTCGTTGTTAAAAGAGGCTGAATCGGCAAATATCCGGATTATCAGGACAGAAGCTTTTGATCCGAATTCAATTCTGAGTTCTTTTGGAACAGTGGCCATGCCACGAGAGCTTATTCGAAAACTTCTCAGCAGAATTAGTAAAGTTTTCTTTATTCCTGACAATAAAATATCATGGGCAAAAAAAGCATATAAAATATCTGCTGATCTGGTTGAAAAGGAAAAATTTGATTTAATTTTTGTAACGGTGCCTCCATATTCAGCCTTTACAGCCGCACAAAAATTAAAAGCCAAATATGATATACCTTTGATAGTTGATTACAGAGACCTTTGGCATAAAAATCACTTCAGGTTCAATATTACGCCTTATCATATTTACAAACACCACAAACTTGAAGATAAATGCTTGAGAGCAGCGGACAAAGTTCTTGTAATCAACCGCAGGTTTAAGGAGGAAATACTTCAGCAGTATAAATTCCTGAGTTTTAAGGACATTGAAATCTTACCACACGGTTATGATCCTGAAGATTTTGAAAGCGTTGACGCTTTGCCAAAGAATAACAATAAACTTCGATTATTGTATAGTGGAATTTTTTACGAATACATATCACCCAAAAATTTCTTGAAGGCTTTTAAACTCCTGACACTTGAAAGACCTGATATTGCTGCCTCATATGAATTACACTTTGCCGGTATCCTTCGACGTGAAAATCAGTTGTTAATTAAAAAGCTTGGAATTACAGACTACGTCAGAGAGCATGGTTACCTTGAACATAAGCAGGCAATTAAACACATAAAATCGGCAGATGCACTATGGATGGTGATTGGAAAAAATCGGGATTCTGATCTGATCTCGACAGGGAAACTATTTGAGTATTTTGGTTCGGGTAAACCTATATTGGGAATTGTTCCCCCTGGCACTGCTTCATCTGCACTTAAAGAATATGGCACATCTTACATCTGCGATCCTGATGATGTTACTGGAATTAAAAATGAGTTCATCAGATTATCTGAAGACTTTATGGGAAATCGTTTCCCCAAGGCAAACATTGAATTTATTAAAAAACACGATAGAAATATTCTCACTCAACAATTAGTGAAATTATTTCAATTTCACTTAAAGGCCGAACTATGAGGGTATTAATAGTTGGCTCTGGTGGGAGAGAACATGCTATCGCCCAAAAAATATTCAACGATCTACAGAAACCCGAAATATTTTGTCTGCCTGGTAATCCCGGAACCTTCAGAATAGCTGAAAATATCACGAATATTCCCGAAAATGATTTTAATAGTATCCTTGATTTTTGTTTACAAAAAACAATTGATTTAGTAGTTATAGGTCCTGAAATACCACTCGTAAACGGGCTTGCAGATATATTAAGACGAGAAGGTATTAGTGTCTTTGGCCCCTCGGCGAGAGCGGCAAGAATTGAGGGTGATAAGTCATTCTCGAAAAAATTTATGCAAAAGTACCATATTCCAACTGCTGCTTTCAGGGTTTTTTCCTCAGAGGATGTTGAAAATATAAGAGAATACTGTTTTACACTCGGATTCCCTGTTGTTCTTAAGGCAAGTGGTCTTGCGGCTGGAAAAGGAGTGTTGATTTGTTATTCTCAAGAAGAACTGAACTCAGCATTGGAGGATCTCTGTTATAAACATATTTTCGGCGATGCTTCAAAACAAATTGTCGTTGAGGAATTTATGGAGGGTGAAGAGGCATCAGTTTTTGCAATTACCGATGGAGTGAATTTTTTATGTCTTCCCTCTGCCCGGGATCATAAAAGAATTTTTGATGGGGACAAAGGAAAAAATACCGGAGGAATGGGAGCATATTCACCCGCCAACAATATTGACGGCGCTCTTCAAAAGAAAATTGAAGACACTATTATCAAACCTGCGATCGCAGGACTTCATGCCGAAGGATCACCCTTTTCCGGGTGTCTTTATGCCGGATTGATGATAAATGACGGAGAGCCAAAAGTTGTTGAATTTAATTGCAGGTTTGGTGATCCTGAAACTCAGGTTGTGTTGCAAAATATCAGTGGTAGTTTTCTCGATTTACTTTCATCTGTCGCTGAGGGGAAAATAATTCCGGAATCTGTTGTCACTAATTCTGGGGTAGCTGTTTGTGTCGTTTTAGCTTCAGAAGGTTATCCTGAGAATTATTCTAAGAATTTACCGATTGATGGACTAAATGATATCGACGATACGGATGTCAGCATCTTTCATGCCGGAACTAAATCGGAAGGAGAAAAAATATTGACATCAGGGGGCAGGGTTCTTGGCGTAACAGGTTTTGATAAACACGGAAATCTCCCCGAATGTATTAAAAAAACTTACGAAACTGTTGCGAAAATAAGTTTTCGTGGTATGCAATTTCGCAGAGATATTGCTGCGAAAGCATTAACAAGATGACTCAGCCCGGAGGCCATTTCATCGCTCTGCCGCCAAGTAGATGAAGGTGTAGATGATATACCTCCTGGCCTCCATTCTCACCACAATTAAAAACAAGCCGAAATCCATCCTCATAGATATTTTGTTCTTTTGCAATTTGATTTGCTGCATCAATCATGGCACCTAAAAGACCTGCATGTTTTGAACCATCGATTTGCCTGACGGTTTCAATCTCCTCTTTTGGGATGATCAATATATGTACAGGAGCTTTTGGATTAATATCATGGAAAGCAAGTATTTGATCATTCTCAAAGACAATGTTTGCCGGAATCTCACGCGATATAATTTTGGAAAAAATTGTTTTACTCATAGTATTATTCCCTCGTCAGGTTGAATTTTTTTATTTTACCATATAAATGGCTTCTCTGAATTCCAAGAATATCAGCAGTTTTTGTTATGTTCCAGTCGTTGGCGTCAAGCTGCTTTTTAATAAAAGTGCTTTCCGCATTATCTTTAAACATCTGGAAGGAATTAGTAAGATCAAAGAGTGATTCGCGCTTATCATTTTGCTGGAAAAGATATTTTTTTAATTCAACTTTGCCCAAAGTCTCATCATTTGAAAGGATTAGAATTCTTTCAATAAAATTTCTCAATTCCCTTACATTTCCCCGCCAATCGAGTTCTTTCAGGAAAGAATATCCTTCATTTGTTATTGATTTTTTTCTGAAGTTATTCTTTATGCAAAGATCATCCATAAAAAAATCAGCAAGCAGCGGGATATCTTCTTTTCTTTCTCGTAGCGGAGGTGCGAAAATAGGCAGGACATTGAGTCGATGATACAGGTCTTCCCTGAATTCTCCGGCTGCAATTGCTTGCGGGAGATTTTTATTTGTTGCTGAAATAATTCGTACATTAACTTTAACTGATCCGTTTCCGCCGACTCTTTGTACACAAGAATCTTCAATGACACGCAGTACTTTTGCCTGAGCCGGGAGAGACATATCTCCAACTTCATCCAGAAAAATCGTGCCTTTATCCGCCTGTTCAAATTTCCCTATTCGTTTCTGTAATGCTCCTGTAAACGAACCTTTTTCATGTCCGAATAATTCTGATTCGATAAGATCCTGAGGAATTGCAGCACAATTAACTTCTATAAAGGGCGCTTCCTTTCTTTGACTTGAGTTGTGAATTTCTCTGGCGATCAGCTCTTTCCCGGTACCATTTTCTCCGGTGATTAACACTCTCGAATCAGTTGAAGCAACTCGATCAATCATCTCGAGAACATTCAATATAGCAGGACTCTTGCCGATGAACCTTGCTTCACTGCTAAGCTTTTTCTTGAGTGTCTTGTTTTCTGAGAGCAGTTTTTTGTGCTCGAGTCCGTTTCTTATACTCAGCAGCAGTTTTTCTCGGTCAATTGGTTTCTCAATAAAATCGAAAGCCCCCAATTTTGTTGCCGTCACAGCATTTTCAAGATTGCTGTGTGCGCTGATCACAATAAATACGGAATGAATATTTTCTTCCCTGGCTTGTTTGAGAATATCGAATCCAGTCAAACCAGGCATTTGAATATCAAGAAGTGTCAAATCCGGATCATATTTGATTAATCCTTTGACCACTTCAGAGGAATCTGAAATCGTTCTGACTTCGTAGTTTTCATACTCCAAAATAAACTTTATGCTTTCGCATATTTGAACTTCATCGTCTATAACAAGAATCCGGGGCATATTAATATTTTATTATTGAAAAAAGATGACTGTAAAATTTAAGCAAAATTGATGGTTTATACTTGATGTCCTCTCTGAGTATGCAGCCAAATTGGATACCAAGATGATCCACAATAACATCCCGTTCATCAAGCCCGCCTTCAACTTTAAAAACAGACTCAAATAATTCAATGAAAATTCCAGAAAACAAAGCGAAATTGGTTGACGGGAAGTTATAAGCAATGAATGCTGATCCAAAGTAATGAGGTAGTTTATCCATGTCTCCGAAATTGCTTGTTGGTGAATCGCTCAAAAAATGAGAGGGGAGATTGAGTAATTTTTTTTTAAAAATTATCTTATTCGCAGCTGGGAGAGGAATATTAATTCGGGAATTAATATATGGAATAGTTAACGGCATATTGTCATATGGCAGGCATGCAAAAGTCAGCGATAGCAATGCCTCTGAAATATTGTCTCTGTTTATCCTAAGACTGAGGGTAAATAAGCTGTCAATTAAAGCAATATCTTCATTGGATTCTTTTAATTTCCTGAAGTCATCGGATGCGATTATTTTTGAGAGAACAATAATTTTTTGTTGGAGATTATATTCCTGACCTTGCCCTTTCAGAATTAATTTCGGATAAACTAATAGGAAGATCAATACAGAGGTTATTATCAGTGAAGATATATTGTCGATGGAATCTTGTTTCAAAATAATTAGTACAAAAATTAAACTTTTTTATATTTAAGTTTTGAAAATAATTGAAATAGGCGATAAAATACAAACGTATGTACCTTTTTGTTGATGCAGCCAGCGACGTCGGTAATATCAGAAAGAAGAATGAAGATATGATATTAGTCGGCGAGTACCTTCTACGGGATGCTGAACAACAGTTTGAAATTGACTTGTCCCTTCCCGGAGCTCCATTATTGATAGCGGTTGCTGATGGAATGGGAGGTCACAGTGCTGGTGAAATTGCAAGTGAACTTGTTCTTGATAAGTATCTTGTTCTTAGCAGAAGTCTTGAGCCTGGGTTAAGTTTTGAAAATCTGTCCGAAAAATTTGAAAAAATCACTTTGGAAGTTCACAAGGCTTTAAATGAATTTAGTGAATCAGACAGCACTAAAAAGAACATGGGCTCAACAATTGTTGCACTACTTTTTTACGACAACAAAGTATTTTACATAAATGCCGGAGACAGCCGGTTATATAGGTATAGGAAAGGTATTCTCAGGCAGGTTTCAAGGGATCATTCAATATCTGAGATAGCCGGTTTTGAACGGGAAAATTCCCATGTTATTTATAATTCTATCGGCGCCGGAAAAGATGTTTTTATCGACTTTGAATATATTAGTGATATACTTATGGAAGATGATATGCTCCTGCTCTGCAGTGATGGTCTGACAGATATGCTCGATGATAAGACTATTGAAAATTTGCTCAGAAATGATTTTGGAAGTAATGAGATAGTTGATAGAGCAAAAAAGGCAGGTGGTGAGGATAATATCTCCCTTATTCTTGTGAATTATAACAATTGAAGTTTTAATAAATATGAAAGTTCTATTAATATTAACCAGTCTTATTCTTATGAATACAATATCAGCACAATCCACGGAAACAGATCCTGTCAAAATTATCTCTCAGGTCAAAAAAATGTTTGCTCCGGATAAAAGAACTGCTCTATTTGAAATAGAAACTGAAATAACAGATAATAGAATTATTTTGAAGGGAGAAACAAATCTGCCTGAAGCAAAAAGCAGACTCTCAGACGAGCTAACTAAAGCAGGAATTATATTTATGGATAAAATTAATCTTCTGCCTGACGCCTCTCTCGGGGATAAAACATATGGAATTGTTAGTCTTTCCGTAGCGAATATAAGAAGTAAACCAGCACATTCTGCAGAGTTGGCGACACAGGCATTAATGGGTACTCCTGTAAAAGTTCTGAAGAAAGAATCCGGCTTCTACCTTGTGCAGACGCCCGATAATTATATTGCATGGATTGATGACGACGGATTCTATTCTGTGAATAAAAATGAATTGGGCGACTGGCTCAATTCGGATCGGGTCATTTTTATTGCTGAGACTGGCAGTCTCTTCAAAAATTCCGATTGCAGGGGTGAAAAAATTTCGGATTTGGTAGCAGGTAACATTCTAAAACTTATTGGTGAAGGATCAGAATATTTTGAGGTAATGATTCCGGATGGTCGATCTGGTTATGTCAATAAAAATGAATGTCAAAGATTTAATCAATGGTTAAAAATGCTTTCACCGGATGGTAATTCAATTGTTGAGACGGCAAAGACAATGATGGGTCTTCCATATCTTTGGGGAGGCACTTCAACTAAAGGTGTGGATTGCAGTGGATTTACGAAAACAGTTTATTTCCTTAATGGACTGATCCTCCCGCGGGATGCCTCTCAGCAGGTTAATTCCGGTGGGCAGATTGATACCGGAAAGGATTTTCAGAACCTTTTAGCGGGTGATCTGCTTTTTTTTGGAACCAAAGGTGATGAAATTAAAAAAGAAAGAATAACCCATGTTGCCATTTATCTTGGTGATCAGGATTTTATCCATTCTTCGGGCAGAGTAAGAATTGACAGTTTTGACCGAAAAAAATCAAATTATAATAAATATCGTCATGATACATTTATCCGTGCAAGACGAATTCTAACCTCTGTTGACAATAACGATGTTTATTCAATTAGTAATCATAATTTTTATACGGGAAAATAAATGGGTTTGACAAGACGCGATTTATTAAAAGCCGGTACTTTGCTGACTGGTGGATTACTCTTCGGTGGCAGGAGTTATGGGATGAATCTTTTAAAATCACAGGGCGGAAAAATGGAACTAAAATTTTATCCATATACACTTGAACTCAGGCATGTTTTTACTATAGCCAGTGGAAGCAGAAAAACTACACCGGTAGTACTTACAGAGATTAATTATGAGGGTTACACAGGATACGGGGAGGCGTCAATGCCACCTTATCTTGGCGAGTCTCACGAGTCAGTTATGTCCTTTTTATCGAAGGTTGAATTAGGAAGGTTCAGTGATCCTTTCGATATTGAAAATATTCTTGATTATATTGATGATATAGCCCCGGGCAATAAAGCCGCCAAAGCTTCCGTTGATATTGCTCTGCATGACCTGACAGGTAAAATTATGGGGCAGCCCTGGTATAAGATATGGGGTTACGATAAAACCAAAACACCCTATACATCTTTTACTATCGGAATCGATACTCCGGAAATTGTTCGCCAGAAAGTGAAAGAAGCAGAACAGTATAAGGTCCTTAAGGTTAAAATGGGACTCGATAATGATAAAGAAATGGTTGAAACAATACGTTCAGTCAGTCAGACCCCTCTCACTGTTGATGTCAACCAGGGATGGAAAGATAAAAATCATGCTCTTGAGATGGTTCATTGGTTAAATGAAAGAAAAACATTATTCGTTGAACAGCCAATGCCAAAAGATCAGATTGATGATATTGCATGGCTGACGGAAAATTCACCACTGCCGATCGTCGGAGATGAGTCAGTGCAAAGACTCGAAGACGTAATCAAAGCACATGGAATCTATTCAGGTATAAATATCAAATATATGAAATGTACCGGAATGCGGGAAGGCCATAAAATGCTAAATCTAGCGAAAGCGTTGAACATGAAAGTTATGTTAGGCTGCATGACAGAAACCTCATGTGCGATCTCTGCCGCAGCGCAATTATCACCAATGGTGGATTGGGCCGATCTCGATGGAAACCTTTTGATCAGTAATGATATATTTGACGGTGTAAAGGTAGTTGATGGTAAAATTCAATTAACTGATCTCCCGGGAATCGGAATTAAAAAACTTTAATCGTTTCTAAAGGGTGAAACTATTGTCTTTATTCCCTTAAATGGTGATTATTGATTATATTTAATGTTTAATTTTTCGGGGGAAGAATGACAAAAAAATACATTTCAAACAAAGACGAGTCAGCAAGACTTTTTGGCAATAATCTTCTTGAGTCACTCTCCAAAGTTCATTGGAGTGTTCCTCTGTTCGTTTTTGTCCCAATTATTCTAACCCTTTTATATTGGGGAGTGGCAGAATTCCAATTAGATACAAAATCTGTGATTATATATTTCATTTTTGGACTGGTAGTATGGACGTTTACAGAATACACTCTTCACCGATTTCTATTTCACTTTAATTTCAAATCAGACTTCGGCAAGAGAATACACTTTTTAATTCATGGCGTTCATCACGACTATCCAAATGATTCAAAACGATTAGTCATGCCTCCGGCAGTTAGTTTGCCATTAGCTGCTTTTTTCTGGTTCTTGTTCATATATATATTTGGTGTTGAGATTAATTCAATACTTTTCTCTGGTTTTTTAGCTGGTTATATTTTTTATGATATGACCCATTATGCCGTTCACCATTATAATTTTAGAAGTAAATTCTGGATCGCAATAAAAAACCATCATTTTCTACATCATTATAAGAACAGTCAAAAGGGCTATGGAGTGAGTCAGCCCACATGGGATTATGTATTCGGAACAAGTTTCAAAGAAGAAAAAGGTGGGAAAGAAGTTAGATGAGAAACTTCCTAAATGGCTTAATTATATATCTGCTATTTTTCACTTCAAATAGCCTAGCTTCAGGTATTCACATCCGACTTAGTCAAGTCGGGTATTTGTTGACGGACCAAAAAATCGGTGTGGTTCTTTCCGAGCAGAATCTCGATAAAAATAAATTTGAAATCATTAGCGTCCAGACAGGAAAAGCCGTACACTCGGGACAATTACGCCGTACTCAAAAACGATTGAACAATTTCGATTTCATTTATGATTTTTCATTTACTGAATTCAAATCCCGCGGAGAATTTTCTGTCAGAATTAAGGATAGTGACTCCTTTCCGTTCGAGGTTGGGGCGAGCACATATGTCGGCCTGGTTGATACATTGCTCCAATTCTTTAAGGTTCAGCGATGCGGCTTCACTTCACCGTTTTTTCATGATATTTGCCATAAAGCAGATGCTACGTCTCTGCTGTTCGGAAAAAGGGTAAACCGACAGACAGAAGATGTCACCGGCGGTTGGCATGATGCTGCTGATTACATAAAATTTTTTAATACAATTGCTTACACAACTTATACTTTGTTGTTTTCCTACGATTATGATAATCAGAAGTTTGAATTTGACAAGGATAAAGACGGAGCTCCGGATATTCTTCAGGAGTGCCGAGTAGGTCTTGACTGGCTGCATAGAGCCCATTTCAGAGACGACCTGTTTATTACTCAGGTACAGGATATGCGTGACCATGAGGTCGGGTGGAGATTACCGGAGAACGATCCGCTTGAATTTGACCGACCCGCATTTACAGGTACTGGCAAAAACCTTATCGGCATATATTCGGCAACGATGGCGCTCGCTTCCAGGATTTGGCGAACAAGATTTCAGGATATTGAATTTGCAGATAAATGTCTGGCTTCTGCAAAACAAACTTATGATTTACGTAATGATGTTCCTGATCTTGATAAAAGTGGAACTGGAATGTATCAGGATAGTAAGTTCGAAGGTAAACTTGCATTAGGTGCAATAGAACTATATATTTCTACTGGTGGACAAGAATATTTTGATGATGCGGTGAGTTATGCTCGTTCTGCCGGACCCGATTACTGGTGGAGCTGGGGGGATATTAACTCGTATGCTCATTACAGGATTGCCAAATATGATCCCATATTTAGGGATTTCATAAGGCAAAATCTTGACCATTTCAGGAATAGCAGCAGAAAAAAATTATTCATGGAAGGTGCTGATTATAGCTGGGGTACAAATCATACTTTAATGGGAGTTGCCCTGCAAGCTATTCTTTACAAGCAATTAACAAGAAGTTCGGAATACGATTCCTTGCTTTATGCCCAGCGCGATTTTGTGCTCGGCAAGAATCAATGGGGAGTTTCATTCATTCATAATGTTGGAAGCAATTTCACAAAATATTTTCACCATCAGATATCATATTTAAAAAACGGTTATCTTCCCGGTGGCTTTGCAGCTGGCCCTGTTCCTAAGGAAGCCCTTGATTCGTATAAAATTCAGTATGAAAAAAGAGATAAATACATTTCTTTTCAAACCGAGGAAGGAGTTTACCGGGATGACAGGATGGATTATGTCTCAAACGAACCAACGATTGTTGCCAATGCTGCCGCCATTTTTGTAATGGCATATTTTATAAAATAAATTTTGTGAGAAAATACTCAGGCGAAAAATGACTGGATCTATTAAACTTATACCGTTTGGCTTTAACTTTATCGAAAATTCCTGGGGTGGAATTTATCAGGGTGGAAGTTATCTGATGATCGGACCAAAAAAATCAGGCAGGACTTTGCTTGGGCTGCAGTTTCTTCATTCTGCAGCTAAAAACCAGGAGGTTTCACTTCTGTTTACAAATATGAGACCCCGTGACCTTATGATTCAAAGTGCCTCCATTAATTTTGATATCCAGGCTTATATGAGCAAGAATCTGGTGATAGTTGTCAGGATATCACCCCCAAATTATTTGTATGATGCCTATAATGCAGATGATTATCTTATGGAATATTTCAATGACATTGTTACAGTTGTAAATCAATATAAGCCCAAAAGACTCATGTTTGATGAAATAACACCTTATATTGGATTTAGAAACCTTGATCTGCTTAAGGATTCTTATCTGCATACTCTTGAAGTGATTGAAGATAAGAATATCACCAGTCTTTTTATTGTAGGAGAACCTGCTACTCCAAAGGCACAATCTATTGTTGATATTTTAGCCTCTTATGTCACCGGTGTTGTTACTCTGAAAAAATCAGATTCGGATGGTGAAATGACGAATTTCCAAGGTGGGAAAGTATTGATAGCCCCAAATATTGGACATCCGCAGGGACGTTTTCAGGGGGAATATTCTATTATGCCCGTTCATGGACTCTTTGTTGGTGAACCTCCGATCATTGACAAACCTGTTGATATCGACAGAATTCCAACAAAAGTAGATGAAGTGCCCGACAAAAAACCTGCTGAGAAGCCGACCTTCATTAAAAAGAATAATGATACCGGACTGACAAATTCCCAGAGACCACCGGTAATGCCTGCAAAATTTGAAGTTGAGCAAAAAGATTCTCTTCTTTTTTCAAATATTTATGAATATAATGACTTTTTATTATTACTAAGCAATCAGATAGCCCTGTATAAAAGTACCGGACAGAAGTTTTACCTTATCTCAATTAAGCTTGATCCTGCTGCTACAGTCAAAGGATTTCTTAATTATTCTCAGTTGCAGCAAGCGGTGAAGGGATCAACCAGTAAAAGAGATAAAATCTGCATTATGGAAGATAAAATTCTTATTCTCACCGTAAAACCTGCATTTGATGAGGTCCTGAATCTGGTAAGAGGAATGAAATCAAATTTGCCAAGTTCTGATAAAGAATACCTAAATGCTGCGACCGAATATGTGCTTTTTATGGCAATTGAAATTACGAACAATGTGGATACATCTGAGGCAATGATTGCCTATATACATCAATCAGATATCAATATGGGACAGAATTATCAGACACTTGCAAGAATTTCTGGTTAATGAAATTGTTCGGATGGAACTTTGTTCACAGGTTTCTTCTAATTCTATTTTGCATTGTTGAATTCTCAATTATTGAGGGTAAGGAGTTTCATCAAAAATATTTAAATGCAGATCTGGATTCGGATGTTTACGGAGTTTTGTTTGACTCCCCAAAACTTGATTCCGGTAAATCCGAAGGTGAAATTGATGAATTCCTGAGTATTCTCCTTTCAAATCCTAATGATTACGAGACCAGGTTCAAACTTATTTCTGCACTGGTCAAGGAAAGCAGGTTCGAAGAAGCTAAACTCCATCTGCAGTACCTTGAATTAAACTATAGTGAAACTGCACGTTTTCAGAGACTGAAACGGAATATTGCCGAGCAACTCGGTGATCCGGGAGACGATGAAATAAAAAAATACGAATTATTGCTCGATAGCGGACCACTTGATTTAGATGTGGGCAATTACCTGACAGACCTCTATATAAATGCCGGTTCAACTGAAAAAGCCCGGGAATTATCCGACAGATTATACTCCTCGTTTCCTTTAAACCGCGATCTTCATTTTCTATTTATACGAAGTCTTATTTCAAATCAAAATTACGAAGAGGCTATCGAAGAATTAAAAAAAGCCAGTGAAAGCGAACCCGATGACCCTCGCATTTTGGAGTATCTGACAAAAATAGTGCTTTACGGAACTGGTAATGAGGCTCTGGACAACTCAGCTTTTGAGATGCTAACCGATTATAATCCTTCCGGGGAGATGAAAACCAAGACCGGAATCGCCAACGATATTCGCACGAATAAGTTTAATGAGGCGAAAGATAAGATTAACGATATAGAATTAGATGACAAAGATTTACCTGTCTTTTTGGCTTTGTATTCAGAGAATTATAAAACTTCAGATGAACTTTATGCTGATAGATTGGAGAATGCAAGAAATCTCAAATCTTCGGGAGACTGCGTTAATGCTGAAATGGAGTATGTGAAAGCGTTTGAAATGAATCCGCCCGATTCACAACTGAAACTGGAGTTTGCTGAAGTACTCGAATGTAATGGGAAATTTAACGAAGCAATTGATCTCTATGATGAAATTATCGAGAGGCAATACAGCCCTGAAGTTGATAAAATGAGAGCAATTGCATATTATAAAGCAGGGGATCGTTTCAGAGCATTTGATGAATTTCTAAGATTAAGTGAAAAATTTCCTAATGATGCTGAACTAAAAGTTTATGTCGGAGATAGTTACAGGCATTTTGGTCAGTATGAGAAAGCAAAGTCAGTGTATAATTTTGCTCAGGATAATCTTGGAAGCAGCGAGGCGTTTGACAAAAATGCGAAAACCCCATCTTATAAATATGCGCGCAGAAGTTCGGAATTTGAGTGGATTTTTAATGATAGACCATTACATAATTCCTTCTACGACATTCGCCCATACGCAAGGATCTATTCTGATAACCAGAGCTGCGATAACAAATATGGCGGAATAAATTTAAGAATTGGCTGGCTGAAATTCCTATGGGGTGGAATTAATCTGAGACGAGGATCGTTTAACGCGACAAATGCTGGTTTTAATTATTCATCTGTTGAGGGGAATATATATCTTAAATTGTGGGAACCTGTAGATATGTATGTTGGACTTGGTCAGATTTTTTTCCCCCTTTCAAATAGTAAAAGTCTATTATCAGCTGGTTTAAAGTACAGTGGAAATAATCGTTATCATCTCAATTTCTCATTTTTACAGAGCGATGCTATTGATATTTTTGATTCCGGACTCTTATTGCAGAACCGGCTTGTCGCCAGGAGATTCAGAGGGGAGGGGAATCTGAGTTACGATTCAGGTTTATCTTTTTATACAATATACAATTATTACCAGGTAGATAATTCAACCTTTATTGAAAATAACACCCTGCGCGTTGCCAGAGAAAATTTTGGGAATGACTTTCTCGTTGGATTGGGATTCAAATCACGTTATGAATTCGAGTTGGGTTATGAATTCGAATACGCTGATTTTCAGGATACATACAATATCTATTATACACCTCAGGAAATTGATGGCCATAATCTTTGGCTGGGATGGGAAGCAGCGAAAGGGTACAAACTCGATCCGAC
>JAIOYW010000032.1 GCA_021740915.1 Ignavibacteriales bacterium | reverse complement strand
GCGACAAGTTTGTAGAATATTAGTTAATTCAAGGGTTCTTCAAAGCTGCGTAGCTGCGGCATGTAGGAGTCAAAGGCGGCTGAGGCTCCGAAGCCCCGGGGAAGGAGATTATATATTAAGCGGAGTGGTGTTTAATATACTAACCTCTCCCCCTTTGCGGCTTTGTGCCTTAGCGGTAATATTTTCTCTCCCCCTTTGCGGCTTTGCGAGAGCTTCTTCTTCTTTTCTCACTTCAGGAGGCACATCTTTTTTGTCTGCACAAAATCACCTGCGCGGAGAGTATAGAAATACACACCCGCGGGCAGCTCTCCCGCTGCAAAACGTACACGGCGGCTGCCTGCTTCCTGAACTTCATTTACGAGAACTGCGAGTTCCCGCCCAAGCAGATCATACACTTTAAGATTTACGTGTTCTTTCTTCTCTAATGTATATTCTATCGTTGTTTCAGGATTGAACGGGTTTGGGTAATTCTGAGCAAGGGTGTATTTATCAGGAGTGACTTTGTTTTCAGTCAGTCCGGTAATTATATCCCCTTCCAATAGCCCGTCACCTGTAGTAGCAATAAAGTACTTTCCACCCTCGTCCCTGTAAAAATCAGCAGGAGTGATATCTGTAAACATTGTCCAGGTTTCTCCATAATCATTTGAAACGAGTAATTTGCCAGTAAGTCCTGCTAAAATCCGGTCGCCCTGGTCAACATACACAACGGAAGTCAGCTCGTTCGATTTGCGTACCCAGGTATCTCCCCCATCCGCTGAGCAGAAGAGACCGCCTGTTCCCCCCGAAAAATCAGATGGGAAAGCCAAATATATATTTCCATTCGACGTAAATGCGAGATTATTATGTCCCCATGGAATCCCATCGAATTTCAGATCAAAAGAAATTCCTCCATCAGTCGATTTATAGAATCCGCTTATATCATTAAATTTGCCCGTTACCCATATTTCATTATCTCTTACATAAATAGAAGCAAGGTTATCGGTGTATGTAATAAGAGGCGAGACAAACCAGGATGAGCCATTATCTGAAGATATACAAAGATTATCTGCCGCCGCGTAAATTTTACCATTAACGGCAAGGGCATTGCGAACTTTGCCTGTCTGACTTGCCGGTAATTGAACCTGTGTCCAGTTCACCCCTGAATCTGTCGTTAGATATAAGCCTGATACCCCGTTCAAAGTAGCTGCTGCATATATATCTCCGTTTTCAGCAATTGTAACTGCCGCAGCTTCAGGAAATCCGAGATGCGTCCAGTTACCGCCGATTTTATCATAGAAAATAACTCCTGCTTCTGTAGCAAGTATCAGCTTGTTTTCGCCGAATGGTTCCATGTTGAATGTGAAAGCATTTGGAAGCCCGACAGTTGTGAAGGTATTGCCTTTGTCCGTTGACTTGTAAATACCATGTTTTTCCTCGCTCCCGGCAATAAGATAACCTTCAGACGTAATTTTTAGTCTGGAAATATCTTTCCTGAAATTTGGATCCCCAGGCTGCCAGGTATTTCCCCCATCAGTTGAGCGGAATATTCCCTGATCATACGTACCCGCATATATATCATTACTCAGACTGTCAATCACAAGAGATGTAACTTTTATTCCATTGAGACCAATATGATCCCAGGTCAATCCACCATCTGTTGTTTTGAATACGCCATCGCCCTCCCGATACCATGAATACCCGGTTCCGCAATAGATAGTATTTCCCTCTACTGAAATTATCGTTGATACCGCCAATTCGTATGGAAAATTAAGATCCTGCCAGGTTGTGCCATTATCATCGCTATAATAGATTCCCTGCCAATAACCGAAATAAACGCGCCCTGAATCATCCTGAGCAATCGCCAGGGGTGAACCGGAAGCTGCTTTTGTCCAATTGTCGCCAGAATCATCGGAATAAAATATACCGCCGCTGTCACCATCTCCGACCAGAATCCTTCCAGTAGATGAAATTTCAGAAATGACCCAGACTCCTTCTCCGGTAAATCCATTCGCTTTTATCTCCCAGGTCGATCCATTGTCTGTTGACCGGTAGATTTTCCCCTGCTGCCAGTCTGTTCCTGCAAATATCGTCCCTGTGCTTGTCGTATATATTGAAAGTACCTGAAGATATTCACCTGCCGTATTAATTCTCTGCCAGGTCTCGCCTGTGTTTGTACTTTTGTAAATACCGGTTCTTATTCCGGGAGTATATGTGCCATACGTACCTGCGAATAATTCACCCTGCTTATTTATAGTAATATCGCCTGTTATTCCGCCGCCGGCAGGACCGTTAGTATTCGTGAGGAGAAGTTCCTGTGTATATACAATAGCCGGAAACAATAAGGCTGCAAGTATTATTTTAATTTTTTTCATTTTTCTTTCCCCTACTTAATAAAACACATCTTTTTTGTCTGCACAAAATCCCCGGCGCGGAGAGTATAGAAATACACACCGGCGGGCAGCTCTCCCGCTGCAAAACGTACACGGTGGCTACCTGCTTCCTGAACTTCATTTACGAGAACTGCAAGCTCCCGCCCAAGCAGATCATACACTTTAAGATTTACCTGCTCCTTCTTTTCCAATGTATATTCTATCGTTGTTTCAGGATTGAACGGGTTCGGGTAATTCTGCGTTAGGGTGTATCGGATAGGTACTTATCACGATTTTCATTAAACCAAACCAGAATTGAGGTGCCAATGGTGTTGCTTGATAACAAACATCGATTCCGTCTGCGGCACCAAGTTGAGTCCCACAAATGTTGTATATGGAAGAAAAGGTTGCTGAAGATATGAACACTTGTGAATTATAATCCCAACAATAAGAATATGAACTGGGTGTCAGGGAGAAAGAAGTAACTACTTGTGCAGGTGCGGTTGTCTGAAAATATAATTCCCATTGCGCGTTTTCCATTTTAGGATAAATTTTGGCAATAATAATCAAATAAAACGAAATAATTTTTCTAAAATCACTCATTTGATGACCCTATTTTATTAAAAACACTTTATTTTCTCTGACTCCGCCAAGAACGAGGCTTCCGCAATAACCAATTACAGGATTATGATCGAGGAGAACCTCATTTGTAAAATCGTGAGCAACTATTAATTGCCCGTATTTATCATAACACCTTAGAACCGAGAAATTTCCAGTCATTAAATAAATTCTGCCTTCCGAATCAATAGCAGCATTTCCCGAAGAGTATTCACCAGCCTGTAATTGCATATAAACTTTCCAATCAACCTTTCCGTAATAATTGAAACTGTAAAGACTATCCGCAGGCAATATTATTTTCCCTTCCCTGCTGATAGCAGGCTCCGGATAGAGAAAATATCCCTGGTCGTTATTGTAATGCTGCCTATTCAGTTTATGCTGCCAGATTACATTTCCGTTTAACTGCATACAAACAAGGTTAACGTTCTCCTCCGATGATATCACAAAATATACCCTGTTTGCAGCATCTACAACCGGCAAAGTTTTTATTATTCCGACAGTGATTAAGGGCTTTAGTTCATAAGTTTCTGTATTCAGATAATATAAAGGGTTGCTTTTTCCCGCGATTAAAGCACCTCTGCCGTCTGCTGTGAAAACGATATTATAGTCATATGCCTGAAAATCAGGATTATTATCAGTATGAATTATTTCCATCGAAGAATTTAGTATTACTAGTTTTCCCGTATTGGAAAGAAGAAAAATATTTCCGTTCTTATCTACCTGAATACTTTTTTGAAAAACACATGAAGTCATGTATGCAGAGAGATTTTTTTGCACTAATAATAATCCTGTTCGATGATCAATTTTAGACAACAATCCAGTACAGGCATCAAGAAAAAGAATATCTCCGCTGCTCAGCAAAACAGGTGAAACAATGTTATCAAAACCATCAAGACCGGGATTATTCCATTTTAAAGAACCGTCCATATAATATGAATACAAACCTTTTTTCATATTTCCGGCGCTCTGCAAATAAACAGAGGAATCTATCCCTATGACCGGGGGAGTATCAGAGTAGAATCCTTCCAGTGCAACAATATTTGATATTGAACCCGGGCCGGGAAACTTACTTCTCCCGGTATTCTGCGGATCATGCCGGTACATCGGCCAGGGGCTTGCGGCGAGTGAGGGCCAGGGAACATCATCCTGCCAGCCAACGGGTTTTGGGGTTACGGGGTCTGTCGGCTCCTCCTTGCAGGAAAGGAATACTGCCAAGAGAAGAGCAGATATTAAAATCAGATTTCTTTTCATTCTATGATTCCCTTGTTAAGGGTTTTTTATTACGATAGAACTTACAAAATATTGATTACTTGTGTCAATCCCTTTTTTGTTCTCTGAAGTAAAAAAGTGAATGAGTGATAAATAGATGTGTTTAATGAAGAAGGAATATAATCGGATACATTATCTTATTACTAATTGTTAAAGATTAATTATCAGGCCTGCCTGCCCTGCCTGCGCCTGCCTGCTGCAGGCAGGGCAGGCAGGCGCAGGCAGGGCTGAAGCCCGTGGCTCGTTTTTGGTTCTGTTCCCACTGACCTGAAGGTCAGGGTTTATCCTACTTTCTTTGCGGGGAAAAATCTCGCCAGCGTTCAGCGCTTACTGCCCTGATCAGAATACACGGCGTTATTCTGAACACGATATTTTGTATATTTGTCACATGAAACTTAGTTCTGCTCAAATAGAGACAATTAAAAAGTACTTCGAAACCAGACCGGTTTTGAAAGCGTATTTGTTTGGCTCTTATGTACGGGGTGAAGGTAATCCTGAAAGTGATATTGATATCCTGGTTGATCTCGACTATTCACAAAAAATCGGCTTAAAATTCGTTCAGATGAAGATTGATCTGGAAACACTTCTGAACATGAAGGTTGATTTGGTCTCTTCCAATGGACTATCACAATATATTAAACCTCTAATTGAAAATGAAAAGCAGATGATCTATGCAAGGTAAATCAGGAGACATCATCAGACTCCAACATATCTATGATGCGATTATCGAAATTGAATCTTATGTGGAGGGTAAAAACTTTTCTGACTTTTCCGGTAATTCAATGATGCGGTTTGCCTGTATAAAACAAATGGAAATTATGGGCGAAGCGGGCAATCACATTTCTGAAGAAACGAAAGCAAAACTTCCGGATATCAAATGGCAGCAGATAATCAGCATGAGAAATATTTTTGTACATGAGTATTTTGGGATTGACATAAATATTGTCTGGGAAATAATTAATAATGATATCCCGGATTTTAAGAAAACAGTTATTAGCCTCCTTGATGAGCCAAAAACGTAATTTGTTCTGAGTATCTTCGGCATTCAATCATCTGTTCTAATAAAAATTTGCCGGGACTTAATCAACCAGATTTATAACGCAAAAATTCATTCCGCTCTCGCTAACAGAGCACGGACATGATCCCCCGCCGCAGATAAATAAATCGCACCTGCCTGCGCAGGCAGTTCTGACCCGATCCTTTTTCTTTGATCACAAATCGCTTTATTCTTTTCTCTCTTTGCGGGAGATTTTTCTTCGCATCAATCAGGCCTGCCTGCCGCAGGCAGGGCTGAAGCCCTCGGCTCGTTTTTGATTCTGTTCCCCCTGACCTGAAGATCAGGGTTAATCACCCCATTGCGTCCCCGCCTTCGCCTGTCACCGTATAATCTACCCTCTAATTTCTACCTTCTAATTTCTACCCTCTACCTCCAATTCGCGGCTTAATCTTTTGTTCTTTGCATAGTTCCCGCGGGGTGGTAATCTTTTATCTGCATTAATTTGTTTCTGACTTTGTTGGTTCCATTCGATAAACATTTAGCACTTTTAATGTCTTTTTTATTCATAACATATATATATATATACCTTACGGGTTTTTTGTGTCATGGAATTTTTGTAATTTAACGATATCCAGTATAAAATGGATTAATATAAATCTACTAATTTAATTACGAGTCTAAAAACAATGACACCTGATCTTTCCGGCAATACCGCGCTCAAATTCACCCATACTTTATCAAAGCTTAGATATCTGCATATCAGAGGCATAGCCACAATTATTGAAAAATTTGTGAATATTGTTCCGCTTCCGGCGCGCACCGGACCAGTTATTGTCAGTACATCTCACGGATTCAAATTAGTTGTTGATCCCCTCCGGGATAAGGGCATCGAAGAATCAGTTTTTAAGTATGGCTCATATGAGGAAGGGACTTTAGCAATTATTAAGGCTCTGCTTTCTGTCAGTGATCCAAATGGAGTTTTTATAGACGTTGGAGCTAATATTGGTCTGATCAGCCTTTTTGTATCAAAATCATTCAATAATACTTTTAAGATACATGCTTTTGAACCTTTGCCTTCAACTTTCAGTATTCTTGAAAAGAACATAAAATTAAATAATGCTGCAAACATTATACCTATGCGGAATGCTTTAGGATCTGCCAATTCGAAAACGCAAATATTCGAGAGCACATCTGTTAACAGGGGTGCATCAGGTTTTATCAGGGATTCAGAAAAAGCAGCCGGTTTCGAAACTGAAATTTTTCGATTGGATGATTTCGTCAATGAGAATAAAATTGAATTAATAAATTGCATCAAAATTGATGTGGAAGGCTGGGAACTTGAAGTGCTTCGTGGTAGTGGAGAAATTTTTTCAACTCCTGCTGCGCCAGCCTGCATTATTGAATACAGTCCTGACCGTGAAACCTTCGGAGGAGATGCTATTGATATTTACAGGTTTTTCAAAGTAAAAAACAATTACAGGGTTTTCAGGTTATCACATGGAAAAGAAAAGCCCTCTCATCTTGCAGAGGTATATGATATTAGCGGACTGCCAAAGCATGATAATATCGTTTGTTTGAAGGAAAGGCATATAAGTTTGCTCCCGCCCAAAATTTTTAAATGATAAGTACATGAGAGAGTGGGCCTGATACTCCCCCCTTCCTTTTACATGAAATAATTTCTCCCGCCCCGCAGTGCGGGGACGCAGAGAGGCAAAGAGATATTTTTAAGTATTTTCATAATATCTACAATTATTCATTTTTCCTGGTGTGTTTGCGTCCCTGAGGTAATCTATTTCCAGACATCAATACGGCACCCAAATCAGGGCTGAAGCCCGCGGGCTGGTTTCCGGTTCTGCTCCCGTCTGAAGGTCAGGGTTAATTTGCGTCTCCGCGACTTAGCGGTAATCTTTTCTTTCCCCCTTTGCGCCCCCGCGTCCCCCGCGATGCGGGGCAGGTTTGCGAGAATTTCTTTTCCCGGTGATCTTTTCTCCCGCGTGAGGTTCTTATTCCTTGACACTCTTTAGAATTATAAATAACTTTCCTGAATGAAGAAAAACATTTTTAATCCGGCGATAATCTTTGCATTTTTACTGACAAGTTCAGTTTATTCACAGACATTTACGTCCTCAAATCTGCCAATCTTTATTATCGATACATACGGGCAGCCGATACCTGATGAACCCAAAATACCGGGCTGGTTAGGGATTATCTTTAACGGGGAAGGGAACATCAACAATATAACTGATCCCTGGAATCATTATAACGGACATATTGCAATCGAAATAAGGGGCTCCTCATCACA
This sequence comes from Ignavibacteriales bacterium, assembly GCA_021740915.1. Classification (GTDB taxonomy): domain Bacteria; phylum Bacteroidota; class Ignavibacteria; order Ignavibacteriales; family Melioribacteraceae; genus JAIOYW01. Next base: position 4,788 of record JAIOYW010000032.1, on the reverse strand, counting down.
GATGTTTCCCAAGAAACAATACGGAATGGATACACGGGATGCATCCGGAGAAGATCTGAACGTTTCGCTGCTCGGCTTTCCTGAAGAATCGGACTGGGTACTCTATGCGCCCTATAGCGATAAATCCCTGATGCGGAATATTCTGGCATACAAAATCGGGCGCGATCTCGGGCATTATGCAACACGTACCCACCTCTGCGAAGTAGTTTTGAACGGCGATTATGCGGGTGTTTATGTGTTCGAGGAAAAAATAAAGCGTGACAAAAACCGCGTTGACATAAAAAAAATGGGAACCGGTGATATTGCAGGAGATGCGGTAACCGGAGGTTACATTTTTGCCGTTGATAAAATTGCCGGATCAAGCACCGAAGGGTGGTACTCCAATGTCGCCACATATCCCGAATCTAATTACAGCGTTTATTACCAGTATAATTATCCCAAAGCCGAAGACCTTGTACCCGAACAGATATCCTACTTACAATCTTATGTGCTTGTGCTTGAGACACTTCTGATGGGAGAATCATTCGATCATCCGTTTTACGGATTTATGGAAAAAATTGATATCGATGGATTTGTTGATTACTATATTGCAAACGAAATTACCAAAAATGTCGATTCCTACAGGCTTTCAACATTCCTCGTAAAAGACCGCAGTTCAATTAACCCGAAACTTCAGCCCGGTCCTATATGGGATTTTAATCTCGGCTTCGGGAATGCAGATTACTATGAAGGCGGTTCGGTGCAGGACTGGCGCGTTGATTTCACTGGTTTCCCTGAGTGGGAAGGTTTCCTGCCTCCCGCCTGGTGGCACAGGATATTCCATCATCCGCTTATTCAGAACAGATTTGCTATACGCTGGAAGGCGCTGAGACAGGGTAAATTCTCGACAATAAATCTGATGAATTACATTGACTCTGTTTATACTGTGGTAAAGCCTGCATCCATCCGGAATTTCCAGCGCTGGCCCGTCCTGGGAATTTATGTATGGCCCAATAATTACATCGGCGCAACCTATGAAGATGAAATGGACTATTTTAGAAATTACGTAAATGGCAGGCTGCAATGGATTGACGCCCAGATGCCGTTAGAGACAACAAATATAAGCTTTACTGCACCTCTCCCTTCAGGAATAATTGCAGAAGAAGGAAAATACCTCTCCGTTCCATTAAGTTATTTTTTCAGCTCGGCATCGGGTTACGACAGTATCCGGGCAGTATCGGAATTTGCAACTCTCGAAACTTTCTGCCTTGGCGATTCGCTTTATCTGCACCCATATAATACCGGAGAGAACCGTATCAAACTGCGTTTTTATGAAGGCGGCAGCATAGTTGAGATTTCCCCTTCGCATATTGTACACCAGGTTCCGATCAGCGGATTAAATGACCATTTGAAACTGCCGGAAACTTATGAACTCGGCGTTTTTCCTAATCCTTTTAATGCTTCAACAAATGTTTCCATTAAAACAAATTATCCGGCATCGGTACTTCTCGAGATTTTCACCGTTACAGGGGAAAAGATCCTCGGGCTTGAAAAGGAAAACAGCGCTGCCGGAGAATTAAGTATTCCGCTCGATTTGATAAACGTCTCCTCGGGTATTTACTTATTGCGGGGAACTATCAGCAGCAAAGTGTCAGAGGGAAGCGTAATGATAAGCCGCAAACTTATGCTTATGAAGTAATTGACTGTATCCACTCTTTTTAACTATCTTAATAAGATAGCATATCTTAATTTTTCGGGGGACTGTTTCCAATGATCAAAATTTTAATGATGATCCTCTTTTGGGGGTTAATTTCTCTCCAGGCTCAGGAACAATTCAAAAGCGGTGTATTCAGTTTTTCCAAAGAAGTAACATTGCCTGGCACACCGAATGTAATATTTGACGCAATCACCGGTGATATCAGCGGATGGTGGGATCATTCGATCTCTGAAACTCCCCTCAAAATGTATATTGAACCCAAACCCGGCGGCAGTTTTATGGAAATTTTTGATGAAGCCGGAAACGGGATTCAGCATGCAGTTGTTAATTACGTAAACCGCCCGAAGATAATCCGTTTCACCGGTCCTCTCGGATTGACAGGTCATGCGATAAGCCTTGTAAACACGTACAGCCTTGAACCTGCGGGAGTGGATTCCACAAAACTAAGACTTGACGTTCATGCCTCAGGCGAAGTTGCTGAGGGCTGGCCCGGAATTGTCGAAAAAGTGTGGGAGCATTTTATCTATGAGCAGTTTGCGGCATATATCAGGGCAGGAAAACACCTGAAATAGAGGGGATATTTATTTCATCCGACAGAGATGACACAAATATGAATTCCCGCATAAGAAGATAAAGGGCAGGATAAGATCACCCGAATTTTTCGCGGCGTTTCTGATCCCATTTTTTTGCTTCTTCGGCATTCCCCATACGCTTGTATAATTCGACGAGCGAGTTATATGCTTCTTCAAATTCATCGTCCTTTTCAACAACGGAAAGCATAAACGTCTGTGCTTCGGGAAATCTTTCATCGAGCATACAGATTACACCAAGATACATATCGGATGTGATTTCATCGCCGCCGCAATTCTTTGCAGACCTCAGGTATTTTTCAGCTTCGGAATATTTGCCGACAGAAAATCTGGTAATTCCGGCATAAAGCAGAAGATTTGCATCGTCAGGTTCCGAAATCAGAGCACGGTCGAAAAAGCTCATTGCTTTTTCATAATCCTCGCTGCCGAAGAAAAAATTACCTGCTTCCGTAAGCGCCTCGGTATCCTCAGGAAAAACATCGAGCACCTGCATATAAAGCACAAAGGCTTCGTCCCGCTCACCTTCTGCATTCTTCATTGCAGCAAGAAATTTCATGTGATCAGCCATGTCATTCATAGATGCTTCGAGATCGCGGGTGTCCTCGCCGCGGCTTTTGGCTTCATTAATGTTTTCGCGGATTATTTTGAGATCGAAATCTGACATATTACCTCATTGCTGCAATAAATATAATTCTTAAAAATAAGGATAAAATGGGGAAAAAATTGCCACGAATGCACGAATGGATTTTATACTTTTTTTTTGATTGCCGGTTTATTTGTTTTCCGGATTTTTAATATGAACTCATATTTTCTTGCGTTTTTAAGAATTAAAAAATTGCCACGAATGCACGAATGGATTTTATACCTTTTTTGAGATAGCTGAGTTTGTGTATTTTCGGATTAATTTTCACATTACAATTCGTTTATAGTTTAACCGCAGTTCACCAAAGTTAACTATTAATGCTAATTGTTTGCACGAAATTTTCAAATAATTCATAGCCTGTGCGGTAAATTCATCAGATATCGCAGAAACTCCTTTAATCTCGAGAATTATTTTATCATAAACCATAAAATCGGCATAAAATTTATGCGGAAGAATTGTCCCCTTGTAGATAACCTCATACATTTTTTCTCTTTCGAATGGAATATTTGCCTTCCGGAATTCATACTCCAGTGCGTCCTTATATACTATTTCCAGAAATCCCGGGCCAAGATTATTGTGCACTTCAATGCATTTACCAATGATAGCATAACTTTCTTCTTTCAGAACTATTTTTTCCATTTTCAATTAGTTTTGTGACTCGTCAAAAAATAAGGATTTTCAATCATACATTGGCTACTTGAACTGTCGCCAAGAATGCACGAATTGGATTTTTAAGGAAAAAACATTTTTGAATTACTTATTTCCACATACTTTTCAATTTATGCTAATTTTCCGCATTTAAATGCATATCACTATATAAAAATCCATTTTTCATTCGTGCATTCGTGGCAATTGTCTAACAGTGAAAACTAAAATCGTATAATAAATTCTGTTTTCAGCATTGAATAACCGATTATTTTCGATCGCCAATTTTGCATCTTCAATACTTTCATAAGCGCGGGCAAGTCTGTGCTTTGCTAACTGATCTTTATCGTAACCCATAAAACAATCCGGTCTCTTTAATGCTCTTTCTAAATGGGGTTACGGGTTCGGAAATTTCCTTTGCGGAAAATATTTTTACATCAAGCACTATCTCATATTTTAGATCAAAACTATAAATCAAATCGATTATTTCATTTTTGAATTTTCTGTTTATCTCCCGCTCAAAAATAATAGCGAGATCGTAGTCGGACTCAGCCGGAGTTATTTTTTTCGATTGAGATCCAAAAAGATAAATTCCTATGAAATCAGTGTAGTTTTCTGAAAGAAGAATTTTTAATTCACCGATGATATTTAGGATTTTGTTTTCCATGTTTTAAAGATAATCATTTCCCGAAAGGAAATAAACATCGTGTGGTTTAACGATATCCTTCAGAAGTATTATATGCTCACATCGGAAATGGAGCACACAAAAGAAATCCGATTGAAAACCCGCATGGATAAAATTTGACTTTTCTGTAAAGATAATTACTGGTCAGGTTGGTCTATTATGAAGAGTATTCCCGGATTTGCGATGCCTTTTACCGGGAAAAACAAGTGCAGGGCTGGAGCCGAAAAAAGAAAGAAGCATTGATTAGCGGCGATACGGAACTGCTGGCAAAACAGGCAAAGAAGATTTTTAGAAATGCACAGCATGTGGCTTCGATACGATCCGCTAAGGCGAATCACTCAGCCACCGCATGACAGGCAAGGTTGTTGAGTAGTCTCCCGCTCTGCGGGACGGGACTTATCGAAACAACCGTTGAAGCGGATCACTCAGCCACCGAATGACAAACAAGGTTTTTGAGTAGTCTCCCGCTTTGCGGGGCGGGACGTATCGAAACAACCGCTAAAGCGGATCACTCAGCCACCAAATGACA
>JAIOYW010000017.1 GCA_021740915.1 Ignavibacteriales bacterium | reverse complement strand
AATCATTTAATCATATGAATCATGGTTCAGACTTTTCCGGAGATTGCTTCACCCCGGAAAAATGGGGTTCAGTTTACCCAATGACATTATTGTGGGGCTATGGGGTGAGTTGCTTATGTCATCGTCCCGCGTTGCGGGATGAGGCGAAGCGTTATCTTTTCGCATTAATATTCTATAATAATGTTACCCCTTCGGGGTTCGTGTCATCTTTTCGTATTAATGCTATAATAATGTCACTCCTTCGGGGTTCGTGTCATCTTTTCGCATTAATATTCTATAATAATGTCACTCCTTCGGGGTTCTTCATTTTATTAATACAGAATATATTCTATCTGAGGGAATCATGGTAATCATTTAATCATATGAATCATGGTTCAGACTTTTTCCGGAGATTGCTTCACCCCGGAAAAATGGGGTTCAGTTTACCCAATGACATTATTGTGGGGCTATGGGATGAGTTGCTTATGTCATCGTCCCGCATTGCGGGATGAGGCGAAGCGTCATCTTTTCGTATTAATGCTATAATAATGTCACTCCTTCGGAGTTCGTGTTATCTTTTCGCATTAATATTCTATAATAATGTCACCCCTTCGGGGTTCTTCATTTTATTAATACAGAATATATTCTAACTGAGGGAATCATGGTAATCATTTAATCATATGAATCATGGTTCAGACAATTATTCGTGCACGCCTCCCCCGCGGAGCGGGGCAATGACGTGAAAGCTGAGTTATCTGTATGGGATTTTGGATTTGAAACTCCGGGGATGAAACCAGCTAATCTAATCCACAACCGTCTGATTTTTCAGAATGACTTCCATGGTTTGATAGGACTCAACCATTTCGCCGCCCATCTGTTTTAACTCTGAGAACATAAAATAGAGTTTCCTGAGAGAAGGCGCATTATCATCAATCAGATCGTATAAAAATTTCTCGAACATTTTACCGAATATTTCCTGAAATGAATAGTGAAAAGAAATTCTTTCGGCAATTTCGAAAGGAATTCCGGCAAAATTCTGAGTGGAAATTGTTGTTTTAAAAGCGGCATCCCGAAGAAGAAGAGGCATAGCTCCCCTCCACCCGGGGATTTTTACTCCTTTGGCATCTTTTCCATGTATCGAAATAAGATTTGCAAGAGTATCCGCCATAGCCGAATAATACCCGACACGAGGGGCAACAAATTCTTTATTCTTTACTACTTCACTTCGAATGGCATTAAGAGCTTTCTCTGTTATCTCACGGTCTCTTGCCGATTCCCTCAGATTATTAAAATATAGCGCAATAAGAACGCTGAAAATAATCATCAGCGCCTCAAGGAAAATCTTTCCGGGTTCGAGCTTTTTCAATGTACCTATAAGATTCAAAAGAGAAATCAAAAATCAATTATGAAAAAATATAGATAGAAATCAACAAAATACCTATAATCGCCGCAACCAGAAAAACATTCATAACCGCATGAATGATCTTTTTTCTTCTAATCTGCTTAGCGTCAAAAGATGCATTCTTTTTATCATAATCACCGTGCTCGGGTTTCCAGCCCAGGGCAGTCACATTACCTCCAAATAGAACTGCTCAAATTTACATCTTGGAACAGTTTGTTCCAATGATGAACATCACACTATTTACCCTGCAATATCTTTCTTATTTTATCTTTATTAATCTCATTTGCGCCATTCAGGACAGAAAGAATATCTTTCTGGAAATTATCGTAAGTTCTTGTAAGAAGTTTTTCGATAGCCTTCAGTTCGGCATCTTTAATTTCATCAATAATAAAATTTATGATTTTGTCCAATTTTTCGTCATCGAGCTGAAACTCGCTTTTTCTTTTGTCTGCTTTTTCGGCGGCTACTTCCGCTTCCACTTTCCCTTTAATCGAGACAAGCTCTTCAAGCAGATGATTGTTCTTATGGGTGATCTGCTGTAATTCTTTTTCGAGTTCAAGGATTTTGGAATTGAAAGTGCTTTCCGGCGGAGCTTTTTCCTTTTTTAGTTTAACAGCGTCAGTAAACTTCTGATGATCGGCAGGAGAAAAGCCCTCTTCCGATTTCGAAACCTTATTCCCTGCGGGTGAAAAAACACCTTTTCCTGTCAGCAGCCAGTCAATGTTGCAGCCGAGATTTGAGAGTTTAATCAGCACGTCCGGGTGAATAGGCTTTCTGTAGCTGAAATATTTGATCGCCTCTTCCGGTTCAATTTGCAGTTTTTCGATAAGAACGGTTTTGGAGCCGTATTTTTCTTTAGCAAACTGGGCAAGTCTTCTGCCGATTTCCACCAGTTCTGTAAACGGAACTCCCCCGTTTTCATCGGGGTGATCGTCGTGACCAGATTTTCCGTAATTATTCAGATTTTTTTCCAGCATGATATTGTATGATTTAGAAGCCACAACATTAGAGTCAGCAACCAACAAATAAATTAATAATTAATTGCAATTTATAATAATGCACAACTTTAATCTATAAATAGTTTAGGATATTGTCAAAAGAGAATTGAAAATAATTTCTGTCTGCAGTAAGATGATTGAATATAAGAAGGGATGTCCTAATAAGCAGGAATCAAAAAAGATAATAAATTCTGCGAATTTTTGAATTGTCAATGAATACACCTGCCTGAGGAGGGGTTTGTGCTATTGTGTCCTTCCGCTTAAGGTTTTATTCTCCTTCAGCCGGCTGTGCATCGCCTGCCCCGCCCTTACGGCACCCCTCCCGGGAAAGGGAATTTCTCTGCATACTGCGGTTCAGGGGGCGGGGCAGCGGAACTCTGTGCGGGAAAATGACACGCCATTTAGACGGGCAAAAGGCAAATCGAAATCCCAATAATAAACTGAGGGAATAAACTTAAACCTCGGATTTATCTACCATTATTCCTTAAATTTTTGTAAATTACAATGAAAATTCTACCGGAATCCTTCTGCGAAAACTGTTCAACAGTACAGGGACTGCCTGTGATATGAACCGATGCATTGTTTTCCAAAAATCATTTAAGCCGGAATTTATAATGAATTCTCTTCGTAAAGTGGATAAACAATGATCCAGTCTTTAGATAGATATAATCATCTTTCATTCAGCACAAACAGTTTTCTTTTTTTTCGTGCTTCGGGATAGTCAAAGTTTAAATTATTCATTTATTTGATCGTTTGCTGCATAGTTATTGCACCTGAAGTTATAATTGAGCGAGCCTGAGATCCTTTTTGCAGTTTATAAGTTATGAGGTGAGATATGCCGGACAAAGATATTATCATAACGATTCTTTCGCTGATCTTATTAGCTTTCTCTTATCGATTATTATACCAATATAATGATCGGATACCTGCAAAATTCAGAAATCTTTTCACCGGAGTTTTATTCGCCTTCTTTGCAATTCTGGATATGGCAAATTGTTATCACAGCCTGGATATTGTTTTTTTAGATGGTACAACAATAATCCTGAGCGCAGCGGCTTTTCTCGCCGGACCTGCTGCAGCGGGAATAACATTTATCAGCGCCGGTGTTTTCAGACTTTTTTTAGGCGGTGAAGCCGCATACGTAAAACTTGGAATACTTGCAACTTCTATCCTTTTCGGGCTTTTTCTCCGCTACCGCATCGACCGGAAACTTGCACTTAAAATGACCACTCTCTCACTTTTTGCTTTTCTGCTGCATCTTTTTGTATTTATCTGGCTGTTTCTGATCCCCGGACTGAAACCCTCTGAAATTGTAACAAACTTTGCGTTGCCCATTCTGGTTATTTACCCTGTCATTGCTGTTGTAATGTTTAGATTTCTCATTGAAATTGAGTTTTTTGTTGATGCAGATAAAAAACGCAAGGCTGAAGAAGAAAAATTCAGGATTGTTTTTGAAACCGCAAATGTCGGCAAATCCCTTACAATGCCGGATGGTAAGGTTTTCGCAAATCAGGCTTTATGCAATATGCTCGGTTATACTCGCGATGAACTGAATCATAAGAAATGGCAGGATATTACCCCCGCAAAAGATATCCCTGAAATAAAAAGAATAATTGACCCTTTGCTGCATGGTAAAATGGATTCCACAAGATTTCATAAAAGATATCTGCATAAAAATGGATCTGTTATCTGGGGAGATGTAAGTACGGTTATGAGTCGGGATAAGAATGGCAAGCCCCTGTTTTTTATTACAACCGTTACTGATATTACCGATCAGATAAAAACTAAAGAGCAGCTTGAGCGGGAACAAAACAGGCTTAAAGGTATTCTGGAAGCCACCGGCGCCGGCACCTGGGAATGGAATATCCAGACCGGCGAATCTGTGTATAATGACCGCTGGGCAGAAATGTTAGGTTATACTCTCGAAGAACTGTCGCCGGTATCAATTAAAACTTTTGCCGGACTGCTGCATCCCGGAGATCATAAATATGCACAAAAACAAATTGAGAAAATTCTCCGGAATGAATGTGATTTTTTTGAAAGCGAATTCAGGCTGAAACATAAGAATGGCAACTGGGTTTGGATCCGTGACAGAGGAAAGGTGATCACACGGAATGAAGCCGGCGAACCTGAAATTATGATGGGTACACATATTGATATTACCCTGTCCAAAGCTGCAATCCAGAGGATAGAAAGATTAAACAGGATTATCGCTGATTCTCAGAACGAAATTTATCTTTTTTCCACTGAAACTCTGAAATTTATTGAAGTCAACAGAAAAGCTCTGCAAAATCTCGGATACTCAATTGAAGAGATACAAAAACTTACACCGCTTGACCTGAAACCTGAATACACTCCCAATAGTTTTGCACGATTGCTCGAAAAACTCGAACAAAAAGAGGATAAGGAAATTGTTTTCGAGACAGTTCATAAAAGAAAGGATGGAAGCACATACCCGGTAGAAGTTTTCCTGCAAAAGACCATTTTTAATAATGAAACTTACTATTCAGCCATAATAATTGATATCACAAAACGCCGCAAAACAGAAGACGATCTGCGTGAGAGCCGGAATAAACTGCGGCATAATAATTTTTTGATGCAGTATATAATTGAACATAACCAGAGTGCAGTTGCAGTATATGATAAGGACCTGCGGTATATTTTCGTCAGTAAACGATATCTCGATGACTATGGAATCGCCGATCCTGAAATAATCGGGAAACATATGTATGAAGTTCTTCCCGATCTGCCTGAGAAATGGAAAGAAGTACACCGCAGAGCCCTCAGGGGAGGAATTTTTAATGCAGAGGATGATCCTTTTAACAGAGCTGATGGAAGTATTGAATGGAACAGATGGGAATGCCGTCCATGGTTTCAGGCAGATGGCTCAATCGGAGGGATAGTTATATATAATGAAATTATAACTCAGAGGAAAAAAGCCGAAGAGGAACTAAGAAAAAATGCCGAGTATCTGAATAATCTCTTTAATTATGCCAGTGCCCCGATTATGACCTGGGATCCCGCATACAGGATAACAAGATTTAATCACGCTTTCGAACGGCTGACCGGCTATTCCACCGATGAAATTATCGGGAAACCTGTTAGAATACTTTTCCCAAAGGATGAATCTGCCGAATCTCAGTCCAAAGTTTCCGCTGCCCTTTCGGGTGAGAATTGGGAATCAGTTGAAATCAGGATTTTGAGAAAAGACGACGAGATAATTACAGCTTTATGGAATTCAGCAAATATTTATTCACCAGACAGAAAAACTCTTATTGAAACAATAGTGCAGGGGCAGGATATTACCGAGCGGAATCTGACTTTGCAAAATATGAACAGGCAGCTTATTGAACTCAAAAGATGGCAGGAAGCTCTGCTTGGCAGGGAATCACGAATTATTGATCTGAAGAACGAAGTTAATGCTTTGCTTATTAAAAACGGCGAACCACCGAAATATAATTCTTCTGACTCTTCTCACGGGAAATTAAATAAATAAAGAAGCAAATCTGAGGAATGTGAATAGTCATTTATAGATGTTTTTTCATTATTTTAGCTTATACACGAAGGAACAAATATTTTATAATCAAAAAGGATATTCCAGATTAGCTGATTAGTGTTTTATATATAATCCCCTGAGCGCAAATGAGTACAATATGTATTGCTGCGGGCAATGAAGAGATCAGGAAAATTCTTGACAATCTGCTTGCAGATAATTTCAGGTTAACAAATGTTTCCGAAGAAAACCCAATGGGGGAAATACCGGAAATCATCATTTTTGATGGTTTAACGGAGGGGAAATATCTGAGATACAAACAGCCCGATTCACCTTTTTATTTCCCGGGAAATACCCGTTCTATTTTTATTGCAGACCAGTCCGCTTCGGATTTCCTGAATGAACTCCCTGCCGAATTCTTTGACGAGATTATTTTTCTGCCGCTCGAAAAGTCTGAACTCCTTGTAAGAATTCACCGGCTCTTAAAAAAAACAGGTGTTTCTGTAAAATTCAGAAACACAAAGGCTGACCAGTTTTTCCAGTATTCTGAGATATCTCCTGTAGCGACAATAATCATCCGCTATTCGGATAACACCCTGATGTATATCAACAAGGCTTTTTCTTCACTTTTCGGATATCACTGTGATGAATTTATAGGGCTTTCGTCTGACACCCTGCCCTTCTGGGAAAGTGATCAACTAAAAAGGATAATAACTGACCTTGCTGAAGGAAAAATCCCAAGAGCCGCAAAATTTAATGCTGTATCCAAATCGGGCAGAGAGTTAAATCTGAGCTGCTCAGTGGAATTATTTGAAATAAACTCAAAGGAATTTTTAACTGTTGTTTTTACTGAAACCGGAAATTTCAAGCCTGATATCCATAGAATCACTGAGCATAGCTCCGGAAATTTGACTGAAATACTCAAAACCGGAGATCAAGCTGCTGAAAATCTGCATAATACTCTCCAGCGGCTTGTCAGTTCGGCAGTCAGCATTATTGGCGGCGGAAGCGCTGCCGTTTACCTGCTGGAAAATGAGATGCTTTATCTTGCCGCAACCGATCCCGAACTTCCCCAAATTTTTCCGCCGGAACTCAGGACTGCGCGGCTTTCGGATCATCCGCATATTTCTAAAGTTATAAAAACGCGGACTCCCATTATAATTGACGACACATCAAAAGCTGATTTTAACCGAGCAGAAAGAACTGTTATTGAAGCGCGCGCGCTTCGTACCCTTGCTTATTTCCCTCTAAGCGGAAAAGATGATATGTTTGGAATTATTATTGTCGGCACAACAGATTTCCCGCGAAAATTAACAAAAGATCAAATAACTAACTGCCTCTTTATCAGCGAACATACATCAATCGCCCTCGAAAGTTTGCGGCTTTCTTATGCTCTGCAGAAAGAATTAGCCGAAAGAAAAGAAGCCGAAAAGCAGAAAGATGAAGCCCGGCTGGCTCTGGTCCGGAGTGAACACAAATATCGTCTTTTGGCTGAAAATTCGGTTGATGTGATCTGGCAGGTAAATCTGCGCCTTAAATTTACCTATGTCAGCCCGTCCATTTTTCAGATGACAGGATTCACACAGGAGGAATGGCTTGGTTCCGGACTTTCGGAACACGCTTCTTTCAAAGAATATTTGAGTATGGCTAAAAAAGCTGTTTCGGCTATACGAAATTATAAGAATTTTAAAAATATTGTTTTTACAGCAGTTATGTTTAAGAAAGACGGCACTCCTTTCCCGGTCGAGATAACTTCCAGTTTACTCTATAACGATCAGGGGCTGCCGGTTGGTCTGCAGGGTTCCACCAGGGATATTACGGATCGGTTACAGGCTGAGAAAAATCTCCGGGAAAGCGAGCGGAGGCTTATCACTGCACAGCGTATTGGCAGATCGGGTGATTTTATCTGGGATGTTACCACAGGTGAGGTGCATTGGTCTGACGGACTCTACGATTTACTCGGATATAAAAAAAATGAAAAGATTGACTACACTAAAGTTAACCAGGAAATACATCACCCCAAAGATCTTGAAAGGGTTACTCAATGGCTTAAAGAGTGTATAGATTCCGGCGGCGACCGGCTGACGCCGAATGAGTATCGTATTATCAGCCGGGACGGCAGTGTAATTTACGTAGAGACAATGGGAGTAATAGAGCGTTCCAATTCCGGAATAAAGGTTCTCGCAACTTTGAGAGATATTACTGACCGTAAACATATGGAGCAGAAATTAAGCAGGAGCGAAGGGCATTATCGTTACCTCTTCGAGAATAATCCTATGCCCATGTGGATATTTGAACCAAGGACATACAGAGTGCTTGAAGTCAACCATGCAGCTATCAGCGCTTATGGCTATTCGCGGCAGGAATTTCTGAAACTGACGATGCAGGAGATGAAATCATCCGCTGAATTAAGGAATTTCCCGGAGCGCGGAACCCTGCTTTTCGAAGGTCTCCGTGAAATGGGGGTTTGGGAGCACTGCCGGAAAGACGGCACAAAACTGCTGATGGATATTGTTCTTCATGCAATGGATTTCCAGGAAAAGCCTGCTTTCCTTGCACTTGCAAATGACGTTACGGAAAAAATGGAAGCTGAGCAGGCGCTTAAAAAAATTGAATGGATGCTAAGCAAAAAACCGGATTCGGTTCGGGGCGGAACCCGGAATTTACTTCAAATCTACGGCGATTTAACAGAACTGAATTCTTCCCGCCTGATACTTGATTCGGTCGGGAAAGATCTTCTCAATGGAATTGCAAGCGACTATCTGAGCCTGCTCCAAACATCATCAGCCATTTATGAAAAAGAAGGCGACTACGCTCTCGGAATCTTTTCTTCAGGATGGTGTAAACTGATGGATGAGGCTTCATGGAATCTTTGCGGGACAGATGATAAAGAAGAAGCCCTTAGCTGCGGCAAATGGCTATGCCACGAATCATGCTGGAAGGATGCCTCTCTAAATGCAATTCAGACAGGCAGCCCGGTTGATATTGAATGTAACGGCGGAATAAGACTTTACGCACTGCCGATACGCGCGGGTTCCGAAATTATCGGGGCTATCAATTTTGGCTACAGCGATCCTCCTAAAGACCATGACAAACTGAAAGAACTCTCCCGGACTTATAATGTGCCAATCGAAAACCTGATAAAATGTTCTGAAGAATATGAATCCAGACCGCCCTATATTATTGAAACAGCTAAGGACAGGCTTCAAACCTCCGCAAATCTTATCGGCGAAATAGTAAGAAGACGACAGGTTGAAAAACAACTCAGGGACCTCAATGAGGAATTGGAGATCAGAGTAAAAGAAAGAACTGACAAGCTGACACAAATTAATGCAGAACTTGAAGCTTTCAGCTATTCAGTTTCTCATGACCTGCGCGCCCCGCTCAGGGCAATTACCGGCTTTGCAAATATTCTATCTGATGAATACATAACAAAACTGGATAAAGCTGCTGTCGAATTACTATCCGATATCATAGCCAATACCGATAAAATGGGGCGGCTAATCGATGACCTGCTCCGATTTTCGCGCCTGAGCCGGAAAGATATTTCTCATGTTAAAATTGATTTCAATGAATTATTCAGTTCTGTTTTGGATGAAGCCGGATTGATTTCCGGCAGGGTCAATATCAAATGTATTCTGGAAGATTTACCGGAATCATACGGCGATTATCCGATGCTCAAACAGGCGGCAGCCAATCTGATTTCAAATGCCGTAAAGTTTTCAGCAAAAAACAAACAACCTGAAATAAGGATTTCAGGGAAAATCAGTGGAAATGAAACGGTTTATTGCGTTGCCGATAACGGAGTTGGTTTTGACATGAAATATGCAGGAAAACTATTCGGAGTTTTTCAGCGCCTTCACAGCCAGAATGAATTTGAAGGAACAGGCGTGGGGCTTGCACTTGTAAAAAGAATTATTGACAGGCATAAGGGTAATATCTGGGCTGAATCCGAGCCGGGGAAAGGCGCAGTTTTTAATTTTTCTTTACCTAATGGAAAGAAATAAATTTTTAATAATTATTTGAGTGTTTTATGCAATTTGTTAACGATTTCGAAATTCTTCTTGTTGAAGACAATCAGAGCGATGTTAAACTTACTCTGAGAGCGCTCAGCAAACATAATCTCGCCAACAAAGTTTATGTGGTTGGTGATGGCGCAGAAGCTTTGGATTTTATATTTGGACGGAATAAATATGCAGGCGCGGAGAATACTAATAATTTAAAACTTATACTGCTCGATTTGAAACTGCCGAAAATTGACGGGATAGAAGTGCTCAGGGAAATGAAAAACAATGAGGAAACAAGGAAAATTCCTGTAGTTATTCTTACATCCTCACGGGAAGACCGGGATATTGAGAAATGTTACAAATATGGAGTTAACAGCTATATTGTTAAACCTGTTAACTTTGAACAGTTTGCCGAAGCAGTTGCCAATCTTGGTATGTACTGGCTGATACTTAATGAACCGCCTGTAAGATAAAATATTCGTTATAAATGGATTTTAAGGATTTTTAAGGTTTTTTTATGAATAGTATAAATTCAGAGACTGCGGAAAAACTGAAACTTTATTCTTACTCATTTGCAAATAATCTTTTAGAAAAACACCTGACCATGTCCCCTGCAATGGGGCAGAAATATGGCGAGAGACAGAAACATCATTACATTGAGGATACCATCTTCCATCTTAGTTATTTATCTGAAGCCATACGAAATAATCAGCCGGTGCTTTTTAATGAATACCTTAGTTGGGCAAAAATATTTTTTGCCAATCTGCCCGTCACAGAGGAAGAAATAATAACAAACCTTGAACTGCTCCGCGATGAAATAGCCGCAGGTATCCCTTCCGAGATGTCGAATATCACGGACCAATTTATTAATAACGGTATCGATCATTTCAAAAAAAGCGCTGCCGGAATAACTTCATTTATTACGGATAAAAATCCTCTTAAGGAAATCGCCGCTCAATACCTGTACTATCTTATTGAGGGCGACCGGAAAAGCGCTTACGAACTGATTATGTCTATGGTTCGGGAAATTCCCGTCAGAGATTTATATTTGTACGTTTTCCAGATAACCCAAAAAGAGACCGGAAGACTTTGGCAGACCGGTGAAATAACAGTTGCGCATGAACATTTTATTACTGGTGCAACACAACTTATTATGGCGCAGCTATATCCTTACTTTATGGTTCCCTCGGCTAAAAAAAATAAAATAATTGTTTCCTGTGTTGAAGGAGAACTGCATGAAATCGGCGCCAGAATGGTTGCCGATATTTTTGAAATGGAGGGATGGAACTCTTATTATTTTGGAGCCAATACACCTGCCGGCAGTTTAATTTCAAGTATCAGGACTTACCGCCCGGAGGTGGTTGCAATCTCGGCAACTATGACATTTAATATTTCTGCTGTTGCCCGGCTGATTGAAGACATTAAGAAGCACTCTGGCTCCGATGGCATCAAAATTTTGGTCGGCGGTTATCCTTTTCTGCTTGCCGCCGGGCTATGGTCAGATATAGGCGCTGATGGTTTCGCGGCTGACGCAATGCAGGCAGTTGAACTGGCAGGAGAACTTATTAACTGAGATATTATTAAATGAATAGAAAAGAAGAAGGCATTTTTTTATACTGTGATAATTCCGGCAGGATAGTTGAAGTACTTTTTAACAGTCTTGCAATAGAATCTGATAAAATCGTTAATCATCTTTTTATAGATTTTGTCAGGGTTGAGAACATCAGCCATGCACTCGATTTTTTTACAGGAATTAAGAAAGGCTCTGCCGCTTTTGGATACGAATTATTTCTCCGTCCGGATATAAGCCAGGAAGTGTTTTATTTCAGCGGGGCGCTGATCAATGGCAACATACTCATTTTTGGTTCCGAACGGAGACTCGATCTTAATAAATTCCTAAACGGGATGATGCTTATTAATAATGAGCAGGTCAACCGGATACGATCTCTTGAAAAAGAACGCAGGATCGCTTCAACCGATGGTAAAGAAATTAACTTCAGACTTTTTGACGAACTAAGCCGGTTAAATAATGAACTTGTTGATATGCAGCGGGAACTTACAAAGAAAAATATTGAACTTGCAGAGCTCAATAAGCTCAAAAATCAGTTTATTGGAATGGCTGCGCATGACCTCAGGAATCCGCTCGGTAATATTATTAATTTTGCAGAATTTCTCAGGGAGGAAGATGATACCTTCAATGATGAGCAAAAGGAATTTTTAGAAAACATTAAGTCTCAGAGTTCATTTATGCTGAGCCTGGTAAATGAACTGCTCGATATTTCCGTTATTGAATCCGGCAATGTAAACCTTAATTTTTCGGAAACGGATATCGTACTTCTTGTTCAGCAGGTTGTTCATCTAGATAAAGCCCTTGCCGAAAAAAAGGATATGAAGATTGAACTGCATACCGAACCTGTGGGATTTTCTATCAGCATCGATGAACAAAAGATCAGGCAGGTAATTACGAATCTTCTTACAAATGCTATTAAATTTTCACATCCTGGAAGTTTAATAAGTATTGATCTGAAAATCAATGAGGGGCAGATTATCGTCTCCGTTAAAGACGAAGGTCAGGGTATTCATCCGGAGGAAATGGAAAAATTGTTCAAACCATTTCATAAAACTAATACTAAAAGTACAGGTGGAGAAAAAAGCACCGGTTTGGGACTTTTTATCTCAAAACAGATAGTTAATGCGCATGGCGGAAAAATATGGGCGGAGAGTAAATTGGAAGAAGGATCCGCTTTTTATTTCAGTCTTCCTCTCAAACTTAATTAAAATGGAAAGCACTTAATGCCGAAAAAAGTACTGATTGTTGATGATGAGCCGGAAAATATCCGGGTTATACAAAGAATCCTTCAAAATGCCGGTTATGAAGTATCGTCTGATAATTCCGCTGAGGAATGTCTTGATCATCTTGAAAGCGAAATGCCGGACATGATTCTTTGTGATGTGAATCTCACAGGGATGTCCGGCACTGACTTCTGCAGTATTGTCAAAAACGACCGGAAATTCCTTATGATCAGTGTGATTTTGATCTCAGGTATAAAAGTTACGCCCGAAGAACGCGCTTACGGGCTGGAAATTGGCGCCGATGATTATATTAGCCGTCCTTTTAATTCGCAAGAACTTATTGCACGGATTAATTCAGTTTTCAGGATCAAAGAAAGCGCCTCGAAGAAAAGAGAGGAGGAATTTTATGAAAAATTTAATTATTCGAACACCGAACTTACTGCATCTGTTTATCAATCTGAAAAAATTAAGAATGCTTATCCCGAGATATTTAATAGATTAGTAAACGATTATAAGGAATTGCTTTCGATGATGATTGAACAGCGGACATATAAAACCGCTGATAATCCTTCCACAAAAATACTTGAATTTGCCGGTGAACTTGGTTTTCTGAAAGCAGGAGCCAGGGATATCATTGATATTCATAAGGAAGCCCTGAACAATCCCGACATTCATAAATCTGCTAAAATGGCTCTTTTTATTAAGGAGGAAAGTAAAATGCTTCTGCTTGAGGCAATGGGGTACTTACTTACTTTTTACAGGACAAGACAATTATAATTTATATTCCGGAGAAATATATGTCCAAATTTTTACTTAAACTCTATATTACAGGAACTACAGCCCGTTCGTTCAAGGCAATTGAAAATCTTAAAAAGATCTGCGGCGAAGAATTTAACGATAAATACGATCTCCAGATTATTGATGTACTTGAATCGCCCCAGCTTGCTGAAGACGACAAAATACTTGCTACTCCAACTTTGATAAAAATCCTGCCTCCTCCTATGAGAATGATTATCGGCGACCTCTCTGACAGAGAGAAAGTATTGCTCGGACTCGATATTCAGAAAAAATAAATTTAACCTAACCCGGAGTTAATATATATGTCAGTTTCAGAGATTTTTCAGGTAAATAAACTTGTAACCGGAATACCGGGATTTGATCATATTTCGCAGGGCGGTTTACCTATGAACAGAACAACCCTGCTTTCAGGTACCGCAGGCAGCGCAAAAACAGTTTTTGCATCCCAGTTTTTGGCAGAAGGAATTATCAGGTTCAGCCAGCCGGGAGTTTTTGTAACATTCGAGGAGTCTGTTGCCGATATCCGCGCTAACATGTCCGGATTCGGCTGGGATATCAGTCAATGGGAAAAAGATCAGAAATGGCTTTTCGTTGATGCAGCGCCTCAGCCTTCTGAATCGCTTCTTATTATCGGTGAATATGATCTTGGCGCACTGCTGGCAAGAATTGAAAATGCGGTTAAAAAATCGGGAGCAAAAAGACTGGTTATGGATTCTCTCGGCGCCATTTTCACACAATTAACAGATACTGCCATTATAAGGAGAGAATTGTTCAGGATAGCGTATGCACTGAAAAAGATGGGTATTACTGCTTTGATGACCTCCGAGAGAATCGAAGAATACGGGGATATTGCCCGATACGGAGTTGAGGAATTTGTCGCCGATAATGTTATCATCCTAAGGAATATTCTTGAGGAAGAGAAAAGAAGAAGAACAATCGAAATCCTGAAGTTCAGAGGTACTAACCACAAAAAAGGCGAATACCCGTTCACAATTTCAGATACTGGAATTATTGCCATCCCGCTATCGGCAATCGAACTTAAACAGCATTCTTCAGATATCCGTATTACTTCGGGCAGCGAAGAACTCGATAAAATTTGCAGCGGAGGGTTTTTCCGCGATTCTGTTATCCTTGTTTCAGGTGCAACCGGTACCGGCAAAACGCTTATGGCTACTGAATTTATGAAGGGAGGGGTCACAAACGATGAAAGAAGCCTGCTGTTTGCATTCGAAGAAAGCCGCGAGCAATTATTCCGAAACGCCTCGGGATGGGGTATAGATTTTGAAAAATTTGAACGTAATGGAAAATTAAAAGTTGTATGTGAGTATCCCGAAGTTGCCGGACTTGATGACCACCTTATAATGATGAAGCGGATAATTGAGGAATTTAAGCCCAACAGAGTGGCTATTGACAGCCTCTCTGCGCTCGAAAGAATTTCCACAATTAAAGGTTTCAGGGAGTTTATCATTGCGCTTACGTCTTTTATCAAACACCAGGAAATCGCCGGGCTTTTTACTGCTACTACTTCCAGCCTGATGGGCGGGTCTTCAATTACTGAAGGGCATATTTCTACAATCACCGATTCAATTATCCTGCTTCGTTATGTGGAATTGCTCGGCGAAATGAAACGCGGTATTACAGTTCTGAAAATGAGAGGTTCGAAACATGATAAGGACATTCGCGAACTTACAATTGATTACGCCGGAATGCATATCGGAAAGCCGTTCAGGGATGTCGCGGGTATTCTTACCGGGAACCCTCATCAGATATTCCATTCGGACATAGACAGACTTGATAATATGTTTAACAATGGTTAGCAATATTTAACGCATGATGAATAAAATTTTAATTGTTGATGACGAAACTCATCACCTGAATATTTACGCAAAAGTATTCCGGGAGAGTGGTTACGTTACTCTAGGCGTTGCCGATTTGAAAACTGCATTCGGCGCACTTGACGAGTTCCAGCCAGATCTCGTTTTGCTCGATATTGTTCTCGGAAACGAATCGGGGTTTGACTTGCTGAAACTGATCAAATCCAATGAAAAATATAAATCCGTTTATGTGGTGATTATCACCGGGATTAAAAGCTCAGCTGATGACCAGGCCGCAGGGCTTGAAATGGGCGCCGATGGTTTTCTTGTCCGTCCGCTTGCTATTCGGGAACTCGTAATAAGGATAGACGCTTTTTTCAGGCAGAAAAGAACAGCCGAAAAATTGAGGAAAAGCGAAGCCAGTTTCCGGAAGCTCATCGAAAAGAACCCTGATGCCATGCTTATTGTAAATTCCGATGGTAAAATAATTTTTGCCAACCCTGCTGCAGCAGATCTTTTTAAAGCTGAAATAGACGAACTGCAAAACAAACTATTCGGGTATCCCATTGTGCATGGTGAAAGAACTGAGATAAACCTGGTGCGACATGATAGCGAAGAAGCTATCGGTGAAATGCGGACAATTAATATCGACTGGGAAGATAAAGCAGCCGTTCTCATTTCTATCCGGGATATTACGGATCGGAAGAGGACAGAAGCGGCTTTGAAGGTTTTGAACGAGGATCTTGAGTCAATGATAGAAAAGAGAACTGAGCAGCTTCGGTTATCTATTTCTGAAATGGAAGCTTTTACTTATACCATTTCTCACGATCTTCGTACTCCGCTCAGAGCTATTATTGGCTTTTCAAGGTTAGTTGCCGAAGAACACGGGGATAAACTGAATGATGAAGGAAAAATTTTGATTTCAGATATTCTTCGTAATACAAAAAAAATGACACAACTTATAGAAGATCTTCTTGAATTTTCGAGATTGGGGACCAAGGGAGTTTATAAAAAAAATGTTGATATTAAAAATTTGTTCCGGCAGGTTTTCTTTGATTTGACCGATGAAACCTCAAGAAGCAGTATTGATTTCAGAATAGGGGAATTATCCCATGCTTACGGCGATTCGTCATTATTAAAACAGGTGGTATCAAATATTCTTTCGAATGCACTGAAATTTTCCGCGGGCAGAAAATCACCGGTTATTGAAGTGGAGTGTGAGGACACAGAGGATATGACGATCTATTCTGTCAGCGACAACGGAGTTGGTTTCGATATGAAATATTCCGGTAAAATCTATGGGGTTTTTTCCAGGCTTCATAAAGAGTCCGAGTTTGAAGGCACAGGGGTCGGGCTTGCAATCGCACAAAGAATTATTTTAAAACACGGCGGCAGTGTCTGGGCTGAATCGGAGGAGGATAAGGGAGCAAAGTTTTTTTTCTCGCTGCCGAAAAGTAATGGAACAGAGATGAAATAAGGACTACTGCCGGTTATAAACCAGAGTTCTTTCAACAAATACATGATTTTTATCTACTGATCAGTGAATATGCGACAGTTGATTTTCCCCGGTGCTCCCTGATATTTTTCAACAGGGAAACCCGTGAAATTGCGGATCTGGACAAGGAGATTGCCAAATGAAAGATTATCTTAAACTGCTTCTGGTCGAAGACAATGCTGATGATGCAAAACTGCTTTCTTATCAGCTTCGCAAGAGGTATGACCTTGAGATTAAAACGGTAGATACTAAAGAAGAGTACCTGAACGAACTGCAATCCTCCGCCCCCGATATAATAATCTCCGATTACAGCCTCCCCAAATTTACCGGTATGGATGCGCTGAAAATTCGCCTCGATCTGTCACGGTTAACTCCATTTATCCTTGTTACCGGAGCCACAAACGAAGATACTGCCGTTGAGTGTATGAAAGCCGGGGCAGACGATTATATTATTAAAGAGCATCTCGAACGGCTCCTTCCCGCTGTTGAATCGGCAATACGAAAAATGGAGAATCAAAAAAGCAAAAATGAAGCTCTCGAAGATCTTAAAGAAAGTGAGGATACACTTTCAAATATTTTTAACAATTCAATGGTTGCAATTGCAGTTCTCGATGCCAAAGGAAAATTTCAGGAGATCAACCAGGCTTGTATTTCTGCTTATGGTTATGAGAGACCTGAGATAGTAGGAATGCATTGGTCGCTGATTGCCGCTGGTGAACAAAATGATCTTGAGGAACTGGAAAAATTACGTAAACTTGCCATAGGCGGTTCTCCGCAAAACTTTGAATTTCGCGCAAGAAGAAAAAACGGAGAGATTTTTCCTCAGATAATCAATATTGTTCAGGGGAAATACAGGGGTAAGGATGTAGTTTTTGCTTATGCAATAGATATTACAGACCGTAAAAGAGCGGAAAAAGAATTAGAAGTAAGCGAGAAAAAATACAGGCTCATATTTGAATCGGCAAACGTTGGGAAAACTATCATATCGGTTAACGGCGAATTAGATGTTAATAATGCCTTTGCGGCTATGCTGGGTTATCTGCCTGAGGAAATTAATGGAAAGAACTGGAAAGAGTTTGCATTTCCTGAAGATATGGTTTTTATTGAGGAAACTCTCGAAACTCTTTATAATGGAAAAGCCTCGGATGTTCGTATTGTTAATCGATACCTAAAGAAAGACGGCTCATATATCTGGGCGGATGTAAGCTATGCAGTGCATAGTGATGAGAAGAACAAACCGCTGTTTCTTATCTCAACAGTGCTTGATATTACCAGCCAGAGAGAATCTGAGGAAAAATTAAAATACCAGCATGAGATGCTTAAGCTGATGGGCGAAGTAGCAAAGATCGGCGCATGGGAATTTGATCCTAAGACCGGAGCGGGAACATGGTCCGAAGAAACTGCAAATATTCATGAAGTTGATCCGTCTGAAGCAACAAATATGCCGCGCGGGGTTAGTTTTTATGAAGATGAGTCGCGCATCAAAATCGAGGAGGCAATAAAAACCGCCATCAGCAGCGCAGTTGGTTATGATCTTGAACTTGAAATGACCACTGCCAAAAACAACAAAAAGTGGGTCAGAACAATTGGTAAACCCGTAGTCTCCGGAGGAAAAGTTGTTAAGGTTCGGGGTTCCTTCCAGGATATTACTGAAAAAAAACAAACTGAGATGAAACTTAATAAGGCGATTGCGGACACACAAAGACTTTTAATTCTTGCAGAAAAATCCCGTGGAGCGCTTTTAAGCGTAATTGAAGATCAGAAGCAGACCGAAAACGAATTAAGAGCAGAAAAAGCTAAACTTGCAAAAATTGCCGAAACCGTCCCGGGTGCAATTGCAGCTTACTGTATAAAGGAAGATGGCTCTGCTTATTTCCCTTATCTAAGTCCCACCATCGGAGAGATTTACGGGATAAATTATACGACACTGATGAAAGATTCTTCAATTTTATGGGATTTATATCACCCGGATGATCTTGAGAGGGTAAGAGAGGAAATTTCAGAGGCAACCCGGACTCATTCGCCCTGGAGGAGTGAATACAGAATAATTCATCCTCAAAAAGGCGAAGTGTGGATTGAAGCCCGTTTCCTGCCTGGCAAAGAAGCTAACTGCAGGAATGTGTGGTTTGGAATTATCCTGGATATTACCCAAAGAAAACGGATTGAGAATGAAATAAAAGAATTGAACGAAGAATTAGAGCATAAAGTGCAGGAGCGCACAGCGCAGCTTCTTGCCACCAACAAGGAACTCGAAGCGTTTTCTTACTCAGTTTCGCACGATCTGCGGGCTCCGCTCAGACATATTAATGGTTTTGTTGATCTCATTAACGATCAGTTCAATGAAGAATTGCCTGAAAAGGCGAAGTTTTATTTTAACTGTATCGAGGAATCCAGCGAACAAATGGGCTTGCTGATAGATGCGTTATTAACTTTCTCACGTACCGGCAGGAAAGAACTTAAACTCAGCGTTGTTTCGATGAATGAGCTTGTCCGCGTGTCGATTGAAAAAGCATCGCGTGAACTAAAAGACCGGAAGGTTAACTGGGAAATTTCAAATCTTCCGGATGTTTCGGCAGATACTGTACTGATGGGTTCTGTCTGGGATAATCTAATCTCAAACGCCGTGAAATTTACGCGCAGGAATAAGATCACTTACATAAAGATAAATTGCGTTTTAGATAAAAAAGAGTGTATTTTCAGTATTAAAGATAATGGAATTGGTTTTGACATGAAATTTGCCGGGAAATTATTCGGGGTATTTCAGCGGCTGCACAATCAAAACGACTTTGAAGGTGTGGGAATCGGTCTGGCGAATGTGCAGAGGATAGTTCAAAAACACGGCGGACGTGTTTGGGCAGTTTCCGAAAAAGGAAAAGGCGCAGAATTCTTCTTCACTCTGCCAATTGAAGTAAGAGAAAATTATGAACCGGTCTGAGCATATTTTATTAGTTGAAGATAATCCTATGGATGTAATTCTTATTCATGAAGCTTTCTCCGGAATCAAGCTTGCAGACAGGGTTATCTCAGTTGACGACGGCGTTGAGGCGCTCGATTATCTTTATTCGAAGGGACAATATGACGGGAGACATTCAGACATCCCGGTTTTTATTCTTCTTGATATAAAAATGCCCCGGATTGATGGTATTGAGGTCCTCAGGGCTATAAGGGAAGATCCAAGATTCAAAATTGTACCTGTTGTTATGTTCACGTCCTCCCGGGAAGAATGTGATATTCAGAAGTGTTATGAACTTGGAGTGAATGCTTACGTTGTTAAGCCTGTTAATTCTAAAGAATTTTTTGATGCCGCTAAGCATATCGGATTATTCTGGGGCTTGCTGAATGAATTGCCAAATAAAGGGTGATAAATGAGTAAAGGAATAATAAATGAAGAACTCCATTTAAGGATTCTTATACTTGAGGATTCCAAAATGGATTACCTGATAATCAGGGAAATGCTGACTGCTGCTGGTTATAAATTTACGGATTTTTTCGTTAGCAATGAGATAAGTTTTGCAAAAATATTAAAAGAACAGCAATTTGATTTGATCCTTTCGGATTTCAGCCTTCCGGGTTTTAACGCTTTCGGTGCGCTTGAACTTAAGCAGGAAATTTGTCCCGAGACACCGTTTATCTGCGTATCAGGTTCTATCGGCGAGGAAACTGCAATCGAACTCTTGATGCAGGGAGCTGATGATTATGTGCTGAAAGACCGTCCGGAGAGGCTTCCTTTTGCAATTAAAAGGGCGCTGGATGAGACCAGAGAAAAATTGCTGAGAAAAAAAGTGCAGGATGATCTGAACGCAAATTATTCTCTTTTAAGGATTGCCGGAAATGCTGCCAAAATCGGCGGCTGGAGCGTAGATCTCAGAACGAACGTAGTTAAATGGTCGGATACCGTTGCAGATATTCATGAAATGCCGCACGGTTATTCTCCATTGGTAAACGAAGGAATTGAATTTTATGCCCCTGACTGGCGGGAAATAATCACACGGGTTTTTACTGCCTGTGCAACTGAGGGAATTCCTTATGACGAGGAAATGCAGATAATTACCGCTAAAGGTAAACTGGTATGGGTGCGTACTATCGGCGAAGCGGTTCGCGACGATGAAGGAAATATAGTAAAGTTACAGGGGGCAATCCAGGATATTTCAGAAAGGAAACGCAACGAAAAGGCACTTATTGATAGCGAAGCGAAATTCCGTAATCTTTTTGAACAGAATGCCGCTGTTAAGATAATAGTTGATCCGGTTGACGGATCGATAGTTGAGGCGAATTTTGCCGCTGCCGCTTTTTATGGCTGGACTATAGAAGAATTAACGAAAAAAAATCTTTCTGAGATAAATACTCTCCCTCCTGAAAAACTCAGCGAACTCATTGATGATGCATTATTAAGAAAAAAAGTTCATCACGAATTCAGGCACAGAAAAGCCGATGGAACTGTTGCGGATGTGGAAGTTTTTGTCAGCGCTGTAGATATTTCCGGAGAGAAATACCTTCATTCTATTGTGCATGATATCACCGAAAAGAAAAGAGCTGAGTCCCTGCTTATTCAAAATGAAATGCGTTACAGGACAATTTTTGAATCAGCGAATGATGCAATTATGATATTAAAATCCGGCAGATTTATTACATGTAATGAAAAAACATTCCTGCTTTTCGGCTGCCGCAGAGACTATGTGCTTGGCCGCAGACCATCTCAGATCTCCCCTCCCCTTCAGCCTGATGGAAGGAATTCAGAAGAGGCATCTACCGAAAAATTAAATTCGGCGCTTGCCGGAAAACCGCAGTTTTTTGAATGGACTCATAAGAGAAAGGACAATTCGACTTTTATTGCTGAAATCAACCTTAATAAGTTCACTGTTGAAAAAGAGGATTTTATTCTTGCGCTCGTAAGGGATGTTACTGAGAGGAAAGAATCAGAACTTAAGATAAGGCAGAATAATGAAAGACTTGCTGCTATACTTCGAATTTACGAACATGATATTGATGATATAAAAACATTTCTGGATTTTGCTCTGAACCAGGCTTTAATCCTTACAGGCAGTAGATTTGGTTACATCTATTATTACGATGAGGAAAAAGAACAGTTTATTCTGAATTCCTGGTCTAATGATGTTATGAAAGAGTGTTCCGTGACTAATCCTCAAACCTGCTATGAACTTCAGAATACCGGAATATGGGGCGAAGCTGTAAGGCAGCGGAAAGAGATCATCGTTAATGATTTTCAAAATGAAAACCTTTTGAAAAAAGGTTACCCGGAAGGGCATGTACAAATAAAAAAGTATATGACGATCCCGGTCTTTGATCAGAAAAAAATAGTCGCTGTTATTGGGGTTGCAAATAAAGAAACAGATTACGATGATTTGGATGTCGTTCAGTTAAGACTTATGATGAACAGTATCTGGAGAATTGTAAAGCGTAAAGAAGCCGAGACAGAGATGATGAAACTTTCACGGGCGGTTGAACAAAGCCCGGTCAGTATTGTTGTCACAGACCATGACGGGAATATTGAATATATAAACCCGAAGTTTACACAGATCACAGGTTTTTCATCGGCGGAAGTTATCGGAAAGACCCCCCGGATCCTCAAATCAGGTTATTCCTCCGATGAATTTTACGCGGAATTATGGGGCACAATTACCTCCGGACGGGACTGGAAAGGCGAATTCCAGAACAAGAAAAAGAACGGAGAACTATTCTGGGAATCTGCACTTATCTCACCCATGAAAAATGAGAATAATAATGTTACAAATTTTATTGCCGTTAAGGAAGACATCACGGAAAAGAAAAAATTTGAAGTCCTCCGAAAAATAGAATACAATATTGCCGGAGCAATCCTCACATCGAAAAGCGCTGCGGAACTTCTCGGTACAATAAAACTGGAACTTGAAAAAGTTATCAATTTCCGGAATCTTTTTGTGGCTCTTTATGATAATAATACCGATCTATTTAAAAGTGTTTACTGGAGTGATATCAAGGACAGATACGAGCAGTGGAAAGCGGAAGGAACGCTTTCGGGAATAGTAGTAAAGGAAGCAAAACCTCTATTTATGAATAAAGCTGAAATTCAGGCTCTGATGCGGGAAAGGGGTATGAGACCGACCGGATCCGAAGCTGAATACTGGATGGGAATACCTTTGAAGATCAGAGGTGCTGCCCGCGGGATAATTGTCGCACAGAGTTATGAAAAAACTGATAATATTGCCGATTATGCCAAAGACGCTTTCCAGACAGTTGCAAACCTTATCAGTCTCTATCTTGAGAAAAAGCAGTATGAAGAGGAATTGGTCGCCGCCAAAGAAGCCGCTGAAGAAATGAACAGGGTCAAATCAATATTTTTTGCAAATATGAGTCACGAGCTCAGGACACCTTTTGTTGCGATTCTTGGTTATTCCGAACTTCTGCAGGACACCCTCTCCGATAAGGATGATCTCGAGATGGTTGATGGAATAGTTTCCGCTTCAAAAAGGATGCAGACTACTCTGAGTAAAATACTCGATCTCTCCAAACTCGAGTCACGCAACTTTACTATGAAGCTGAAACTAATTAACGTAAACGGATTACTCGCTGATCTTAAAAAAGAATTTACAGGGGGTGTGCTCCAGAAAGGTATAAAATTATCATTCAAAATAAATTTTACCGACCTGCGGATTGAAACAGATGAATGGCTTCTCGTTGATATTCTGCATAATCTGCTCAGCAATGCAATAGTATATACGGAAAAAGGATATGTGGAACTTACGGCTGACACCGGGAAGCGTGGTGAACGCAATTATCTTATCATCTCAGTATCTGATACAGGCATTGGTATCCCGGAGGACAAGCAGGATCTTATATGGGATGCTTTCAGGCAGGTCAGCGAAGGATCGACAAGGCAATTTCAGGGAACGGGGCTGGGGCTTTCGATTGTGAAAAAAAGCGTGGAATTGCTTGGAGGGAAAATTTCCCTGAAGAGCAAACTTGGCGAAGGCTCAGTATTCACAATAGAAATCCCATTCTAAAAGCGGTTGTTAATTGTTAATTGTGAATGGTGAATTGTTAACATGATTCTTTTTAATCCCGAATGCCCTGCCTGCTGCAGGCAGGCGAAGGCAGGGGATGAAATTATTATAGAAATGAGAACCCCCTCTATCACACCCGATCCCGAATAGCCTGCTGCATTATTGTTAATGGTTAAATGGTTAACATGATTCTTTTTAATCCCGAATGCCCTGCCTGCCGAAGGCAGGGGATGAAATTATTATAGAAATGAAAACCCCTGTCACACCCGGCTGCCGCTCCGCCCCGCTTGTCGAAGGATTGAATTTTTTATTATAGAAGAATTAAATCAGATAAGCAGAAGTCTTCATTTTACGAACAAAACGAAGACTTGTGGAGGTGGCGGGAGTCGAACCCGCGTCCGAAGATACCTCTCAGAGAATTTCTACGTGCGTATTCAGTCTATTGTTTTCTTATCTCTCCGGCGCCGGCTGAAAGGCTCCGTATTGACCAGTTCCGTGAATTTCATCTGTGCCCCCGGAACATAAGCCCAGACTATCATACCATTTGCGACGTCCGTTTCCCGCCGGATATGAACGGCTGGAGCGAACGGCTGTTAATGTTTAATTAAGCAGCTAATGAATATGTATATTCGTTGTTTATTTTTTTTACCGCTGTTTATCGTGTCTGCGGATAACACGGCACGCTGTTCAAAGAGCAAATAACCCCGTCGAGACCAGTTTCACCCCCTAATTTGTCCATTTAATATCAGGAGTGCCGGTAATTGAATTTTCATAACGGGCAAGCACGAAAAAAAGATCAGAAAGCCTGTTCAAATATACTAAAATTAACTCAACCGAGCCAGCTTCAGCCTGAAGACTTGTGATGCGCCGCTCCGCTCTCCTGCATACAGTCCTCGCCAGATGGAGATAGGATGAACCTGTACTTCCGCCGGGAAGAATAAATGAACGGAGTTCAGGAAGCCGCGCTTCAAAGATGTCTATTCTGCTTTCGGCAAATGTTATAAAACTTTCATCCACACGAGGTATTTCAAAATTATGTGTGTTGGTATCGGGCGGAGTTGCAAGATCGGATCCAACTGTAAAAAGCTGATTCTGCAACTGGAGGATAACGTCTTTTATCTCTTCATCCTCAATGCTGCAATGAGCAATTCCAAGAATTGAATTGAGTTCATCAATTGTGCCGTATGCTTCGATCCTGAGATCATCCTTTCTTACCCTTTGTCCGCCAAAGAGTCCGGTAGTACCGTCATCGCCGGTTTTAGTATAAATTTTCATAGTCTTACAGGCAAACCCGTTATTTTAATATTGTGCTTATTTCCTTTTTCGTCAAAGGCAAAGATCTCATTATCAGTGCCGATATATTTTTTTTTCACATAAGCTAAACCAATATTGGCGCCGAGCAGTTCCGACCGGACAATATTTGTAAAATAACCGCTTTCCTCCCCGTCCCCTGTCTGAAGAGTAAACTCACTATTCTGCGAAACTCCGTTCTCAAAAATAATTCCGCTGAGAACTCTCTGCACCTTACCGTAGGTTTCGAGACGGGCAATAACTTCCTGCCCGATGTAACAGCCTTTAGTGGCGCTTACATCGTGCATAAATCCCGCTTCGTGAGGATTAACATCATCGTTTATTTCATCCGGGAATTCGGGAATACCTTCTTCAAGCCTGTAAACCCTGTAAGCCTCTTCAGAAATAATTTTTGTACCGTATATCTCTCCGGCATTAACAAGATGTGCGATAATAAGTCCTGCAATTTCGTTCCTGCCAAGGATAAAAAAACGTGTCCTTCCGTTTGAAGTTTTTACAGTATAGAACCAGCTACCGGGAAAGGTTTCTGTGAGAGGAAATACTCTGTCAATCATATTTTCAGGATCATCCTGAAGGGGCAGAAGCGGCACGAAAGAAGCAGCATATTCCCCGGCGATCTCAATCAGAGTGTAATCATCCGATTTGTCCTCAACAGATATATCCTCAGTGATTATATACCTTTTTATCCAGTGGATCAGCCTGCGCTCCTCGTCCCTGCTCCCGACAACAAGAATATTTCCCGGAATATTAAGAGCCGCTGCCCTGTCGATAATCCTGCCCTTATTGTTTAGAAAAAGAGTTGTCACCGACTGCCACAGCTTCACATCCCTGAATGAATTAGTGCTTACCCTGTGGAAGAAATCGAAAAGCTCCGCGCCTTCCACCCTGTAAACCCCGGCTCCGGAATGTACAAAAATCCCGGCTCCATGCCTCAGGCAATTATAATCAACTTTTATATGTTCGTTCGGCATAAATTCCTTAAAATCCTTAATAGCACAACAATAAGATCAGATCAGGAGTTTAATTTTACTAACAAATTAAATAATAGTAAAAATTCAAAAATTAAACCCTTCTCAGGTTCAGATAAATTAATTAACGACAAGAAGTGAATAAAAAAATGAGTCCGGGCGATAGCGGGCATCGCCCGGCAAATAACAAATCACGCTAATATTTTCTTGTCCAGCGCCGACCTTTGAGGTCACGGTAAATATTTTTTGTAGTATCCCAGATAAATGGAATGGAATCGAGTTTCCTCCAGAACATAGCAGAATCATTCTGAGCGAAACGCCATTCAAAATAATCAGGCCATTTATCGTTATTTACATCAGCAATTTCTCTCTGCCTGGCTATTGCCTCATAGGTTTCGAGAAGATGCGGCTGATTTCGGAGACCATCGACAAAGAACAAATTGAAACTGACGTTTCCGGAAATATACATCGCGATGAAGTTCAATTCGATATAACTGATGTTTTTCCACTTTTTCATCTTTATCGAATTAAATCCGGTGTGAATTGGTATCTCTTTCTCCCAGATCATCGAGAAATTCCCCTGACCATCGCACTCGTAAAGAGTCAGAAAGAAAAAAGCTGTTCCAAGTCTCGTACTGTCATAATTTAGAAAACTGGCATCAACCCCGACAATATTTTTTACTTCAACATTCCTTTCAGTCTGTTTCGATTTGGCAATTACTGAAAAAATGAAGTTGCCGCCTTCTTTGTAATAAAAAACAGCCGGTTTGCTGACAACCCTGTCAAGCGACTGATCGAATTCAACAATGTAATTACCCGCTCCGCCATTGGCAATAAAATATTCCTGAAAAGAGAGCGTGTCGCAGGGCTCGCGTTTTTTAGCCTGCTCCTTCTTAATCCGGAGATTCCTCTCACGAACAGATTGTTCTTCCTTATCCTGAGTATCATCACCGCAGCTTATAATAATTCCGGCAGTAATAATAAACAGCAGAAGCCTTTTAATCATACTTCCTCCTCCTTTGATTTATCGGCTCATTACATAAGATACATTTCCGGCGCTTAAAAGTTCCTTGCGAATTCGTCAAAGAAATAAGCGCTGCTAAACATACCCATTTTCAGGTTGTTTACACGGAAATGTTCATTCGGCGAATGTATGTCATCAGTCTCCAGTCCAAAGCCCATAAGAATTGCGGGTGCATTCAGTGTCCGTACAAATTCGACAACAATCGGTATCGAACCGCCTTCCCTTGTATAAACAACCTTTTTGCCGAAAGCTTTTTCGAGGGCTGCCGAAGCAATCCCGATCGCTTTGCTTTCAATAGGAATAACAACGGGAGAGCCTCCGTGAAGGTCAGTAACTTTTACTTTCACGCGGTCGGGTGCAATTTTATTTACATAATCGGTAAAAAGCTGCGCAATTTTTTTGGGATCCTGGTTAGGAACGAGTCTCATGCTGATCTTCGCTGTAGCTTTCGAAGGCAGCACCGTTTTAGCGCCTTTGCCTGTAAATCCGCCGAAAATACCGTTGCAGTCAAGAGTGGGTCTTGCCCAGAGCCTTTCAAGTGTTGTGAATCCAGCCTCGCCGAATAATTCTTTTACATCAAGTTCTTTTTTATATTCTTCGTCAGAAAAATCGAGGGAAGTCATGTTTTCCTTTTCGGCAGGAGTAACCGGAAGAACATCATCATAAAATCCGGGTATCTGAATCCTGCCGCGCTCATCCTGAAGTTTGGAAATCATACGGGCAAGTTCGTTTACAGGATTGGCAACAGCGCCTCCAAAACTGCCGGAATGAAGATCGCGGTTCGGACCGGTAACCTCAATTTCCATGTATGCTAATCCCCTCAGTCCGTAATTAATGGTGGGAACCCCATCGGCATACATGCTTGTATCCGAGATGAGCACTGCATCGCAAGCCAGTTTTTCGCGATTTGTATGCAGAAATTTTTCAAGATTCGGGCTGCCGATCTCCTCTTCGCCTTCGATAAGCAGTTTAATATTCAGCGGGAATTTTCCCTCAATTTTATTCCAGGCTTCGAGGCTTTTAATATGTGCAAAATTCTGACCTTTATTGTCGTTCGCCCCCCGGGCATAAATCTTTCCATTTCTTATTTCCGGCTCAAAGGGCGGGCTATCCCATAATTCAACAGGATCAACAGGCTGAACATCGTAATGCCCGTAGATCAGCACTGTCGGTTTACCGGGCGCCTCCAGAGATTCGGCATAAACAATAGGGTGTCCTTCGGTTTCAATTATTTCAGTGTGCTTAAAACCGATACTTTTAAATTTCTCCTGCAGATAAGAAGCACAAAGGCGGATATCGTCTTTGCTTTCATCAAGTGTGCTTATACTGGGTATTCTGAGGTATTCAAAAAATTCCTTAACTGAATTATCAAAATTGTTTTCCAGATAGCTGATAATTTTTTCCATTTTTACTCCGTAGTTAATCAGGAAGCCGGGATTTACCGCCGATGATTTAATAATATATTTCTCAGTATATTTGCAAAAGATAATAAAAAAAAGTGATTTCTTCGTAAGATTAACAATGTTTATTAATTATAAAGTTTTCCGATGTTCATTCCGGGCAGGTTTTTGAGTTGATTATACACAGGTATATCCTTCGTAATCATATCGTTCCTTTTCTACTTTCGGTATTTGTTCTAATTTCCGTATTCCTTTTGCAATTTCTTATGAAATTTGCTGATCAGCTTATCGGGAAAGGATTGAGTGCATGGGTTATTATTAAGCTCATCTCCTATAATCTCGCATGGATGGTTGTTCTTGTGGTTCCTATGGCAGTGCTTATTGCCACTCTTATGGCTTTTGGAACAATGAGCCAGAATAATGAGGTTGCAATTCTCAGAGCAAGCGGCATGAGCCTCTATAAAATGATAATCGCACCCCTGATCGGCGCAGTTCTAATTGCTTACCTGTTAATTCAGTTCAATAACGAAGTTTATCCCGATGCAAACCATGCGGCAAGAATCCTTATGCAGGATATCACAAGGAAAAAGCCGACACTATCCCTTGTTCCGGGAGTTTTTTCGCAGGAAGTGCCGAACTATTCTCTCCTTGCCCGCAAAATTGATCCGATATCAAATGAACTTCAGGACCTTACAATCTATGATTATTCCGATCACGGATCAATTAACATCATTACTGCAAACCGCGGTGTTATATATTTTTCGCGGGACAGGGAAAAACTGATACTCGACCTCTGGGAAGGCGAAATCCACACTTCGGATATGTTCGAGAGAGATGATTATAGGAAAATACATTTTAATAAGCACAAAATTGGAATGCCCGGCAGCCAGTTCCTTTTCAGGCAGTCTGCTCTCGGAGGTGAACGCGGGGACCGGGAACTCGGCGCGGCTGAAATGAAGAGTATTATTGACAGCCTAATGGTAACAAGGGCAACTTATAATGAAAGACTTTCAAAAAGTCTTGCCGATCATTTTTCCGCCGACACAGTCCGTTTCCGTTTTTCGGGGCGGAACCCTTCGCGCGATTTGATAACTGCTTATATACGCGCTGAAAACCAGCTTAAATCTGTCAGGAATATTGTCCTCGCTGATATTCAGCGGCTTGAAGATAATCAGACGCTTATCAACAGCTATTGGGTTGAAATCCATAAAAAATATTCTATTCCGGTTGCCTGTATTGTATTTATTTTAATTGGCGCACCTCTCGGAACAATGACACGCAAAGGCGGAATCGGTGTCGCTGCCGGGGTTAGTATGCTGTTTTTCCTTGTTTATTGGGCTTTTCTGATCGGCGGTGAAAAACTCGCCGACCGCGCATTGCTCTCTCCTTTCTGGGGAATGTGGGGCGCTAATTTTTTCCTTGGCGGACTCGGTATCCTGCTTATGATCAAGAGTGCACGCGAGAGGACAACAATCAGCCTCGACTTTTTGATTAAACTTGTGCCTAAAAAACTGCGGCAGATCTCCGATAATTATGAAAATTCTTGACCGCTACCTGATCAAACAATTTGTCCAGACCTTTCTTTTCGGTCTGCTGGCTTTTACCCTGCTCTTCGTCCTTATCGATATGATGGAGAATCTCGATGATTTTATTGATCAGGATGTGCCCGGACAGTATATCTTCGAATTCTACCTCGTATTTATTCCTGAAATTATCCGGCTTATGCTTCCTGTTTCAATATTGCTCTCAGGACTATTTACAACCGGAAAACTCGTCAATCTGAATGAACTTACCGCAATGAAATCAGCGGGTATCAGCATTTTCCGCTACCTTATTCCTTTTGTGATTGTGTCGTTTATTATATCAACTGCTGCGGTATATTTCGGGGGATATATTGTCCCGGAAGCAAACAAGCATAAAATTTTCATAGAGCAGACCTTTATGAAAAAAGGAATCGTTTTTTCAGGAAGCAACATTTATTTTCAGGATAATAAGACAAGGATTGTAAGCGTATCATTCTATGACAAGGAAAGGAATCAGGCGAACAGGGTTTCTATTCAGGAATTTGATCCCGATGATCATACGATTATGACAAAGAGAATTGATGCAAACAGAATGGTCTATGATTCGGCGAAATCCTCGTGGATACTCAATAACGGCACCGAACGCAGTTTCAGCGGCGATTTTGAAACTTCAGCGGATTTTTCTTCAAAAGAGCTTCACGGACTCAATTTTAAGCCGGAAGATATCCTCAAGAAGC
The DNA here is from genome assembly GCA_021740915.1 of Ignavibacteriales bacterium. GTDB lineage: Bacteria > Bacteroidota > Ignavibacteria > Ignavibacteriales > Melioribacteraceae > JAIOYW01. Next base: position 72,724 of record JAIOYW010000017.1, on the reverse strand, counting down.
AGCAGAAACCCGAAGAAATGTCCCTTGCAGAACTTCTGAATTTTGCCGATGAACAGCTACGCTCCGGCAATGACCCGACTGTCGTTCTTATTGAATTCCACTCGAAAATTGCCTTTGCTTTTTCATGCCTTATTGTTATACTTTTTGGCGTCCCTATCTCGACAAATAAAAGAAAGGGCAGCCTCGCCATTCAATTCGGCATAAATATTCTTATAACTTTTATCTATCTTGTTTTTATGAAGATCAGTCAGGCATTCGGCAAAAACGGAGTGCTTCAGCCTTTCATTACCGCATGGGCGGCAAATTTTCTGTTCATTGCGGGCGCCATAATCAATCTTATACGCGTAAGACGATAATTCCACTGCACAATTATCAGATCAGAAATCTGATAATGCCCTGCCCGGGCTTTCGCTTCAAAGAAGAAATTAAATCCCTGAACCCGTTACACAATTATCTATTTTACAAATTCAGCAGCGAATCCGCCCCCCCTTCCCAATGGGATAATAATCTTACTGCCGCCCGTTACTTTCCTTTTTCCAATACTTATCTCATGCGGTGCAATAAGATAATCACTCTTTTCGTTATCAGCAAAATAATTCATACTATATTCAGCGCCTTGTTCAAGGAAATTCAATTCGATTTCAATTTCGCGTTTATTCTCATCGGTAACAGCCCCGAGATACCATTTACCGGAATTCTCGCGGGCAATAACACAATAGTCACCGATTTCACCGGCAACCAGCAGAGAATTTTCCCAATCAACAGGAACTTTGCGGATAAATTCAAATGCCGGATTTCCTTCGTAATTCTCAACCAGATCGGCTGCCATCTGCAGCGGACTATATAGCACAACATAAAGAGCAAGCTGATTTGCCAATGTTGACTGAACTCTTTCTTTCTGTTTGTACTTGTCAAATGTCAGATCAAATATGCCCGGAGTATAATCCATCGGTCCTGCAATGCCGCGGGTAAATGGCAGAATTGTAACATGTTCCGGCGGATTACCATCGCTCCACGCATTCCACTCCATTCCTTTCATTCCCTCTCTCGCCATCATATTAGGGAAAGTGCGGCGTTCACCGGTATCCTTTATCGGTTCGTGCGCATCAACCATAATCCCATATTTAGCCGCTGTTTCAAGCACTTTTCTGTAATGGCGCACCATATATTGTCCATGATGGCGTTCGCCTTTCGGTGAAATTGAACCGGCATAGCCTGTTTTTACAGCCCTGATTCCAAGAGAATTGTAATATTTCATAGCATTTTCGAGCCGCATTTCATAATTATCCGCCTGCCCGCCGGTTTCATGATGCCCGATAAGTTCAACGCCTTTTTTTCCGGCATAATCGATAAGCCATTCAATATCAAACGATGCTGTCGGCGTAACAAAATCAAAATAGCCGGCTGTATCCTTTCCCCAGTATTCCCATCCTGTATTCCAGCCTTCAACAAGTATTCCTTTTATGTTATTTGCAGATGCAAAATCAATATATTTTTTCGTGTTTTCGGTAGTCGCTCCATGCGCCGGAGCATCATTCGCCCAGGAACCTTCTACTTTTACAGGACTCCATGAGCTTTTCCCGATATGCATCTCCCACCATACTCCGGCATATTTCATCGGCTCAATCCATGAGACATCTTCCAGCTTATTGGGATCGTTCAGATTCAGGATAGTGTTCGATTCAAACAGCCCTGAAAGGGCGGGACTGATAAGAACCACTCTCCACGGAGATTCAAAAGAACCGCCTGCTTTTACTTTAACGCCGTCTTTCCAAGGAACAAGCTCGGCTTTTAGTGAATAATCTGAACGCGCTTTTAATGTCATATCGGGGTAATCGATCAGGGCTGCCTCATGAAATAATAAGTAGAGTCCGTTCACGGTTTTCATCGTAAGCGGTGTATTCACAGCTTTCAAATCCGGGATATTTCTGTCGCCCGACTGATAATACTTGTATGGAGCAGCATCAATCTCACTAAACTTTGTCGTATTATAATGATACTCGTAACTATCATGGTCGCCGGGTATCCACCAGCATTGGTGATCTGCGCCAAGTCTGAATTCTGTAAGTTCATCAGAAACAAGAATTTCAGAATCGCCATTGGATTCAGGATAAAAGTAACGGAAAGCAACCCCATCATTGAATATGCGGAAAGAGATTCCGAGTGTTTTCCCCGAAACCTTCTGCTCAATTTCCATATATAGCCCGTTATATTTTTCCCGGATCAGTTTTCTCTCTCCCCATACTTGCTGCCAGGTATTATCATAACTGATTTTCTTAGAAGAACTGACAGTAAATCCCGATTCAAGCGCCGGCAGATTCCGGAATTTATATCCTAGCGCTGATTCACTTATTATCGTTTTTCCTTCATAAAGAACTTTGTAAAATGGGCTTCCATTCTGCAATAAAAACTCAAGGGTGATTTTTCCATCCGGTGAGCTGATGTTTTCAGCAGAAAGAATTGAATATCCGGCGAATACCAGAAAGCTTAGACAAAGAATTAGTCGTTTTCTCATAAGATTAACCGCATTATTTTATCTATATAAATATAAAGGGAATTAATATTTTGCGGGAATATCGGCGCAGGTTTTTTTTGAATAAAATGTAAGGCTCTCGTTGTTTTTTACGCGATTATTCTACAAACGTTTGACCCCTTCGGGGTCATTGATCTTTTGCCGGGGGTTTTTGCTACAAACGTGTTGCCCTGCCGCCATGACATGTTTGAATAATTCACAATTAACCATTAATAATTAACAATTATGCGGCAGGCCCTTCGGGGTCATAAAGAATCATGTTAATCAATTTAATCATGTAAATCCTGGTTCAGATATCTTTTCTCTTTGCAACTCACATCCCGATAAACCCGTCCGTTACGACCAAAATCATTTAACAATTAACAATTATGTGTCGGGCAGCCCTGCGGGCACCCATTACCGGGAAGGGAATTACTCTGTTTTTGCGGGATTTCGATGATAGCTTCAGTTTGGGAAAAATGTGAACGCAAAAGAATATTTACATCTTATTATTCTTGCTTGTCATCCATTTAAAAACAGAACAGCCCCGCATTTGCAGGGCTGTTCCGGGAAAATTCTGATTTTCAGAAAATTACTTCATGAGAACCATTTTCTTAACACTGCTGTAAGTTGTCCCGTCGTTGCCTTTGGCATCGATAGCATAGAAATAAACGCCGCTTGTAAGAGCAGAAGCATTGAATGTAGCTTCATGAACTCCGGCATTAAATTTACCATTGACAATTTCAGCAACTTCCTGTCCTACCGTATTGTAAACTTTAACGGTAACTCTTGATTCAACAGGTGTGGCGAAGGTTATCTTTGTGCTTGGGTTGAACGGGTTCGGATAGTTCTGATCAAGATTATAAGCATAAAGAATACCATCAAAATTAACTTCGATAGCCTTTGAATAATTTACGGATCCATCAACATCAATCTGTTTCAGTCGATAGTTAACAATATTTCCGTAGGTAACGTTTGTAAGGTTATCAACATATTTGTATTTAACTGGTTCCGTTGTGGTTCCATGACCTTCAATGAAAGCTACCTGATGCCATCCCTGACCGAGATCTCTTTCAACTTCAAATCCCTTATTATTTGTTTCGGTAGCAGTCTGCCAGTCTAATGTTACTTTGCCCATTGCAGGTGTTGCGCTAAGGCTGATAAGTTCAACCGGAACAACTCCGCCTACAGCTTCAATTGATTTGGTAAGAACATCAATAGCGAATTTGGTGTTGTGCATTCCCTTTGATCCGTCATAAGCAATCAACTGATAATTCCAATAAGCTTTGTTATACATTACGTTTCCAGCATCTCTGATATCTGACCAGGAGATTGAATCGATTCCAACCGGAGGCAGCCAGGTGCTGAGAAGATGAATAAGACCGTCAACTTCTTCCATAACGGGCTCAACAGTTCCATCGCCGTCATAGTCTGTCTGAGCGACAAAATCTTCAAACGATTCTTTTGGTCCGTGGCAGCTTTCGCATGAAGCGGTATTATCGTAACCGGTCTCGGCATTATGCATTGACCATGAGTGACCACCGACTTTATTCTGATTCGGATCAGGTGAAGCAGGAGTTTCTGCCATGTGACATGTAACGCAGGCATCGCCTACTGCATATCTGTGATTGCTTGACTGATAAGTTACACCAAAATCAGCAGCATTCTTTCCGAGATAAACATCGCCCTGTGTTGAATGATGAGGACCCCAATGCGAACTGCTGACAGTGCTTGATCCGTATGTAGCACCATCTCTTCTTGATTTATGGCAGTTCAGGCAAAGCTGACCGACTCCGCCAAATTCAGTATATGAGAATCCGTTTCCAAGAGTATCTGAACCAACCGGGGTTTCGCGGATTGCATATTCTTCGCCGTTTCCATGAGGATCGTGGCAGGTTGCACATGTGATAGCTTCATGCTGATGCTGTTTCATACCAGTAGTATTTGTGATCTGTCCTTTTGTGAAATTGACAAATCCCAGTGCGTCGTGGCAGCGGATACAGTTCTGGAGGTTATTGTTCTGTGATGAAGCACCCTGAGCAAATGATGATGACCAGATTGCTTCACTGTGTCCTGATAATTCATACTGACCTAAAGGATAATTTCCAGTTGGTCCGGGTTCGCCATGGCACTGAGCGCAGGCACCAACTTCTCGAGAAATCGCAATTTTCGCAACGTTTCCGCCAGAACCGCCATGTTCACTTCCTGGTCCGTGGCAGCTTTCGCATCCGATATTAGCATGATTAACAAGTCCTGAGAAACCGCTGACAAGCAGGTTCCAGTTATTCGGGCTCGGAGGAGCAAAGTTTGCCCATATCCAGCCTAATGAAGCAGCTTTGTCATCAAATCCGTTATTGGCTGCAACAACATTATGATCATATCCTGTTGTGTGGCATTTCATACAGCTTTCATTAAAGAAAGCGCCGCCTGTTGTGATATCTTCTTTGAATCTCTGGGCATGTCCTGAGACTTTCCAGTTATTAAAGATATCTGCAAACGAAGTGGCATGGCAGGTCATACACTGCGGGAATGCTGCTGCAACGCCTTCAAATCCGCCAACGCCTACAAAATCGGCTGCATAAACTGACATCGTTGTGTCATCTGCGCCTGTTGCTGTGGTAATTGCAAGATTGATTTTGTATTCGCCTTTAATGTCGGCCTTGAAATAGACAAACCCTGGCTCAAATATTGTAAATGCTGCTGTTGATCCTGAGGGTTTCGAAACAAATGTAAAGTTTGAGGTAAGTACCGGATTTGCATCTGCAATGTTTGCTGCTTCAAGATAACAGAAAGTACCATTGGCAAATATGGGTAATCCGCTCGAAACTGAGTTTGTCTGCAAGTTCATCTCGACCAATCCTTCAGGTGAAACCGGGACAACTTTAATTTTTGCCTGCTGCCCGAGTACAAAGGAAGACAGCATAATCGCAAAAACGAACATCTGTAGTGATTTTTTCATAATAACTCCGAATAGGTTTATGTGCATATATTATTTTTTCTGATTTGAAAAATCGTATTAATGATACAATGATCATGCCAGCATTTTTTTTGTAAGAATTATGTGTTATTGCCGCAGCGGGTTTCTAACTTGTTTATTATAAAGGGCCTTTTTTTAACTTCTCGGGATATTGAAAAAATATTTTATTATTTTGCATTTAGTTGTGCGACTTTTTTGTCTCAGTGTGACATTAATATCGCATATTTGTGTCGCAATTTCCTGTTTGTTTATTGATATTTTTTAAGGGATTTTAAATGTCTGACGGAGTTATTTAAAGATGCCGGTTACAATTAAAAGTAAGTTTATTTTGTTTTCTGTCATTTTTACTTTGATGGTATTCGGCATTCCTTTTGCCTTCCTTGTCAAACAGTTGAATGAGAATTTTCATCAGCGATCGCTGATCCTGCTCGATACAACTATAGATATGCTCAGGTACGGACTCAATAATGCAATGATGATTGGTGAGCAGAAAAACGTTCAGCATATCGTTGATAAAATCGCCCTTAACAGAAATATTGAACATCTTCGACTTCTCGACTTAAATGGTCAGATTAAATACTCTTCAATACCCGATGAAATGGGAAAAAGTATTTTTATCGTTTCCCCGGATCATATTGAGAAAGGATTTATGGATAGAAAAATACGTAGCGTCAAGTTTCTTTCAGGCGATGCAAGTTATTCCATATCTGAACCGATATTAAATACAACCGAGTGTCAATCCTGCCATACAAATGGAGCGATACTGGCTTATATAGATGTTGACACAAGGTTCACCCGGGCTGAAACATCCTTCTTCACGGGGGTATTCCATCTTTTGTTCCTGAGTGTTGCATTTATTATTGCTTTTTTTCTGGCATTTTATATGCTCTTCAATTATTATATAAATACTCCTCTTGTAGAAGTTATGCGCGCTGTTTCAAATTTCGAGAAAGGGAAACTGGATTTCCGGTTAAAAACAGTCAGAAAGGATGAGATGGGGATTCTACAGCGGCATGTAAACAAAATGGCTGAAGAGATAAAAAAATCGCGCGAGGAAATTGAGAACCTCCACCTCGAACAGTTGCAGAGGGCTGATAAACTTGTCAATCTTGGCGAACTTTCCGCTGAAGTTGCTCATGAAGTTAACAACCATTCAGCAGTAATTATGTCCCGCGCTGATTACATTCTGCTCGAGGCTTCTTCGAACCCGTCTCTTTTACGTTTCCAGGACGATCTTGATGTTATTATTAAGGAGATCACCAAAGTATCCCAAATTACAGGAAATATCCTGAGGAACAGCAAAAAACTCCCCCGGAATTTCGGGAAAATGGATCTTGCAAAAATTGTAAGTGATGGTTTGAAAATATACGAACCTGTGCTTCGGAAAAAATCCTGCACACTGATTGAAGAATATCCCGATGAACCTGTTTATATCAATGGTGACCCGGTGCAGATTGAGCAGATACTCTCGAATCTTGTTACTAATGCAATTGACGCATCCCAAAACGAGATTGAAATACGTATTGCGGTTCAGAAACTCGGGGCTGATGAGGTGAGACTCTCGGTTTCTGATAAGGGCGAGGGTATGTCCGCTGAAAAAGTTGAACATATTTTTTCACCATTTTTTACGACGAAGCCTCCGGGAAAAGGCACCGGACTCGGTTTGTACATAGTGCAGAAAATCTGCAAAAATCACCGCGCCACACTCGATTGCCAAAGTGAACCGGGAGAGGGAACTACATTTAATATTACTTTTAAAATCTTAAAAGAAGATCAATGAAGAAAATTTTAGTTATAGATGATGAAATAGAAATGCTAAATAGTCTCGAAAAAATTCTGGGACTGAAAAAAGAATACCATGTTGAGACTGAACGGGATGCAAAAAAGGCGCTTGAGAAAGTTATCCAGAATTCCTATGACCTTATTCTTACCGACCTTAGAATGAACGGGATCGGCGGTATGGATATTCTTGATGAGACCTTGAAAAATAATCCCGGAGCAAAAGTTGTGCTTATATCCGGATACGGGACTATTGAGGCAAGCGTTGAAGCAATGAAAAAGGGAGCATTCGATTTTATCGAAAAACCTTTCACATCGAAAAAATTGTATGATTGTATTGAACGCGCATTAAGCATTTCAAAAGCAATAACTCCGGAAAAACCTGTAACTAAGGACGAATCTGTAAAAAATTTCAGCGGTATAATTTATAAAAGCCAGATGATGGAAGAAATAATGCTCATGATTCCGAAGATCGCCCCTGGTTCTCTTAATGTCCTTATTACCGGAGAAAGCGGCACAGGAAAGGAGCTGATCGCACGGGCAATTCATACTCATAGCCGACGTAATAACGATCCGTTCGTACCTGTCAACTGCGCGGCGCTTCCGGAGCAGCTTATCGAGAGTGAACTTTTCGGGCACGAAAAAGGATCGTTTACCGGTGCTTTCAAAACCAAACAGGGCTTGCTCGAATTTGCAATGCACGGAACTTTCTTTTTCGATGAAATTGGTGATATCAGTCCGGCGATGCAGGTAAAACTTCTGCGGATGCTTGAGGATAAAAAAATCAGGAGGGTGGGCGGACATTCAGAAATTCAGATTGACGTAAGAATTATTGCTGCAACGAATAAAAATCTTGAAATCGGTGTGCGGGATAACAAATTCAGGCAGGACCTTTATTACAGGCTCAATACAATCCAGATTGAAATACCTCCCCTTCGTGAAAGAACTGAGGATATTTTACCTCTGGCGTATCATTTCCTGCATGAACTCTGCAAAAAAGAAGGAAGGAAACCGTACTATTTCTCGAGGGAAGCGGAGGACTCTCTGATTTCATATTCCTGGCCCGGGAATGTGCGCGAATTGCAGAATTTTGTTTATCGTGCTTTCTTCCTTTCATCATCCGAAATAATTAACATCGATAATCTGCCGATAAGAAATGAATGCCCGGATAATAAAGTAATGAGCGAAATCGTAAATCTGAATTATAAAGAAGCCCGCGAAAGGATGTTCGAAGAATTCGAAATATCATATCTGACTCATCATCTGAGGAAAAATCACGGCAACATTTCGCAAACCGCCGCCGAATGCGGCATCGACCGTCGTTCCATCCACAGAATAATAAAAAAATATAATATTAGTTTATGACCATGGTATTTATAACTGATATTCTGATTCAGGTTCTGACCCCATTTTCAAAAGGCGTTAATTAATAATAAAATAATCAGATGAATGGCATACTTATCTGAATAATATAAATACAACAGGTTAGAAGTTTTCATGAAATTTACGGTTTTTACCCCGGTTTACAACAGAGGAGATAAAATTCACAGAGTATGGGATAGCCTCAGAAGTCAGACTTTCCGCGATTTTGAGTGGATTGTTGTTGACGACGGCTCCAAGGATAACGTTATGGATATTCTCGGTATCTACAAAAATGAGGCTGACTTTCCTGTTACAATACTCCGCCAGGAAAACAAGGGAAAACATTTTGCGTGGAACCGCGCAGCTGAAATTGCACAGGGCGAATTATTCGTGCCGGCAGATTCCGACGACAGTTTTATCCCCCGGACCCTTGAATTTTTTGCCTGTAAATGGGACGGAATCCCTGCCAGGGAGAGAAAAAAGTTCTCCGGGATGAATGTACTTTGCGGAGACCCGGAGACGGGCAGCGTAATAGGGGATGAATATCCTGAGAGCCCAATGGTAACAACCAATCTCGAATTGTCTTATAAATACAAAATCCAGGGTGAAAAATGGGGCTGCATAAGAACCGATCTGCTTAAAAGAAATAAATATCCCGAAATAACCGGCAGAGGCAGTTATATCCTCTCTTATATGTGGTATAAATTTTCCAGAAAATATAAAGTCATCTGCTTTAATGAAATCCTTCGCAATTATTACCCGGAAAAGGATTCCATAAGCGCAGCCAATCATAATATTTCCAAAGGCTCTGCTTTTGTGCACTATCATTACGGCTGCTGGCATCAGAATGAGAACTTTGAATATATGCTGAGACACAGCCCGGTAAACCTTCTTAAATTTATTATGAGCACTATAGTTTTCGGATTTGTCGCGGACCAGAGTATTATACAGATAATCAATTCGCAGAACCGGATTCTTCTGAAAATTCTTGTCGGGATATTTATTATCCCAGCGCTTCTCTATAATAAATGGCAGCATAATAAAGTTTGATGCGGATTAAAACCCGCCGGGGGGCATAATTCCCTTTATTAACCGGAAATATCCCCGGTGCGGCCTTTTATTGCAGACTGAATAATTTCATTACGTTTAATCACGATAAAAATATGCCAGGAAAATATCTGAATAAATACCGGATTTCATCAGCGCGCCTGCAAAATTGGGATTACAATTCCAACGCACCCTATTTCATTACCATATGTACCGCCCACAAAAAACATTATTTCGGGAATATCGTAGAGACGCGATTTATCGCGTCTCCCACAAACGAAAACGAAAAGAATAATTTAACCACCGCACAAGTTGAAGGACGATTTATCGCGTCTCCCACAAACGAAAACGAAAAGAATAATTCAACCACCGCACAAGTTGAAGGACGATTTATCGCGTCTCCCACAGGCATGATCGCAGAACAAATCTGGAATGAAATACCCATCCAATTCCCATTCACGGAATTGGGTAATTTCGTTGTAATGCCCAATCACGTTCACGGCATCATAATAATCAGCAAACCCGAATGTACGACGATTGTGCCGGGTAATCCTGGCGTTCCGGCAAATGCAGACGCGATAAATCGCGCGTCATCAAATGTGCCGGTAGGTGAATCCGGCGGGTTTGCGAGAAATAAAAACCCGATGGTGAATGATAATTTATCGCGGATCATACGATGGTATAAAGGACGTGTTTCATTTGAAGCGCATAAAATTGATCCCGGGTTTGAGTGGCAATCCCGTTTTTACGATCATATCATCCGTGACGAAAAATCATTTTTCAGAATTTCCGAATACATTACGAATAATCCGGCAAATTGGGCGGTGGATAAATTCCGCCAATGATTGCGCATTTCGTGTGATGGGGATGGGATTTGTAGAGACGCGATTAATCGCGTCTCTACGACCACAATAATTATTATGTTTTTCCGCATCGATAATTTATCCCCTGCCGGATTTCGAAAAAATATTTGCTAAATTTGAATATTGGCTTCAATAATTACGGGTTTTTGATGATAAAGAAATTAATACCACCGGGTCTCTTGATATTGTTATCCTTCACAATGCTAAAGGCGCAAACTATGTTTCATGAAGTTATTCCCACACCAAAAAGAATTGATCAGACTGAAAAGACTGTAACACTCCCTTCCGCCCTGGGAATCGTATTTCCTGCAGAAAAGGATATGGGTAATCTGCCGCAATTGCTGAAAGGCGCTCTGCGGAAATACGGCGATATCACTATGGATAACGCTGCGAAAGTTAATTTCAGAATCGCATTCAGGCTTTCGGATGATTTCCCCGGCATCTCAACCGTTCCCGCGGGAATTCAGTCGCAGGCTTACATGTTGGAAATTAGCGGCAATGGCATTAATGTCAGCGCTTCTTCTCCCGCCGGATTATATCATGGGGGAATAACACTTATTCAGGCTCTTGAAAACAATCCCGGAACTCCTATACCAGAATGTAAAATTTTCGATTTTCCCGATATGCAGTACCGCGGAATATCAGACGACATCAGCCGCGGACAGGTTTCCACCCTGGAGAATTTCAAACGGATAATCAGTTTTATGGCTCGTTACAAAATGAACACGTATATGCCATATATCGAGGATGTGCTGGAATTCGACATGTATCCTTCCATCGGTAAGGATAGGGGCGCACTTACAAAATCCGAAGTGAAAGAGCTTGTTGCTTTCGCCCGTGAACATTTTATTGATGTGATCCCTGTTTTTCAGACTCTCGGACATTATGAAAATATCCTCAGCCAGCCTGAATTCCTGAAATATGCGGAATTCCCGGGTGCGGCGTCGCTTAATGTTTCATCGGAGGATACTTACGTTTTCCTCGAAAACCTGCTTAAAGAAGTGTTCGAAATTTTCCCGTCGGAATATTTCCACATGGGAGCAGATGAAAGCTGGGATGTTGGCAAAGGCGCATCGGCATACAGGGTTGAAGATGAAGGGCTGGGTTTTATTCACCTTAAACACTATAAACGGGTGCTGGACATCTGCAAAAAGTACAATAAAAAAGTTATGATGTACAGTGATATTCTGCTTAATCATCCTGAAATTCTTCCTGAACTTCCGAAAGATATTCTAATTGTTGACTGGCATTACCGTGCTTCGGAGGATTATCCTTCCGCAAAAACATTCAACGATAACGGATTCCGCTATTTCGTTTCCCCTGCGGTATGGAATTTCCTTACAACTTTCCCGACAAATCTTCTTGCTATTCCAAATATTTCTTATTTCGTAAAAGCGGGAATCGAAAACAATGCTACGGGATTTATAAATTCGAACTGGGGCGATTACGGAGCCGAGACATTTAAGGAGCTCGTGCTGTTCGGGTATGCATTCGGGGCACAGGCTTCGTGGAATTCACAGGCAGCCGGTCCTGCTGATTTTTCGGTGAATTATTTTAACGACTTTTTCGGAAGCAGCGGCGATGATGCTTCGCTGATTTATCAGAATCTGAGCAATCCCCTAAATCAGATGCAATGGCACGAATTATGGAGGCATCCTCTGCTCGAGTTCAGGCTTCCGCCATGGTGGGGACCGGATGCAAAGTTTTCGCAGACCGGAAAAATTTCCTGGATGGACTGGACTCTCGGCAACCTGAAACCGAAAATCAGAGAGTTGAAAAAAAACGCAACACGTAATAATGATCACGCCGATCTGCTTGAATATTCGCTTGATCTCGCGATGCTTTACCGTGACAAAATAAATATCCAGTTTGCCCTGCATAAAATTCTGAAAAAAGAAGATGCGGATATAAATAGCCTTATTCCGCAGATTGATACTTTCCTTCTGAATCTCGAAAAACTTAATGATCAGTACAGGGAATTATGGCTGAGATATTACAAAAACGATAATCTTAATATGATAGCTGATAAATTCAACCGGCTAAAAGAATATTTCCTTGAGACGCGTGAATCTCTGAATAATGGAAGACTGCGCAGTCCGGAAATAAAATCTGATTGGATATTTTACCCTGAAGATTCAGAAGTTAACCGGAAATCAGTCAAATTCCGCAAGAGGTTCAAAGTGGAAGGAAAGGTTGAATCAGCATTCCTGCAGGCTATCGGTGAAACTGAGGTTATGATTTCAGTTAACGGAAATTCTATCGGGCATCTGTATGCAAGACGTTCTCTCTCACTTCTTGTCGATTATCTCTGCATCGGCTATTATGATATCTCTTCAATGCTTGTTGAAGGAGAGAACACCATCACTGTTGAAGCGGCATCCTACGACCGGCCCGCAGCAGGAATAAATGTTATTGCAATTGTTAATTCCGGAGGAAAAGAACAGGAAATTCTCAGCGATACCTCCTGGGAAACTGCTCCCCAAAGTTCTGAAGTTTGGATTGAACCTGTTAAAGGAGAATACCGGTTCACCGTGATCGCCCCTAATTTTAAAACCGGAAGGACAAGCTGGATTGAAAGATAAGATAAGAAATAAAGATTCTGTGATAGCCGGGCTATCGATTGCCTTTGCCGGAGGGATGTATCTCGCCGAACTCTTCCAGGCTTTTATTGCATGGATTCTCGGAGCTGATTCAGTGCAGATAAATTTCAGCATTGTTTATTTTTCATCCGGATATTCAATTGAGGGTTTGTCGTCTTCGATGGCGGTTACGGTTATCTGTCTTTCACCTTTTATTTTTCATATTCTCTGCCTGGAAATTGGGACTGTCGTTCTGAGAGCCACTTCCTGGGGATTTAAGCGATTCACAGCCATCATGTTTCAGGTTTCAACAATTGGGTTTTTGCTTCTTCGGGCTTTTTACGGCTCTTTCTCGGTGGTAATGAGTTCCGGATCAGAAACTGATTTTAATATTCTCGTTAATTTTTTGCAATTAGAAGAAACAATGAAAATTTTTTTCGCATTTTTTATTATAATTATTTTTTTCACTTACGTCAGTCTGGTAACCGGAAGGATCAGATTGTACATAAACGCTTGAGGATCTATGTTTTCATTACAGGAAAAAATCGTGCTGATAACCGGCGCTACAGCCGGTATAGGACTTGCATGTGCTGAGATTTTCGCCGAATCTGGTTCCGACCTTATTCTTTGCGGTAGGCGCGCATCAAAACTCAGCAAAATCGCAAATAATATTAAAAAGACATATGGCGTGAATGTTTATTCATTCAAACTCGATGTCAGAAACAAAAAGAATGTGGAATACGCAATAAGGTCGCTTCCGGATGACTGGAAAAAGATTGATATCCTGATCAATAATGCGGGTCTTGGACGTGGTCTGAATAAATTCCATGAGGACGACACTGATGGCTGGGAAGAAATGATTGATACCAATGTGAAAGGGCTCTTATACGTGACCAAGGAAGTCCTGCCGCTAATGCTCGAAAAAGGTGAAGGACATGTTATAAATATCGGCTCGATTGCAGGACATGAGGTCTATCCGAAAGGAGCGGTGTATTGTTCAACTAAACACGCGGTTGATGCAATAACCAAAGGGCTGCGTATGGACCTGCTTGATAGAAGGATTAGAGTGAGTACTGTCGATCCGGGAATGGTTGAAACTGAATTCAGCCAGGTGCGCTTTCATGGTGATAAAGAAAAAGCTGCCAATGTTTACAGAAATATGCATCCGCTTTCGGCAAAAGATGTTGCAGAAGGAGTGCTTTTCTGTGCAACGCGTCCGCCGCACGCAAACGTCAATCAGATGGTGATAATGCCTTCAGTTCAGGCATCCGCTACTCAGGTTTACCGCAAAGAAGAGCTGCCCGCCGAAGACAATTAACTTTTCGATCTTTCCGGGGAGCGGATTTTCTGCGCTCCCCGGTTTTAAGCTGATCTGTGTTGAATACCTTCACTCTGTTATGAATTTGTTCCATTCTCCTCATTCACTTTTCACTATTTAGCTCTATCGCTCCGGCACAGCGAAACCGGGTAAGTTTTACTGACGCGAATTAATATAATTGAGTGTAAACTATAAATTATTCGGATAAAAGACTTTAAGAATAAGTTTTCACCGCTCGTTTGTATAATTGTGATTTTATTAATAATTTATTTTTTATAATATTCTTTTGAAGTTTATTAAATAAAAGTATATAAGGAAGCGGAGAATTATGAAACGACTAACTATTATCTGTCTGCTTTTAATTTTGGCAATCTCATTAAAAACAATCTCGGCTCAGGAAATCACCGATAAAATAAAAGTTAAAATGGGTGTAATGGTGCACTCGGGTAATAAGTTCGAAAGACTTAAAAGCAAGGATAAATTAGCTCCGGGAGATGAATTCAGAATATTTTTACAGCCGCTTCAGGATGCATATCTCTACGTCATTATCACCGATGAAAATGAATCCACTCTCCTTACGCCTACGGTTCAGAAGCAGTCATTCAAAGCGAACAAAATGGTTTATCTGCCTTCGGAAGCCGAATATTATTCCTTCGACAACAAGAGCAAAAATCCGGGTATAGCAATAATCTGTTCAGGAAAGAGAAACACACAGATCGAAAAGCTATTTGCGTCGGGAACATCAATCGAGAGCTCCAAATGGCAGGCATTCGAAACCAAACTTGAGACCGAAAAGCAGGATCTGGATGAGAAATCGGACAAACCGTTTGTAATAGCAGGCAATGTCCGCGCTGCAAATGATGACTTCATGAACAAAATGTATATGCTCTCAGGAAAAGATATTCTGCTGAAGACTTATGATATTCAGATTAAGAAGTAGGTCAGTTTTATTCAAACTTCTGCCGGGAAATGTTTTTGTTCTTTTATTGCTGATATTTTTACTTATACTATTTGATCTGCCTTTTAATACCTACGATCATAAAATCCTCGATTTATTCAGCAGATTATCCTACGAAAAGGACACCGGCGGAAAGAATTCCGGAAGGGTTGTCCTTCTTAATATAACCGGTGAAACATACGAAGCCTTCCGCAGCAATTACCTCCCCCGGACAGAACTTGCTGGTCTGAATAAAAAACTTGCCGAACTATCTCCTCAGGCAGTAATGTACGACATAATATTCGCCCGCCCGAGCGATGCGCTTTCAGATTCGTTATTTGCAGGATCACTAAATGAAATAGAAAATATTTACCTGCCTGCCGGTTTTTCTTTGAGCGAAGGTCAGGCAAAATTCCGCTGGGAAGAATCCGTTTTTCTCGATCAGCTCCGGGATAATTTCCCGTCACGATTACTTGGACAGCAAAAAATCGGGCTCATGTCCGCCGCCTGGGCAGAGGTCCAAAACGACAGGTTTGCCGGGCAGAATATTAAAACCGGCCACATAAGTGCGCCTCCTGACGCAGATGGTATCTACAGGCATTTCCCGCTTATAATAAAAGTCGATTCGATATATTTCCCGGCAGTAAGCCTGGCAATATTCCTTGACTATATCGAAGTGCCGTTCGATAGTCTCAGGATTGTACCTGGGTTCTATGTGGAAATTCCTGCCCTTCCGGAAAGCAGTCTGGAGAAAACCATGAGAATTCCGGTGGATGATCTCGGACGGGTATTCATCCCCTATTTCTGGAAATGGCAGGATACCCCGGCAATGATACAGGCGCAGAATCTTATATCAATGGCGGGATCTGAGGAAACATTTGGAAATCTGCTCGATTTTATAGAAGGCAATTTTGTTTTTATATCGGACATCTCTGTCGGCGCTTCCGATCTGGGACCCAGCCCCCTTGAGAACGACCTGCCGCTGGTTTCAATCCATGCAAATCTTATGGAGGCTTTCCTCACCGGCACTTTTTACCATCAGTGGACTGCCTTTCAGTACCTGTCTGTCCTCTTCATTCTTGCGGTTATCGTAAATATAGCGCTGATCTTCAGGCAGACTTTTCTGTTGTACTCGGGAATGGCACTCACGCTTTTGGCAATACCTGTCCTCGGATATCAGCAGTTTCTCAATAATCAGCTTTTCCCGGTGATTTCCGTATTTATCGCGTTTTCACTGCTGATAACATATATGATCATCAGACTTCAGATAATAACCTTACGCGATCAGGCTTTCATCAGAGAGGCATTCTCAAAATATGTGCCTCCGAAATTCGTAGATCAACTTATGGAAAACCCTGACCTGCTAAAATTAAGAGGGGAAGAAAGAGAAATAACTATCCTTTTCAGCGATTTAAAGGATTTCACAACTATCTCCGAAAGAATAAAACCGGCGCCGCTTGTGAATCTGATAAACCGTTATCTAACAGCGATGACCGAGATTGTGATCCGTAATGACGGTATTATTGATAAGTATATAGGCGACGGGATAATGGCGGAATTCGGCACACCGATATTCTATACAAACCACGCTGAACTTGCCATAAAAGCAGCGATCGAGATGATAGCGGAATTAAAAAAACTGAATGCGCTATGGAAAAAGGACGATTTGCCTGAATTGATCTGCCGTGTGGGAATAAATACCGGCAGAGTCATTTCCGGCAATCTTGGTTCCGATCAGGTTTTCGATTATACTGTGCTCGGCGACCCTGTAAATCTTGCCGCACGTCTTGAAGGTGCTAACAAAATGTACGGCTCGGATATTTTGATCTCGGAATTTACATATGAGAGACTGAACCCGGACACTTTCCTGTGCAGGAAACTGGATAATCTCAAGGTAAAGGGAAAGACTGAGCCGGTACTCGTTTATCAGGTAGCCGGTTACAGGAATGACCCGGCATTAAAAAGCCTCCTGCCGCTCTTCGAGGTCTCCGATGAAATTTATGATGCGTTCCAAACCGGAAAAAACGAAATCGCCATAGGGAAGCTCGCTTCGGCGCTGGTAATTTATCCAGATGATATACAGCTAAATCTTCTTTTAAATAAATCCAAAGATCTTCTTTAAAATAATAAGGTATGTATTATGGTACATAAGTTCTTCTGTCTTCTGCTGCTTTTTTTTGTATTGCTGCCTGAAGCACCGCTCGCTCAGGAAAACCAGCTCATAATAAGCTCTGCTGCAGATTCACTAACAAAATTGCTCTTAGATCAGCCGAACAATTCTGCCGCCCAGAAAATGCTGATCAAAGAATACGTCAAAAATTCGCAGCCCGAACTGGCGCTGATTGAATTAATGGATTTTGAAAAACGCAATTTTCTTAATGCCGGCGATCTGATGCAAAAAGCCCAGATATTTTTCTGGGAGGATAACAATCAAAAGGCGGAAACAAATTTTATCAGTTCCTATCTCCTGGAACCCGATAATGAAAAATTAATGTACATTATGCTTTGCGAATATGCCTCCGGCAATAAATCCAAAGCAGGATTCCTTTATAACCAGCTCAAAAACAACTGGGATACCGATATGGAACTGGCTACTCTTTACCGGAGGATGTTCAGCGCCGGGAAAGAAAGTATTGCGGGGCGTATCCCACTTTTCCTCTCGGAATTTCACCAGGAAGGATACGTTAAGTATTTCCCGAAACCCCTTATTAATGTTTTTTCACCCGAAAATAATCAGACCGCCGATGGTGACGAGATCACGGTTACGTTTACCGTAACTCACGGTAAACCCGTTAAGAACGTTCAGGTCAACGGTATTTCATTGCTAAATGAACCTGACGGAGTTCTAACCTCGCAAAACTCCTTTTCCAAACCATTCTCGCAGAGTGTCAGGTTAAAAGAGGGCGAGAACCTAATTTCGCTCGCAGCCGATGATATTTACGGCTTCAATGCAAAAAGTGAACTCAGGATTACATCCGTTAATTTCAGAACTTCATCGCTCTGGAAATCACCCTATTCCGACTTTTACAGTAAAAATCTTAAGGCATTGTTTTCGTACCTGCCCGAAAAAGATCTTGGTCTTGAAACGGGGGAAAACGTTCTGGCGCTGGTTATAGGGAACGATATGCCTGAGACTGAATCATATAACCGGGCAGTTTTTATATCGAAAATACTTGAAAGAAATCTCCCTTCTGCAAATCTGCGCCCGATTATTGCAAAGAATGCGGACTATACGAACACCGGCTCACTCCTGAGAAACTGGCTCTCACAGAATATCAACGCTCAGAGCGAAGTAATAATTTATTATTCAGGAGAACTGAATGTTGACGGTAATGACTGGCAGTTTACGACGGCTGATGGACGTAATTTCAATCTCTCGGCTGAGCTGAAAAATATTTGCAGGATATCGGCGATAAACTACACCGTAATTCTGGACCAGAAAAAATATGATGTCCCGCCGCCCGTTGAAAGTATTAAAGAATGCTTAGCCGCAGTGCCAAATAATCTGAGGATATTCTACCTCACTCCGCGGTTCTCTTATAATCAGTTCGTAAAATTCTTCTCCGATCCTGATTTCTTCCATGAAATCAATCCGGCAGATAATTTCGATCTTACGAACGATATCGGAAAGATTTCCGAAGGCGGATATTGTTATTACAACAGTCGCTCCGGACAGGAGCCGATTGAGAATACTGCTTTTGCGGCAATAAAAAAACATTCCGAAATTATTAAGGAAATGAATACAAAACTCAGCTCGGATAAAGTGCCGGTGAGGAACCAGGAAAAGATCAGGACCTACGCCGCTTCCTGGAAAAATTCTTTCGACATCAACAGATATATTTCCGGAGTGATCTCTCTCGATGACCTTATCGTCAGAATAGACGAATACAATTACCGAAACGCCGGAGGATCAAATGAATAAGTACTCGATTTTATTTCTATTATTGTTCCTTGCAACTTCTCTTCAGGCTCAAAATCTTCAGGGATTGAATCTTCTCGTTATAAGTTCTGAAGGAAACGGAGTAAACGCCGAAGGGACAAAAGATGCCGGTGAATATCTGGCTGATAATCTTCCCGAATATCTGAATGTTAAATTAAAATTCAGAAATCACATTAATCTGAACGCACTTAGTCAAAAGCCGTTTTCGGTTATTAATAGTTTCTTTGAGCTGCAGAAACCCGATGATCTCGCAATAATATTTATGCTGGGATGCTGGGAAGCTGACAGAACGGATGATAAGAATTATGAGTTTAAGTCAGGCCAGGAAGAAAAACTGAGCCTCAGATATCTTGAAAACCTGGTGCAATTTATGCCGGAAAGCAACGTTTATATCTTCCTGCTAAGCCCGGGCGAATGTCAGTTCCCCACAGGTGCTCTGAAAAATGCCGGATTCAAATTTGCAAACGGTAAAATGATTATTGTGCCGAAATTTAAGTCTGGAGAAAATTTTCCGGATGCCGTAGAGGAATTAGCCGACTTGTTCGATGGCTCTGATGTAACAAAAACGAATGATAAAAACAATGATAGAGCCGTGTCAATATCAGAACTGATGTTAAAAATTGATAACACCTTGCGAATATTAAATATTGAGCCTTTTTATTTTTCTTATGGAAAGGCGGAAGACTACAAATTATTCTGGCTGAGGGATTAAAATGAAGACGACAAAAATTATACTGACTATTTTATTGCTCTCCATATCTGTTAGCGCACAAAGATATGTCATTAAACAAAACACTCTCGATTTTACCCGGTTCCCATTGGTTGATCTTTATTTCAGCGCAACTAATTCCGACGGTGAACCAGCTAAGATCAGTGAGAATGAACTTGATAAAATCGGTCTCAGGCATAACGGCACAACTCTCCCCCCAATTGACATCAAGTCGGTTTATGACCTGAAATCCAAAGGCGAGTCAGAACTTTATATTGCGATGATATTTGATAATTCATTTTCTATGAGGGGCAGGACAGAACTGCTTGAAAAAGCAGCTCAAAAATTTGTTGACGGACTAAATCCCGGAGATTACGCATCCATCATCGATTTCGGTGATGATAGAATCAAAAAAATGATACCTGAATACCCTGAAAAAATATATGCCCGCGAAAAAATAGGCTTCAGTAATTCAAAAATATTCCTGGGCAAAGCCATCCCGAATAAGGGTCTGAGCAATAAAACTTATATGTATGATGCCCTGCTTTATGGTTTGTCCGTGCTGAATCAGGCGGATGCTCTGGGTAAAAAAGTGATCGTTTTCTTCTCGGACGGCGTTAATATCGGCTCTGTCTGCGATCTGAAAACAGTGGAGTATTATTCTAATATATATGATATACCCATTTATGCCATTGACCTGAACACACGCGAAAATCCTGCGCTAAGGGAACTTGCCACCGCATCCAACGGTGAATACTATCTCGTTAAAAAACCCGAAGACCTGCTCCCGCTGTATGAATCGCTCGTTAAACTGCTTAAAAGCCAGTACCGGCTCACTTATTCATCACCTGACGAGATAATAGATAAAGTAAGCTATAAGATAGCACTCGATATAGGTTCGCCCTATAATCACAAATCGCTCAAAGAATTTGCAGTGAACGGAGAGAAAATCGGTTTTTATTCGCTTCTCTATAACGAGAGCATCGGTAAAGCAGGTGAAAAGAACTATTTCGATTACCTGAGTTCATTCCCGAAATCAAAATGGTATTCACAGTCAGAACTTCACCTGGCAGATCACTGGTTTATGAAAGGCAAATTCGAAAAAGCGCTTGGTGTTTACGACAAACTGCTCCGTAATCCGCTGGATCCCGTCTATAACGATGCACTGCTGAAAAAAGCAGAACTGATGCGTGAATCAAAAAATTACGTGGCTGCTAAAAAGGCTTATGAAAAAGTGCTGGAATCCGAGCAGAGATCAGGTTCAAAACCGAGGGCAATGCTCGAACTCGCCAAATCTTATTCCGCCGAGGGCAATTACGTTTCGGCTCTTGATATGTATTCCGATCTTGCATCCTCCTATCAGGGAACGGAATTTGCATCCGATGCTCTGCTCCAGAGCGCTACCCTGAGTCTGCAGATGGGAAATTTTGATGCGGCAAAAACGAATTTTACCGAGATAGTTGAGAATTATCCGGAAAGCAAGAATGCCGCTTACGCTAAATTTGAACTCGCAAACATTGAAGAGAACAAAGGGAACAACAAAGACGCCGTCAGCCTGTATGAGGAGGTTCTTGCCGCGGGTCCCGATCCTGAATTTGCCGAACAGACGAAATTTCAGATGGGCGGGGCAATGATGAAAATCCCCGACTACCCCGCAGCCATCGGTGTATTTTCCGATCTTGCACAAAATTCAACTTCACCCGATATACGGAGGGGCTCGCAGGAATCGCTTATTAAAGCAAACCTTCAAAACGGTGATCCGGGCGCTGCCCGGAAGGCTTATTTCAGTTCTGACCCCGATGTCCGTTCCTCACTTGAAAATTCCACAGGAGCTTTCCCTCTCGCAAATCCGGTATCTGGTTTGAATTATGGACAGATGAACACAGTTCTTATAGGAGGGAACGGAATCACCGATATTGGTTCTCCTGTATCTGCTTCAAATAATCAGGCTCTGAGGGAAAAATATCCAATCATAGGGCCTGTTTGGAATGTAACCAGCCCGCAGGGTGCCGGACGCATTTCAATTGTATCAATTCCGGTTTCGCCAGCCTGGATCAGTTCAGGTCAGCTTGATGATCCGGAGGCCGGCCTTTATTATTTCAATGAGAACAAATGGATATCTGTGGATAATAAGCCTGACCCAGATGACTTAGCTTATGAAGCCGCATATCCTGCCAACGGATTATATGCTGTTCTTACAAAAGCTCCACAAGTGTTTACTCTTTATGATATTTATTTCGATTTAGGTAAATCATCTATCCGTAAGGATGCCGAAAAAAATCTTTATGAAATGGTCGATTACCTGAAGTTGAATCCGGCACTTGAAATTGAAATCGCGGGACATTGCGATTCAACCGGCTCCGACGAAATAAATTTCAGACTTTCGATTGACCGTGCAAATTCAATAAAGAATTTCCTCGCTTTCAACGGAATAAATGAATCCCGCCTGACTGCTATAGGATTCGGAAGTCAGTACCCTGTTGCGCCGAACACCGATGAGCTTAACAGACAGAAAAACAGAAGGACTGAGTTCATTATTAAAAGCGGATCGGACGCCAAGCAGAGCGAAAATGAATCTCTCCGTGAAAAATACGGTGTACTTATTGAAAAACTGAACTCTTCCAAAGAGGCTTTTGACAGAAAAACATTTTTCAAAGCAAGGGGATGGGATGCTTCAGTCCTTACCAAACCGAGCGGCGGAACTTCGGAATATGAGCTGATACTGGGCTTCTTTGATACCCGTGAAAAAGCTGAATCGGAAGCACAGAAATTCAATGAGGAATTCACTAATATTACAACAGAAGTAAAAAAATATTAGAGAACAAGATGAAAAAGATGCCGGGTAAACTCGTTTTCGTAGTATTTTTTCTTATCTCTTCTGCTTTTTTTGCTCAGGATCTTAATGAGAAATGGCAGAATATACAGAATAATTTTTCTGCGGAAGAATTCCGCTCAGTTATTGACAGCTTACCCGGCTTCATCTCCGAACTTAAAGATTCGGAAAACAAATCAAATCTTTTGGTTGCATATTATTATATGGCTGTTTCTCTTTTCAGAACGAACAGCTTTGTATCTGCCGATTCATTTTTTACAAAAGCGAAATATCTGGCTGAGGAGCTCGGACTGATCCGCAATTATGACGAGGTAGCTTCTTCGCAGGTCGCCCTCTATAACAAAAAGATAAAAGAATCGCAGAATGGTGACAGGTCATTCCTGAATTATCTGTTGTCGCGTTTCACCGGTATTATTGATGTACTGAAAAATCAGGAACTCCGCGCGGTGGCATATTATCAGGCAGGCGAATACTACAGGCAGGCGGATAATCCCGGTCTTGCAATAAGCTGTTACCAGAACTCAAGAGATGCCCTTGCAGCCTCGGGGACTAAGAATGACGCACTCGAAAAAAGCCTGAACAATATTCTTACTGAACTTGCACTCACTTCAGGATCGGAATCGCTGCAGGATTTCGCCGATACGTCTTCATCATATTTTCAGGTTGCACTTAAAGTTGCCCTCGACGAAGAAGCCGCTGGCAATTTGAGGCAGTCGCTTAAATTGTTCGATAATCTTCAGCAGTCGGTATACGGGGAAAATGATTTTGCGCTTGCGGTGGACATAATGAAAAAACGTTATGATCTTACGGCGCGCCTCGGAGAATCAGACAGGATGACTGATTCGGTTTTTGCTTTTCTCGAAACCGAAAGGACAAAAGCGGAAAAACTTGATCTTAAATTTCTCGAACTTCAGAAGCTATATATCCTCGCAAATCTTAACTCTGGAAACCTCAGAAGCGCAATTGATGAAATTACGAGAATGGAGCAATCTATCTATGACAGCGTTGTCGTAGAGAATTACCTTCCTTATTTCCTCTATCTGCGGGGTGATTTCTCTTATCTTGTTGCGGACTATGATCTGGCGATAGAGTATTATAACCGTGCGCTTAAAAGCCGGGGTGTTTTCAGGGAAGCCGAAGAAATGGCGATCCTGAACAATCTCGGTCTTGCTTATTATAGGAGCGGCAATTACGGAGAATCAAACGCCGTTTTCGAACAGCTCCTTTCTGAAGCCATGGAGCGCAGGGATTTTTTCTATGCGATACAGGCAAAAATTAATTCCGGAATTGTTGATTTTAAGCAGGAGCAATTTGATAAAGCGATCGATAAATTCCGCTCTGCTGCCGGTTTAGCAAAAAACAATTCACTCTATGAACTCGAATTGATCTGTTCTATAAGATCGGGGGAAGTTTATCAGATTCAGGGATTCACGAAGGCTGCTGATGCGGTTTTTGCCGAAATTAAAAGGAATTATAATAAGATCAATAATCCATATCAGAAAATTTCCGCGCTCTCCTCTATAGCTAATAACGAAAGAATGAATCAGCGTATCGGCGATGCACTGGCTTATCTGCGGGATGCCTACGAACTTGCGGACAGCAATAACATCAAAAATTCTCTTTATTCTCTTGCTCTATCCATTGCCGACCTCTATTTCCTGAGCGACAGTGCTTCAAAAGCCCTGGAATACTACACGCTCGCTTCGGAAAAAATACTTAATTCATCGGATTTAAGCGATAAGATGATGCTGATGATAAAACAGGCAAAATGCCGTTTTATATTGGGTGAATATGATAATGCAAAAAACATTCTGCTTGCGACATTTAAAGAATTCCTGCCGGAAAATGAAAAAAACATTACAGCACCGAAGGAGAAAAACATTTCAAATATTTTTCTTTACACTCAGTGCCTCACTGAATATTCATATATCCTTTTTGCCGAAGGGCAGTTAAATAACGATTTCGGCAAAATATTCCAGTCCTATGAACACGTAAAATATGCAATTGACCTGCTCACGCAGAATTATTTCACCAGTCTGCTCCAAAAAGATAAAACCAATGAGATATCAAAGAATCTGGAATCATTTCAGTTATTCATTGACATTGCAATGTATCTCAGCGCGCAGACCAAAGATATAAAATACGTGCGGGAGGCATTTAATTTCAGCGAAAAATCCAGGGCGCAGCAATTTGTGGAAGAACTCGGGACTCAACTTGCATCAAGGCTGAAAGATTCTTCAATGAAGCCGGTATCCGATATGACAAAAAAATTCCTGCAGCAGCCGGAAGACAAAATAAACACATTTGAACTTGCATCCTCAGATGAAAACTATTCGAATCTTACCAGGGGACTTAAAGTCACGAAAGACACCCTCAAGAATTACAACCGCATTCAGGATGCATATGATAAAGTTCTTGACGAGCTGAATGAGAATAAAAGCAAAACAACAGAACTGATATCCGTTAACACTCTCAGCCTTTCCTCCATACAGAGTTTCCTGAAAGAGAACGAAGTCATCATAAATTACTTCGTTAATCCATCACAGACTTATGCATTCCTTATATCGAAGAATGATTTTCAGGGTAAAACTATCGAAATCGAAAAAGGTGAAGTTGAGAATCTCGTCGAGAAATTCAGGCAGGAACTGCTAAGCCAGGAATCTGAATCCTATCAGACCATCGCAAGGCAGTTATACGCCCTGTTTATCGGACCTCTCGAGTCATTTATTGACGGCAAAAAAGTGCTGATAATTCCCTCAGGCAAACTCCATAACCTGCCGTTCGGGGCGCTTATGAGAGGGGCAAAATTCATGACTGAGATCTATAATTTCTCGATTATGCCGAATGCAAGTAGTATCCAGTTTCTCGTTGACAAAAACAGCGATATCAGAGAGCAGACGACAAGCATTCTGGCTGTGGGAAATCCCTCAAATGATTTTACAAATCCGCTGCCCGGTGCAGAAAATGAGGTGAAAGAACTCAAAACATATTTCCCGGATATCAAAATTCTTATCGGAGAGGAAGCAAGCGAGGCTTTGATAAAGAGCCACCTGCCGAAATATAACATAGTGCATTTTGCCTGTCATGGTCTTTTTAACATGGATTATCCCCTGTTCTCAGCGCTTGCGCTTTCACCCGATCAGTATGATGACGGCAAACTGGAAGTTCACGAGCTCTATAATATTTATCTGCCAAAAACCCGGCTGGTTGTCCTCTCAGCCTGCGAAACGGGACTGGCGCAGATCAAAAAAAACGACGACATGGTTGGTCTTGTAAGAGGATTTTTATTTGCCGGCGTTCCTGAAGTGATTGCGAGTTTGTGGAAAGTGGATGATGAAGCAACTTCGATGCTTATGAATAATTTTTACCTGTATTTTTCACAGGGATTCCCTTTTTCGGAATCATTAAGGAAAGCCCAGACAGACCTGATAAATTCCCCCAGTTTTAGGCACCCTTTCTACTGGGCAGCATTTGTCTTGAATGGCAAGGGTAATTAAAGGCAAATATCGTAAAGTAAGCATCCCGCTTTACATATACCTCTCAAGCTTGAACTTTTCGCCGAGGTAGAGTTTGCGGACTTCTTCGTCATCGGCTAAGTGCTCGGCGGTGCCGTCTTTGAATATTGTCCCGTTAATAAGAATATATGCTTTATCAACTATGCTCAAAGTCTCGTGTACGTTATGATCTGTGACCAGAATCCCAATACCTTTATGTTTGAGATTGGCAACTATATTCATAATATCTTCGACTGCAATCGGATCAACTCCGGCAAAGGGTTCATCGAGAAGGATAAAACTGGGATCGGTCGCAAGTCCGCGCGCAATCTCAGTACGCCGGCGTTCACCGCCGCTTAGCTGAAATCCGAGGCTTTTCCGGATATGCGTGATGCTCAGTTCTTCGAGCAGCCGCTCCATCCTTTCTTTTCGCTGCGCTTTTGTAAGATCCATCATCTGCAGGATTGCCATTATATTATCTTCTACGCTAAGCCGTCTGAAAACTGATGCTTCCTGCGGCAGATAACCAACGCCTTTTTTCGCCCTCTTATACATAGGTTCCGATGTGATCTCTTTTTCATCAAGAAAAACTTTGCCGCCATCGGGTTTTATCATTCCCACAATCATATAAAATGTTGTGGTTTTTCCTGCCCCGTTGGGACCAAGCAGACCAACAACTTCGCCCTGTTTCACTCCGACAGAAACATTGTTCACAACAGTTCGTTTTTTATAAATTTTTATTAAGCTTTCGCTTCTGAGTACAAGTCTTTTAGTATCCATACAATTCAAATTTAGACAATTTTTCCAGGAATCTGTTCTTTTCCGGTTTATTAGTTTTAATACTGTAAGTTGGAATAAGGAAATCGTATATTTTATCAACCACCAGATTTTCAGGATGGTACTCAGTAATCGGTGAACCGTAGAGTTTTACGTCTGTCACTTTATTTTCTTCAAAAAGGATTTTCGCCTCCTCGGAGCTGGATTTGAGTATGCCGTTCGGCTGCTCCTCTTCAAAAAGAAAATAAATACTGAGCACCGAGCCTTTTACGTATGTATTGCTCAGCCTGCCCTCTTCAAAATTCATCAGCACGTAATCGCCTGATATCTGATCGTGCCTTTCCGGGTAATTCTCCACGTCTGAAATTATGCTTGTATTCCGGAAAACTTCAACGTGATCGAGTCTGTTCCCATCAAGAAAAATGCTCATCGAGTCTCCAAGAAGCTGCGTATTCTCGTTCCAGACAACGGGCTGATCCTCATCTTCAGAAACTTTGTACGTCTCTATCCGGTCCTGACTTCTGTAAAAATATGTTATGTCATTAACTGAAGCCAGATCCTGCCGCAGAATCTTAACACTGTCAGTCATTATCAGGGTCTGCTGGCTGTCTTTAATTGATTCCATTACCACCGAGGAAATAAAAAGTGTATCTATCTCACCGCTTTCAGTTGTGTCCTCTTTCATCAGGAAAGGATTTCCCGTGATCCTGGTATATTCATTTTCGCTCTTGTCTGAAAGAGAATCGCCGAAAATAATAACATTATCCTCAATACCCTGAATTGATACCCGCCCGTATGCGAAAGTCTCTTTTTTGTCGCGGAAATTGATAACGGTATCAGCTCTTAAAGTCGATACCGAGTCGCTCACCAAAGCTTTACCGGTTGCAAGAGTGCGGTTTTCTTTATGATAATGGTAAAGCTCAGAAGAATAAAGCGTTCTCGAAGTGTCAATCAATTTCACTTTATCGTAAAAATGAGCTTTATCTTCTTCAAAATAATAGTAGCCGTTTTTCGCTGTCAGTTCCATAATGCCGTCTATAAGCCTGACTCCGCTATTAGAAAAAGCCATTTCTTCATTTCCGAAATAAAACCCTCGCGGAGCATAAATTTTGACAGTATCACTCGTCACGATGACATTCCCGATCAATTCAGCAGAATTTTTGGTCATATTCTGAATCGCTCTGTCACAAGTAATAACAACATCACCCTGTACCATCACCACGTTGCCGGTTACTTCCCTGAAATCCTCGTTCTCCACCACGTAACCCCTGAGAGTTTTTCCGGTTACAACAATTTCTTTTCCCTGTCCGAATATCGGCTGAAAGGAAAATAGTATCAGCAGCAGCAGCAGGATTTTCCTCATTTCGGTTTTTTGTCTTCCATTATTGAGTGATATGTGATATTAAAGATAGTGTAATTCTTTAGGGCTGCATCGGATTCGAACCCGATACCTTCCATTTTTTCTTTTGGAGATACAATTGACACAAACTTATCCGAGACTATTTTCTCGTCTTTATTCCGCCAGACAAGTTCATCCGTCCTTACAACAGTTCCGCTGTCCGATACAACAACCACAGAATCGATCGCAAACATATCCTGCGTTATGTCATCAGTTTTTCCGCGTTTCGAGGTAAGTACCGAAGTCCTGTTACCGTCGCCGTCAAAAAATTCAATTCTTACCCCGTCGAGCAGTTTGTATCTTTCCTCTTCATACATTCTGATATGGTCGGAATATAGAATTGCCTTAAGCCTGCTTCGTTCTGTAAAAAGTACTTTGGAATCCCAGCTTTCCTGTGATGGCGGATTTTCTTCGCTCGAAGCTTCTATCACTGCCGGCTTTACTTTTATTTCTTCACATGAAGCGGCAAGCACCAAAATCATTAAAAGCAGGATTTTTCTCATCTTTTCTGAAGTCCGAGTTTAACCAGATCATGTAGATGCACGAGTCCCACAGGCTTCCCTGATTCATCAGAAACAATAAGCGATGTGATGCTGTGTGCCTCCATCTGTGTGAGCGCAAAAGAAGCGAGAAATTCCTGGCTTATGGTTTTAGGATTGGGCGACATAATATTTTCCGCCCGGAGATTTCTGATATCCTGGTACTTTTCCAATGCCCTTCGAAGATCGCCATCTGTAATAATTCCGCAAAGTGAACCGTCATCATTCAAAACTGATGTGGTTCCGAGTCTTTTTGAGGTAATCTCATAGATAACTTCATTTAACGGAGCATTTAAGTTTACTTTAGGAAAAAATTCTCCTTTATACATTATCTCCGATATTTTAAGGCTTAGCCTTTTCCCAAGAGAACCGCCGGGATGCAGAAGCGCGAAATCCTCTGCGGTAAATCCTTTTATCTGGATAAGCGCCACAGCCAGTGCATCACCCATCGCAAGAGCCGCTGTTGTTGACGCGGTTGGTGCGAGGTCGTGCGGACATGCTTCTTCCGGAACACTGACATCAAGAACGATATCGCAGAGTTCCGCCAATGGGGATATCATTTTGCCTAAGAATCCGATAACAAGCACTCCCAGCCTTCTTATCATTGGAATAAGATCGAGAAGTTCCTGAGTGGCGCCGCTTTTCGAGAGAATGATAACGATATCATCCTTGCGTACCATTCCGAGATCACCGTGGAAAGCATCTGTAGGATGCAGAAAAATTGATCCCGTGCCTGTGGAATTTAATGTTGCAACTATTTTCCTTGCAATCAGACCGGACTTTCCCATTCCGGTAAATACTACTCTGCCTCTGGACTTGCCGATTGATTTTACTGCCCTGGCGAAATCGCCATTTACTTTATCAACAAGACCGAGCACGGCATTTCCTTCAATCGCAAGAACTTCTTTCCCCTTGCGTATTATCTGATCATCGCCATTTAATTTTTCTTTCCGTATATCTGCCATGTTATTTCTTTCTTTAATCTCGCTAACCTGCCTGCCCTGCCTGCAGCAGGCAGGCGCAGGCAGGGACGCAGAGACGCTAAGTTTATAGATTGTTCACAATTCTGGTTATTCCATTTTTAACTAAAGGCTCGTTAAAGTTTATAAGCAAGCCTAATTTTAGACCTGATATTTTTAAGTATGTAAGGAGCTGTTTGGGATAAACAGGAGTGATTGTCTCAACAGATTTAAGTTCAATAATGACTTTATTTTCAACAATCAAATCAGCTCTGAATCCCGCTTCCATTTTCATCTCATTCCAAATCACCGGTATTGCTTTTTGTCTTTCAATTTCTAATCCTGAATTCTTTAATTCATAATACATGATTTCTTCATAAACCGATTCTAAAAGACCTGGCCCAAGTTTATAATGAATTTAATAAGCCGTATCAATAACTAATTTAGAAATTTCATTTTCTGTCATATCAATTGCGTCTCTGCGAGAAATTCTTCCCCGGATTTCACAATTTCGTCTATACTTTTCACCGTCCGCAGGAGATCTTCAAGGCTTCCGAGCGGGAGCTGACTTGCTGCATCGCTAAGTGCATTCTTAGGATCGGGATGTACTTCGAGAAATAGCGCGCTGATCCCGACTGCCGCTGCCGCTTTGGCGAGCGGGTAAATAAATTCGGGGTTGCCGCCAGTAACTTTACCCGAACCGGGAGCCTGAACTGAATGTGTGGAGTCCATTACCACCGGGTAACCGGTCTTCGCCATAACCACGAGTCCTCTCATATCAACCACAAGATCAGAATATCCAAAAGTGCTGCCTCTTTCGGTAAGCATAATATTTGTATTACCTGTCGATTCCACTTTTTCAACTGCTTCGCTGATTTTATAAGGAGAAAGGAATTGCCCCTTTTTAATATTTACAACTTTTCCGGTTTTTCCCGCTGCAAGAAGCAATTCAGTCTGCCGGCAGAGAAATGCAGGTATCTGAAGAATATCAGCTACTTCGGCTGCAAAAGCGGCTTCTTCGGCTGAATGAATATCAGTAATAACCGGAAGACCGAATTCTTTTTTGACATCGGCAAGCGCCTGCAGAGCCTCATCATCACCTATTCCCATAAAAGAAGAAATGCTTGTCCTGTTGGCTTTTTTATAGCTTGCCTTAAATATGCAAGGTATTCCAAGATTATCACTTATTCTCCTGACCGTTTCAGCCACCTTGAAAACCAGATCGCGGCTTTCCACAACACATGGTCCTGCAATAAGTGTGAAAGGAAGATCATTGCTGATTTTCAGTTTCCCGATTGTAATTGTTTTATTCATTACCACTTCCAAAAAGGTCATCCTCCCGGATAAATTTGTGCGATGTTTTCCCGAAACGGTCGTATGCTAACCTGGTAGCTTCTCTGCCCCTCGGCGTTCTCTGTATAAGTCCCTTCTGTATCAGAAACGGTTCGTAAACTTCTTCAATTGTCCCGGGATCTTCATTTACCGCAACTGATATAGTATTAAGCCCGACCGGACCACCGCCGAATTTCTCAATGATTGTAAGCAGAATTTCTTTATCCATTTCATCAAGCCCGTCCTCATCCACTTCGAGAGCTGCAAGCGCCTTTTGTGTTATCTTAAGATCAACAGCTTTAAGCCCTTCGAAATCGGCGAAATCTCTTGTCCGGCGCAGAAGTCTGTTTGCAATCCTCGGAGTTCCTCTGGATCGTTTTGCGAGTTCCAGAGCTGCGGTATCGTCAATTTTCATATTCAGGATATGTGCAGATCGTTTGATTATAGATGCGAGTAATTCCGGCTCATAATAATCGAGGCGGAACTTGATGCCAAACCTGTCGCGCAGCGGAGCCGTAAGCAAACCTGCGCGTGTTGTCGCTCCAATCAGTGTGTATCTGGGGAGTTTTATCTGCACTGTTCTTGCGCTCGGACCCGAATCGATCATTATGTCAATCCGGAAATCTTCCATTGCGCTGTAAAGGTATTCTTCGACAACAGGGCTTAACCGATGAATTTCATCGATAAAAAGAACCATGTTCTCTTCCATATTGGTGAGAATTCCGGCAAGATCGCCTGGCTTTTCAATCACAGGACCCGATGTAATCTTAATCTTCACACCCATTTCTGCGGCAACTATATTTGCAAGAGTGGTTTTACCCAGCCCGGGCGGTCCTGTAAGCAGTACATGATCAAGCCCTTCTTCCCTTTTTCTGGCAGCACCAATAAATACTTTCAGATTATCAGTGATCTTTTTCTGTCCTGCAAACTCTTTGAAGGCTTTTGGTCTCAGACTCTGTTCGAGCGCCTTTTCATCTTCCTTTATCCTCGAATCAATATTGCTTTCCTTCCTTTCCATTAAACTTCTGCCGGTGCAAGAGCGTTTTTCAGTTTCCGCTTCTCTTTGAATTTTTCGATATAATAAACAAGAGTAACCATAAGCGCCCACATAATTAATACAGCGAATATAGTTCCTGTAAGACTGAAATGCTTATTTATAAGAAGATAAAAACCCGGGTTCCATGCGCTTCCATAAAGGAGAATCAGATGCGCTGCATAAACCGGCAATGTATTCTTCCCGATATCGAATATCAGTTTCGGGATATTTTTAAGATAACGGCTGAATAAATGGAATACAGCATATAATAGCAGCACAACTCCCAGCCTGAAAAATACGAGCGAATAATCGGAATTCCAGAAGCTTTGCCTGATTCCTGCATAAACTGCAATCTCGAAAATGATAAATGAGAGGAGCAAAAATCCCAGCCCTGAAGAAAAGAGACCGAAACTGAATTTGGGTTTCTTCACCAATTCTGCATGGTTTCCGAGGAAATACCCGAACATTGAACCTGCAAGCACATATCCCGCCCACGGGAAAAAGGGAAAATACGAGCCGGTGCCTTTATACATATATCCGGCAAGCCCCATATGCAGATAGTTTATCCACTCAATTTTTTCAGTGAAAGGGAATCCGGCAATAAAGGTGAGTGCGGCGAGTCCTGAAGTCAGATAAAAAGGCAGCCTTAGTTTTTCAGAAAGATAATAAGTAATTATTACAAAAAGTAATCCGAACCCGATAAGATGCAGAGCATCCACCGTGAAAAATATTCTCCACTGCTGATCTGTTACTGAAGAAAAATCTATTAAAGTGAACGTGGGATACCGAAGCAGATAACCAACCCCGACTAAAAGCAAAAACCTTTTGAATCCTTTTTTGATCCTCGGATTTTCGGAAAATTTCTGTCCGTTGCGGATAAGCAGGTAAGTAAAAACAACGCCTGAAGTAAACATAAAAATCGGTGCTGTGAAACCTCTCACTGTGAGCCAGATAAAATAACCGAAAGACTCGAAAGTACGGTATTCCTGCGCAAGAACGACATCAGTGGTATGTCCCTGCACCATCATCATTACTGCGAATGCCCGCATCAGATCCAAAAAGATCAGTCTTTCTTTTTTCATTTACAAATAATCCGTTTTTCTAAACTTATAAATTTAACTAATCTGCGATAAATTAAAAACTTACGACTGTTCTGTGCCTCATCAAAGGCAGAAAAATAAACCCGATCAGACGCAGGTAAATAAATCTGCCCGATAGAGAAACCA
The DNA here is from genome assembly GCA_021740915.1 of Ignavibacteriales bacterium. GTDB lineage: Bacteria > Bacteroidota > Ignavibacteria > Ignavibacteriales > Melioribacteraceae > JAIOYW01. The sequence continues at coordinate 39,106 of JAIOYW010000017.1, read as the reverse complement.
CGAATTCGTCTTGATTTTATTTATTATATCAGTCCAGTAATGTGAACGATAATTAATTAAAATCCAATCTGAAAGTGAAATTTAAGGCTGCTTTTCCCTAAGACTAAAAAAAAATCGCAGCCCGCTTCAGTGGAAGAAGAAGGCAGCGAACCTCGATCAGATATGTTATCCGAGTGATATACGATCCAGACACATTACACAAAGAAACGATTCTTTTCCATGATATTATTTATCCTTTAGTCGAACAAAGCCTGATTTCGACATTTCTATTCCGAATTACCAAAATATTTCCGGCAAAAATTGATTGCATCATATTGAGACTAAAAAAATATTTTATTAGATTCAATTCCGTTTTAATGCAATAAAAAAACCGCATATTCTCTGAGCGGCTGACCGGTCCCGGTCAATTAACAATTAACAATTAAATCAAGGGGTTTTATGATTCAGGAATTCAAAAAATTCATAATGCGCGGGAATGTGCTCGACCTGGCGGTTGCGGTCATAATCGGAGGCGCATTCGGTAAAATCGTCAGTTCTTTCGTCGCTGACATTATTATGCCCCCTCTCGGTCTGCTCATGGGCAATATGGACTTTGCAAATCTTTTCATTGTGCTTTCCGGGGGCGAATTCGCTACATTAGCCGAAGCTAAAGCGGCTGGCGCTGCAACACTCAATTACGGGGTTTTCCTTACGTTCGTACTGGATTTCCTTATCGTTGCATTTGCAATATTTATGCTTATCAAAGCTTCGACAAAGCTCAAAAAAGCTGAGGCTACCGCACCTGCTCCGGCGCCTACCACAAAAGAGTGCCCTCATTGCTTTACTCAGATCCCGATCAAAGCGTCACGCTGTCCGAATTGCACTTCCACTCTCGAATAGCTTTCAGCATTCAGATCTGATCAGACATGCCGCTGATCTGCATCGTTTTAATAAAAATATTTATATCTCCCCGGGTTAAAGCCCGGGGTGTTTTTTATAAAGCGGGGAGTTCAGTTTAATTTTTCTTTAACCTGTCAGAAAAATTTCCCGATATCAACTTTCCTTTCATTTCTTCATTGCCCGGCAAAGTTTCCTTTTTTTCACGGTTTCATCAAGCTGATACAGATCATTGATTTGAGAAGTTAATTACTGTATATTTAGTCAATTGATTTGACCATCGGATTTTCGGCGAATCTCATTTATCGTGTATTCTTGTCAATTTATCCTGCATATAAACCTGATCGTCGAAAATTTTTAAATCTTATTTTATGTTTTAAGAATTTGCAAATAACATCTTACTCTTAATAAAGTTTTTAAGTTTATATCAGGAGGATATATGAAGAAATTATTTTTACTGATTGCAGTGTTTCTGACAGCCGGAACTCTTTCCGCGAGCATTTGCGATCTCAGCGGCTATCTGACTTACACTCAGGGAGGATGGGGAAGTCCATCGAACAGTACTCCCGGTCAGACCCTGGATACTTATTTCAGTCAGGCTTTCCCTGCCGGACTCGTAATAAGCGGACCAGGAGCATCGCTTACCTTTACCACCCCGGACGCAATCAGAGGATTTTTGCCTCAGGGCGGCAAGGCTAAGAAAATTTCCGGAAATTATGTTGATCCCACTTCAAAATTGTCTGTGCTTGCCGGACAAGTCGTGGCAATGACATTGAATGTAACTTTTGATGCTAATGGTTACACAAGAACCAATCCGACTCCTGTGCGTGATCTGATAATAGAAGATGGCGACTTTGAAGGATGGACTGTTGCCGATTTTCTTGCTCTTGCCCAAAGTGCCCTTTGCGGCGGAAATACCGGCGGTTATTCTTATTCCGACATTAACGATGCCGCAACAAAATTCAACGAGAACTTCGACAATGGCACCGTAAACAAAGGATTCCTCACCTGCAGCGATAATCCTTCCATCGGCGATCTGGTCTGGACTGATCAGAACGGAAACGGGATACAGAATAACGGCGAGCCGGGTATGCAGGGTGTTACGGTAAGATTATATGACTGCGACAATGAGTTGAAAGCAACAACCACTACCGATGCAAACGGTAATTATACTTTTTCAAATCTTCAGAAAGGATCCTACTACGTTAAGTTTACAGCCCCTTCGGGTTATGTTTTTACTACGAAGGATGCCGGCGACAATGATCTTGATTCTGATGCCGATCCGGAAACGGGACGCACTACCTGCACCTATCTGAGCAAAGGTGAAAATGACATGAGCTGGGATGCCGGCCTGGTTGGTGAAAAATCATCGATAGGAAATTTTGTATGGGAGGATACAAACGAAAATGGTATCCAGGATGAAGGCGAGCCGGGAAAATCCGGAATAACGGTTCAGTTATACGACTGCAATGGTGAACTGCTCTCCACCTCTTCAACAGATAATTCGGGCAAATATATTTTTGAAAACCTTGAATCCGGAAGTTATAAAGTGAAATTTACTCTGCCGGAAAATTATGTATTTACCGGACAGAACGAAGGAGAGGACGATAACAAGGATTCTGATGCTCACACTTCTACAGGCTACACTCCCTGCACATGGCTGGCAATGGGCGAAAATGACATGAGCTGGGATGCCGGAATTATGTTCCTTGCACCTGCGCTTAAAGCTTCAGTCGGCGATAAAGTCTGGAACGATGCAAATAAAAACGGGCAGCAGGATGGCGGTGAAACGGGCGTTCAGGGTGTAGTTGTCGATCTGTATAACTGCCAGGGTGGTTTTGTCGCAACAACCACTACAAATGCAAGCGGAATATACGGATTCAGCGAACTTACTGCCGGAAACTATAAGGTAAGGTTTCATCTCCCCGAAGGTTACGTTTTCACACTCCGGAATGAAGGAAATGATGCCACAGATTCAGATGCAAATCCCGCCAATGGTTATACATTATGTGAACAATTAGAATCAGGTGAGAATGATTTGACCTGGGATGCCGGAATTTATATGCTGCCGGTCGGAGATGTTGACATTAAAATTGAAAAAACCACTGCAACACAGAATGTGCAGGACGGTGCAACTGTTCTGTTTACGGTTACTGCTAAAAATATCGGGACTGCCGAAGCCTCAAACGTAAGAGTTGGCGATCTTCTGCCTGAAAGCCTTGTATTTGTTTCCTCTTCATCAGCAAATTATAATAATGTAACAGGAATATGGAATATCGGGACTCTTGCTCCGGATCAGGCAGCAACCCTTGATATTACTACAACGGTTGACGTAGATTTTGCAAATGCTACTCTTGTTGATTTCGGAATTGCTGCTCCATATAATGTATTTATATTCCGAAATATTTCACAGCCTTCCTCGGATACCGAGGGCAAAATGGCCGTAGGCGGAGACGCATACCTCTCTGAATACAGTGTCGGCGATAAAATAGTGCACGGAAACGAGTACGAAGACGTACTTATTGTTGATGGTGATCTCGAATTTGTAACGGGAAGGGTATTCGGAAACGCAGTTTATGGAAACAGCGTTACAGTGAATCCGCTTTATATTGATGGAGATATAATTAAAGGAAATCCAATCGACTTTGAAGCTGCTGAAATTCATCTGAAATCAGTTTCAGCACAGCTTGCAGCATTGCCTGCCGATGGTTCCGTCAGTGTTTTCGAAGGTCAGCTCAACCTTACAGGAGATGATCCGATAATAAACGTATTTGATGTAACTGAGACTGAATTTAACACAACACATACAAAGGTTATAAGCGCTCCGAACGGTTCAGTCGTTATTATTAATATTCCCGGAAATAACCTGGTTTTGACAGGCGGACTCTCCGTTATCGGGGCATCGCGCCAGCAGGTTATCTACAATTTCTTTGAAGCAACAGAATTTGAGGTATTCGGCATTGCTGTTGAGGGATCGATCCTTGCGCCGAAAGCCCATGTTAAGTTCCACACCGGGCAGCAGAATGGACAGATGATCGCAAAATCACTCGAAGGACAGGCTCAGTTCAATTTCTCACCTTTTGTTGGAAACGTGCCTGTCGATCAGGCTGTTGTTAATACTGCGGCTCTGCTCAATGTTGATCAGGAAGATATAAACGGCGATAATAATTCTGCGTCGGTCAATCTTACAGTAAGCTCGAACGATCCCGGAAACGGTAATGGCAACGGCAGCGGACAGAATAATAACTGGCAGCTTATAAGCAGTTTCGAACCCACTGAAATCGTATGGGCAATGGCTGTTGATATTGATGGTAATAATTACATCGGTACTGCCGGAGGAAAAATATATAAAATCGATCTGAATAATCAGAGAACACATATCAACGATGGAATGGGTGTCGCATGGGTTTGGGATCTTCACGTTGAAGATGACGGCGCTATTTTTGCGGCGACCGAATTGGGCGTGTTCAAGTCCAATACCTCACAGAGTGCATGGACTCAGGTACTCTCCGGAATGGACGTGAGAGCTCTTGCCAAATCGGATAACAGCGTTTATATGGGCGTGTGGGGCGGCGGAGTTTACAGACTCCAGTACGGCAGCCCCAATGCAGTGCCGATCAATAACGGCCTGAATAATCTTGCCGTACACGCTCTCACTGCGGACTCGCACGGCAATCTTTATGCCGGAACGATGGGCGGCGGAGTTTATAAATACGAGCCTGATAACTGGACTCAGCTAAGTGTCGGTTACGATTATATCTGGGCAATGGATATTACATCCGATGATAAACTTATTGCGGCTACATATGGCGGCGGAGTTTTTGCATCGTTCGATCTTGGCGCCTCCTGGCAGAATCTGAATGCCGGTCTCAATGCACCTTTTGTCTATTCTGTGCTTGTCGATCCCGATAACAGCATTTACGTTAGCAGTTGGGCAGGCGGTGTTTATATGCTCAGTTTCGTAAACAAATCCTTTAGCTGGCAGCCATACGGAATGGGCGGCTTCGGAGTCAGCTCCGTTCTTTATAACGATACAGACGGTATGATGTATGCCGGTACAAGAGATGGTCTGCTTTACAGGCAGGATATTGTGCTTGGATTAAAACGCGAGCAGACGGATATTCCTTCATCTTTTGATTTATCGCAGAATTATCCTAATCCATTTAACCCGGCAACAAGAATACAGTTCAGTATTCCTTCCGCAGGAAATTACAGCCTGAAGATCTACAATATTTTAGGGCAAGAAGTAAGAACACTTGTTGACGGTGAATTCCAGGCCGGAACATACACTTATGCCTTTAATGCCGCCGGACTCTCTTCGGGTATTTATATTTACCGATTCAGCGGACAGGGTATTAATATCGCAAAGAAAATGATGCTTGTAAAATAATCTCGACCTGAGAGTGAGTTTTTTGAGGCTGTCCCTTTATTGGGGCAGCCTTTTTTTTTCTGTGAATTCACTTTGCAACTCCTGAATGCCGCAAATATATTAATGCTCAGGACGTTTCCCATTGTTATACCCGAAATCCTGCCGGGGTTACATTTCCTCTTATCTGTACCAATTCCTATGCTTCAGTTTTCACATCATTTTATTTTCCGGGATTCAGTAAAGCCATCATTTCTAAACCCCGGGCTTAAGTCCGGGAGGAGGAAGATACTTAAACTAAACGTGTTACGGGTTTAGAAGTCTGTTGTAATAACGATTCCAGGTTTCCACCTTCGCTCGCAAAACCAACCGTAATAAATTCCGCGATTTCGATCATCATTTTATTTCTTCGATTTGCCGAGTATTGATTTACCCTTTTTACGTTTTTATCAAAAGGCGTTATTATTAAAAGCCTTCCTTCATCTAAAGGTTTTATTAATTCTTTTTCTATTCTTTCTTTTAATCCGCGCGCAAGTGCAACTATTATCGGCTGAGTGCCATTAAGAAGATAATGCAGCACATCCTTTTCCAACTGACTATGAAAGCCGCCTATAATACAATTACCGGCATCCCTCTCTCCAATAGCCCAGGCGTAGCACCTTAATACAGCGGATGCAGGAACTTTACGGCTGCATAAAAAAGCTGTTTTGGAAAGGGTTAAAATATTCTCGTTACCTAAAAATTCCATTGTTCAGTTGATTTTCACAAAATTTGCTCAAAGAGTTTTTTTTACCGGAATTAATTCATCAGTTTTCTTTTTTCAATTTTCTCTTTTGCTTCTATTAACGCCTCATGTAATTTTTTCTCAAGCTCTTTTTTGGGCGGCAATTCGGTCCAGTATTCTGCCACTACTATTCCGTCTTTCTCCATTTCCAGAAGTTCGACCTGCTCACGGCTGGTTTCAGCACAAAGAATCAGACCAACCGGCTTTTCTTCCCCTTCCTGCCGTTCATATTTATTTAGCCATTTAAGGTATAACTCCATCTGCCCTTTATCGCTCGACTGGAATTTCCCCATTTTAAGCTCAATTGCAACGAGCCTTTTTAGTTTACGATGATAAAAAAGCAGATCAATATGAAAGTCCTCGCCATCTATTATCATTCGTTTCTGGCGTTCAATAAATGCAAATCCTTTGCCTACTTCAAGAATAAAATTCTCCAATTCTCTTAAAATTGCCTGTTCCAGATCTTTTTCCATATACGCATTCTGAAGCTGTAAAAAGTCAAGAAGATAAGGGTCTTTGAATGTATTTAAAAGAGCAGGATTATTAAGTTTAACTTGTGTGTTGGCAATTTCTGTTCTTTCAAATGTTTTTGTCGCTATTTTATTCCTGAGCTCGCGCACACTCCAGCCCTGTTCTGCAGTCTGCAAAGCATAAAACATTTTTGCATCATGTTTTTTTAACGGCAGCAGGGTTATAATATGAGACCAGCTCAATTGTCGTGACAATGTAACGACAATTTCCTCTTCAGGGAATTGCCCGGCGAACTGCATCATCCGGCGCAGATTTTTTTCCTCAAAATTTCTGCCGTAACTGCCCGCCAATTCCCGTGACAGTGTAACGACAATCTGCAGCCCGTATTCAGCCCTTTGATTCCGTAGTATGTGGTCGTTTATTTTTTTACCTGCCTGCCAGAAAAGCATTGTCAAAGCGCTGTTGGAGTAAATTATCACCTGAGCGCGGCTTTGCTCAATAAGGCGGGTTATTTCTGTTATTAAGCCCTCAAATTGCTCATTCTTTGCTTCTAATCGGTTTTCCATATTAATATTAGTTTTTAACTGCTGATAGGCAGTAGTAATAATTACGCTGACTGCCGTTAAATATTTCCCGGTTCCCCAGGGAGGGTGGTCAGTCTTCCTCCAGCTCTTTACCCATCCTGTACTTTATATCATAATTGATTATAAAATCCAATTCTTCCTCTGTGAAGCCGTAATGCTCGGCTAATAATGTGTCGATTTTGTCAATGATGGGTTTAGAAAAAGCAGGATAAAAAGAATCAAATTCAGTTAAAATTCCTCCAGAATATCGTTGGTATATTTTGCTGTTTTCTTTAAGATCTTTCATTAATTCTGTCTTCAATGAACAAAGTTTCTTTTTAATCAATACACTGACTTTGCACATAGATAACGGCATTCTAAAAATGTCTTTTTGTGACAAATCACGACAATTAGAGTATTGCCAATTAAACCAATAAAAAAGAGAACTATTTAGTAAGCAAATTACTACTTCTGAATTTTCTTTTGAGTCAAAATATAGCTCTTTTAAATGTGAAGATTGCTGAACATTATCACCAACAGAAAAATAAGGAATGAAATCAACTACTTTTCCCCAATGGACTGGTGCATTATGATAGTAAACAATTGACCCTGTTTGCACTATATAATTATTTAAGGTTTTATTTGTATTAAGTTTTGAGAGAATACTTTTTTCTATTCCATTTGATAATTTAGAATTAGCAGGAATATCATCAGACAACTCCGCATATTTTAGGAATTTTGAAAAAAGTTGTTCTCTTTCATTAGAAAACCATTTTATAAAATTAGTAGAATACCTTCTCTTTATTAAAGCAAGTTTTGAATATTCATTGAGTGTAATTAGCAGTCTGTGCCTTACACAAGTAAATAAAGATGCTGGTTGATCTGAAGCAGAATAATAACTATTCCAAGAATTAGAGTTCAAGCTGAAAATTAAGTTTTTAAGCGATTTCATTGTTTCTGTTGAGAGCCCACTTAATGGAATAATAAACCCGCTTCTCCCTTTTTCAGTAATTATGTTTTGACTTCTTTCAATTGTTAATGCAAACAAATCTTTGCAATCAAAACTTTTATAACAAGACGAAATAATGCTGTAATCAATCTTCTTAAAATTAACGTAAGGCGGATTTCCAATTACCACATCAAAGCCGTCTCGGTCATTAATAATTTCATAAAATTCGGCAAACCAATGAAAGGGCTGATGAGTAATTTGCCAGTCATGATATTGATTTTTATCAGTAAGGTCGATTCCATATTGGGTTTTTGCAATCAGGTGGTCAAGTTCGTCTTTGAGACTGGATAAAAGATTATTAATTTCTTCTTTTACCTTCTTAAAATCCTTAAAATTATCCCCATCGGCAAGTTGAATTTCTTTATAACGCTGAAAAGCACGGGCAACAACATCACATTTTTCTTTAATTTTTCCGAGATCACCATCCAGATCCAGATGCCCTTCAAAAGCATTATCCAATTCCTTCTCGGCTGCAATACCAACAAGTGTGTTTCCTGCTCTTATATTAAAATCAATATCGGGGAGAGGTTCAAGACCAAGATTAGGCTTGCGGTGATCGGCATCAACTGTGGCAACCAGTTTAAGGAAGAGCCGGAGTTTTGCAATTTCAACCGCTTCTTTCATTATATCGACGCCGTAGAGATTCTTCAGAATAATACTTTTGAAAACAAAATACCTGAGATTCGGGTGCTGCGGGTGCTGGATTTGCTGCAATATTTCACGGAAACCCTTATAACTGTTGCTGAATTGCTTTTTATTCTCATTGTTAGTCATATCCTCGTCTTCAACAAAAGCGCGCATACGCATAATGCAGCTTTCATAAAGCGGTTCAAGTATGTTCATTGCAGCAAAAAGAAAAGCGCCTGATCCGCAGGTCGGATCGAGGATTGTAACATTCGTCAGAGCATTATAGAAATGTTTTATGAAATAGGGATCGCTGTGTGTCTCAACTATATCCTGGACAAATTGCCTTATATTAAGATTATATGTTATAAAATCGTTGATACTTGAAATTTCGCCATTATCAATTTTTTTACGCAGCCCGAAATAGCGTTTCCTCCGTTCAATAAGTTCGCGGTAAATTTCAGCAGGCAGGGAAATATTATCAGGCGCCTGTTTATTCCAGGCTTTGCGAAGCTGCCAGAGATGCTCTTCATTGCTATCGGAAACAATATTATCTTTTAGATCAGGTCTGAAGCCGGCAAGAATTTCAGCGGGAAGATCAGCCCAGAGCTGGTGGCCGGGGCTGTCGATATCCCCGGAGGTATTAAAATCGAGGTTTTCAGTATCAATCCCTTTTTTCACAGCATCATAAATATATCTGTCCCCTGACTCTTGAAACATCTGCCATATTTCAGCGCCCGGCTGAAATGCTTTTGGGTATTTTCTACCAGTTTCATCGAATAAAAAGGGAATGACAGTGTTTTTACCAATGTAATCTGTAATATCTTCCTTAGTGTAATAAGCGCCCATCTGCGAGCGGTCGTTAATATATTTTTCGAATATATAACCGATTACATCTGGGTTAATGTCTCTGCCGGTGGCATTAATTCCTGTGTCCAAATGCCATGTATATTGGTCGAAAAAATCAAAAATTCTTTCAAATGCTTCATCATTTATCTTTATGCTATTGTACTGGTTTTCAAGTTCGTGGACATCAAATAAGCCGCCGTTTAAGTAAGGGATTTTTCCAATCTCTTTTATTAATTCTTCCGGCTGATTTGGTGAACCCAAACCCTGATGAAATAAAGCCAAAAGAAAGTTTTTGTAAAAACTCACGTAAAACTTATCCCTGCCTTTTTTCTGCTGAGAATAAGTCAGTTTGTCCTTTAAGTAATTAATATTATTATCGAGGAAACCTTTTTTCTGAATAAAATAACAGAACATCAGGCGGTTAAGCATAAGTGAAGCATACCACTCTCTATCGGTGATAGATGAAATACCTTCAATAAACCCAAGAAATTGTTTATGCTCTTTGCGGAAACTTTCGTAAAATTTCTTAGTTACCTGCTCAATATTTTTATTGAAGTTTTCATTTACAACACCAACTACATCAGCAATCGTTATGTTTTCTTCCTGATCGAGTGTGAAAAACAGGCTGGAAGTTTTCTGGTAAAGCAGTTCAGGTTCCTGTCCTTTATGCCACCGTGTTTCACTAAGTCTTGAAGGTTTACCCGTCTGTTTTATAAATAATTGCCAGACCTGTGTTGTAAGGTTTTTGTCACAAAAAATAATAAGGTGTTCATGAAATTTTTTACCAAGTTCGCGGTCAAGTTTAAGACGGGTAGCATAATCGGGCAGTTTATCATCATTATCCGGGTAATAAACGAAGATCCGAAACCCGCGTTTTTCAGCTACTGAATTGAAATAATGATTATCCTCGCCTAATTTAACAAGGGTTCTCTCATCAAGAAATGACCAGCCTAAATAATTAAAAAGATTTATGAAATCGAAATCCTCGATGTACTGCCTGAATAATCTTTTACTAATAGTTTCCATAAATCACAATTTTTTTATACCAAGTGAACAAATAATTTGCGGCGCTTTGAAATTATCCTGATCTTTCTGCTCAATGACGCACAGTCTTCCTTCATCACGGAGCTGCATACATAGAGATGCCATTTCATCGTCTGTGCAGCCAAATTTTATGCGGCGGTTAATTAATTCTCTTGCCGGCTCTCTAAGAGGATAATGGTAAATATCATCAATTGTTTTTTTCAGGGCATCAACATCAAACAGAGTACTTTTCACAGATTCATAATAGCGTGTAAGCATTCCATAAGCCTTATACCGGGCATTGGATTTATTACCAAGCTGGCCGCCTGTTCCGGAGGCTTCTTTCTCAGCATTCTGCACAGTCTTCTTCACCAGTTTATGATGATCAGGTAATTTTTCCCGTGCGGGCGTATCAGGGGAACATTCGGCGATTTTCAGTATTTTCGTCTGACTTGTTGAAATAATATTTCCTTCGTCATTTATCAAAGAAAGCAACTCGAAACCCTGTCTGTTCCTGTGATAAGTTATAACCCCCTCAGCCGGAAATATTTCATCCGTTTTTTCTTTTGTTGAATAAACAACATCAGCGAGCTGTATAACTCTATTCTTCAGCGCAGGGTTTGATCTGACAGCCTTATTCCATATCTCATATGCCTGAGAAGTAAGATCTACATCATCTTCATCATCATCGAGAATACCTGCTTTTTCGCTGTAGAGGTCATTGATATTTACAGGATCGCCATCAAAAAATACTTCATCGGCACCTACGGCTTCTGCATTCTCTTTTATCCTTTTTCTAAGTCTGCTTCTCAATCTGATTATCTGATCGAGCCCATCATGCGGTAAAAATGAATAACAAAGAATTTTGTCTGAAGTTTGGCCTATCCTGTCAACTCTTCCCGCTCTCTGTATTAGCCTTATAATCGCCCAGGGTAAATCAAAATTCACTATTATATGAGCATCCTGCAGATTTTGTCCTTCGCTCAGTACATCGGTGCTTATCAGCACGTGTATCTCATCATTAATATTTGCACACTTATTACTTACCGGACTAAAGCGCTTAGCTAATTCTGAAGGGTTTTCTGCATCACCGGTTGCACAGGCAATGTTCCTTACGCCCCTTTTCTGCAATTTATCGAAGAGATAAAGCGCTGTATCAGCAAACTGCGTGAAAATCAGAATTTTTTCCACACTATGAGTTTTCCGGCAAAGTTCTTCGAGTGCATCAAGTTTTTTATCATTGTCTGAATTCCAGTTTTTACCTGTTTCAAGTATTGTCAGAATCTGTTCATTGTCGCTTTCAATTTGTGTCCTCAATTCTTTAGTGAAGAGATCTGCTGAAATCCAATCGAATCTATTCTTTTCAACTGCACATTTTTCATAGAATTTCTTGCCAAGTCGTTTATATTCTGATTTTTCCGTTAATATTTTTAATTCTTCGTTATCATCATTATCGTTTTCTTCAAGAAATTCATCCATTTCAGCTTTTTCCTGCTGCCCGATAGGAAATGGCAAACCGCTCTCTATTGCATAGATAAAAACCTCATTGCGCAAAACATGGCGCGCAAGCGAGATAAGAAAAGAAAAACCCGAACTTTCAAGGCGTTTATAAAGATTTGTTCTGCAGAACCCCATCAGCCTTTTACCGGCGCGGCTTAGGTTCGTTATTATCTTTCTTTCGGCTTCAGTTGCAGATACTTCCGCCTGTTTATTAATGTAGTTGCCTAATCCGTATCGCGCAAGATAAAGGCTGTTTATAGTGTTCACAGTATCATCATCATAAAGCTTTACATAAATATCCTTTTCATCCTTCGGATTAAATGAATATTCCACTTTCTTTGGGATTCTATCCGGGAAGTATTCAATCCTGTCATCGTTAAATGTAATGAAGTGTTGCTTTTTCTCAGTATCGAACCCCGCATAATTTTCTTTGATAAAAGTTCTTGTACGCCGTATCATATAATGTTTAAGTAATTCCTGCCAATCCTCGGCAAATTCACTTTTCTCAAATGCAAGTAACGTCGAGGGCATATACTGGTATTTTGCAATAAACTCAACAACACCTCCTACCTGTTTGATAAGATTATCTGGGGAGATCCCAATGTCTTTGTCCTCAGGAATGAACAGGCGGAGTTGATTTGAAATATCGGTATAGCTTTTATTGTAAGGAGTTGCTGTTAAAAGGATCACTTTACTCTCATTGGTATCAAGATAATCCTTTAGTATCGCATAACGTTTCGCTTCACGGTTTCTAAGATTATGGCTTTCGTCGATAATCACCACTCTGTAGCGCCTCGTTTTTTCCAGGAAGTTCCAGTCAATTTTAGAGGAACTTTGTACTTTGGCCCTTAACTGATAATTGTGAACATAGCCTTCCCACATTTCTACAAGATTTTTTGGACAGATAATTAGTGTCTCTGTAAAAAATGTCTCTTCAAATAATTTGGCGACAGCCGTTGCTGTCATAGTCTTTCCAAGGCCGACAACATCGCTAATAAGTACTCCGCCCCTTTTATCAAGATGCCTGGCTGCAACACTGACAGCATTCATTTGAAAAGGAAGCAGGTCAGTTTTTAATACTTTTGGAATGATATAATTGCCAATGCCGCTCCTGGCTTCCTGCGATAAATGGTAAGCTATTTTTAAGTATATATAGTAAGGAAGAATGCTTTTCTCTCCCGCCCAGCTATTTTCTATTATTTGAATAAGTTCATCAGATACTTCTACACACCAGCGGTCATTCCATCTTTCTTCAAACCATTTATCCAGCTTTTCTGCTGCATCCTGCTCGACAATATTTACGTTTAGTTCCCCCTGCTTTGCTAATCCTGCCATTGTCAGGTTACTGCTCCCAACGTAACCAATAAGCGGAGCATCGTTATCATTTTTGTGACACAGATAAAGCTTGGCATGCAATGGATAAGCAAGAAATAGTCTGACTTTCAGTTTTGATTGTGAAATTTGAAACTTCAATTTCCTCAGAGCGTTTTCATCATCATCGGTAGGCATCCCAAATGTGAGCTGTTTGGCGAAAGATCGGGCTACTTCTTTTTTCAGGATATTAGCAGTGGGGTTATCCATTAATCCGGTTGCCGATTCACTCAGGGCCTTTCGCAACTGATCTTCGTCAGGCATTTGCATACCTATCAGCAGCCTGCAGCAATTATCCTGCCCCTCGAAATTATCTATCTGGTTCATCAATAATCTCCAACCGCGAAGGTTGAAGTATCCCACACAGAAATCAGCCCGGTATGAGCCTTCAAGGGTTTCCAATAATCCTGTTTTCAGATGGAGGTTAATGTTATCAAAAATCTTTGGCATGTATCAACTCTTCGGGAATGAAACAATAATGATTTAGCCAAAAAGCAGTCAAATAATTACTGCCCGTATTGTTATTTCTGTATTTAACGATGCTTTTCTGCAACAATTTCAAAATAAAAATAATTTTTCTGCAAGAATTCAACATACTTTTACAAAAGAGTATATGAAATGCGTGTCGGGTTATTAGTTGATTTTGTATTTTCATTACCAGGCTATTTTTTAAATTCCATGGTTGTTTCAAAATATGGAATTTTTCTTGGATATCAGTCTAAATCCCTCTGTTTCCATTATTTCCTAAAATAATTCTTAATTATTTGATAATCAATAAAGCAACAAGGAATATTTTAACTAAACTATTTCCGGATATGATATCCGTTTATAAATATTAAGAATTGACCAGGATTTTAGTATCATGTTTTTCAGCAGAAAAAGCTTAAATCTTATCCTGTCGCCGATAGGATTCTTGCTGAAATGATGTTATTATATGACATCTCCTCTCAAGAGGGTCATTTTTGCCAATTTTGCTATTTGAAGTATCTGCACCAATTCCTATGCTTCAGTTTTCACATCATTTTATTTTCCGGGATTCAGTAAAGCCATCATTTCTAAACCCCGGGCTTAAGTCCGGGAGGAGGAAGATACCCCAATAAAGCACTAATATTTTCGCTGCAAGTTGTATATTTACTTCTATTATCCTCCGGAATTTGATCACAAAAACATGGATCAGAACATGAATTCAATCCTATCCCGTCTTATTCTGCTAACTATTTTTGCTGCGAATATTATGATTTTCCCGCAGACGAAACTCAGCAGCGAACAAATTATTCTTCAGAATGCCCGGTCCCGAAACCAGTATAAACGACTTGCTGAATTCTATGATCAGCGTTTCCCTGCCGGAGATACAGTCAATCTTGCAAAATATCAGCATCTGGTCGAATCTGAGAATAATAAACTCAATTCATTGGAATCGGCAGATCCAAGGCTATGGGAAAATATCGGTCCGGACGGAATTGTCTCAAGTTTTCCCCAGCAATGGGGTATCGTCAGCGGACGTGTAAGAGCCATTGCCGTTCATCCAGCCGACCCGAACACTGTATATGTGGGAGCGTCAGCCGGGGGCATCTGGAAATCGACAGACGGCGGAGCAAGCTGGCAGGATATCGGCAGAGGCATGGAATCGCTCTCTTTCGGGGCTATTGCAATCGATCCGCAAAATCCTTCCATAATTTATGCCGGCTCAGGCGAAGCAATACTATATTTTAATCACGTTACATTTGACGGACGCGGGCTTTTCCGCTCAACTGATGCCGGAAATACCTGGACTAAAATCAATTCAGGCTTCGGGAATTTTACTCATTTCTCCCAGATACGGGTAAGCCCACATAACACTGACATCCTTTATGCTGCTCTTGCAAGCGGATATTCCTATCTCGGCGGTCCCGGAAATGAAGGGATCTGGCGCAGTACGGATAAAGGATTTACCTGGGCCCGGATCCTTGGCAGCGATAATGGCTTCGATATTGTTTTCGATCCGATCAGCAGTTCATATATATATGCTGCAACCAATAACTCAATATACGTTTCATCGAATGGCGGCGGCAACTGGTCGCAGGCTGTTACGGGCATATCAAACAGTTCTGCAATCGGAAGAGTCCATTTCGATATAACTAATACAGGACAATTGTTCTGTGTTATTTATTTCACCGATTCCTCGATGAAGGTTTTCAAATCGACAAATAAAGCCGCTTCATGGACACAGGTCGGGCAGAATTTTTCCAGCGGACAGGGCTGGTACGACCTTCTGATCTCGGTAAATCCCTCAGACCAGAATGAAATATACGCCGGTGAAGCTAACCTTTACCGCACAACAACAGGATCAACATTCAGCTATGTCGGAGGAGAATACTGGAGCCAGTCGATGCACGTGGATTTTCATATAATGCGCTTTGCACCCTCCAATAATTCTGTCCGGTATGCCGGCTGTGACGGAGGCATCTACCGCAGTTCCGATGGAGGCGCTACCTGGGTTAATATTAACAGGGGACTCCGCACACTGCAATATTATCGTATTGCATCCAATCCCCTCGATGAAAACATTGTTTTCGGCGGCGCCCAGGATAACGGCAATTTCAGAACCACCAACGGCGGTTCTTCGAACTGGACGCTCGTAACCACCGGCGACGGCATGGAATGTTTTGTTGACTATATTTATCCGAATATCATTTATATGTCAACACAGAACGGCGCTTTTTATAAAAGTACTAATGGCGGCGGATACGGCTCCTTCAATTATATCTCCCCTTCATTCGGTAGTCAGCCGGTTGCCTGGACTGCCCCATTTATGATGCACCCCTCAATAAACTCAACTTTGTATTGTGCAAGCGACAGGATATGGCGTTCAACAAACTCAGGCTCTGCTTGGACGGCAATATCTCCTTCCCTGAGCGGAAGCGCCATTACTTCGCTGGATATAAGCCCCGTGCAGGCAGCTAATATGTCCGCAGTTGTTTCTTCATCAGGCTTCTGGATTTCGACAGACGGCGGCGTTACATGGCAGAATAAAAGTTCCTCGCTGCCTTCTCCTTCTTCACCGCTTTCCCGTGTAAAATTCTCGTGGACTGATCCCTATACCCTGTATCTTGTTAAAACTTCATTCGGCACAGGAAAAATATTCCGCTCCGGGAACCTCGGAACAACCTGGCAGGATATCAGCGGAAATCTCCCGGATGTCCCGGCTTCAGATATTTTCATTGACCCGAACGATGCCTCGCACATTTATGCTGCGAACGATCTTGGGGTATATCATACCACTGATGGCGGCGGCTTCTGGGAACGTGCCGGAACCGGAATGCCTGTTGTTCCTGCAATCGATTTTGATTACCATGTTTATGACGGAAACAGAAGAGTGCTGTTCGCTGCAACTCATGGAAGGTCAGCGTATAAAATGCTTCTCGATGACAGCCCTGAAAATTCCTCTTTTTCTGTGAGTGCCGGCTGGAATATTATTTCAGTCCCGTTAAAGGCAAATGATATGAGCGTTTCTTCTCTATTTCCGGGTGCCGCTTCTTCGGCATTTCTTTTTAACAATAATTATATCCCGGTCTCAACACTCGAAAACGGCGCCGGGTACTGGCTGAAATTTAATTCCGGCGGAATAATTAATATTACGGGGAGTGCAGTAAGTTTCCCGGTCAGCGTTCAGCAGGGCTGGAATATAGTCGGTCCGTTTAATTCTTCGCTAAGCGCTTCGAATGTAAGTTCCGATCCTCCTGGTATAATCCAGACTCCTTTCTATTCATATTCATCAGGTTACGTATCATCAGCGGCGCTTGAGCCGGGAAAAGGATACTGGCTTAAAACTTCTCAATCCGGCTCACTGATTTTTTCAGAAAAAATAGAGCGGAAATCCCGAACGGACGATTCACAATCCGCAAAAGCCGCTGTTCTCACATTAACTGATGCTTCGGGAAGAAGCGTAAAACTGCTGCTTACCGAAGGAGTACCCGATAGTTATTATGAACTGCCACCATTGCCTCCGGCTGGAAATTTTGATATACGGTTTTCAGGAGACATGTCCGCCGCAAACATGTATGAGGAAAGCGAGATATTGCTTTCCGGAGCTGATTTCCCTCTGAGCATTTCTGCATCCGGAACGACAGTTGAAGTTAAACTTTCGGATGGCACGGTTGAGATCATTGGTGAAACTGATCCTGAAATTATTATTAAAAAGCAGCCGGAATGGATAAAAATATCTTCGGTGGAAATGCCCTCTGTATTCAGTTTATCGCAGAATTTCCCGAATCCGTTTAATCCTCAGACAAAAATTAATTACAGTATTCCTTCAGAAGCACAGGTTCAGATTGAAATTTTTAACATAATGGGCGAAAATATTAAAACCCTTGTTAATAAAACTCTCCAGGCGGGAAATTACGAAACTGAATTTTCAGCAGAAAATCTCAGTTCGGGCGTGTATTTTTATAAGATAACTGCTCTGACCAGGGGCGGCGAAAGATTTGGTTCTGTTAAAAAGATGATGGTGTTAAAATGAGAAAATCGTTTATCAATCTGTTTGTTTATTTCGGGCTGCTTTCGGCTGCAATTGCCCAGAATTCCGGCGGAGATATGATAATGATTCAGGGTGGAAAATACGAAATGGGAATCGATCAGTCCGAGCTTCCCGAAATTATGAAAATCGGTAAAGATGTGCCGCATATGAGTCCTTCTCATGCTGAGTTCTGGTATGGGGACGAGTGTCCGCGGCATAGCGTTGAGGTCAATTCATTCTATATTGATAAGCATGAAGTGACAAACCGCCAGTTCAGTGAATTTGTTGAAGCAACCGGCTACAAGGCGGAAGGCAAATGGAAAGAATATTTTGATGAGGAAAGAAAAGAGCATCCCGTTGTGTGCGTTACATATCAAGATGCTGTTTCCTATGCGAAATGGGCAGGGAAAAGACTGCCTACCGAAGAAGAATGGGAATACGCCGCTTCTTCCGGCGGCAAGCACAAACGTTTTTCCTGGGGGGATAGAAAAGATATCTCAAAAGCAAAATGGCGTTATGGCGGTGAATCATTTTTTGACGGCGTTGTCAGGCTTATTTTCGGCAGGGCGATTGATACTGTTCCGGTCGGCTCTTTTCCGCCGAATGATTTCGGGCTTTATGATATGACCGGAAACGCCGGGGAATGGACTTCCGCCGATTACGCTCCCTACCCCGGATATGAAAAGCTTTCCTGGAAAAATGACACTGATGCTTTTGAGTATAAAGACGAAGGAAAAGAACGTAAAATAATAAGAGGAGGCAACTGGAATTCACCTAATCCTGTGATGATAAGAGTGACCGAAAGAAAGGGCTTCTCTCTGAAAACTAACTCCAATGAGATAGGATTCCGTTGTGCAAAGGATTTGAAGTGAAAAGTCCCGCCAGGAGAAGATGATATTCTATGAACTTTGGGTTAAAAGCATCACTTAGTGTTCGTTTGAGTTTCGCTCAGCGAACGATCTGATTAAGAAATGGATGATTAGATTGGACATTAAGAGGCTGGTTGGGTACTGAAAAATAGATTGGGCATTGAGCGGAGCCGAAATGCCCTGCAAAGTTTCTCCTGACAAAATTCAATCCATTCACATTTACTTTTGCGCCGATGAGCCAAAGCAAAACGACTTTCAGTTCCTCTATCTTTATTCCGGTGTCACGGATTACATTTAGGGGTTCTGTTTCACAAAACCAGGTAATTTGTATTATCGGTTTTCAGTACCGGAAACGGAAAAGCCTTAGATTATAAATTCATGTTTATTCATTTTCAATATCTTTTTTTGAAGAATCGTTTAGTGTAATTTGATTATTAACTAATCTATCAAAGTCACTTACAAATAATCTGTCTTGTATAATTCTGTATTTTTCAAATTCGGTTTCTGCATAGGCTTTAGCTATTTCGGTAGTCACTTTGCCTGCATCCTGTAATATTTTTCTATCGGTGGCTTCAATAAATTTATTCAATGGCAAACCCTTTGATACTGGATTCCTCAACAATTTGTGTGGTCCATATACGAAATTGTATTGCCCGTCCGGAATTAACTTTATAGCCTAAGGCAATGATAGCAGACAAATTATAATGCCTGGTTTGTTAAGCCTTGCCATCGCTGGCAGTTATTCGAAAATTTCGAATAACTGACTTTTTTTCCAGTTCACTATCACAAAATATTTTTTTAATGATAATTCACAGTATTTGTTTCTATATTGTAAAGCAATCCAAGCATTTTTTATGTCAACCATATATTTTCATCTGAATATATGGCATCTGCTCCTGCTTCGCCGGTTGCCGTTATAAAAGTTAAGTATTCGGCAGAAGACGAACGTATTAAGTTCTTATTATCTTTCATTAGTTATGAGGAATTCATCTAAAATGACGGCTGCCCTAATTCAAAATCCTTAAAAGTCCGGTTTGTAAATGTGAGGTATTTCAGGTTCCGAATATTCATTTTTATTCGGCTGATATTTCTTAATGTTCATAAGGGCTGCGTTAATCTGCATATTCAATCTTCAAAAACAAAAAACCCTGTCTGCTTATATATGCAAGCGGACAGGGCTTTTTATTAAATCACATCAGGGAAAAACTCAGTCCCCTGTTTTGGTATCCTGAACAGCAGTATCCTGAACTTTCGGCTCTTTCTGCTTTTTGGAAATATTTTCGTAAGTCCTGTAACAGATATCTACCATATCGTTAATATGGTCGCTTATTTTTTCAACATCGGTCAGTATTCCGAGGAAAAGAAGGCTGGTTCTGGGACTCGATTCCTCAGATTTTATCCTGACTATCTGATTTTCATCGGCTTCTCTCAAAAATTCACGGAGATTATCACTCTGCAATTTAACATCGCTGAAATTGCTGAAATCCGTTTTTTCAAAAATGCCTGAAACAGTATTAACCTGAGCGGTGAGAAGATCAGATATTTTGATAAGATCAGCGGCCTGATTATCCTGCGGAATGTGATGATTATTATCTATATGCTCGAAAATTTTGTCATGAAGGCTGCGGAAATTATTGCCGACTCCCTCAACTGATGCAATAAGTTTGCCGAACCTGCTTCCTTTTCTAATATCCTTTATTTCAAGAATCTGGATTGACTGAAACAGATTAGAGACCAGTTTATTGGAATTTTTGATCATTTTTTTGATCTCTTTTTTCTGGTCTTTCAGTTTCAGCCTGTTATCTTCAAGAAGTCCTTTCAAAACTTCCGGGATAATATTAGTAATTGAATTAAGAACAACCACGGAATCTTTCATAAATGTGGTTACAATATCTCTTTTCTCATTAACTTCGGTGAAATATCTGTTCTCAATTTCTTCTTCATCTTTAACTTTTTTACTGTGGAAAACATGAGTTTTAAAGATTATAAACCCTGCCATAAGCACAAATAACAAGGAGACTACAATTCCACCGTAATAAATGCCCGTTGCAAAAATTGCTGCGCTTGTGAATGCCATCAGAGCAGTAATAAACCATCCGGCGATAACAGTAAGCACTCCGTTAATACGGTAAACAGCGCTTTCCCTTCCCCAGGCGCGGTCAGAAAGCGAAGACCCCATTGCGACCATAAAGGTAACGTATGTGGTAGAAAGCGGTAATTTTAATGATGTAGCAAGTGAAATAAGCGCGCTGGCTACCATAAGATTTACGGCTGCTCTCAGGAGATCGAATGCCGGTCTGTCTTTTTTATCCTTCTCAATTGGTTTGATCTGCTCAAACCTGTCATTCATTTTTGTGATGAGTTTTTCAGAAAGTACTTTTTTGGCAACATCACCCATCGAGCGTGATAAACCGACAAGTCTTCTGGAAAGTATGCTCGATTCAAATCTTTCATAACCATCGGATTGTCTGCCCAGATTCACTTCTGTCTTGGTTACCGATCTTGCTTTTGAAGAAAACCAAAGTGTGGTAACCATAATAATTCCTGAAATAACAAGGAAATACGAACTCGTTATGACCGGATCGAGCAAACCAACCATATTAAAATTCATGAAATCGGGACTTTCACTTGCTAATTGAAAGCTGGCAAAACCGGCAAGCGGAACCCCAATAAAATTCACAAGGTCATTCGCGGCAAAAGCAAGAGCAAGTCCGAATGTACCCATCAGCACTATTGGTTTAAGGATATTGATTTTTGTAAACCAAAGCATTAATTGAAGAAGTACAGCCCAGAAAATAAAACTGTAAAGAAATACCATTCCGGTATTATTTTTAATCCATTCAGCATTCTCCGGTGAGATTATCGAAGAACCCTTAGCTCCTTTAAAAAGGATAAAAAAAGTAATTGCTGTTAGCGCTAACGATCCCCATATCGAACCATAACGCCTGATCCTTTTTTCATAATCAAATGTGAAGACAAGGCGAGTAAAATATTGAATAACGGCGCCGGCAGTAAAAGCAATAACCACGGATGAGAGTATTCCTGTAATAATAGCGAGAGCTTTCGCTGTGTTGATATAACGAACAAGTTCTCCAAGTCCCTCGCCCTGGTTGATGATCTTGAAAATTGAAACTGCAACAGCAGAACCGAGCAATCCGAAGATCAGTGAAACTGTAGTGGATGTTGGAAGTCCGTAAGTATTAAAAAGATCGAGCAGCAGAACATCTGTCAGCATTACTGCGAGGAAAATCACCATTACTTCAGGAAAAATGAATTGATCAGGATTAAAAATTCCCTTCCGTGCGACTTCCATCAAGCCGCTCGAGAATAAAGTCCCCGTAAAGATACCCGCGCTTGCCACGATCATAATTATATGCCGCGGGGCAACCTTCGACCCTATTGCTGAATTCAGAAAGTTAACTGCATCATTCGCCACCCCTACTACAAGATCAGATGCTGCCAGAACAAATAGTATGATGACAATTACCAGATAGATTTCCATAAACGCCATATAAATTTATTACAATCTGTAATTATATGAATTTTCAATGACTTATCAATGTTAAGAAATTGTTAATACAGGCAGATGATCTTGCTATAGAAGGCAGGCAGAGTTGATTGAAGGATCAAAAATTCAGCCGGGAATAAATGCAGGGTAAGTGAGCTGAAGTCCTTTTCCTGTTTTGTTTACAGTATTGCAGGTACTGAAGTCAACAGCAATAAATACAATCACTGGCGCTAAGTTCGGTTGTCCCTTCTCCCGATGCCGAAGGTGTAGAATGTTTGCAGGAATATATACGGAATTTTGTTCGACCCTGCCTGCCCCGTTTGACCCGCAAAGCGGGGCTTGGCGAGTGAAGCATCGAATGTTTGCAGAACATTGATATTGCGAATAACACCCCAGCTCCCTACCCCATAATAATTATTTTATTCGATAAAAAGTTTTGAGTAATGCCCAAATTTTCTTAAAATGTTTTCAACAAAATCAAACTTTCTCACGGAGATATAAATGAAAAAAATCTTACTGCTCTCTTTGATATTCACAATGATAAGCTCGGCGCAATGGATAAGTGATCCTGCCCAAAATCTCAAAATCTGCGATTTTTCCGGCGAACAGGCTTTAGCGAAAATATCGGTTACGTCTGACGGCGGCAATTACATTTCGTGGTTCGATAACAGGAACGGCAGTTATGCGGTTTACCTGCAGAGGCTCGATAAACTGGGCAACAAAATGTGGGATGAGAACGGACTCCTCGTCAGCGGTAATCCGCAGTCCTCATCACTTGTTGATTACGACCTCAAAACCGATAACAACGATAATGCAATTGTTACTTTTACCGATACAAGGAATTCCGGCGCTCTCAATGTTTTTGTTTATAAGATCAGTCCTTCAGGCACATTTCTCTGGGGTGAGAACGGTATCGGTCTTTCGACTACAACAGATTTCCAGGCTAATCCCAAAATTGCAATCCTTGACGACGGCAATATCACTGTTGCGTGGATAATTGCGTCAAGCGGTTATGTAACGGCAGTTCAAAAACTATCACCCGAAGGTGTAAAACTCTGGGGAGAAATGCCGGTTCTGGTGCAGTCTTCAGCGGAGGGCTATAATCACCCTTACCCGGTTCCTACTGATAGCAACGGAGTACTTATTGTCCATACCGGTGTGACCGGCAATTTCCCGGCGCAAACAGTTAAGATCCGCGCCTCAAAACTCAGCGCCTCCGGAAGTGTGAGCTGGAGAAAAAATATTCAGAATATCGGGACTATCGCTGCATTCACTGTCCCTCTTGTATATTCGGATCATAACCACGGCGCAATTGTTGCCTGGCACGATGACCGTGATGCAAATAATCTTCAAAGCGGCTTTGTTCAGAGAATTCACCCTAACGGTGAAATCGCATTTCCTGAGAATGGCGTTGAACTTTCATCGCTGCCGAACAGCCATAAATTCAACCCGGTAGTTTCATTTGATCCGGTAACCGAAGAAATTTATTCATACTGGCTTGCAACTGAGCCCAATCAGAATCAGAACGGGATTTCCGGTCAGAAGCTGAATTCATTCGGCGATAAAATGTGGGGCGATAACGGAAAGACCCTTAAACCCCTTAGTTCACCCTTTGCACTTTCTATCTCTTCACTGAATTCTGAATTTGCCGCAGGCAAATCTGTACTTGCATATATTGAAAGTGCTGCTTCCGGAATAAATTCGAAAGTCAATGCTTTTGCTGTGGATGGTGCAGGCAATTTCCTCTGGACCGGCGATTTTGTGCTTGTATCCGATCTTTCGCAGGAGAAGCTTCAGATGGAATCAACAGTTGATATTTTCGGAAATGTTGAGCTTGTCTGGGGCGATAAGCGTCTGAGCGACCGCGGCATTTATGCACAGAATATTAATCCCGCCGGATTTCTCGGCGACCCCGAAATACCAGTCGAACTCACTTCCTTTACGGCATTCGTAAATGATGGAATCATCACATTGCAATGGGAAACCGCAACAGAGACAAACAATCAGGGATTTCAGATAGAGCGAAGCCTTAGCGGAGCCGAAGGCTGGGGTGTAATCGGATACGTCGAAGGTAAAGGAACAACAACTGAGAAACAGAGCTACAGCTATACAGATTATAATCCACTGCCGGGTAATTCATTTTACAGGCTGCATCAGATAGATTTTGACGGAAGTTCAGAATATTCTGAGCCTTTGAAAGTTGAATCATTATCCCCGGTCGAATATTCCCTTGCACAGAATTATCCGAACCCGTTTAACCCGGCGACAACGATAAAATTCAGTCTGCCTGAAAATTCGAATGTTTCTCTCAGAGTATTTAACGCGCTCGGCGAGGAAGTGGCAAACCTCATTAATAAAGAAATGGAAGCCGGATATCATCAGGTTAATTTTAATACCGGTGCATACGGATTATCCTCAGGAATTTATTTCTACAGGATTGAAAGCGGTTCTTTCGTAAGCGTCAGGAAGATGATTCTGATGAAATAATTTTGACGGATAAATTCAGGAAAAATGCCGCATATCATCAGCGCGCCTGCAAACGCGGGATTATTCTGCAATGGAATGCATTATATTTCCATTTGCACCCAAAACGGCAAACATTATTTGGGCAATATGGATTCGTAAACGGGTATTTTTTTGTTAATCGGTATTGTCCGGATTTGCCGTTGAAATTGGATGGTTATTGAATGGTTATTGTAGAGACGTTGCATACAACGTCTCTACGAATATGAATACGAAACGGATACGAAACAAATACAAAATACCGAACACGTTTTCCGTGATACCGAACCATTCCCATCCAAATACAAAAACCAATTTGGTCCGAAATCAAAAAATCTGGCATCCATAATACGAGGGTATAAAATCGGCAATACGACAAATACCCGTACAATCAATCACGGTTTTGCATGGCAGCCCCGATTTCATGATCACATTATCCGTAACGATGAATCCTATCAAGGTATAAAAAATTACATTATCAGAAAACCGGAGAAATGAGACCTGGATAAATTCAATGGGAAGAATTAATAATAAACGCCGTAATTGACCGGCAAAAATATCAGGTTATAAATCATATTTAAATTAAACAACCCTTCCTCCCCGCATATCCGCCGGGGAGGAAGAGAAAAGCAAATTAATTATTCAATTTCGAGATTCGGGAATCTCCCGGGTGTATAAGGCGCTCCGCTATCTTTGAGCACCTTTTCGATAGCTTCAATATCTTTTCCGGCTTGTGTCAGTTCTTCGAGTATCTGGTTGAACTGAGCCGCTGCGGTTTCATACGATCTGATAAAAGTAGTCGTCGGTGCGGCAGTTGTACTCCAGAGCGCGGAGGTAACGAGTTCAACTCTTTCCCTGAGTGCAGTCGGCGCTCCGCCTTCATACCTTGCGCGGAGACCATCACCGTTGAATTTGCGGTTAAGCTCTTTCAGCTTCATTTCGGCTGCAAGTATTGAATTATACGTTTCAACCGGCGCTCCCGCAGTTTCGAATACGGCTTTTTTCAGGTAATCGATTTTCTTAACCAGCTCAACGCGGTAGGCATCTGCCCCAGTGATAAGCCTTGACATTTCGGCAACTTTTTTATTGAACCTGTCGAGTTCGGCTTTATCCTTTGCTGCAAGAGAAGTGAAATTCAGCGGTTTGCATACGAAAGGTTCAGGTCCGGCAAGCTGCGTAAAAGTGCCGTCAGCAAATTTGCTCATACTTACAAAATATTTGCCCGGCGCAGCCATGTAGCCTTTTTCCGGCTCATTCCATGGAACAGAATCGTCAAACGGTGTAAGTGAGAGCGGTGAGAAAACATTGTATCTGAAATCCCAGAGAAGTCTGTTAACCCCTTTGCTTATGCCGGTCTTTATTTTCCTTACAACATTCCCCGCTTCATCTGAGATTGTGAATAACATAAAAGCATCCGGCTCACTCTCTTCGCTCCTGAGAGTCTGATATGAAGGATATTCAAGGTCACCCCCCTTTTTCTGAATTTCCTTTTCGGCTTCGCGGCGTTTCTCCTTCAGCGATTTGTATTCATCCTTGACATAATAAGTAAATATAGCGCCCACTTCGGGGTTCGCTTCGGAATAGAAACTTGCGCCCATAAAGCCGATTCCCGGGAATCCGAAAGGCACCGAGGGAATAAACATATATGAATCCTTAACCGGGAAAATATATGCCGGCTTTGCAAGATCAGCTTCTTTAAGTTTACGCAGAGGACTGTAATCATCAAGTATATAAACCGACCTGCCGTATGTGGAAACGACGAGATCGTTTTCCCTTTCCTGGATTTTGAGACTCATAACCTGTATTGTCGGTAATCCGTTTTTAAGCTGTATCCATTCCCTGCCGCCGTTATTTGAGAAAAAAGCGCCGAACTGCGTGCCGGTAAAAAGCAGATCGCGGTCAACATGATCTTCCGCTATTGTGTAAGTACTTCCTGTTTCCGGCAGATTTGCATTAATCGAAATCCATGTTTTGCCGCCGTCCGAGGTTTTGTAAAGCAGCGGACGGTAATCGCCGTCAACAAAATTATGGCAGGCCGCATACGCAACAAGTTTATCGAAATGCGAAGCAATTAACTGATGCACTCTTGCATATTCCGGAAGTCCCTTAACTGATGAGGCTTTAGTCCAGGTCTTGCCGCCATCCATTGTGTAATGTATCAATCCGTCGCCGGAGCCGACAAAAAGTACATTCTGATCGAGCGGAGACTCTGCAACGGCAGTTATATATGCCATACTCCCCTTTGAGGCAAGTTCGTCAATACTCCAGCTTCTGCCCATAAGCTTCTGAAAATTCTGCGGAACGCCGCGGGTAAGATCGGGACTGATCTCCTGCCAGGTATTGCCCTGATCGTCTGTCCTGAAAAGCTTGTTCCCTCCGAAATAGAGGCGTTTATGGTCGTGGCGTGAGATAAGAAGCGGAGAATCCCAATCGAACCTGTAAGCGGTATCTGCAAAATCATAAGGTTTGATGTTCAGCTTTTCGCCGCTCTTTTTATCCACGCGGGTAAGCCCGCCGTTCTGCCACTGCGCATAAATGATGTTCGGATCCTGCCAGTCAACCTGAGTCTGGAAGCCGTCTCCCGAAAGTGTAAATTCCCAGTCCTGATTTGTTATCCCGCCTGAACTGATTGTTCTGGAAGGACCGAAAAGGCTGTTATTATCCTGGGTGCCGATATATACATTATAGAATGGCGCATCGTTATCGGTGGCAACTTTGTAAACTTCAGCTATGGGGATATTGCTCTTGAAATCCCAGTTTTTGCCCTGATCGTAAGATTCATAAAGTCCGCCGTCGCAACCGACAATAAGGTGCTCAGCGTCGGCGGGATTGATCCACATTCCGTGATTATCCACGTGTTTGTGCTTTTCGCCGAGGTTGTTGAAAGTTTTGCCGCCATCCTCAGTTACCTGAAGAAAAACATCCATGCTGTAAACGCGGTCAACATCGCTGACATCGCAGAAGATTTTCTGGAAATAAAATTTATAGGAAGATGCATAAGAGCTTTGTTTTGTCCAGCTTGCGCCCCTGTCTGTGCTCCGGTAAAATCCTTCTCCTTCTTTAGCTTCGATAACAGCATAAAGGTAATCGGGATTAACAGGCGAAATATCCATTCCGATCCTGCCGACATCCCCTGAAGGAAGTCCGCCGGAAAGTTTTGTCCAGGTTTTACCCGCATCTGTTGATTTATGGATACCGCTTTCAGGACCGCCGCTGACCCCTGTATAAAGTTTTCGCATCCTTTGCTGTGCAACGGCATAAAGCAGATTGTTATCCCTCGGATCCATGTGTACTTCGTAAAATCCGGTGAAATCGCTTACAAAAAGCACACGCTCCCAGGTCGCGCCGCCGTCTGTGGACTTGTAAATCCCGCGGTCTCCGCCTTCCCTGCGTAGTGAACCCATGGCAGCAGCATATACTATATTCGAATTTTCAGGGTCAACGACGATGGCGCCGATATGTTCCGATTTTTTCAGCCCCATGTTTTTCCATGACTTCCCGCCGTCTTCGGATTTATAGATACCATCGCCATAGGCTGTGTTATAATGATTACTGTTTTCACCTGTCCCAAGCCAGACCACATTGCTGTTGCCGGGGTCGATCGTAACCGAACCAGTGGCATAAGTTTTCTGGCTGGTAAAAACCGGGCTGAAAGTCACCCCGCGATTAGTTGTTTTCCAAAGTGAACCGCTGCCTGATGCAACATAGTATTCCGAAATATCATCCGGATTTACTGCAATGTGTCTTATCCTGCCCCCGGTTATCGCGGGACCTATCGGGCGGAATTTCAGCCCCTGAAGTGAAATGTTTTTCAGGGAGTCGGCGCCGTCTTTTTCAGCCGGGACGGCTGCAATTGATTCTTTTACGCTGAAAACAATCAACAGCAATAAGAATATCAGAATAGATTTTTTCATATTTTATCTTTTTGTTGGTTATAGATTGACCGAAAGTTATAGATGAATTTACACATATTTAAATTATTATCACAGATAAGAAAATCTTCCAAAAAAAAGTTTTCTTCCTGTAATTTGACGAAATGGAAAGAAACCGGTTCCCTGATATACGGCAGGCTTGAAGCACTATCACCGGTTTAAAACAAAAAAGGCTTTTTCCGGAATGGAAAAAGCCTTTGCAAACCTTTTGAAAATATGTTTATCAGTTGCCGCCGGCAGCAGGAGGAGTCTGAGTGCTTTGCTGCGGAAGAACAGGCTGGGTTGGAACCTGATTCTGACGTGAGCTTTGAATAATACTTTCTCTCTGCGAAGTTGTCAATTTACCAGGAAGGAAAAGAATATTAACAAGCAGAGTAATTACAATAATAGCTGCTCCCAGCCACCAGGTTGCCCTGCTCAGGAAGTCGGCTGTCCTGCGGGAACCGAACATTGTACCCAATCCTGCACCCGATCCGCCTAATGTTCCGGATAATCCGCCGCCTTTCGACGACTGCATAAGAACTATTATGATTAAGAGAAAAGATAATACTAAAGCTACTGAAACTAAAAAATAATACATTTCAATTTTCCTAAGAATTTTAGTAGCGGGGGAGGGATTCGAACCCCCGACACATGGATTATGATTCCATTGCTCTAACCTGCTGAGCTACCCCGCCATAAATAAAAAAACAGAAAACAAATATATAAAAGTTTTTTCAGGATTACAAAAAAATATCTGCTGCTCCTGGTGACAAAATGTCACGCTAAGACGCAAACCTGCCCCGCACTGCGGGGGACGCAATGACGCTAAGAACAGAATTATTATTTCTCTTTTTGTGCCTGGTGTTAGACGCATTAAATCGCTTCTCTGAGATTCAATTACTACTACCTTTTACCTCCTCGCTTTGCGGCTTTGCGAGAACTTCATTTCTTCAATCAGGGCTGAAGCCCATGGGGTGTACGTTGGTTCTGTTCCCACTGACCTGAAGGTCAGGGTCAATCAACATCTTTCCGAATTTTGCGGCTGTACCGCTTATTCGAATACAAGCCACTCATCAATGTCAATAACCACTTTTGTATCATCGCCTGAAATAACAGAATTTCGGGTAAAATAGTAATCTCCGGGATCAGGCAATGAGTTTTCATTTCCCGCTGCATTATTATTAATATCAATAAATACCCATAGTGTGTACTCATGATAAGTTATTTGCGGAATATAATAGTAAACATATCCACAGTCAATATCTGCTTTCGTCCAATATTCTGCCTCTGCCTCATAACCAGCCCCTGCTGATACCAGTTTAATATAGACAATTTTACCTTTAGCCTCATCATTTATTATGATTCCCGAAAGATTTGGAGCTGAACCGTAACCTGTCCAACCGCTATCAGAAACCATTAGCATATTTTTACCATTGACGATGCGGAGCTCAGGTATTTGTGTAACCAGATCAAACCTGGATGGAAAAGCATTTACATCTCCAGATGCGTTTTTATCTCTATCAATAAAGAGCCATGCAGTATATTTCCCGGTATCAATATTATTTATTTTGAATATTGTAGTATCGCTTTCACAAGAGAATTGAGTAATTGCCCAATACTTCAATTCACTCGTAAATCCTTCATTAAAGTTTACCAATTTAACATATACATCATTATTTGCGGCGAATTCTTTAGTGATTATACTCTCCAAAAAATTGTCAGAGCTCTTTGTGGAAAATGTCCAATAAATATCAAGTTTGTCATTATCTCCATAAACATGAACCAGATAATTAAATCCGGCAATTATTGAATTTGAGTAAATACCTGAAGAATAGCGGCCAGTGACTGGAAAAAATACCTTATTTCCCTCGTAAAATGGATTTACGTATAAGTTGTCGTATCCTTGCTCAGCCTCACTTCCGAAGGAAAGGATATCTTTAGGCCCTTTTAGAAATTCTATCCCCTCCTGAGTGTACCATGCTGAGTCTGAATATGGGTATTGAGTGATTTCACAGGATAGATTCTTAATACCTGATGCTTCCAAAAGTTGAATCCAAACCGTAATTCCAGTATCGACGCCAGTTTGGCTTCTTTCAGGGAATCTGTCGATGATCAGCGGACTTTCCTGCTCTAATAACCCTGGAGAATTATCATCATCGTCAACAAGTTTATCACACGACAGGAACAAAACAAGTATTATTAATATTGGGAAATATAGTGTGAACACTGAATTAATACTATTATAAAATAATAAAGGTTTCATTCTTATAATTCCTTTTTATATTTATAAAATCCTTGCTCGTTCTTAATAAAGTTCCATGTTCATAATGACGAAAATGTAAATTAGTCCGGTAATTTTATTCTACTGCGATTTTAGGATCTGATAAATTTCTGAGCTATACCTCCAGTGTCCAATAATTACTTCCGTTTATACTAGTATAAAGAAAGCGCCACATTTCTCAAGTGAGATCCTGCTTTCGGAAAATGAAAATGCTTAATAGAAAAGGAATAAAAGCCCAAAGCAACAAACAAATCAGAGTAAGATACAGACCGAAACTGCCGCTGAAGAATTCGTTAAAAATTACTCCTGTGTAACCCATAAGCGCTGAAATATCCAAACGGGAAAGCATTGAGATTCTTGCAAGATCAATCGGATTTACGAGGGTAAAACCCAGAACCCCATTTTCAATCGGATAATCCTGGAAATATCTGATAAACATGAGAATAAACAGATCATAAAGCGCTGACATAAAAAGCCACAGGAATACTGAGATTACAAGTCCTTTCAACCTGTCTTTAAAAAGAACAGCCAGCATAAACCCGAGGCTGATAAAAATAGTTGAAAGCGCGGTACCCAATAATAGCAGAAGCATCAAATTCCAGAGACTATCTCCGGCAAGTAAATCTGAAAACAAAAGGGGCAGCAATGTCCCCAAATTAGCCCCAAGAAGGGTGGGTATCAGAGTGCCAATAAATATCCCGGAAAAGATAGTATCTCTGTGAATGGGTTGAGTTGAAAGGAATACAATATTTCCGCGGTTGTGATAGAAGTAGATATTGCTAAAGACGATGGAAGCTAACGGGATAAACATTATGTACACGTTCAGAAGAATGACAATCACCTTTGAAGCATTTCCTGAAAAAGTTACCGAGCCATAAGAGACTAATACAAAAAACAATGTGTAGAAAGTAAACCACTTGCTCCTTATTACATCCCGCAATTGATATTCGGACAGTTTTAGCATTGCTTTCATACTGGTACTCCAGTCATCAGAGTGGCAAGAGCTGTTTCGAGATCGCCGCTGCCTGAGACGGTGAAAATACCCTCGTATGAACCCTGATACGCCACTTTCCCTTCAATTAAAGCAACCAGATCATCGGCGAGTTCCTCAATATCATTAAACAAATGTGATGTTATTATGACTGTTTTACCCTCATTCTTTGCGGCTAAAATTTTATTTTTGAATATGCGAGAATTTACCGGGTCCAGACCAGTAGCCGGTTCATCAAGTATTAGAATCTCAGGGTTAAACATCATCGATATTACAGCATTCACTTTCTGTCTGGTTCCCCCGGAAAGATAACTGAGACGTTTATTTACTTCTTTGTCTAAGCTGAAATCGCTTATCAGGTTCTTCTCAGGTTCGCCATCGGAATTTCTAAGTTTTTTTATTAGTTCAAATATCTCCCGGACTGTCAGATTCTCAGGAAACTGTATCCTCTGAGGCATATAACCTATCTTCTGCCGATACTCTGAATCACCATTAAGTATAGCATCTCCCACCATTATTTCACCAGTATCAGGTTTCATAAGTCCGAGTATTATTTTAATAAGAGTACTTTTACCGGAACCATTTGGACCGATAATAAAAGTTACTCTCCCCTTCCTGAAATGAATATTCATTCCGGAAAGGATACTAAGCCGCCCAATACTTTTATTTAGATCAGTTATTCGTATCATTTAATATTTTTCGCATCTTTGGAAAATCATCAATCAATGTTTCCGGGGTCAGAAGGGGGAATGCCTTTTCTGCAAGATCGAGGAGATGAACTGCAAATGAACGGAGCAAAATGAGATTCATCTCATTCATTTCAGCAATTAGTGAAAACAATCTGACCGGACGGTAACCCACATCTCCGTATCCATCCCTGTTTCGGTCGTAGCCGGCATATTCCGACCAATAATTACCGCTGAAAGAGTTGTAATTTCTAATATTGTTGGTTGATATATCGAAAGTATTACCAATAAAATTATTCGCGTTGAATAAATTGTTCACTGAGTTAGCCATAAGCCGGACAGCCCATCCGTTCTCAATAAAATCATTATTTTGAACATTGACATCAGCGCATCCTTCGACATAAATCCCACAGGAATTCTTATAAAAATAATTCTGTGTGATACTGCTTTTTGAAATATCTTTCAGCAATATGCCATAAGAAGCGCCGCCCCAATTCCCGATAAATTTGTTCTGCTGCATGGTCACGTTTTTTGTGTACATTACCGCAACGCCAGCACCATTGTCGGTAAAAGAATTCTGGTTGTAACTGCAGCTATCGGAAAACATAAAATGAAGACCATAACGAAGATTCCCGGCAGCTTTGTTTCCGAAAATCCCGCATTCTCTTGCAAATTCAAGATAAATGCCATCGCGATGCCCGTTAATAATATTATTGCTTATTGAAATATTCCTGCAGTACCAGAGATGTATTCCATTCCCCGAAAGTGATTCCCTTCGTGATGATGCCTCAATCTTATTATTTTCAATAATACAGTCCGAAGATCTGGCAAGATAAACGGCGAAATAATTATCTGTAAAATTATTACCCCTGACTATGCACCCTTTTACCGAATCGAGATACACCGCCGAATTCTCACGAATAAAACTTACACCGGAGTGTTTAAATACCAAACCTGAGATAACAACTGAGTCACTCCTGATTGTAAGAATCTGGTTTTTCCCATTTCCATCAAGAACTGCTTTTCCCGATCCAATAAGTACCAGTTTTTTGGGGATAACAAGTTCTTGCAGGAAATACGTTCCTTCAGAAAAGAAAATAGTGTCGCCTGAACCAGCCTTTATTATTGCCTCGGAAATAGATGCCGCACCCATTTTTTGATTAACTTTGACAATACTCCCTGTTATCAGAACCGGGATAATAAAGATAACTGCCGCAATCCAGTTGGTTTTACTCATACCACCTTTCATTTACATAAGCGCAGATTTCATCCCATTGCAGTTTTTGTCCTGAAAAATGCTCCAGGTTTCTGCTGAAGGCAGCACTATTGCCGATTGCAGATAGATTAAGCCCCATCGGACTTTTTAATTGTTCACTTTTCATAAAGTATGCCGATTCTTTATTTATGAGTTCCTTTGTTTCGATATCAGTTACAAACAAATCTCCTTCCGAATCAGTATGCCGCACTGAATAAGCTGCAAGGCACTCGATTGAATCAAATTTGAGGATTTTTCCTTTTGCTGTAACAAGTTCACTGCCAAATCTTGGGTCAGATATCTGCATATTGCAATGATCGCAAGTATCGCTTCCATATCTTATTGGTTCCGGCTCTGAATTGCACCCTGACAAAAGCAACCCTATAAGAAGCATTGATTGTAATACAGTTTTTTTTACTTTCATTTTACTTTTTCTCCTGGTATAAATTGTATAAAGCATTAATAAAATACTAAGTCCGATAAAATAGCTGCCAATTCCCGGCAAGGAGACTGAATTCATATTGAGCAATTGTTTCCCCCCGATCAATGGAGGCTGATATGCCATTCCGGGCACCTTTATGGGAGCATCCGGGTTCAGGTCGTGCCCGTAATCATAACCCCACAGATAATAGTCATATATGCCTGCAGCAAGTGCAAATATCAACAAGAACATCCAGACTGGGACGGCTTTCCGGATTCTAAACGTACCAATGAGCAGACCTGTAAGAATAAAAAAGGCAAGAATATATTTCATAAACAATAGCTCGGGAATTGAATTCGGTTCAATCTCCTTCATGCCTATATAGTGATTCAGTTTGTTAATGTTGCTAAGATCGAATTCGTTCGTTCCGGTGATCTTGTCAACCCATATTCTTAGCCCAATTCCCTCAGGATACTGCGGTGCATTAAGATCAATCTGCCAGATCGGGAAATAATATGCGCCGATAAGCATCAGCGAAGCAATAATAATGATCGTGGCTTCTCTGTTTGTCGTTCTCATTAGATACTCTATTCTAAATAATAAAAATGCCGGGGACCTTTGGTCCCCGACTAAAAAATATCAGTTCATACTGAGTTCTATATTCGAATTACGGGCTGAAACACGAGCGTATCCCTGCATTTCCTGATGCAGAGCTGAACAGAAATCAGTGCAGTAAAAAGGATAAATGCCTTCATATTTCGGTTCCCAGATTAGGGTTTTTGTCTGCCCCGGCATAATGAGCAATTCAGACGTATTAGCGCCTTTAATAGCGAAACCGTGCGGAATATCCCAATCTTGTTCGAGATTTGTGACATGGAAAAACACTTTATCCCCAACTTTAATTCCCTCAATATTATCAGGCTTAAAATGAGTTCTCGAAGCTGACATATAGACATGAACATTTTTGCCTTCACGGTATATTTTAGTTTCTTTTTCACTTTTAATACCATGGGGGTGTTTGTTCTTTGAGAGCTCGAAAATCCTCGCCTGTTTATTAATCAGCATATCGGCAGGAATTGCCTGCGCATAATGCGGCTCTCCTACAGTGGGGAAATCGAGCAGAAGTTTCATTTTATCGCCGCTAATATCAATTAACTGTGCCGACTGACAGAGCTCCGGACCTGTTGGAAGGTACCTGTCTTTTGTAATTTTATTGAGAGCAACAAGATATTTACCGAAAGGCTTTTTACTATCTCCCCCTGGTATCATAAGATGTCCTATCGAATAGTATGCGGGAATACGGTCAACCACTTCCCAGGTGCCGAGTTTCCATTTGACAACCTCCGAGGAAATAAAAGCAGAAGTATAAGCATACCCCTGTCCGTCAAATTCGGTATGGAGCGGACCAAGTCCCGGATCCTGAACCTCTCCGGCATTTATAGCTTCGTAATCGAGAATCGGAATACCATCAATATTCCCGATAAATTTTTTGTCACTTATAGCCTGCTGCATTTTTGAAAATGAATGGACGGGAATGACTGTGGCAAGTTTTCCACCGGCAACAATATATTCTCCGGATGGGTCCACATCAACCCCATGTGGAGATTTCGGCGTTGGCAGGTAGTAAATTAGTCCGGGGCAATCAGCCGGGTTCAGTACACGCACCATTTTCTTCACCTCAGAGGTTGCAGTGTGGGATTCTTCATCGTAGCGGTTGACATAATAATCTGCCATAAATGTTTTCCCTTTCCCCTGCTTCAGAAATTCAAGAGCTGCTTTCCAATTGACTGCCGCAATGAAATCTTTGTCGTTTTTTGATGCGTTTATCTCAAGCAGTGTATTAGCTTCTTCGCTGTTATAAGACGTAAAAAACGCCCACCCATGAGAAGGCCCCTTACCTGCATGTGCCAGATCATAGTTAAATCCGGGAACAAGTATCTGGAAATCCAGATCCATATGCCCTGTGGACTGATCTACTTTAATAAAGGAAAGTGTGCCTTTGAAATTTTCTTTATAGGAGGCAATTGATACGTCTTTTTGAGGAACTGGCACACTGAATCTTGTTGCGCCAACTACATATTCTGTATTCATCGTTACAAAGGGTGACCCATGATTCCCGGCTGAGTTCGGAATCTCGATTATTTCAGCGGTCTCGAATGTATGAAGATCAATTCTTGCGATACGAGGAGTGTTATTCCCATTAATAAATAACCATCTCCCGTCCGGCACACCATCTGTTTGTGAGAGTTCCGGATGATGGGCATCATCCCAGGGTATCTCTCCCAAAGTAGTTTCGAGCATAGGTTTTGTTTCCTCTGTGTATCCGTATCCTGTTTCAGCCCATTGCGAGAAAACAGGAATAATCCTGAACAATCTTCCTGAAGGCAGCCCATAAACTGAAACCTGGCCACTAAAACCACCTGACATAAAAGCATAAAATTCATCCTGATGTCCCGGGGCAACATAGACTTTTTCAGCCGCATCACTGAAGCCGGAATTATCTGAACCTCCGCTGCATTTCATAAGAAAGGCGACGGTAATTGTAATAAAGAAAAAGCTAATCCATAGTTTTGTCTTCATATAAACTCCAAGGTTAATTATTGACTGATCTTAAATATTCGAGAATATTTTTTGCATCTTCCATGGTGACGTTCTGGAAGGTCATCTGATTTGCATAAACTGCGAGCAGTTTTTTAGCTTCAGGATGCTTTTGTGTCATTTCCTGCGGGTTCATTATCATATTCAGGATGTACTCTGGTGTCCGCCTCTTAGTCACATCTCTGAGTTCTGGTCCTGTATAACGTTCATCAAGTTTATGACATTGCGAGCATTTTTCGGTGAAAATCGCTTCACCAGATTTGGCTTTGATCATATCTATTGCTGTTGGTAATTGTACACTCTCCGTAATGGGCCCGATTCCATTCTCATATTGGAATACTGTCAGTCCAAATTTTTCAGCCATTTTTGCATTCATTGCAGCTTTCTTACTACTCTCGTTATCTTCGTTACCAGAACAAGCCGCAAGCATGATGCTGATAACGACTATATATTTGATTATTTTCATGTTTTACCTTGTTTTTTATTGTTAATAATATGTTGATTACAGATAAATATTTATTCTTGATATCCTTATCTTTTTATCGATTGTACTTTCTTTGAATTATATTTTATGTGTTTACAATTTCCGGGCTTTTATTACCGCTTGATACTTGTAATTCCAAGTCTTAGGGCTTGGAATCTACATTTCTATTTTAAGATCATAAAACCATCCAAAGAATGTTATAAACAGAATTTTTATTCTGATTATAATATAACATTAATCCGACATGATGTCAAATTTTAGTTTACGTTTTTTATGCCGTTTTTGAAGAACCCTCAAACTTAACAGCCAGATTGATAGCTCCGGTATTTGCACGTTATCAATCAAATTCTGAAAATTGATGTTGGAATGTGAAGCACTATTACCTGCAATAAAATTGCACAATCTCGATTGCCTGTGAAATGCCCGATAAAAAGAATCTTAATAAAGGGTTATGAATCCGGTATAACTCCGGCTATAGGAACGACAGATTTTTAAATAGGTAACCTGTGGTGAATTTAATAAGCAAGTTTATCGCCAGGCGCGTTGAATTGATTAATAAACCACTTTGGGGAAAATATCATCTGGCGATAATGGACAGATATTAACAAGAATGTGGCATTTGTTCAAAATTTTTCACCCCTCGCCTCCCTAATCTGGCTGCCCACGGCTCTGATCCTTCCCCAAATAGTATAGAAGAAAAGTATTATTGCCAACGTCTGGAGCATCGAAGCCATAAAAACCAATATCTCCAGCCACTCAATTATTGTAAACGATAAAATAACCTGTGCTGTAAAGCGAAGCGCAGTTGCAGCGGTCATAATGATATACGTAACTAATATTAGATCAGGGTTATATTTTTTATCGTCTTTTGCAGCCCGTGGAAAAAACCATATAGCAACTCCCATAATCATCATCATGACTGAGCCTATCAGAATGAGATGTGTATGGGCTGATACAAGTTCATATCCATAACCCTGCTTCATAAAATATTTTGAAAAACTCATAAAAAGACCGGTGGAAATACCGGTAATGAGAAAAATAATGCTTGTTTTCACAAAGTATCTTACAGTAGTAAACATAATAGAACTCAGGGATATTAGAAATCTTTGCCAATACTAACATAAGAATTTGAAGAAATTAATCCACTATATAAGGAGGCAAGATTAGGTATGACCACCAATTTTGATAAACTGTGGTAGTGTAAGAACTTTTGTTTAAATGGATTAATTCCCCGAAACGAAGTGGAGCTTAGCGAAACAGAGTCACTGGGAATTTTCGAAAAATAATTCTAATATTTGGAAAACCATTTACACGGAGATGAAATGAAATTAACACCTGAAATGATCCGGCAACTCGAAAAAGATCAATCAGGGCTGAAGCCCATGGGGTGTCCGTTGGTTCTGTTCCCACTGACCTGAAGGTCAGGGTTAATCAACCTCCCTTTGCCCCGTTTGCGGGGCTTTGCGGCTTTGCGCAAAATATTTCTCGCAAACCTGCCTCGCACTGCGGGGGGCGCAGAGTCGCTAGGAAAAGAATGAATTATTATTCCTTCTTTGCATCTGGTGGTAGCTGTGAAAATTCAAGTATGTACGAAACCACTTTTTCAATCGCAATCCCCTCTGCGTCCTTGCGGCTTTGCGAGAGCTTCCTTTCCTACCCCCTTTGC
>JAIOYW010000016.1 GCA_021740915.1 Ignavibacteriales bacterium | reverse complement strand
AGGGCGGTCTTATGCTTCAAAAATGCAGGCGCTTGGATGCCGCATTATTTACAGCAGCCGCAGCCGCAACCTAAGTTTTGAAAATGCTACCAGAGCTACATTTACATCTCTTGATGAATTATTTTCAAAAAGTGATATCGTTTCACTGCATATTCCGCTTAATAATGATACGCGAGATTTAATCGGCAGCAAATATCTTTCTATGCTAAAGAATGATGCAATATTAATAAATACTGCACGCGGCGAGATTCTTGATGAGGAATTCCTGATCAAAATCCTTAAAAATAAAAAAATATTTGCCGCCGGATTAGATGTTTACCGAAACGAACCTGATATTAATCCGGAATTCCTAAATCTTGAGAATGTTATTTTACTGCCGCACACAGGAAGTGCGACAAAAGAAGCAAGAACAGAGATGGCTCTGCTGGCAGCTAAAAACGTAATTAATGTTCTGAATGGTAAAACTCCTGTGACACAGGTCTTATAAGAACGTTCGAAATTGTTTGACAAAAGTATTATGATTAAATTTAACAACAAAATAAAACTTACTGGAAATGAGAATAGGAATACCTAAAGAAACTCATCATGAGGAAAAAAGGGTAGCTCTTGCACCGGCAGGAGTTGATACATTGGTCAAATCAGGACATAGCGTATATATTGAAAATGACGCTGGGATTGACAGCCATTTCTCTGATGAAGAATATAGAAAAGTCGGCGCCAAAGTTGTTTATTCGGCAGAGGAAGTTTATCAAAGATCGGAGCTTATTGCAAAAATTGCTCCTCTCACCTTAGACGAGGCAAAGCTGCTGCAGGAAGAGCAGATTGTTTTTTCGTTCCTTCATCTTGCATTAAGCAAAAAACATATCCTCGAAGCCCTGCTCACGAAAAAGATTTCAGCAGTCAGCTATGAGCTCATAGAGCACGATAAAGAACTACCTGTTTTGCGGTCAATGAGCGAAATAGCCGGGCAGCTTGCAGTCCAGATCGGCGAGAGATTTATGGGTAGCGATTTCCCGAGCAGCCGCGGAATTCTTATGGGTGGAATAACAGGTGTTGCTCCCGCAGCAGTTGTTGTGCTTGGGGCAGGTGCAGTTGGTTTTAATGTTGCCAGAGCTGCTCTTGGAAGAGGTGCGCAGGTTATTGTCCTTGATAAGGATCTTCGAAGATTAAGAAGAATTGAAGACATTCTTGATAAACGAATAACTACGGTTGTTGCAAATGAATATACAATCGCACGTGGAGTGAAGTTTGCCGATCTGCTTGTGGGAGCTATCAACGTAAGAGGGGAAAAAATTCCGCACCTTGTGACCGAAGAGATGGTTAAAACGATGAAAAAGGGTGCTGTAATTGTTGACGTGAGTATTGATCAGGGCGGATGTATCGCTACAAGCCGGCCTACAACGATGAGTGATCCTGTTTACGTGATGCATGATGTTATACATTATTGTGTGCCCAACATTCCGGCGCTTGTTTCAAGGACGGCAAGTTATGCCCTAACAAATGCATCAATTGAGTATATACTCAGAATAGCTGATAACGGTCTCTCCGGAGCAATGATGGGAGAGCCGGGACTTGCGAAAGGTGTTTGCACATTCAATGGGTTCTGCAGCAATGAGAGTATTGCAGAAACATTTGGTGTGGAGTTCAGACGCCTCCATATTTTTGCTACTAATTAATTAGAATATATGTCTGTTGATACTATTAGAACCGTAAAAGCTACTTCGAGCATCTGGAGCAGGAATTATGCCTCCAAGCTTACTACTGCCGATGAGGCTGTTAAAATTATTAAATCCGGCGATAACGTTGTTATTCAGCCCGGTTGTGCCGCGCCTCTGGATCTTATAAGAGCAATGGTTGACAGGAAAGATGAACTTGAGGATGTTAACATTTATCATATCCTTATAGTTGGCGATCTGTCTTATATGGCGCCTGGAATGGAAAAGCACTTTAAACACAAGGCTTTTTTTATAGGAACAAACGCACGAAAAGCCATTGCTGAAGGCAGGGCTGAATTTATTCCCATATTTCTTTCCGAAGTCACACTTCTATTCAAGAACAACGTGATCGATGTTGATGTTGCAATGATCCACGTTTCACCTCCCGATGAACATGGCTTTTGCAGCTATGGGATTGATGTCGGCAACATAAAAACACCGGCGGAGAAGGCAAAATACGTGATTGCCCAGATTAATCAGGAAATGCCCCGCGGGCTGGGTAACAGTTTTATTCACGTTAATAAAATTGATTTTATTGTTGAACACGATCAACCATTGCTGGAACTTCCTCAGGTTGATCCCAATTCATCAGCAGAAGAACTTAATGTTTATGACCGAATCGGAAAACATGTCGCCGGGATGATAAATGATGGAGCCACTCTTCAAATGGGGATTGGAGCGATACCGGATTCAGTCCTTAAGTATTTAAAATCGCATAAAGACCTTGGGGTTCATACAGAAATGTTTTCGGATGGTCTTGTCGAGCTTGTTGAAGAGGGTATTATCAACGGGGAAAGAAAAACATTGCATCCTGGTAAAATTATCGCCGGATTTGTTCTTGGAACCCGGAAATCATATAACTTTCTTGATAATAACCCGATCTTTGAATTTCATCCGCAG
This sequence comes from Ignavibacteriales bacterium, assembly GCA_021740915.1. Taxonomy (GTDB): domain Bacteria; phylum Bacteroidota; class Ignavibacteria; order Ignavibacteriales; family Melioribacteraceae; genus JAIOYW01. Next base: position 102,957 of record JAIOYW010000016.1, on the reverse strand, counting down.
GAATATGTGAATGATCCATTTATAATTGCGAAGAATAATAACATGGTCGCCATCAATTCAGCGATTGAAGTTGACCTGACAGGACAAGTATGCTCTGATTCGATCGGCACAAGATTTTTCAGTGGTATTGGAGGACAGGTTGATTTTATCAGAGGTGCCGCACACAGCGAGGGCGGCAAACCTATTATTGCTTTGCCTTCTACTACCAAACAAAACACGATTACAAGGATAGTCCCAATATTAAAGCCTGGTGCAGGTGTTGTCACTTCAAGAGGGGATGTGCATTATGTTGTTACTGAGTATGGAATTGCCAGCCTTTATGGTAAGACTATTCAGGAAAGAGCGCGCCAATTGATTAGAATCTCACATCCTGCTTTCAGGGAAGAATTAGAAAAATTTGCCAGGGAGAATTATCATATCTGATATATGATTGCAGTTATCGGTGATATACACGGATGCTTTTATACGCTTATCGAGCTTTTAAAAAAAATCAGGAAAAAATATAAATCAGTTGAAATATATTGTGTCGGTGATATGGTTGACAGAGGGAATTTCAGCTTTAATGTTGTTGATCTGATGATGAAAGAAGGAATAAGAGTGACTCCCGGAAATCATGATTATATGTTCAATCATTTTTTCAGGCAGCCAATGAGTCTTTTTGCCCGTTCATGGTCGATGAACGGAAGTGAGACGACTATTCTTTCTTATGAAGGCTATGAAAATCAACTTGAAACTCATCTTAATTATATTGAATCACTGCCATTATTCTATAATCTGGAAGGTATATTTATTTCTCACGCAGGAATCAGCACAAAATATTCAAATGAACTATCTGCCAATTACAGAGAGAACCTCGATAATCTCCATGATCTGATTCACACCGATTATCTGACGGAGCGGGGGGTGCTTTGGACGCGGGACGATCTATTAAATCTCGGTAAAATCCAGATTGTGGGACACACAACTCACGATGAGATAGCATTTGATGAGGAGGCCAACGCCTTGTATCTTGATACCGGGGCTTGTATCGGCAGGAAATTAAGTTCAGTTGTTATTGACGGCGGGGAAATTATAGATACTATTGCTGAAAACACTCATATTAATGATATTATTTAGTGCAGATTTTATTGTATTAAATCAAACTTGTATTCTATCAATTTCATTTATTATCTTTGCAAAGGAACTAGGGAGAATTTATTGAAATAATTTTACTATAATTACGAGCTATTTTAAGATAAAATATTTCTGATCTTGATAAAACATATAAGTAAAATTCTTGCGATTGTTGTTTTCCCTGTTTTAATTTTTTCTGCGACGGGTTTTTATATGCCCGCATTGCATAAAAATTCAAACAATTTACTCTTTCTCGCTATTTTCGAGTACATTGGCGAAACATATTACAAGACCGAGAGTCTATCCGAAAAATATGAATCGGACTCCCTTCCGATTTTTAAATCTGAGTTGATCACAATAACTCCGCCGGAGGATATTGAACTTGAAGATTCAATTCCTGCCGTCGATTTTGTTATGTTCCCGGCTGATTCCACATTTTTAATCTCCGATTCTGTCCGGATTGCCGATTCCCTGCTTACTGATACGTTAAAAGTTGATTCAATGGCGCTCGATTCTACAGCGAGAATGAAATATTTTCGCCATTCAAGGGAAGACAAACCCAATCTACTTTTCAGAGAGAAAAGACCCAGTCCGTTTTTCTTGATTCCTGCCACTAAATATCTCCAGCGGACAGTTGAGCTTGACTCAACTGGCGAGTACGTCAATATTAAGGAGAAAGTCGCAGGTCAGGAACCCCGTCCTTATCTGAAAGTTCCGAGAGAGGAATATATAAAAATGAAAATGGAATCCCTTAACAGGGATCTCTGGGAAGACCTCGGATATAAATATGAATTGAAGGCGAGTACAAAAGACCTTGGACAGCTTATCACCGATATTACAAATATTCAAATACCTTTACCAAGCACTTCGTTTCTTAGTATTTTCGGCCCTCCTGAAATTAACCTCAGGATAAACGGAGCGGTTGACATTCATGGTGCCTGGAGAAGTGAAACGACAGAGGGAATCAGTTCAAGCAGACTTGGAAATACGAGGAATGAACCTGACTTTAAGCAGCAGGTGCAGATAAATGTAAATGGAACAATAGGCGATAAACTAACAATATCAGCCGACTGGAATACTGAAAGGCAGTTTGAGTACGAAAATCAACTTAAAATCAAATACACCGGATACGAAGACGAAATAATACAAAGTATTGAAGCCGGAAACGTTAGTCTTCAGACTTCACCTCTCGTCGGAGGAAGCGAAGCGCTTTTTGGTATCAAGGCAAATTTCCAGATGGGACCATTTACTCTGACAGCATTAGCTTCTCAGAAAAAGGGCGAAGTTCAGGAAGTAAGTGTCAGCGGTGGCTCGGAGAAACAGAAATTCGAGATTCATGCTTATGAGTATTCGATGAATCATTTTTTTGTTGATAAAATATATGCTGACACATCAGAGGCGTTAAACCTTTTTAAGAATTATTATGCCAATCCGGTACCGCTGGTTAATGAAGAATTCCGTATCAAGGACATGGAAGTGTGGAAAACAATAACAGGCATCGTACAACCAGATGAAAAAAAGGGAAATGCCTTTATTGATCTTGCACCGAGAGTAGCTGGTCAGCTTTATGATGATTTAAGGAGCGAAACACTTACCGAAGAGAGAGGTAAGTCAATCATAGGCGGTAGGTTTATACGTCTGACAGAAGGTGTTGATTACGATTACCATCCTGAAACGGGTTATATTAGTTTTAAAACGCAGGTCCAGGATGAAGAGGCAATTGCTGTCGCTTTCCGGCAGGAAGGAGCACCCGGACCGGAGAATGATATTTTTTATGGCGAATTCATCCAGGATTTAGCAGGAGATACTTCAAAAACGATTGTGCTTAAATTAGTCAAGCCTAAAAACCTTCAGCCAAAGTTTTCTGAAGCATGGAGCCTGCATTTAAAAAATATCTACCCTATTGGTGGCAGGGACGTTAAAGAAGAAGGATTTACGCTTGATATTAAGTATATTATTGATGGTCAGGATCCTGTCAGCGAATTGGGAGGAAGGAAGCTGATTCAGGCGTTTCTACTCGATAAAACTGATCAGAGCGGAACAAGTTCTCAACCGGACGGAGCTTTCGATTTTTTCCCGGGCAGGACAATTATTCCGGCTACAGGTGAAATTATATTCCCGGTGCTGCAACCCTTTGGGAAAAATTTCCCGGGGAATCTTGCTGATACATTAAGATACCAGGCGGTTTACGATACGACTGTAACTTTTGCCAAACAGGATCGTGCAAAAGATAAATTTATTATTGCGGGTGAATATTCAGCTTCAGTGTCTTCGGTTTATAATATTGGGTTTAATACGGTTGAGAACTCGGTCAGGGTTCTCCTCAACGGTAATGAACTAAAGGAAGGCTCCGATTATTCGGTTGACTATAATATCGGTCAGATAACCATAAGAAATGATGCTGCATTAGTTCCCGGCGCAGACCTAAGAATCACATATGAGCAGAACGATCTGTTCCAGTTAGCTTCAAAAACTCTGCTTGGTTTCCGCGGGCTTTATGAGTTCAGTAAAAAGACAAAATTAGGCTTTTCATATCTTAATCTTAACCAGCAAACTCTCAGCGATAAAGTGAGAATTGGTGAGGAACCCCTGAATAATTCAATCTACGGTTTAGATTTTCAAACGGCGATTGACCTTCCTTTCCTTACAAAGGCAATAGATAATGTTATTTCCACAAAAGCTATGTCGCAGTTATCGTTCAAGGGAGAATACGCATATATCGATCCTGACCCGAATACGAAGAAAAGTACTATTGCTTCTGATAATAATAAGAGTATTGCATATATTGACGATTTTGAAGGCGCCAAAAGAATTATTCCTATCGGTGTATCTGACAGGAGCTGGAGGGATCTTAGCGTTCCTGACAGATTGCCGTTTATTAGTAATTTCAGCCTTTCAGAACAGATGGGATATAAGGCAAAAAGTTATTGGTTCAACATAATACCCCCTGACGTAAAAATTCAGGATATATGGGGAACAAGAAAGCGAGCCGCTCGCGAAGATGAGCAGGTCTCTGTTCTCGATTTTGTTTATCAGCCAACTAAAAAAGGGACTTACAACTGGAATCCAACCATCGAGAACACTTCTAATAACTGGGGCGGTATGATGAAACTGCTTTCTTCAACAGCAAACAATCTTGTTGAGGAAAATGTTGAATTTATTGAGTTCTGGGCAAAAGTTATAAAAGCTCCTGCAAATTCAAAGCTTTATCTGGATCTTGGCCAAATCTCTGAAGACGTAATTCCAAATAACAAACTTGACACAGAGGATAAGAATCAGAACGACCTTGAAGAAGAGGGAGAAGATACCGGTATCGACGGGCTTTTTGATTCTGAGGAGCCGGGATATAACTCAAGCACAAATTCCGATCCAAGCGGTGATAATTTCTTTGTAGATATCAACACATACAATTATGACAGAATAAACGGAACAGAAGGCAATGCTGCTTTTAGAAATGCCGGTATTAAATTGCCCGATAGTGAAGACCTGAACCGAAATTTCACATTAGACAGAGTCAATAGTTATTACAGATATGAAGTGCCTCTTGATACAAGTTATATCACGAACGAATTTATTGCCGGAGGCGGTGATAATGATAGCTGGTATCTTTATAGAATTCCCTTAAAGGATTTTATTGCTACTGTTGGCGATCCTTCTTTTTCAGTAGTTGAATTTATCAGACTTTGGGTTTCCGGAAGCGATGAAGATATCCATATCAGATTTGCCGAGATGAATCTTGTTGGTAACCAGTGGCAAAAACAATTAACGCAAACTGTCACACAGGATGATACTGTTCTTACGATCGGGACGATTAACGTTGAAGATAATCCGAACTATAGAATTCCGCCCGGTGTTTTTCGTGAGAAGGACAGAAGTAAACCTGATCAGGATGTTCTTAAAAATGAGCAGTCGCTGCAGCTTATTCTAAAGGAACTCGAAGATGGCGATTACCGTGAAGCTGTAAAATATCTTTTCAGACCCCTCGACGTTTTTAATTACAAAGAAATGAAGCTGTTCATTCACGGTGAACTTACAAACATGCCCGGTTCAATTTCTTATTATGTCGATGAAAATAACTATTCTTCAGAGGTTTATTTCCGATTTGGATCAGACTCATTAAATTATTATGAATACCGTCAGCCGGTTCAACCCGACTGGAATGAGATTTCGATGAAATTTGATGAATTGACCGCGATCAAGCAGCGGAGGGATACTGCGGGAGTATTATTCCGGTCTTCAGTTCCAGGTCAGCCAGGGCATTCATTCGGGGTGCGGGGAAATCCTACTCTGACGAGAGTAACCTTTTTTACAGTTGGTATTATAAATCCAAAAGATAAAGGGACTGTGGGTGAAAAAGTCTCGGGGGAAATCTGGGTAAATGAACTTCGAGTCCTTGATGCTGAAGATACACCCGGATGGGCTTACAGTGCGTCCACAAGTCTTCAGTTTGCTGATGTCCTGACGGTTAGTCTGAATGCGAGCAAAACAAATCCCTATTTCCATAAGCTTAGTGAAAGATTCGGTTCGAGAGTGGACAGAGATAATTGGGGCGCTTCTCTCGATCTCGATATTATTAAACTGATCCCTGCAAATCTTTCGGGCAGTAATCTTAAACTTAATTATTCGCGCACTGAGTCAATTTCAAAGCCGCTATATTTTCCCGGAACGGACATTGCTGTGGATCAGGCTGCAGAACAGGCGAAACTGAAATTAATTGAATCAGGGGCAACTGAAGCTGAAGCTGACAAAGAAGCTGCAGAACTAAAATCCCGGGCTCAAACTCTGAATATTTCAGATTCATGGGCATTGCCGAATATCAGGATTAAAATACCTTCAAGTAAATGGTATATCAGGGATACTTTTAATAGTCTGAGTTTTTCATTCAATTATAATAAAACAATATCCAGAAGCCCGACTGTACTAACCAGCCGAAGCTGGGTGTGGAATGCCACCGGACGCCACTCACTGAATTTGAGCCAGGATTACTTTTTCTACCCGGCAAATATTCCTCTTTTAGGCTCATTGATTGAAATATTCACCGATTATCGGAATGCAAAAATATATTTTACTCCACAGAATATCACTTCCGGAGTATCACTTAAGAGAAACCAGGCTTTTACACAAAACCGCGGCGTTAATGTTGAGCCATCTATCCAGCGTGATTTTACTTCAACACGTAATTTTTCATATGCCTGGAAAATTACTGAAGGTGGAATAATTAACGTTACAACAAATTATAGCGCGGATTTTTCTTCATCTCTTGCGTATCTGCTCACGAATCCTGATGAAAATGGAAAGCTTATCGACCGAAGCGAGAGTGATATCTGGAGAGACATTTTTAACAGTGAATTTTTTGGCAAAGATTTTAATTTCAAGCAAAATTTTGACTTAAAAACCAGTCCGAAACTGCCTTCTATCTGGGATTTGAATAAATATTTTTCTGTTAATGCCGGATACGGAGCAAGTTATACCTGGCAGAATAATTTTACTCAGGGTGAACTTGGAAGAGGCGCCGGTTTCTCGAACAGAATCACAGCAGGTCTTAATCTGAGGTGGAAGTCACTTACCGCTCCTTTGTTTGATGAGGAGGCTTCAGGAGGGACACAAGGCGGAATCCAGCCCAGGAATACAAGGGGAAGGGGCAGAACAACCGCACCGGTCAATCAGCCTCAGCAACCCACAGCAAATGACAGTACTTCTGTGGCTGATTCAACCGCAGGCAAACCTTCGATATTAACGAGAGGATTGGCAGCATTAAAAGCCACTTCCAAATGGATATTTTTCGATTACGAACAGATTTCGTTAAATTTTAATCAGACAAATTCACTCTCGGGTGGGGGACTTACCGGTGAGGGGACTGGGTTCTCAAATTTCTGGGGTATAAGACAAAAAGCTGCTTCCGGTCCTACGAGAGCATTTATGCTGGGTCTTTCTTATGACCTTGGACCACGCGCCCCGAATGGCAATCTTTCGGATAATTTCAGTCAGAAGAATACTATTGATTTCAAAACTTCCAGACCACTTTGGGAAGGAGCACAACTCGATCTGAACTGGAAAGTTGGATGGGGACTCAATAAATCAACAAAACTGACAACAGATGAAGACGGAAATATTTTTGTCAACAATATTAACTCTACCGGAACTCTTGAAAGATCTTTCCTCAGTTTTCCACCATCGTTTTTCCTTTCAATCTTCGGAAGCGGAATAAAGAAAGTAAACGAGTTATATAATCCGGCTTCAGAAGATCCGAATAAAAACCTGAGTGAAGCATTTATAGAGGGGTTTGAATCATTCCCGATTCTTGCAAATGTTCCATTCTTGAGTAAATTTGCCGCTTACATACCCCGACCGAACTGGAGAATTAACTGGAGCGGTCTTGAAAAACTATCCTTCTTCAAGAATTTTGCCAAAAGAGTATCACTAAGTCACGCATATAATTCCAGTTATTCAGAGGGCTGGAAGATAGACCCTGATGGCAAACAGGCAGTTCAGACACAGAAACTTAATTACGGCTTTGCTCCTCTTATCGGAGTGAATATAACATTTAATGAACTCTGGGGTGGAAATCTTTCAGGTTCGGTCAAATTCTCAACAAAAACGGCTTACGATTTAGGGCTTTCAACACGAAATATTACTGAAACATTTTCCCGTGATATAAATCTTTCGGCTTCATATTCCAAAACAGGATTTTCGCTACCTCTTTTCGGTATTTCACTGCAAAATGACCTTGAAATTTCAGTCTCTTACACGAATACCCGAAATTCGGTTGTGATTTTTGAAATGGATAATTTTATTGAAGATGGAAAGCCGCAGGATGGAACTATAAGGACTTCCCTTGAACCAAGAATAAAGTATGTTATGAGCAGCAGAGTCACGCTTTCACTATTTTACAAATCAACGACTGTGGAGCCGGAAGGTGCAGCAAGAATACCGCCAACCAGCACAAGTGAAGCAGGACTTGATGTGCATATTTCTATTCAATAATTGAGATATAATGAAAAAGCAGAGAATTCTTTGGGTTGATGATGAGATTGAATTATTAAAATCGCATGTCATTTTTCTAAGCGAAAAAGGTTACGACATTGATACGGTAACAAATGGCTATGATGCTATTGAGAAAAACAAGGAAGTTAATTACGATCTGATCTTTCTTGATGAAATGATGCCTGGTATGGGCGGCTTGGAAACACTGTCCCAAATAAAGGAAATAAATCCCCGGATACCTATTGTGATGGTGACGAAGAGTGAAGAAGAAAGTTTAATGAATGATGCAATCGGCGGAAAGATTGACGATTACATAATTAAACCGGTAGTCCCCTCACAAATGCTGCTTGTGTGCAAAAAGTTACTCGACAAAAAAAAGATTTCGGGCGAATATGCTGCAAAAGACTATCTTTCGGATTTTACCCAGATATCAAATATGATGCTCAGTTCACCCAATTATAGAGAATGGGTTGATATTGCACTGAAACTTGTGAACTGGGATCTTGAATTAGATAAACATCCGGGAATTGGATTACATCAGACGTTACACGATCAGCGGAGAGAAGCAAATCAGGAATTTTCAAAATTTGTCGAAAAAAATTATCTGCGCTGGGTCAGTTCGGATTCGGGGGATTCATTTCCTAAATTAACTCCGGAAATTACACCGGATTATGTTTTCCCGCATCTGAGAGAAAGTGCGGGTCCTGTATTTTATTTTGTGATTGACTGTCTCAGGATAGATCAATGGATGGTTATGGAAAAGTATCTGGTTGATACCTTTAACATTACCAAAGACTATTATTATTCAATTCTTCCGACTGCAACACCTTATTCAAGAAATTCACTTTTCGCGGGACTGTATCCTTCAGAAATTGAAAAATATTTTCCTCATCTCTGGGCTTCGGGTGATGATGAAAGCAGCCAGAATATGCATGAGAAAGAATTCCTATCACGTCTGCTTGAAAGAAAACGGATTAAACTCAGGAATGAGTTAAAGTATATTAAGATAATTGATCCTGAGGTTGGTAAGGCGTTTGAGCAAAATATTTCCGTCCATTCCTCAAATCATCTGACCGCAGTAGTCGTAAATTTTTTGGATATGATTGCTCATGGAAGATCTGATTCTGATCTTTTAAAAGAGATAGCTCCGGATGAAGCTGCGTACCGTTCACTCACTGAAAGCTGGTTCAAACACTCAAGTCTGCTTGGCGCACTAAGGAGTATCGCTCAGATCAAAGGAGCAAGAATAGTTATTACCACTGATCATGGGAGCATAAGGACAATGAGGGGTGCAAAAGTATTGGGAGACCGAGAATCCTCAACGAATCTTAGGTTCAAATATGGAAAAAACCTCAAAGCTGATGATAAGAACGCAATCTTTATAAGAAATCCGCAGGATTATAAACTTCCTCGGAGGGGGATAACGATTAATTATATAATAGCCAAAGAAGATTATTATTTTGTTTATCCAACTGAATATCACAGATATCTGAGCCATTATAAGGATACATTTCAGCACGGGGGAATATCGATTGAAGAGATGATCCTCCCTGTCATCACGCTTGACACAAAATAACATGCGCAGGTTATATGAATCGGGGTTTTTAGCTGAAAAGCATATCTCCACTATTGCTGAGGAATTAATCAAATATTTGCAAGAGGGAGATGTTATCATTTTCAGTGGAGATCTGGGTGCGGGTAAGACTACTCTAATAAAACTAATCTGCTCTTTTTGGAATATTCCTGAAGTATCCAGTCCGACATTTAATATTGTTAATGAATACTTTGGTGATTATAAAGTATATCATTTTGATTTTTACCGAGTGGATGATGCCGGGGAGCTGACCGATATTGGTTTTGAAGATTATCTTAATGATCTTTCTGCATTTGTTATTATAGAATGGGGTGAAAAATTTCCCTCACTTCTACCCCATCAAAGAAAAGAGGTACAAATAATTTTTTCTGAAGACAATCTCTCAAGAAAATATATTCTATATGAAAATGAATGAATTTCTGCCAATGCTCGCTATTGAAACCACTGGTGAAATCTGTAGCGCCGCATTATTGGTAAATCCCGGAAATGTTTTGGAGCTAAATGTTTTTGAGAAACATTCTCATTCTGAGAAACTATTGATCTCGATAGAGAAACTCTTAGAAACAGCTGGGTTAAAAACTGCATCACTAAAATCAATTGCAATATCTGAAGGTCCAGGTTCTTTTACCGGACTCAGGATAGGCTATTCCGCAGCTAAAGCGATTGCATTTTCACTTGAAATCCCAATAATACCAGTACCTACATTTGATGCAACAGCTAGCCAGATTATGACCTACTTATCTGAAAATACAGAATTTGGTATAGTATCCCGTGTCAATCGGGAGGAACTCTATTTAAAGCAGTTTGTTAAAAGAAAGGGTACGGTAGAAGAATTGACAGATATCAGTCTTATAAATATTGAAAAAGTTGAATCAAAATTTCCGCACAAAATGTTATTCTGTGATTCAACACTGAATGGAGTGATTAAAGTGCCACATATCACAGCGGGTTCGATTGCTGAATTTGCTTATTTATTTGGTGAACATTTATTAAATTATAATTTCGATTATATCGAGCCAAGATATTTTAAAAATTTTACAGTGAGGACAATGTGAAAAGAGTTCTGTTTTTAGTATTTCTGAGTTTACTGGCAATGAATATATACAGCCAACAGAAGCAGCCAAAAATAGAAGCTCCTGAACTGCTTTATGATTTTGGTGATGTTCAGGAAGGGAATATCGTCAAACATGAATTCGTTGTCAAGAACACTGGTGATGATGTCTTGGAGATTAAAAGAGTGAGAGCTTCCTGCGGCTGCACAGCGGCTAAACCAGAAAAGAATAGGCTTGCTCCCGGTGAAAGTACAACAATTATGGTTGAATTTAATTCCGAAGACAGAGGCGGGATACAGCGAAAACATATCTATGTTAATTCAAATGACCCTGAAACACCGGAACTTAGGCTTTCTTTTATGTGTAATGTTCTCAAAAAGGAAGAGGTTACTTCTGAGCAGGGAGGTCCAAAACTTAAACTCTCAAGAAATCAGCATAATTTTGGAATTGTTAATGAAGGTGAAGTTGTCAGCGCCGAATTGGAGTTTCGTAATTCAGGGAGTGAATTGCTGAAAATCTCTGAAGTTAAGTCATCCTGCGGGTGCACTGCAACAGTCCTTTCAAAAAAAGAACTCAAACCCGGAGAAACAGGGAAAATTAAAATAAATCTTGATACCAGCGAAAGAGAAGGTAAAATTACAAGAACTGTTACAATTGTATCCAATGATCCTCAGCAGCCAAACCAGCCCATTACTATTTATGTTAATATTAAGAAGCGGAATACCTGATGGCATGGTTTAAAAGAATTAAACAAAATATATCTCCTGACACACAGAAAAGTGAAATCCCGGATGGGCAGTGGGTTAAATGTACTAACTGCAATGAGATTATCCACAGGAAACAGCTGGAAACCAATAGTTTTGTCTGTCCAAAATGTGATTTCCATTTCAGAATCGGAAGTGAAGAGTACATAAAGATCATTCTGGATCATGGTTCTTTTAAGGAGATTAATAAAACCATGAAATCAGGAGATCCCTTGAATTTTGTTGACACAAAACCATACAATTCAAGAATTGCTTCTACGATTTCAAAAACTGGACTCTTTGATGCAGTAAAAACAGGCAGCGGGAAAATTGAAGGAAGACGAGTTGCTTTCGGCTGCATGGACTTCAAGTTTATCGGCGGATCAATGGGCTCTGTAGTTGGTGAAAAACTTGCACGACTGATTGATAAAGCTTATACATCAAAAATTCCCCTGATAATAATTTCACAGAGCGGCGGCGCAAGAATGATGGAAGGTGCTTATTCACTTATGCAGATGGCGAAAACTTCTGCGCGGCTTGCGAGACTTGCCGAGGCGAAGATACCGTATATTTCGATTCTTACTGACCCAACTACAGGTGGTACTACTGCCAGTTATGCGATGCTTGGTGATATAATTATTGCTGAACCAAATGCCCTGATAGGTTTCGCAGGACCGAGAGTTATTAAGCAGACCATCGGTAAAGATTTACCGGAAGGATTTCAATCCTCTGAGTTTCTTCTGGAGAATGGTTTTCTTGATTTTATTACTGAGCGCAAAGAACTTAGATCAAAACTTGTTCAACTGGTTGACTATTTAAGCAACTCCTGAATTGATTATATTAAATTCGAAAAAAGCACTTTGTGATTATCGAAATTCACTTGAAAAGAAGGGCGCCAGGGTTGGATTCGTTCCGACAATGGGCTTTCTGCATGAAGGACATTTATCACTTGTTCGTATCGCAAAAGAAAATGCAGATGCTGCTATTGTTTCAATCTTTGTTAATCCAACACAATTTGCTCCGAATGAGGATCTTGAAAAATATCCACGGGATATTCATAGGGATATAACTCTTCTCGAGGAAGTTTACTGCGATGCGCTTTATATGCCCTCAAATGAGGATATTTACCCAGCCGGTTTTCAAACATATGTGGATGTGAATGAAATATCAAAATATTTCGAAGGCGAAAGCCGCCCGACGCATTTCCGGGGAGTATCTACAGTAGTCTCCATTCTTTTTAATCAGATTAGACCGCATTTTTCAGTTTTTGGCCAAAAAGACGCACAGCAGGCAAGATTAATCCAGCAGATGGTAAAAGACCTTTCAATGAATATTGATGTTATTGTTGCGCCAATAGTCAGAGAAAAAAACGGATTAGCTATGAGTTCAAGGAATAAATATCTAACAATAAAAGAACGTGAAGATGCCTCAATAATCTACCGGACTCTTTTAGAGGGTGCTGAATTAATTAAACAAGGGTGGGATAATGCTCCAGAAATTTGTCAGATTCTTATAAATCACATGAAAGGCGCAGAGGGAGCAAAACCCGAATATATAAAAATAGTTGATCAGGTGAATTTTTCGGAAACAGGTAAACTTCAAAAGGGGAGTAATTATATTATCCTTGCTGCCTGCCGCTTTGGGTTTACAAGGCTTATTGATAACCTGATCGTTGAGAATTAGATTTTTCTAAATTTCTTTACAGCCTTTTGGAGCACCTCAAGCGTATAATCCAATTCCTCAAATGTGTTATCATGTCCAAACGAAAATCTTACCACTGCAGAAGCTTCGGTTTTCGATTTCCCAAGACTTAATAAAACATGAGAGGGGTTTGTTGTCCCGGATGCACATGCTGCTCCGCTGGAAGCTGCGATCCCGTTAATGTCGAAATACATAATCAGTGATTCAGACCCGGCAGTATAATACACCGGTTTGAAAGAAATATTTAGAATGTAAGGACTGGCTGTCCGGGGGCTGTTAATGGATATTCCTGCACTGTCAAGCGAAATAATCCCGGCTCTCAGATAGTTATTCAGTTTAGTAACTTTTTCAAAATTTTCATCAATCCCGTTTACAGCAATCCGGGCCGCTTCTGCAAGTCCAATGATTGCCGCAGGATTCTCAGTGCCGCCCCGCCTGTTTCTTTCCTGTGATCCGCCATGAATTAACGGAGCAATAGGGGTGCCTGTTCTGGCGTATAAGAATCCGGAGCCCTTAGGACCATTAATTTTGTGTCCTGATACTGCCATCGTGCTTATACTTAATTTTTTGACATCAATTTGGTATTTCCCAAATGCCTGCACAGCATCAGTGTGAAAGTTTATTTGTTTATTAATGGCTGTATCCGATAATTTTGCAACATCATTAACTGATCCGGTTTCATTATTAATAAGCATAAATGCAGCGAGTGAAATATCCGCGTTCAATGCAGAATTCAGGGTATCCGGATCAATAGTGCCATCATTCCGGGGTTTTAGGATTGTTAGCCGGAAACCATCCTTCACCAGGCTTTCAGCAGGCTCCAGGATACAATGATGTTCATTCTCAGCAGTTATTATGCCGGTCTCACCTGACTCTGCAAATTTTGTCTTCGTTATTCCGAACAATGCAAAATTATTTGCCTCGGTTCCGTTTGAAGTAAAGTAAATCTCAGCGGGATGTGCATTAATTATTTCAGCAATAGTCTCTCTTGCAGATTCTATTTTAACTCTGCTGCTGCGTCCGTATGAATGCACGGAGGATGGGTTCCCGAAATCATTTCTAAGGAAATCGGACATAACCTCAAATACTTTCGGATGCAGTGGGGTTGTTGCGGCATGGTCAAGATAAACTGCTTTTTTCATCGTCCCGGATAATTATGAATAAATCTGATTCCTTCGCAAACAAGATTTTCTCTGAAAATGTGCTCAAATTTTATAAAGGGCTTAATTGGAAGATAATTACCACCTGTCGTGAAAATAATAATTTTGTCGGGATCCATGGCGTTTTTTATTTCATTCACCATATTATTCACAAATCCTGCTGCTGAATAAAACACTCCGCTTAAAATGGCTCCGGATGTACTTTTACCAATCAGACTTACATTTCCTGTTGTTTGGGTGAGAGGTAAAGATGCTGTCCTGTTATGAAGGCTCTCAGTCATTAGTTTTATTCCCGGAGCGATTAATCCGCCTAAAAAAATGCCGTCACCCCGGACAATACTAATATTATTTGCAGTTCCGAAGTCACACGAAATAATAAGGGATTTAGATGTAAGTACGGTATAATCCCTGGCAATTGTAAATATGGCATTAGCTGCACATATCCTGTCTGCACCTAAGGTTTCCGGTGTCTCATAATCAACAATGATTTCCATTGGAGATTTGTAGTTAATTATGTTAGCAGTAATTGCAGTATTCAGTAAAAAATAATTAATTATCTTCGAAAGGCCTAAAGGATTCACCGAAGAGACCGCTATTTCACCGGTGTTTTGCAAGATACTTTGAGGAAATTGAACTGCAGAATGTGTGCCGAAAACTTCCTTCTCCAAAATATTTTCTTTGTCGAATAAAATCCATTTAATATTCGTGTTGCCAATATCAATGGTAAGGAGCATTTATTGTCCTCTGAGGCTTACATCGCCAAAAGTAATTTTTGAAGTTTGTGCGCCTTCTCTGAAGAGCAAAAATCCATCCACATCCACATCCACAAAAACACCAAATCTTTGTGTGTCACCAGATTCTATTTTCACCTTTTCACCAATCATTCTGCATTTTTCTTTCCATGATTGAAGGAGCATTTTTTTATCAAATTTCAGGAATCCCAGATACTGTTCAAACAGGTTGAGCACTTCACTGAGAATACGTTCACGTGAGATTGGACCCCGGTATTCATTCTTAACAGATGTGGGAAGAATTAAATATTTACCCGGAAAATTTGACTGATTCACATTTATTCCGAATCCAACTACCATTCTTGTGATTTCGCTCCCGGCAGAAATAGATTCCATGAGTATTCCTGAAATCTTTTTCCCCTTAACTAGAACATCATTTGGCCACTTGAGTTCGACAGGAAGCTGGAATAAATTTTGTAAAGCATTGGCGACAGCGAGAGAAGCCGCAAAATTTATCATTGCAGGTGAAGTGAACAAATCTTTTTTTGTGAGAGCAATAGAGAAAGTCAGGTTGACTTTCGGATCGCTAAGCCATGTTCTGTCGAGGCGTCCTCTTCCTTTAGTTTGGGTCTCGGCAATTACAACTGTACCATTCTCAAAGTCTTCGTTTCTTGACATGAGGTAAGAATTAGTGGATTCAACATGATCCAGAAAATAAATATTTGTCCCGATAAAATGGGTATCAAGCTGCAGGTTGAATTCTTCAAGGTTAAAATTGATATCTGACATTATGACATACTAAATGTGACAAAATAATGATTACTTGTAAATTGATAGTATGTTTTTGTATGTCCAGGGCATAAATGACATTGTGGCAGTTAAAACGACAGGATGTCATACAAAAAATATTATCTATTGGGAAACTAAAGTGTTGTATTTCAATAGATTACTGTGCTGGTTAGTATGGCACGATAGTTGAAATAAGTTAATAGTTTCAATTGTAAATATAAGGTTTTTTAATTTAAGAGGTAAATATGGGAAAAATAATAGGAATCGACCTTGGTACAACTAATTCATGCGTCTCGGTGATGGAGGGTAATGAACCGGTTGTAATACAGAATTCAGAAGGAGGAAGGACAACTCCTTCCATAATAGGTTTTGCAAAATCAGGTGAAAGATTAGTAGGACAGCCCGCTAAACGCCAGGCAGTTACAAATCCGACAAATACAATATTTTCAATTAAGCGTTTTATGGGACGAAGACTCGAAGAAGTTGGACAAGAACTCAAAGAAGTCCCTTATTCGGTTGTGGCTGGCGAGAATAACAGTGCACGTGTTAAAATTGGTGACAAGTTATTTTCACCACCGGAAATCAGCGCTATGGTTCTTCAGAAAATGAAAAAAACTGCTGAAGATTATCTGGGGCAGGAAGTAACTGAAGCCGTAATTACTGTTCCTGCTTATTTCAATGATGCGCAGCGTCAGGCAACAAAGGATGCCGGAGAGATTGCAGGATTGACTGTAAAGAGGATTATTAATGAGCCGACTGCGGCAGCTCTGGCTTATGGTCTCGACAAAAAGCATAAAGAACAGCTTGTAGCGGTGTACGATCTTGGAGGCGGGACATTCGATATATCGATTCTTCAAATTGGTGACGGCGTTTTCGAGGTGAAGTCCACCAACGGAGATACTCATCTCGGCGGGGATGACTTTGACCAGAGAATTATTGACTTCCTTAATGATGAATTCAAAAAACAGGAAGGTATGGATCTTAAAAAAGACCCGATGGCTCTACAGAGGTTAAAGGATGCTGCTGAAAAAGCCAAGATTGAGTTGTCATCATCTTTGCAGACAGACATCAATATTCCTTACATTACCGCAACTGCCGATGGTCCCAAACATATCAATATCACTCTAACAAGAGCTAAATTTGAACAGCTTATCGATGACCTTATTTCGAGGAGCGTTTCACCCTGTGAAAAAGCTATGAAGGACGCAGGAGTATCCCCATCGCAAATAGATGAAGTTATTCTTGTTGGCGGATCAACAAGAGTTCCGAAAGTCCAGGAGATAGTCAAAAAACTCTTTGGAAAAGAACCGCACAGAGGCGTTAATCCTGATGAAGTGGTGGCAATCGGGGCTGCGATTCAGGGCGGCGTACTTGCAGGGGAAATAAAAGATGTGTTGCTTCTTGATGTTACTCCGCTTTCACTCGGGATAGAAACATTGGGTGGTGTAATGACCAAAATGATCGAATCCAATTCCACCATACCAACAACAAAGAGTGAAATATTTTCAACTGCTTCAGATAATCAGCCCAGCGTGGAAATACACATTATTCAGGGTGAAAGACCTATGGCAGCGGACAACAGGACTCTGGGTAAATTCCATCTCGATGGAATTCCACCAGCACCACGCGGTGTTCCACAGGTTGAAGTAAAATTCGATATCGATGCCAATGGTATTTTACATGTTTCAGCTAAAGATAAAGCGACAGGAAAAGAACAAAGTATAAGGATAACGGCTTCAAGTGGTCTTAATAAGGATGAGATCGAAAAAATGAAAAATGAAGCTAAGATAAATGCAGAATCTGATAAAAAGAAACGCGAAAATGTAGAGATCAGAAATACAGCTGATAATCTTATTTTCCAGACCAAAAAGCAGATGAGTGAAATGAAGGAAAAAATTCCTGCTGAATACGTTGGTCGCCTTGAAGATGGAATCGCAAAGCTTGAAGAAGCATTAAAAGCAGATGATAATGATGTGATTAAATCTGCAACAGAAAATCTATCAAAAATATGGAATGAGGTTTCCGAAAAACTTTATCAGGCTCCCGGTGCACAGGGCGCTGAACAACAGGCTTATCAGGAACCGCCTCAATCGAATGAACCACCTAAGGATAAGAATGTAGAAGATGCCTCCTATGAAGTGGTTGATGACGACAAAAAATAGAATAGTATTCGAATAAGATGTTAAATTAAGGCTGTCTCTGCTTCCGGGGACAGCCTTTTTTTATTCAATGTATTTCATTTAACCCTTATTTTATAGGCTAAAATGGAATAACTACGTTAAAATTCGTAAATTAGAACTTAAAGTAATTTTTCACTTGCGGGGTTTAAATGTTGCAGAGGATCGGAATACGGAAGGAAGATAAAAATATTTGGGAACGACGGGTTCCGCTTATACCTGAAGATTTGAGGGAGCTCAAGGAAAAACATGGTATCACTGTTTTTGTTGAAAAATTTGAGAGGCGTTCATATACAGAGGAAGAATATGCCAATGCCGGCATCGAAACCGTAAACGATATCTATCAGAACGAAATTATTATTGCTGTTAAGGAAATACCTGTTAAATACCTGCTCCCGGGAAAAACATTCATATTTTTTTCGCACACGATCAAAGCCCAGAAATATAATATGCCGATGCTGAAACATCTCATTCAAAATGAATGCACCCTGATTGATTATGAGTGCATCGCAGATGAGAAAGGCAGGAGACTTGTATTTTTCGGAAGATATGCCGGACTTGCAGGAATGATTGACACGCTCTTTGGCTATGGTCAGAGGCTTGCAGCTCATGGAATATCGAATGATTTTGAAGCGCTGAAGCAATCTTATCAGTATCATGATGTAGATGAAGCAAAGGATGCACTCAGGGATTTGGGTGAAAAAATTAAAAAACATGGTGTTCCGAAAGAAATTCACCCTGTTATTGCCGGATTTGCCGGTTATGGCAATGTATCACTAGGAGCGCAGGAAATTTACGATGTTCTGCCGGTCGAATCACTATCGCCAGATTTTTCCGGAGATATTAATTCTCTTATCAGGAATAAAGTTTATAAAATTGTGTTCAAAGAAAGTGATATGTTTGAAAGAATTGAGTCGCCGGAGAAATTTGACTTACAGGAATATTTCAACCAACCGGTTTTGTATAAATCGAAATTCAATAACCAGATTCCAAGACTTTCAATATTTGTTAATGCTATTTATTGGGACGAAAAGTATCCGCGTTTGATCACCAAAGAATTCTTAAAGAACAATAAGACAAGACTTGAGGTAATTGGAGACATAAGTTGTGATATTGATGGCGCCGTTGAGATTACCGCAAAAATTACCACACCAGATATTCCTTCTTTCGTATATAACCCGGAAACAAGTGAATTTGTCGATGGATTTTCTGGCGATGGCGTTTCTGTGATTGCTATTGATAACCTGCCTGCTGAACTTCCGAGGGATGCCTCAGCCGGTTTCAGTAAATCATTGAAACCATTTATACCTGCAGTTGCTGCAGCAAAAAAAGATGTTGAATTCGAAAATTATAATTTGCCGCCGGAAATTAAAAAGGCGGTAATTGTTTACAATGGGAAATTGACTCCGAAATACAGTTATTTACAAAAATATATTGTATAGAAAACGGCAAACAGTCGTTTTCTGCATTTAAATAATATCTGAATATCCAATATGGAGAAAGTATGAAAAGAATATTGGTTTTAGGAGCAGGATTAGTCACCCGACCCCTTGTCCGTTATTTACTGGAAAACGGGGAAATGAAAGTAATTGTAGCAAGCAGAACTGTAAGTAAGGCACAAGCTTTAATTGAGAATCACCCTAAAGGGACAGCGATTGAATTAAATGTTAAGGATAACGTAAAGCTTGAAAAACTTGTTGGTGAATGCGATATTGCCATCAGCCTTCTGCCTTATATCCATCACGTTCAGGTAGCAGAATTATGCCTGAAATACAAAAAGCATTTAATAACCACTTCGTATGTTAGTCCGGCAATGAAGGAACTTGACTCCAGAGCAAAGGAAGCAGGCGTGCTTTTTCTGAACGAGATCGGACTCGATCCGGGCATTGATCATATGTCCGCGATGAAAATTATTAATGATGTGAATGAAAGAGAAGGTAAAATTATTTCTTTTGAATCTGTATGTGGCGGACTGCCGGCACCAGAAGCTAATGACAACCCATTCGGCTATAAGTTTTCATGGAGTCCCAGGGGCGTTCTTCTGGCAGGAAGAAATAATGCCCAATTCAGAAAAGATGGAAACGAGATCAAACTGCAAGGTAAAGATCTGTTTACCTATGTCCATCGTAAAAAAGTTGGTGAAGCAGGGGAGCTGGAAGTTTATCCAAATCGTGATTCAATGATCTATAAAGATCTTTACGGTCTGAACGATTCGAAAACAATTTTTCGTGGAACTTTCAGGAATATCGGCTGGTGTGAAACTCTTTTAGTTATTTCCAGATCAGGATTTCTTGATGATACAGATAGACCTGAGCTTAATGGGAAGCCCTGGAAGGAAATTGTAGCATTTTTGATTGGTGCTGATTCATCTGACAATATCCGAGCAAAATTTGCTGAGAAGGCTGGAATAACTCTAGATTCAGACATAATGAAAAGGCTCGAATGGCTTGGAATATTTAGCGAGCAGACTATATCCTCTGATCCCCCAAGTTATTTGGATTTTCTGACTGTACATATGGAACGCAAACTAAAATATCAGCCAGGTGAAAGAGATATGATTGTACTTCAGCATCAGTTTGTCGCTGAATTTCCGGGTGGAGCAAAGGAGGCTATAACTTCTCTGATGATCGATTTTGGAATTCCCGCAGGTGACTCATCTATGGCAAGAACGGTCAGTCTACCTGCCGCGGTTGCCGCAAGAATGATTGCTGAGGATAAAATTAATATTACAGGCGTTCATATTCCTAATATGCCGGAAATTTATCTGCCTGTTCTTGATGAACTCGAAAATATGAATATCAGGATGAAGGATACATACACAAAACTCTAAATCTGATTATCAAACTTAGATTAGCCTTGTTCTCTGAGGGAGAACAAGGCTTTTTATTTATCCGGTAATTTATATATCCGAAGCCGTCATCACGCTAAAAAATTTCAGGTAATTAATCAAAGGAAATATTTGGCAATCCTTTATATTTTACGTATAGGCATTTATATTATTGAGGTAAAAACTTGAAAATATTACGGGATACATTATTTGATTTTGTCACTTTCTTAAAGCGGACAGATCGAAAAACTATTATTATTATTGTATCCGTCCTGATAATTCAGACTTTATCATGGTATTTCAC
Source organism: Ignavibacteriales bacterium (assembly GCA_021740915.1). Classification (GTDB taxonomy): domain Bacteria; phylum Bacteroidota; class Ignavibacteria; order Ignavibacteriales; family Melioribacteraceae; genus JAIOYW01. The sequence continues at coordinate 81,782 of JAIOYW010000016.1, read as the reverse complement.
TTCGCGCAGATTTTTTAGAGAAAATATTTTTTATCAGTATTTTGAAGATATTACAGAGGGTTTGTTCTTTGAATATCTTTACTGGTTCATTGGTGATTCTCTCACATTCATACTCTTACCGATTCTCATTATTTATTTTGTACTTAAAGAAAAGCCTGCGGATTATGGTTTCAGATTCGGAGACATCAAGCAGGGTTTATTACTTACAATTATTGCAGTTATGTTTATGGTACCTATAATATGGTTTGCCTCTTCTACTACCTCTTTTGTTGAACAATACCCCCATCTGCCTACTGCCAGGATTTCCTGGAATACGTTTTTTATTTATGAATTTGCACTTCTTATATATATGACCGGATGGGAATTTATATGGAGAGGCTTTATGTTGAATGGGCTTTATGAAAAGTTTGGCAATGAGGCAATTTTTATTCAGGCAATCCCTTTTGTAATACTGCATAATGGGAAACCATTCATGGAAACTTTGGGTGCAATTCCCGGTGCAATCCTTCTTGGTTTCATTGCATTGAGAGTTCGTTCATTTTATTATTGCGTTTTAATTCATTTTTCGGTTATTTTTCTAATGGATTTAATTGCATCGTTGCGCTTCCGTGCTCAGGAATTTGGTTATGGTCCGGAAGCATTTTTTAATTTATTTTTCTAATTAAATGGCTTAAAGATGAAATTCAGCATAAATATTGATCATGTGGCATTTTTAAGAAATGCAAGAGGTGAAAACCGGCCCGATCCTGTTACATATGCTCTTATGGCGGAAGAATTTGGTGTTGATGGCATTGTTGTTCATTTGCGTGAGGACAGGAGACATATTAAGGACAAGGATCTTCAGATCCTGAGAGAAGTCATTAAAACTAAACTTGATCTTGAAATGGCGGCAACAGATGAGATAATCGGAATTGCCTGTACGACAAAACCTGAATTAGTAACTCTTGTTCCCGAAAAACGTGAAGAGCTCACGACCGAAGGCGGGCTCGATGTTAAGGGGCAAAAAATCAGGCTCAGAGAAGCAATAAAAATTCTTGACGGGTCAGGTATTCCAGTTTCATTATTTATCGAACCGGAAAAAGATATCATTGACCTTTCAAAAGAGATTGGGGCACAGTTTATTGAAATACATACCGGGGTTTTCGCAAACGCAAAGAATGAAAGTGATTACCACAATGAGCTAAGCAGAATTTGTACGGCGGCTGAATACGCCAAAAGCCTTGATTTAAGTGTTAATGCCGGGCATGGACTGAATTATCATAATACCAGGGACATTGCATCAATAAATACTATTGATGAAGTGTCCATTGGTCAGGCGGTTATCGCTCATTCTGTTTTTGTAGGTATCGAAAAAGCTATTAAGGAAATGATCAGTTTAATCAGGGGATAAATATGAAAAGCTCCTCATTTTTAATGGGACTATTGATTTTTGCCAGTTCTGTTTTTTCACAGATTCAGAATTATCGTGTCAGCGCAATCGGAGCTAATTCTCCTGAGGAGGTTTGTATCGCGATTAATCCTGTTAATTCAAAGTATATAGCAGCCGGTTCAAATCTAAACTACTATTATTTTTCCTCAGATTCGGGTAAGACCTGGAATACGACCACGTTAACTTCAAATTTGGGGGTTTGGGGTGATCCCGTCCTCGTTTATGATGTGAATGGGAACCTATTATTTGCTCATTTATCTGATCCGATAAGTGGATATTGGATCGACAGGATAGTTGTCCAGAGAACTACAAATAATGGTAATTCATGGAATGACGGAGCAGGAATTGGTTACTCATTTCCCAGGAATCAGGATAAGGAATGGCTTGCAGTTGACCACACTAATTCGCAATACAGGAATAATGTATATGCTTTTTGGACTGAATTTGATACTTACGGGAGTGGCTCGACCCAGGACAGCAGCAGGATACTTTTTTCAAAAAGTACAGACGGCGGTTTAAATTGGTCATCTCCCATTAGAATAAGTGAACGCGGCGGCGATTGTGTGGATGAAGATAATACAGTCGAAGGAGCTGTGCCTGCAGTTGGACCAAATGGGGAAATATATACTGCCTGGTCTGCCTACAATAAGATATATTTTGACCGGTCTTTTGATGGGGGAAATACCTTTGGTCAAGATAAAATAATTGCAGATCAGCCAGGAGGATGGGATTTTGCAGTGTCGGGAATATACCGTGCGAATGGGTTTCCGGTAACTGCAACTGATATCAGTAATTCCATTTTCAGGGGAAATGTTTACGTTATGTGGAGCGATCAGAGAGCCGGAAGCCAGAATACGGATGTTTTTTTTATTAAATCTTCAGACAAAGGCGAAACATGGTCTGATCCGCTTAAAGTTAATGATGACAATTCAGGCAGGCATCAGTTTTTTCACTGGATGACTGTGGATTCCACAACTGGAATTATTTATGCGGTTTTTTACGACAGAAGAAACACTTCCGGTAATACGACAGATGTTTACATGGCAAAATCAACAGATGGCGGGGAATCATTCATTAATTTCAAAGTAAGCCAGTCATCATTTACACCCCAGTCAAATGTTTTTTTTGGTGATTATATTGGAATTGCCGCATATAAAAGGAACGTTTATCCAATCTGGACACGAATGGACGGAACAACTCTCAGTATTTGGACAGCAAAATACTTTGATAATGACATTCCTGTCCCTGTTGAATTATTTGCTTTTGAAGCAGTAATGCAGAAGGGACAAGTAAAATTGACATGGAAAACAGCTTCCGAAACAAATAATCTTGGATTTGCCATCGAAAGAAAAATTGTGGGAGACAAAAACTGGGATGAAATTTATTTCGTCAGGGGTTCTGGTAATTCCACTGATGTGACGAATTATTCCTATATCGATAAAGTCCTTGCGTCCGCGCAGATTGAATACCGGCTGCGGCAGGTTGATTTTGACGGATCAATAAACTATTCTGAGATAATTCAGGTTGATGCTGAGCAGGAATTGAATTACGCCTTATTACGAAATTATCCCAATCCATTTAATCCGGGGACTATGTTGTTATTTGATATCCCTGAAGATGGCGATATTTCGTTAAAGGTCTTCGATTTACTAGGACAAGAAGTGAGTACAGTTGCGAAAGGATTTTATAAAGCTGGCAAACATGAAATATATTTTTCGGATGAATCATTAAGCGGCGGGATTTATTTCGCCGAATTAATATCAAATCAAAGCCAAAGTATAATTAAGATGCTTCTTATGAAATAAAAACTGAATCCTTCTCAACGGCAGTTCTTAACTAACATCATAGTAATATACTGAGCTGAAACGTTCAAAAATTGGAATATTTAATTAGCTAGAATATTATTCAGAACGAACTTTCAGTTGAATACATACAAAATGAAGCAGCTATGAAAGTACTTTTACAAGTTTTGAGTAGTTAAATTTAAATTATTCAATTAGTAACTAGTCATCTTAATGGACCTGAAAAAGAAACTGGAATATCATTACCGTTATTTTGATATTTCGAAAATATCACCCGATCCAATTGAATTCCCAATGCGTTACAAAGATCCGAGAGATATTGAGATTAGCGCTTTTCTCGCTTCGGTTTTTGCATACGGAAATGTCAGACAAATTAATTCGACACTAATCAGGCTGGATAAAATTATGGAGTCCGGACCTTTCAATTTTATCGAAAACTATTCCTCAAAAAAAAATCTCTCAGTGATAGAGGGGATTTATCACCGATTTTATTCATCAGAGGATATCGATGGTATATTTAATATTCTGCACAGGGTTTACACCACTTATGGATCATTAAAGTATCTTTTTCTTTTATATTATTTCGAAAAAGATCGGGATATCAAAAACAGTCTTTCATTTTTCTCAGCATCACTTAAGAATATTGGTAAAAACTATATCAAGAATGAACGGCTATTGAAATTCATTTTACCCGACCCTTTTAGTGGTAGCGCATGTAAAAGGATGAATCTTTTTCTTAGGTGGATGGTAAGGAAAGACCACATAGATTTTGGGCTTTGGGAAGAGGTATCTCCGGCTAAGCTGATTATCCCGGTGGATACTCATGTAGCCAGGATCAGTAAACAAATAGGTCTGACAACTAAAAACACAGTATCATGGAAAATGGCTGAAGAAATAACAGAAAAATTGAGGGAAATCAATCCTGTTGATCCGGTGAAATACGATTTCGCAATATGCCATATTGGAATGAGAAAATTTAAGATATAAACGGTATTAAAATTGGGACCACTCAATTAAAAAAAATCTTTTGCAAAATCATTAATTTATCTATATTCAACTCTTTGTTAACCATTTACTTGCAGGTATTTTATGGACAATAAACAAGCAGAATTCAGGCCTTATATTTCACCATACGATTTCATTCCTGAATTTACTCCCAAAGCCATCATTCTGGGCGCCATATTTGGAATTATTTTCGGCGCTGCCACGGTATATCTCGGATTAAAAGTTGGTTTGACAGTGAGCGCATCTATCCCTATTGCTGTGCTTGCAATATCCATATTCAAAAAATTAGGGAATGCGACAATTCTGGAAAATAATATAGTCCAGACAATCGGCTCTGCCGGAGAATCTGTTGCAGCAGGTGTCGTTTTTACTATTCCGGCATTGCTATTCCTTCCAGGCGGGGGAGATTACTTCAAATATTTTCAGATTTTTGTTCTTGCACTCGCAGGTGGTATTTTGGGCGTTTTGTTTATGATTCCCCTTAGGCGATCAATCATTGTTAAGGAACATGGAAAGCTTCCATTTCCCGAAGGGACTGCATGTGCTGATGTTCTTATCGCCGGTGAAAAAGGCGGCAAACTTGCTCAAAAAGTTTATTATGGTCTCGGTATCGCTTTCCTTTATAAAGGTCTGATGTCTATCATTGGCTTGTGGAAAGATGTTCCTGCATATGTTTTCAGCAGGAAATCTTCGCTCCCGAACGGAACCGTTACAGGTGAGATTACACCGGAACTTCTTGGTGTTGGATATATTATCGGTCCAAAGATTGCCGGCATTATGGTTGCCGGAGGCGTTCTTTCCTGGCTGGTTCTTATCCCTCTAATCACTCTGCTTGGTGATAATCTTATGGCTGCCTTTCCACCGGCAACAAAGCTTATCTCAGAGATGAACGCAAGAGAAATATGGTCGAATTATATTAGATATATTGGCGCCGGTGCGGTTACATTTGGCGGCATTATAACACTTATTAAATCATTCCCTACTATTATCAGTGCTTTCAAGGATTCTTTCAACGATCTAAAACAAAATTCAGGAGAAGCCAGACCGGAAAAACTTCGCACCGAAAAGGATATTCCGCTTGTTTTTGTGCTCGTGGGCAGTCTTATTCTTGTGATTTTTATGGCTGTTATTCCTTCTATTCCCACAAATCTTCTATCTTCTTTTATGATAATCATTTTCGGGTTTTTCTTTGTAACAGTTTCGTCGAGAATTGTTGGTTTGATAGGTTCATCATCGAATCCTATATCAGGTATGACTATAGCAACCCTGATGGCAACTTCACTTATTTTTGTTGCAGTGGGTTGGACAGGCGAAGTTTATCAGCCGATCGCTCTTGTTGTTGGCTCAATAGTTTGTATAGCTGCCGCAAATGCCGGAGCAACGTCTCAGGACCTGAAAACAGGCTATCTTGTTGGTGCAACTCCGGTTAAGCAGCAGATCGGACTTATAATTGGTGTACTTGCCTCTGTACTCGTAATTGGTTTTACTATGCTGCTGTTGAACGATGCACTTGGTATCGGAACTGATAAATTACCTGCACCGCAGGCAACTCTTATGGCAACTGTAATAAAGGGGCTTCTTAGCCAGAATTTACCCTGGGGTCTTGTTTTAGTCGGGATGGGAATTGCTGCAGTAATGGAATTATCCGGAGTTCGTTCTCTCCCGTTTGCTGTTGGCGCATACCTTCCACTTTCAGTTTCAACTCCAATTTTTGTTGGAGGTCTCGTTAAATTTATATCTGACAAAATGAAAGGCGGAAACGCAGATGAATCTGATATCGGTCCCGGAGCGCTTCTTAGTTCAGGATTAATAGCAGGAGGAGCATTAACCGGAATTCTTTATGCTGTTCTTGTGGGGACAACAGTAGAAACCGAGACAGGAGAGCGTAGTCTTATCAGTTATTTGAATACCGGTATTGCTGAGCGTATGGGTATTGAAGGAGATGTTATTTCCCTGATTATGTTCCTGGGTCTTGCTATCGTTTTATTACGTTTTGCAACCAAAAAAGAGAACTGATAATTTTTATTCTGAAGGTAAAATGAAATATCGTCGTTGGCTGGTATTATTATTGGTTAGTATCCCGGTTGGGGCATCATATTACGTCTATGATGCAATCTCTACACTTAAAGAACTGATGCAGATCAATCTTGGTTTTAGTTCCACTGAGTATGGTGTCGTAGTCAGTTTTTATTCTTTCCCAAATACATTTTTACTCCTTGCCGTAATTGGCGGAATAATTGTTGACAGATTCGGGATTAAAAAAACAGGTTTTCTGTTCGTACTTTCATGTACACTTGGTGCGCTTCTGACTGCTTACGGAGCAAGCGATCTCTACCGGCAGAATGGAATTGGTTACGGTTTTATGGGATCATTCCTGCCTGAATACTCACCTGAGTTGAAAATGATGATTCTTGGAAGGTTTCTTTTCGGACTCGGAGCCGAAACTTTACTTGTTGTTAATAATAAGGTTATTGCTCACTGGTTTAAGGGAAGCGAAATTGCATTTGCATTCGGGCTTAATTTGGTTGTATGCCGGCTGGGCACAGCCGCTGCGCTGATATTTTCTCCAACCTTTGCTGGATCTCCTACAGGCTGGACACTTGCACTTTGGGTCGCTGCGATAGTGATGTTTATTGGATTAGGATTCTTTATCGTGTATTCAATTGCCGATAAAAGGGAGAAAATAAAAACCGATGGAGAAGAAGACCGCTTCCATATGTCAGATATTTTTGAACTGCTGAAAAACAGACCATTCATATATATTACGCTGCTATGCCTAACATTTTATTCTGCAGTATTTCCTTTCCAGGCTTTTGCCCCCGATATACTTATGAATAAGTTCGGGCTTGATATCGAATTGAGCGGTCTTCTAACCTCAATCATAATCTGGGGGACAATTATTTTTACCCCAATTTTCGGATGGGGTGTTGATAAGTACGGTAAAAGAACCACGTTGATGATCTGGGGATCTGCAATGCTCATAATTGTGCATCTGATTCTTAGTCTGACAAGCATAACTCCATACATCGGTATGTTTACTCTGGGAATCGCATTTTCATTAGTGCCTGCTGCACTATGGCCATCCGTACCTTACATCGTAAATGAGAAAAGATTAGGAACAGCCTATGGTTTGATGGCATCGGTTCAGAATCTTGGGCTATGGGGAATACCAATCCTTGCAGGAATTGTCACTGATTATTTCAATAAGGGGATTACCACCGAAATGCTCAGAGATGGATCCGGGTCACTTGATTATACATTTACTTTGCTTATGTTTGCATTTATTGGCATAGTTGCTCTGTTCTTTTCCTTCATGTTAAAAAGAAGCGATAAGAAATTGCTTTCCGGTCAACTTGAGAGAGGTAATATTTAAAAGTGACTCAAATAAATGATTTATATCCGATCAGGAATACCAAATTTGAAACAAATGAAGGACTTGTAACAATAATTTATTTTGAAAAACGGAAAAGTTTTATTGAAAAATTGTTCTTTAAGAAATTAGCTGATAAAAAGATAAAGGTTGATCTGGATGAAACGGGGAGTTTCGTATGGCTTCAATGTGATGGTTCCTTAACTTTATCCGAAATTGCGGTGAAACTTGGTGAACATTTTGGGCCGGAATTTGAAAAACCTTTTGAAAGAACAGATATTTTTATTAAACAATTATTAAGAAACAAATTTATAACATTATATCAAAAAGTTGAAAAGAACTAATCTGAATAACAAATTTCTGATATTACCTATATTTATTGTAATTTTGGTCAGCAGCGCAAATCTGAGCTATGGGCAATCCTGCGGATTCGGATGTCTTGGAATGAGCGGAGTATATGCTGGTTACGGTGTTCAAAAGTATGATGCTGAGCAGTTTAACCAGATGTTTTTAAAATTAAGCCCTTTCAATAATCTTTTCGAAGATAATTCCCAATTTGGTGAAATGGAAGGATTTAGGTTTGGTGCAAATATCGTGCGAGCTAAATTCGACTTTTTATTTATCACAGGGAAAGCTTTTTACCAATTTATGAAAGAAGACATTAAATTGGAGGGTGAAGGATCATCGGGAAAATATTCTGAGGATTTCAAACTTACACAGAATTACTGGGGTTTAAGTATTGATCTGGGAGTGCCCGTATTTCGTTTTTTGGATCTTAAGATTGCCGAGGGCGGAGTTACATTGCGTTCAGTTAAATTGACTGACTTAAGGATTGCTCCGGATGGTACTGAGGAAGAATTCACCTATGTTAATAAAAAATATGATATAGATTACTTTGTTGGCGCCGGGTTGATTTTCCATTTAATTGAAAACTATGTTAGCGTTGAAGGCACTGCGACATATTCATTCAACTCACTGACAAAACTTTATGATAAAAATGGGATTGAAATTCTTAGCCCTCAGGATTCGAAGGGATTTATTGCAAAGGGGAGTCTTTCGGCTATTGTTCAACTTAATATTGGGTTTCCATTATGAGTAAAAATGATTCGCTGGAAAGCGCAGCAAAAAAAGCTTTGATTGATTGCATGGGTGCGAAAACAGGTGAGAGTGTTCTTATTATAAGCGACCCGAGCAGACGAAAAATTGGACTTGCAGTCTGGGATACTGTGCGTGAACTTGGATTTGACGCTATGTATAACGAAATTCCAGTCGGGAAGGTAAATGGGGAGGAACCTCCAAAAGCCACGGCTGAATTAATGAAAAATTTCGATGTCATACTCATTCCCACCGCAAAATCATTAACTCATACTAAAGCAAGAAGGGAAGCCTCTGAAAACGGAGCAAGAATCGCCACATTGCCCGGAATAACTGAAGATGTTATGATTCGCGGTCTGAATGCTGATTATAATAAAATTGCTGCTTTGACTCTAAAATTAAAGGAAAAACTTGAGAGTGTTTCCTGGATAAGGGTTACAAGTAAAATTGGGACAGACATTACGATGTCCGTAAAAGGCAGAAAAATTCTACCGAGCAAAGGTATTTTTCATGCTCGCGGAGAATCAGGGAATCTTCCAACCGGCGAAACCTTTGCCGCACCAGTTGAAGGGAGTTCCAATGGCGTTTTTGTTGTTGATGGTTCAATGGCTGGTATAGGTGTTATTGACGGAGATCCTATCAGAGTTGTCGTTAAGAACGGGATGGCAGTTGAGATTACAGGTGATACGAAAGCTGAACTTCTTAAAGAGATGCTGGACAAAGTTGGGCCACAGGCAAGGAATATCGCTGAAATCGGGATAGGAACTAACGAGAAGGTAATCTTAAGCGGAGTACTTCTTGAAGATGAAAAAAAACTGGGAACCGTTCATATAGCATTAGGTAATAATAAATCGATGGGTGGAAGCGTTGATGTTCCAATCCATTTAGATGGTGTAATTAAATCCCCTGATCTATATTTCGATGACCGCCTTGTGATGAGTGCTGGTAAATTTATTGATGAGGAATTAAAATTATTTGAATCTTAGAGTATAGAAATGAAAAGCATAAGAATTGATCTTCTTATTGTAATTATCTCTGCCATCGGGTTCTTCTACAATATAGGCAAGTTTTCCGAAATTATAGCCGGATCGGTTAATGTCAGCTGCAATACAACGAAATTAAATTCCGATGTTCCACATGTAAAAACTTTCGAAGAATTGGCTTCAGATGAAACAATTTTATCTAAAAACAGACAGGTGAAAATTGACAGTACTATTTTCGGACTTATCTTTGTTTCAGAAGATCAGGGGCATATTTTCACTTCTTTCCAGTACAAAAATCGTCATTATAATCTGAAGCTGAACTTTGAAAAGAATTTAATCAATAATCTTATGGAAAATTCTGAGTTTACAATTACCACAACAATTAATACCATTGATATAGAGAATATGTTTGCGGAGGATTGTTTTGGTGAGGGGAAGGAGTATATTACGGGTCATTCAAAAGTTGATATTACCGGCAGCCTGGATTCTGTTGAACCAATAAGTATCTGATTATCTGCGAGTATTATTTTCTGCTTCACCACAATTATTTACACTGAACTAAGCCTGATCATCACATGGATTCCAACCAAGGCTTTCCACTCAAAAACAATAACCAACATTTTCTGGAAAGATGACCGCTGAGATTGAATGAATTATCTCAAAAACCCAATTAGAAGTATTTAGTTCAAAGGAGTAACCGGCGTTTTAGAAAGAATCACTGATGAAGCAGAAATCCGTGAAATTCTTATTATCGAAAATAGAAGAATCATAGAGCCAGCCCATTGAACCGGGCTGAAAATGTGGTCTCGAATGAAATATTCAAGGATTATTGCTGTCAAAGGGAATGCGAGTTCCAAAATTGTTGATACCGAAGCCGGGACCTGTTTTAACCCATAGTAATATAGCATTATTGCAACACCTCCTGAGGAAAAGGCGATGAGTAGAAATACGCCAACCTGTTCCAATGTAACCTGATAAATCTGAGAATAATTGCCTGTTGAAGCAACTATCACAGTCATGAGTAATGCCGATATTGAAAATCGAAGGTATGTTGCGGGTAAAAAATCGATATTTCTCAGTCCGCGTTTACTCAAAACAGTTGACAATGCGAAAGCCATTGCCGCACCGATGGCGAGCAAAGCGGCTGGAATAAGATTTCTGCTATTTGGAGAAACTGGAAAATTTAGCCCAAAAGTCATAAAATAACTGCCGATGACACTAATTGCCGCCCATAGATAAAAAGTCAGTCCCTGCTTTTCTTTTAATATTATAACCGCAAAAAGAATCGCAAATACCGGCTGGAGTTTTTGAAGGAGAATTACAATTGAGAGATTAATATAATCAACGTAGAAAAGCGCTTTCGTTATCAGCATTGTACCCAGGACCCCACCAAAAAATGCTACACCTATAAAGGCAATCCAATCTTTTCTTCCCATCGAACGGAACAACGATGTAGAATTAATAATAACAGGAGTCATGAGCACAGCGACCAGAGCAGTCTCGATAAAAACTACAAGCGAAACCGGAAGATTATATAGAAACGGACGGAAAACAATACCATCCAAACCCCATAACATTGCAGCAAAAATAACCGCTAATGGGGCTTTGTCAGCATGGAAAGGATTTTTCATTATGAAGGTATCTTAAGAGACTGAAAATTGAAAACGAAATTTACGAAAGAAAATGTTCTCTTTATTGAAATTCTCTTGTTTAAATAGGGGTAATATGAACGTTTTTCGGCGTAAAAATTATATTTTTAGATCAGGAGGTTGATGATTACAACTCCTAAAGAAATTGAGAGGAGAGTAATAATAAATAACAGATTTTCAGGGATTCTATTTTTTTTCTGCATCTTCAATCACATTTTTAACTTTTTCGAATAATTTCTTTAATCTGAATAATTCACTTTCGAGTTTTGCTCTTTCGGAAACTTCGTAATTCTCTGCTCCGCCGAGCAGCCAGTTAATATCGCAGCCGGCTCTCATAAGTCTGTAGAGTACGCGGGCTCCCGGTTCTCTGTTCCCGTTAAGATATTGCTGCAGCTGCTGTGGTGACATATTCATTTTGATTGCAAGATTTTTAAGCGTGCCGTATTTATTTCTTGCAAATAATCTGATCCTTTCTCCGATGATAAGGTGAAAACCTTCCTGCTCGAATAATTCAGGATGCTCATCAGGATTTTCAGGCTCAAGTCCGTTAAAATTTAATTCATATTGAAATTCGGTAAGAATAGATAATATCTTCTCATAGAGTTCAGTATCCAATTCTTCAGAGGCCTGAAGCATGTAATTGAATACAGCCTCGCTTATCCCGAGTTGACGGGCAACACTCTCAGGTTTTACACCCAGAGTGGTCAGTTGAAGTTTGACATATTCCTTACTGTTCATAATAAAGAAAAAGCCGGATGTTTCCATCCGGCTCCTTCAAAAAAGATTATTTAATTAATAACATCTTTTTAACACTAACATTTGAACCAGCCTGGATTCTGTAAATATAAGTACCGGAAGCCATACTTGATGCATCGAAATTGTATCTGTAAACACCTGCATTCATAGTCTGGTTATTAACGAGTACTGCTATTTCCTGACCGAGCATATCATAAATCCTGACATCAACTGACATCTCAGATGGAACACCAAACTGAATAGTTGTGCTAGGATTGAATGGGTTCGGATAATTCTGATCAACATAGAAGGTCTGCGGAACTGCTTCTTTTTCATTCTCAACTCCGACTGTTATATCAGTCCAGCCAAGACTATTTGCCTTCTGGAAAGCAGCATTTGCATTTGTTCTGATTGCATTGAGATCATCGCCTGCAACTATCGCAAAGGTAACCCAGGTAGTGTCACCCGGCTGGATATCATCAGTCTTGGTTCCCATATACATCCTGTAATCACGTCCCGTTGTTATTGGAGTAAAATCAGTGCCGCTGATATAACCAAATGCTGTTGATCTACCTTCGGCTTCAGAACCCGGATAGAAGTTTGAAACTCGTGAGCCGGTCATACCATTAATAGCAGCTAATCCATAATAATATGGCGAAGTCTGATCGAACATATAAGCCATGTGTTCATCTGGTGAGTATCCACCTTTATTCGAAGCATAAGTATTTGCATCGATATCCCAGTCAATTATTAAACCGGCATAGAAATCGGTTATCGGATTTGCAGTGGTGTTTATATATCCATAACGAAGATAAATGAAATTATCCCCGGTTTTTGAATAGGAATACTGCAAAATATCCAAACCATATGGAGCGGCAGCACCAGCATCATTAAGTTTTGTCATTGCAATCTGATCAAAATCAGCATCCGACATAAACCCGCCGGCAAAATCACTCGCCACATTGTTGATATCAGTAATAAAATTGTTTGTAACCTGTACAAAACTCGGGATCAAACCATTAACAGTGCTCGCTGAAGTTGTTCCAAAAACAAGTCCGCCTGTATAAAGTCCGTTCTGACCTTTCCAGGAAATTCCAGGACCTGAAGCATCTCTGTCGGCTCCGATTGCACCATCATTGTAAATAGCTGCCGATAGATCACCAGGAGTATGCTCGAGGTATGCAAGAGCCTCCGGACCGGCAATCTTATTAATGAACAAAATATAAGAAGTATCAACACAAGCAATTACCTGTGGTTCGTCACCTTTTGCCCTGACAGTCCAGCCAACTTCAAGAGAATCCTCGGTTCCCATAAGTCCAAGTACTGTGGCAGCAGTAAGAGTATAAGTAGTATCTGCCGGGAATCCAAGTGATGTGTTCGGAAGAATAACAAACTGATAAAGAAGATTATCGCCATCAGCATCAACAGGTTTGCTCCATGAAGCTACCCATGATTCCTCGCCTGTAACGATTTCAAGTTCTGCACCATCAGCAGGGGTCAGGAGAGCAAAATGAGGTGATGGCGGAGCAATGATATCCTGAAAATAATATCTTGGTGAAACCTGATAACCATTATTGGGCGGTGTTGCGGTTGTGTATTGAGTTCCAATTCCAACAAAGGTTGCCGGATAACCTGGTTCTACATTTTCATCTAAATCGGCATCAGCGTCAATCCTGACTATAAATTCGTTGCCGGAATGGTTAAAGAGCATATTAGCGTTACTTCCTGATGCAGGCCATGCAGGAGAAGCTGCTGATTTTGAGAGGTTCCCGATCCTGACAAGTCTGCTTTCATAAGTTTCAGGACTTGCGAGGTAATCAGCAAGTGTTAGTGTGATCGGCTGCACTAATCCTGATCCAAGCTGTGTAACACCAGTAGTGAGATCTGAGATTGATATCTGTGTTGTGCCATTGAAGTGACCAAGAGTTCCTGATACCAGTAATTGATCACCAACGTTATAAACAGTTCCACCACCAGGTTCACTGCCTTTTGTGATGCTGATACCAGCACTGTCATCCTGAATGGTGTAAGTAAATCTGTTTGCAGAGGCGGTAAAATTAATTGAATTAACATAACCTACAACTGTCACAGTCTGACCATTAAGATCAGGTACGAAGTCTCCGTTAGCATCAACTCTTGCTTCTTTGATGCTCATAAGGTTTTGCACTTCAAGATAATCAAGAACAACAATTGGAATTGGAGCGCTATCTCTGGGTATTCCGGTATAAATAACTTCTTCAAAAGGATCATCATCAACATTTGCAATACAGAGAGCATCAAACTGCCCGCCCGTTGCAAAAAGTCCCTGATCAATGACCGAAGTAGTATAGCTTGCCGGATCAGTTATTGAGCCACCCTGGTATTCTACTCGGAATATTCCGTTGGGGCTGCCATCTCTGGAGCCGAATACGTAATCAACTTTTCCGTCCTGATCAATATCACCTGCTGCGCCGCCTGTGAATCTTGCACCTGCAATTGCAGTTATATTGGCTATTTCGGTTCCGACAAGTGAATCTCCCTGCTGCTGGAGCACAAAGACTTTCTGCTGACCTGATGTGTAACTTGCAACCAGGGCTTCTTCAGTCTGATCACCATCAATATCAACAACCTGTGATGACTTGAAAGAATAAATTGCGGACCCAAAGACAGAATATGAGGGCAACGCAGTAAAGTTGCCGGCATCATATTTAATTGGTGTAACGACCATTGAGGAGTTGAATACATAAATAATATTTCCAAGGATTACATAATCCCATTTTGAATTCGTATTTCCAAGAGGGACAGTCAAACCACTGGCTTCGAGTGTCCAGGTTTCTGAACTATCTCCGTTATCGGGAATATTATCAACACTGACAACGCCGAAAAGATAACCGCCGCCGCCATTACGGTCAGCAAAAATCAGCTCATCGGTGCCATCGGAGTCAATATCATTGAGTTCCCATTTAATCGGACGAACCTCAGTCATATTCTGATCAGTAATAGTCCATTTTGCATTTGGCAGATAGTTGCCGTTGCCATCATCCACACCGAGGACATCGGAACCATCACCTTTAACTTCGAAGACAACAATTCTGGCAGGGTTGGGGTTAACTGTTGCATCATTAAAGTTGACGGGTCCCCAGATAACTTCCTGTTTGCCGTCATTATCCCAGTCACCGGTTGTAAGAGCAGGCCATGTGTTTTGTTGCGGCACATCCAGGCTTGCACTCCAAACCATTTCCCAGGTTCCATTATGATTTTCATATTTATAGATCATAGGAATCATTTCGGCAGGAGTATCACCCCAGTTATCATTCACCGCATAGATTTCTTTCATTCCGTCATTGTCAAGATCGACGCCGGATACAATATTTCCATATCCACCAGGTTGATTTTCCGGAACAGGAATGACGGCACTACGATAGAAAATGCCGGTCTGGGCCTGTGCTACTGACCCGAGTAGTAATAAAAATAAGATAATGATAATGTGTGTTTTTGATTTCATCACACCTCCATAATGTTAATTGATAAAATTACTTTATTAGTGTTAGTTTTTTTGAAATAGATTGATCTCCAGCCTTAAGTGTATAAATATAAGAACCAGAAGCGAGTTGGGAAGCATTGAATGATAATTCATATGTCCCCTTGTCATAATTTACAGGTTGAATCAGATCGATAACTTTTTCACCTGTTATTGAATAAACAACAAGACTTACAATAGATTCATTTGCAATTGAGAATTTTATTGTAGTTGAAGGGTTGAACGGATTAGGGTAGTTCTGCATGAGAGAGAATCCGTCAGGGGCTAATTCCGAATGCCGTTTAAGAGAAGTAACAGATGGCAATGTTCCGGAGTAAGCCCACTTGTCAACTGTCCAGCCAAAATAAGACTGTGTATAGAGGTTATTATTCTCATCGAAATCCACATTGTAAACTGAAGTGTATCCGGATGCATTTGTAGGAAGCTCTCCGCTGTTTCTGTAATAGGAAGAATCACAAGTGATATAAGTCCATTCGGCAACATCTATTGTATCCAGAACTTCACCGGAGAATGGATGCAAGATATATACTCTTCCATATTCATATCCGCCACCGGTCAAAAAATCGACATCGGAAGCTAAAAATAATAAATTGTTATCGGGCATAAGTCCTAATCCCCACGGACCCGGGTACAAAGTATCGCTTGCGAGTACCTGAGCAAATACGGTATCATTTAACGTATAATTAAACGCAGGATCAATTGTATATCCGGAAGTTGTATTCCCATCGTACTTGTAAACCTTTTTTGCCTGATAATTTGAAACATAAACAGTATTGCCGTCATCACTGACAGCGAGTCCGCGTGCTTCACCGGGGTCAGGAAGAATAATCTCCTGCAGAATAGTAGGTGTTACACCGAAGGTGTTTGTCCATGCCGGTTCGTTTGTTGTATTGTCGTAAATGAGCACCGAACTTTGGTTAGCAACTTCATCATATTTAGTGATATACACTTTTCCATCCTGATCAACATCTATTGACCAAAGATATTTTGATCCGGTCTGAAGACGGAAAGGAACAGTATCAACGGTATCCTGCTTCAATTCGAAAACAAGTATATTCCCGAATTCATCATTATTAGCTACATATAAATAACCGTTTGCAGTAGCTGCAACATCGTTCGGGTCTTCCATGTAAACCTGATCAAAACCATTTATCCACAATTGTCTCGTATCCTGAGCAGCGCTTCCGTAGATATATTGACCAAGTCTTCCATTGGCAGAATCTGCGCCCCTATAACCTACAAGATGATAAATATTCCTGGCTGGTCTATTGACCAAAGCAACAAGGGCATCTTCAGATACTACTGCAACAGAAACCACACTATTTCCCGGACCGTTCACATCGTTATCGTAAGTCGCCCATAGGCAGGACCATGTACCATCAAATACCTGAGAGAAAGAGGATGATGAGATAAGTAAAAGTAAGAAAAGAAGGGTTAAGATTTTTTTCATGATGCCTCCTGATTATGTATGTTTAGTTACCTAAAATACCTATTTAATGACATAAAAATCAAGTTTTTAGCGGTCGCCGGGCACAATAATTATGCGCTCAAATTTGTTTTTGCTTAAATTTTTTAAGATTAAACAAATCCGGAATTAGAATAATAATTATCAGGAAAACCATTCCGCTAAAAAAGAATGGAAATCGAACTCCATATAGAGCAGAAAGGTATCCACAAAGAACTGGACCAAAAAAACTGCCGAGAATTTGAGCACTCGAACCGATTCCCATAATAAAACCAGTTTTTTCCGGAGAAATACGGCTGTGAATTCCTGAGAATAGTAGGGGAAGGATACCTCCGTAGCCAAATCCGACAAGAGACCGGGAAATTACTAATAGCCAGATACCGGTAATAAAATAATGTGATATATAATTCACAGCTACGAGTATGAAAGCAGTTAATAGCAGCATAGAAGTATTATTTTTACCGGCATACTTCCCCCAGATAGGAGCACTTATTGTTGCAAACAAACCGAGAATCCCATATATGAGACCAGCCAATGTTGTAAAATAATCTGTTTTGATTGAGAAAGTTTCAAGATATAAAACAAAAATGGGACGGTTAAATGCAAATCCAAAAGAAACCAGAGCGATCAGGATCAGAAGGTTTCTCAGTTTTACATCAGCTACTGTTTCTTTCATGCCTTTAATATAATTAAGGTTTAAAGTTGTCCCCTCTGGTGTATCCCTCTCAACATACTGCACGAAAAGGAGACCAGTGCCGGCGATAAAAATGCCTACAATGAAAAAAACTGCCCTGAAGCCAAAAAGATCAGAAAGAAGTCCCCCAAGAAATGGCCCTAACAGGCTGCCTGATGATACGGCAGTCTGTAATAGTCCGAGTGCATAAGAATTTTTTTCACGCGGAACAGTGCTGCTGACAAGTGCAATGGCAGCCGGTGCAAATCCTGACAGCGCTCCCTGCAGGGTTCGTGCTGCTAAAAGCTGATAGACATTTTGAGATAGTCCGACAAGAATTTGCGCAAGTGCGAGTCCGAAGATTGCCCGGATTGCCATAATTTTCCTGCCGTATTTATCTCCCAGACTTCCCCAGAGGGGAGTTAGAAAAAGAGAAAATAAGAATGGAGCCGCAAAAACGAGTCCGCTCCAATATGCAGTGGATTCCTGAGATTCGACGCCAAGATCGCGTATAAATAGCGGAAGGAATGGTACAACTGCATTCATTCCAACCATTGAAAGGAATTGTGAAAACCAAATAAAAATAAAACTCTTTTTCCAGTCCGCCATTAATATCTGTTAGTTTTGACCTTCGGCACAAAACTAATGATTATATTTAAATCAAGGACAAAATTTTATAATTTACTTTTGCAATTATGGAAAATATTTTGTTAAATTACGTTAGTTAAATTAATTCCTATACAAACAAACTATGCGGTTGAAAAAAACTAATATATTATTCATTATGTTCATTCTGGCAAATACTTATTTTGCCGGGTCCATTATTGAATATTTCCACGGCAGGAGCGAAGGGAACAGCATTTATCTTGTCTGGCAGACCGGTAAAGAAGAGGGTGTAAAGGAATATATAATTTTACGCGGAACTTCGAAAGAAAACGTTTCACAGATTGCATCTGTTAATGCAAAAGGTGATAATTCCTACTATGAATTCGAAGATAAAAATGCTTATAAATCCACAGAATCATTCTATGTATATCAGTTAAAAATTGTTGATGCCGCAGGTAAGGAATCCTATTCAGGATTTGTCTCGGTTTCACACAATGTATCAAGTGTAAAGAGAACATGGGGTAGCATAAAGGCTCTTTTCCGTTAATAAATGCTCGATTCAATTGCTCCACTCTATCTTGCTTCAAGTTCACCACGACGCAGAAAACTTTTAACTCTCTTAAACATCCCTTTTTATTCATTTTCAGTTGATACGCCAGAAATCGTTCTTCCCGGCGAGTCTCCTCAGTCTGCCGTCATCAGGCTCTCATGTGATAAGATGAATGAGGCAAAAGCTATTCATTCCGATGGAACTATTATTACTGCTGATACGGTTGTAGCGATCGATGGGAAAATTCTGGGTAAGCCTAAGGATAAAAATGATGCCTTCAGAATGCTTAAAACACTGAGTGGTGAGACACATGTTGTTTATACCGGGCTTAGCGTTTATAATAAAGCGGGTAGGCAGTTAAATGATTTCGTTGCTACTAAAGTGACCTTCAGAAACCTTCAGGACGAGGAGATCAAGGATTATATTGCCGGCGGCAGCCCGATGGATAAAGCAGGAGGGTATGGTATTCAGGATGATTACGGTGCCGTTTTTATTGAAAAAATCGATGGATGTTATTATAATGTTGTTGGATTACCCCTTTCCCGTTTATACTTGATGCTGAAGGAAATCTCAGGTGAACAAAAATCTTAAAAAAAATCTAATAATCTCTGTTGTTCTTGCAACTGCTATTTATATCGGCGCTTCGGTCTATTCTGATTTTGGAAAGATTGTTGAAAATGCTGCATCGTTTAACTGGATTCTGCTCCCACTCATTCTTATTTGTTCTTATTTAAATTATATTTTCCGATTTCTTAAATGGCACTATTACGTTAAACAACTGGAACTTAATGTGCCTCTGAAGATTTCATTCAGAATATTTATGAGTGGATTGGTGATGAGTATTTCTCCAGGAAAAATGGGTGAAGTCCTCAAATCGGTAATGATAAAACAGACTTGCGGCTATCCGATAAGTAAAACTGCTCCGATCGTACTTTCTGAGAGAATAACGGACATACTCTCACTTGTGCTTTTAGCGTCTCTTGGTGGAATTGTTTTCGGGACTGGAGGAGTTTTAATCATTTTAACGGGAACCGGGTTTGTGTTCCTGGTGATATTTTTAGTCGCGCAAAAACCCAGACAACTTTTTATAAAAATAATCACCTTCGTTCCATTTGTGAAAAAATTCAGCAACCATATACAGACTTCATTTGATTCTGCATCGCAACTCCTCAAACCCATACCTCTGATTAAAATGACGTTATTAAGCATCGTATCCTGGTTTTTTGAATGTTTGGGATTTTATCTGATCCTCAGCGGCTTTTCTCAGGATACAACATTATTTGCTGCAACTTATATTTATTCATTTGCCACAATTGCAGGTTCAGTTTCGATGCTGCCTGCCGGACTTGGTGTTACTGAAGGATCACTTGGTTTCCTTCTTGTAAGGTTTGGGTCAAAGTTAGATATCGCAGTTGCATCAACAATTTTACTTCGCACTGTCACACTTTGGTTTGCTGTAATTCTTGGTATTTTTCATATTTTTGCTTATCAGAGAATTTATGGAAAAATAGCTGAATCTGAATAAATGGACTAAATTATTGTTTTAATTTCCGTGTAATAATAATTCAAAGAGCATATGAAAATCCTATTATCCTCTTAGCGTTTGTCTTACCGGGAGCGTTTCAGGCATAATATGTGCCGGTCTGGTTGGGGAAATAGATAGTGTTTTTAAACATGGTTAAATTAATAATTACAGCGCATCAATTGATGCGTTCAATAAGTGAAGTTTTAAGGGAAATTTTGATGTAACAGATAAAGTCTTATGGATTCCAAATTAAGCAAAAGTGTTAATTTATAATTTGATTCGACATGTTTATCCTTGATTTTGAATCATAAGGTTATTATTTTTTAAATATAGAACTTAAATAACGGAGGAATAAATGGCAGAGAATAATGAATTCGGTAAAGGTATGATGTTAGGGTTTATGGCTGGTGGTTTGGTAGGGGCTTTAGTCGCATTATTAACAGCACCTAAATCGGGGAAGGAACTCAGATCAGAGATCAAACAAAAATCTTCTGAGTATCTTGATGAAGCAGAAGTGCAGCTTGAACAAGCCAAAGTAAAAGCCTCACAATTGATAAATGAAGGTAAAAAAAAATCTGAAGCTTTGATTTCAGAAACAAAAACCAAAGTTGAAGGATTATTGCATGAAGCTGAAGAAGTTCTGAGCAATGCACGCGGAAAGACAAGTAATTTGGTTGAAACTGGCAAAAAAACATTTGATGAAGAAAGTTCAAGAGTCAAAACTGCCATAAATGCCGGAGTTTCTGCATACAAAAGTTCAAAATCATAATTGAAAAATGGACTTCATTGAAATTCTAATATCAGTATTACTAATTGTTTCGATTTTTGCAATTCTACAGATTGGTATTACAGTTAAGCGGATCGGATCTGTAATCGGGGATCTTCTTGAGGAGATCCGATCACTTAATTCTAAACTCGATCCGTTAATTGATTCGATTATGAATTTGTCAGATAAATTAAACAGCACACTTACAATAGTCGAAAACAGACTCTCACAATTAGACTCCATTCTTGATAATTTCAAAACACAGATCAGCGGTGTTACTTCACTGGTAACACATCTTAAAACAGAGAATCCTGCCAGAGTGTTAGTTAATAACCTGCGTGCGATGTCTAATGGCATATCTGCTTTCTGGAGGAATATCACTTCTTAAATCTTATCTCGTCAAAAATTTTAGTAAATAAATCTATCGGAGGATCTTTTGAAAGAATATAACCCTGAAAATATCAGGAATCTTGCGTTTATCGGGCATGGGGGAAGCGGGAAAACCACATTGTCCGAGGTCATTCTTTATACCTGTAATGAAATCAACAGAATCGGAAATATTGATGAAGGGAGCACAGTATCCGATTACAATAAAAATGAAATTGAAAGACAAATATCCATTTCAGCTACACCTCTTCACGCTGAATTAAACGGCACCAAACTCAATATTATGGATACTCCTGGTTACTCTGATTTCAGCGGACAGGTAGTCGGTAGCCTCCATGTTGTTGATATGGCTGTGTGTGTGGCAAAGGGAGCTGAAGGAATTGAAGTTGGAACAGAGACCACATGGGAAATGGCAAAATCCCAGAATGTTTCACTTGCGCTGGTTGTAAATAAAATCGATAATGAACACTCTAATTTTGATAATGTAATAGAGTCAGCAAAAAGCCATCTGAGCAATGACGTAACTGTTGTTACTTTTCCCCTCAAAGAAGGTCTTGCAGTAGATTCTGTCGTTGATCTTATTAAGATGAAAGTTTATAAATACGAGGATGCAGCAAGCCGGAAATTCACTCTCTCTGAAATTCCTGCTGATGTCCTTGATAAAGCAAATGCTTTTCGCGAAGAACTTATTGAGAAGATTGCCGAGTCTAATGAAGAACTTATGAATAAATTCTTTGAAGAAGGCAGTCTGACCGATGAGGAAATCGAAGAAGGATTAAAACAATCTATCCTGGACGGTAGTCTTATTCCGATGTTTGCAGTATCTGCTTTAAAAGGAGTCGGTGTTCAGAATTTCCTTGAATTTGCTTCAAAATATTTCCCGTCACCAGCTGACAAGGTTGTTGTGAAGGGCGAACTTGCAGACTCCGGGACAACAGTTGAGGTTAAATGCGACCCAAAGGGTGAACTTGTTCTCCAGATATTCAAATCACTTTCAGAAGCACATGTTGGTGAGCTTTCTATTTTCAAGGTTTTCTCCGGAACACTGCAGCATGGAATTGATCTTTATAATTCTAATCGTGACAAAACTGAAAGAATTGGTCAATTTTTCATATTGAACGGAAAAGAAAGGAAAGAAGTTGGACAATTGATGGCCGGAGATATTGGCGCTGTCGTAAAACTTAAAGACACTCACACAGGTGATACACTTTGCACCAAAAATTTTACTGTTAAAATGGCTCCAATTGATTTTCCGCAGCCTATCATCAGGGGTGCTGTTAAACCTAAATCAAAAGGTGATGAGGACAAGATATCTACTGGTCTTCATACAGTTCATGAAGAAGACCCAACACTTAAAGTAGTATTTGATCCTGAAATCGGACAGACGATTATTTCAGGGCAGGGAGAGCTTCAGTTAAATTTAGCTGTCAAGATGCTCAAGGACAGATATAATGTTGATGTGGACCTTGTTGAACCCAGAATCCCCTACCGGGAAACAATAAAGGGGTCCTGCCAGGATGCTGAGTACAAACACAAAAAACAATCAGGCGGCAGAGGACAGTATGGTCACGTGCATCTTAAACTTGATCCGGTTACTCGGGGCAGCGGATACGAATTTGTGGATGCAATTGTTGGCGGAGTAGTACCGGGAAGATTTATTCCCGCTGTTGAAAAGGGATTGAATGAAATCATGGTAAAAGGTATTCTTACCGGAAGCAAAGTTATTGACGTTAAGGTCACACTTTTTGATGGTACTTACCACAACGTTGACTCCGATGAAATATCTTTTAAAATTGCTGCTGCTCAGGCATTCAAAAAAGGATTTCTTGCAGCTAACCCGGTGATACTTGAACCGATTTATGATATTACCATCAAAGTCCCTGAAGAGTTTATGGGTGATGTTATGGGTGATATTTCAAGCAGAAGAGGTAAAATTCTTGGTATGGATTCTGCAGGACTTTTTCAGATAATTAAAGCAAAAGTACCACTTGGTGAATTGTACAAGTACTCGACAAACCTTCGTAGTCTTACTGCAGGCAGAGGAACACATTCACGGGAATTCTCACATTATGAAGAGGTTCCAAAAGAAATTGAATCCAAGATTATTGAAGATTATAATAAATCTAAAGAAGAAGAATAAAATTGGTTTTTCTGAGTTTACCGGGCTTGAACTTATTTATTTGTTCAGCCCGGTTTTTTTATTTATGAGGTTCGAATGGAAAAATTGTGGTCACCCTGGCGTGGAAAGTATATTGATTCTTTCAAGAGTAAACCGGAAATTGAAGAATGTGTTTTTTGCCTCGAAAGAGACGGGAAAATTCCTGAAGTCGATTCGATGAAATGTTATCAGGGAGAAAATGCATTTGTGATGCTCAACCTGTACCCATACAATAACGGGCATCTGATGGTTGTTCCAAATAATCATAAATCATCTTTCCTTGACCTTAATAAGGATGAAGCAGAGGAGATTAATGATTTACTGCGGAAGGCGATTTCAGCACTAGATGAACTTATAAGGCCTCATGGCTATAATATGGGTGCGAATCTGGGAAAAGCAGCTGGAGCCGGTATCGCGTCGCATCTTCATTTTCATTTAGTGCCGAGGTGGACGGGTGACACAAACTTTATGCCGGTTCTTGGCGAAATTAAAGTTATCTCTCAGGATCTTATTGATCTCAGAACAAAACTGACTGAAGAATTCAGGAAAAGTTCAGCATAAGGAAATGAATATTTGTATTGCACTCAACAGCTTTAAAGGATGCGCTGACAGTGTCTCGGCGACAAATCAGTTTGCCGGGCAGTTTAAACAAGCCATGGTAGCCCATGGCTACAATGATATCACTATCTCACAATGTCCTTTAAGTGATGGTGGAGACGGATTCCTTAGAGTAATATGCTACTATTATGGATTTCAGGAAATGGGGATAAGCATAGCATCTTTCTCAAAGTCCGGAGAAAACTCTGTAAAATATCTTGAAGATGCTATTGGGAAAAAAATTTATATCGAATCGGCAGATCTGGTAGGGCTGAATTTATTTTCGAATAAAAATCGAAGTATTCTTAAGCGAAATTCTTCGAGTCTTGGTGTTATGCTTAAGAAATTAAATGATTTGTATAATGGAGAGTTTGAATTCGTTATTGGAATTGGCGGTACTGGAACTAATGATCTTGGTATTGGGGCATTGAGTGAATTTGGTCTAAAAATTTCAGATAAGTATGGAAAACTGCTGGACCCAATACCAGAAAACTTTCCTGAAATACACTCAATATTTTGGGATTACCAGTCGAATTTCCCAAAGATCACTTTGGTCCTTGATGTTTCAAATCCATTGACTGGTCAATCAGGAGCGGCAAGAGTGTTTGGGCCACAAAAGGGTGCTGATGAAAGAGAGGTTGAAATTCTTGAATCCGGAGCGGAACAATTTTTAAGAGTTTATTCGGGATTATCCAAAGTTCCGGACAAATTATCAGGAGCTGGAGGAGGATTAGCAGCAGGATTAATCCTTTTTTTTAATGCCTGCACAATTTCTTTCAGGGAATTTCTATCTTCTCTTCCGGATATTGAAAATAAAGTGGCGCTTAGTGATATTGTCATCACGGGAGAAGGAAAACTTGATTCTCAATCAAAAGGCAATAAAGCTGCCGGTTGGGTTATAGAAAAAATTAAGGAATCAAAGAAAAAAGGAATTTTTATAACCGGAAGTTCTGAGGTGGATTTCTTAAGTGAAAATTTCATTATTTTTAAGTTTTCTGATTATTTCCCTGATATTGAAAATTCAATTTCTGAGTTTGAAAGAGCTCTCGAAATTGCAGCAAGGGAAATTGCGAATATTATTATTATGGATCGATCATGAAAGAATACATTGACTTGGTAAAACTTGTAATAGATGAGGGTGTGCGTAAACAGTCAAGGACAGGTGTGGAGACGCTTTCTTACTTTGGTGCTTTTTATAAAGTGGATCTTTCAAAGGGTTTTCCGCTTCTCACAACGAAACAGGTCATTTGGAAATCCCTTCTTCACGAAGTATTGTGGTATCTTTCGGGTGAAAATCATATAAGGAATCTTAGAAAACATACAAAAATCTGGGATGATTGGGCAGATGAAGATGGAAATCTGGAGACTGCCTATGGTTATTACTGGAGGCATTTTCCCAGCGCGGAAAAAGATAAAAACGGAAAATGGCAGGTAAGAGAAGTAGATCAGATAAGATATGTTATTGATGAGATAAAAAGAAATCCGAACAGCAGAAGACTTATTGTGTCTGCCTGGGAGCCCGGCAATGCCATAAAAAGCAAATTACCACCCTGCCATTATACATATGCTTTTAATATAAATGATGGCAAACTTAATTGTCATCTCACTCAAAGATCGGGTGATATTGCACTTGGAATTCCATTCAACCTTGCTGCATATTCACTTCTGACGAAAATAATTGCCATGGAGACAGGTTATGCGGTTGGTTGGTTTGCTCACACTATAATTGATGCACACATTTACGTTGCCGATGCCGGGACTGCTATGCGGAAATACGATCACCTTGAAGGTCTTAAGGAGCAGATAAAACGTGACCCTCTTCCGCTTCCGACCTTGAAGATCAATAAAAAACCAATTGATGAACTGACTTTTGAAGATTTCCATTTGGAAAATTATCGCCACCATCCCCGGATAAAATTCGAAGTAGCAGTTTAGTTGAGCAATTTACTTTATTTTATTATCTTAGAAATATAATTGAGTCCGGGACCAATGAAATTTTTCCTGTTACTATTATTATTGACTTTGTTTATGTCTGTTGGATGCAGAGAAGAACTTATTGTGAATAATAATAAGGAATACGGTACAATTTATGTGGATTCATCACCGCTAAATGCTGCTATTTTTATTACAGGAAAAAATACGGCAAAAGTTACTCCTGACAGTCTGAAGAATATATATCCTGGTTTGTATTCAATTACACTAAGGTTGTCAGGTTTCAGGGATACTACACTCGCAGTGAAAGTTGAAGCCGGTAGAAGAGTACTTGTAAATATTGTAATGAAAGGATACTGATATTGGAAGTGATACTTATTGCAGCGATTGCCCGGAATGGAATTATTGGTTCCGGAGGTCGGATACCCTGGCATATAAGTGAGGAAATGAAGTTTTTCAAATCTACAACTATCGGTCACGCTGTAATTATGGGGAGAAAAACTTTTGAATCGATGTCAGCAAAACCTCTGAAAGACAGACTGAATATTGTTATTTCCCGTTCTGGTCGATTTACTGATCATTCCGGGGTAGTTGCCAAGAATGATATAAGGGAAGCAATTTCTTTTTGCGCTGCTGCCGGCTATTCAAAATCTTTTATTATAGGAGGGGCGGAGATATATCGCGTGAGTTCTGAATTTGCAGATCGTGCAATTATTTCAGAGGTTAAACTTGATCCTGACGGTGATGTCAAATTTCCGTATGAAATATTGAGCGGATGGCGTAAAAAAAAGATATCGGAAAACGATAAGTTTGATGTCTATGAATATGAAAGATGATAGTTGTAAATGATCGTAAAGATCACTTAAAAGAGAGAATATGTCGAAGATAAAGATATTAGCAGAAAATATTATTAATAAAATTGCAGCAGGCGAAGTTGTACAGCGTCCTGAATCTGTTGTTAAAGAATTAATGGAGAATTCCATAGATGCAGGCTCTTCTTCGATTGATGTGATAATAAAAGATGCCGGCAAGTCTTTGATTCAGGTAGCTGATGATGGCTCCGGGATGTCGGAGGAAGATGCGTTATTAGCTTTTCAGAGGCACGCTACAAGCAAAATCAGCCGTTTTGAGGATCTTTCAGAACTCCAGTCATATGGATTTCGTGGTGAGGCTCTAAGTTCTATCTCAGGTGTCAGTTTATTTGAAATAAAAACAGAAAAGCAGGATGAAGAGATTGGCACTCATATCCGTGTCGAAAACGGAACTTACTCTGTTGAGAAGGGATCTTTTTCCAAAGGGACTTCAATCACTGTGAAGAATTTGTTCTTTAATGTACCAGCCAGAAGAAATTTTTTGAAAACCAATGCAACCGAGATGAAACATATAACTGAGACATTCAGAAAGATTGCACTTAGTCATCCGGAAATGGCGTTCAGAATGTTCAACGATGATGAACTGATCTATGATTATAAAAAATGTGAGGTTGAGAAGAGGGTCGCTGAAGTTTTTGGTGAAGAAGTCTCCGGTTCGGTTATACCAGCAAAGGAAAATACTGATCTTATAAATGTGACAGGATTTCTTGCTAAGCCCGCTTATCTCAGAAAAAATAAGGGTGATCAGTATCTATATATCAACAGGCGATTCGTATCGAGCAGGATAATAAATCATGCAGTATTCTCGGCATATGAGAATTTGATTGAAAAAGGGGACTACCCATTTTTTATCCTTTTTCTTGAATTGAATCCGGCAAAAGTGGATGTTAACGTACATCCTTCAAAGCTTGAAGTTAAATTTGACGATGAAAAATCGATCTACAGTCTGGTACATGCAATAGTAAGAAAGTCACTTGGAAGTTATGATTTAACCCCGGTTGCCAGATTTACCGGGAGTGAAGGCGATCCTCTTTCCAGGATGCGGATCGGAAATGATAGCGAGACTATAAAACGTCCGATCCCTTCGGATTATCACACGCCTTCTTTTAAACCTCCAAAACGTCCTATCACAACAATTTCAGATGATGAACTGGATTTGCTCTTTTCAGGGATTAATGATGAAATAAAAAAAACTGCACCGGAACATGAAGTGCCTCATCCGTTTCAGAACCAGCCACAGAAGGATGAAACTGAAATTCTGGTTGATGCCTCTGAAGAATTGATCCTGAATACACCATTTATTGTATCACTGCATAACAAGTATATACTAACTCCCATAAAAAGTGGTGTGATGATTATTGACCAGCATATAGCTCATGAAAGAATTCTTTATGAAAGAGCTCTGAAATTTTTATACTCCGACAGTCCAATATCTCAGCAATTACTTTTTCCTGAAACAATAAATCTTGATCCTGGTGATATGGCAGTCTGCAAGGAACTATTACCACAATTACGAAAACTGGGATTTGATCTTCGCATTTTCACGGGGAATTCAATTGTAATCGATGGCGTTCCGCCAGAGATAAAAGTTGGGCAGGAAAAAACTATTTTGCTTGATATTCTCGAAGAATATAAAAAAAATCAGATAGAAAAGAGTTTGGAAATCCGGGACAATCTTGCCAAATCATATTCATGTAAAACAGCAATAAAAGCAGGGGATCGACTTGAAAAGGAAGAACTCGTCAGCCTCGTTGAGCAATTATTTGCGACATCAATGCCGTATGTGTGTCCTCATGGGAGGCCAGTAATGATAAAATTACCTTTAACAGAACTTGACAGAAGATTCGGGAGAACTTCCTGAGAAGGAGAATATATGGACCAGGGATATAGCTCTGAAAGAGCAAAATTTGATGAGAAATTTAATAAGACCAAAAATACAGGGATGGTTTTTACTTCTGTTTCCGGTGAAGAAGTAGATGGTTTATATGCGCCCGATGATACTGAGAACATAAATTACCTGAATGAACTTAATTTTCCAGGGGAGTATCCTTATACAAGAGGCATACACACGAATGGTTACAGAGGGAAAATATGGACTATGCGTCAATTTGCCGGTTTCGGTTCCCCGGAGGACACAAATGAAAGATTTAAGTATCTCCTTCAGAATGGGCAGACCGGACTTTCCGTGGCATTCGACCTCCCAACACTTATGGGCAGGGATTCAGACGATGCAATGAGTGAAGGAGAAGTTGGCATTTGCGGGGTTGCAATTTCTTCTCTTAAAGATATGGAAATTCTTTTTAATGAAATCCCGCTTGACAAAGTATCCACTTCGATGACAATCAATAGTCCTGCAGCAATGGTTTTTGCATTTTATCTTGCCGTTGCCAGAAAGCAGGGAGTGCCGTTTTCCCAATTACGCGGAACTCTGCAAAATGATATCCTGAAAGAGTACATCGCTCAGAAGGAATATATCTATCCGCCGAAACCTTCTCTAAGGATAATTACAGATATGGTGGAATATTGTACGAAAGAGGTTCCGCAATGGAATCCAATTTCCGTCAGTGGTTATCATATCAGAGAAGCAGGTTCAACCGCGGTGCAGGAACTTGCATATACCTTAGCAGATGGGTTCGCATATATTGAAGAATGTATTAACAGAGGTATGGATGTTGACGAATTTGCACCGAGAATCTCATATTTTTTTAATTCTCACCTTGACTTTTTTGAGGAAATTGCAAAATTCAGAGCTGCAAGAAAAATTTTCGCAAAACGGATGAAAGAAAAATATGGGGCAAAAAATCCGCGATCGATGTGGCTGCGGTTTCATACGCAGACGGCGGGTTGCACACTTACTGCCCAACAGCCTGAAAACAATATCGTAAGAACTGCAATCCAGGCTCTTGCAGCCGTCATGGGTGGTACTCAATCACTTCATACAAATTCTATGGATGAAACTCTTGCCCTGCCGAGTGAGAAGGCAGTTAAAATTGCATTAAGGACACAACAAATAATTGCTTATGAAACAGGGGTGATAAATACGGTCGATCCTCTTGGAGGAAGTTATTATGTTGAATCTCTTACCGAGAAAATGGAACAGGCTGCCAACAGAATATTTGATGAAATTGATTCGCTCGGCGGTGTTGTGA
The DNA here is from genome assembly GCA_021740915.1 of Ignavibacteriales bacterium. Taxonomy (GTDB): domain Bacteria; phylum Bacteroidota; class Ignavibacteria; order Ignavibacteriales; family Melioribacteraceae; genus JAIOYW01. The sequence continues at coordinate 51,514 of JAIOYW010000016.1, read as the reverse complement.
ATGCAATTGAAGCCGGATATTTTCAGAAAGAGATTGCTGACGCTGCCTATCGTTATCAGAAAGAACTTGAACGAAAAGAAAAATTTGTTGTTGGAGTGAATGAGTTTATTGAAGAGAACGAAAAGGTAGATATACCCATTCTGATGATATCTCCTGAAGTTGAGAAGAAACAAAAGCAGCGTCTTCTTGAACTGAAAGCATCAAGGGATGAACTGAAAGTGGAACATTCTCTCAGAGAAATTTATAACGCTGCAGTTGAAGAAAGAAATCTTATGCCTGTTCTGATCGATGCTGCTGAAAATTACGTTACCTTAGGCGAAATGATCAATGTATTAAAAGAGCCATTTGGTATTTATGAGGAATCGGTGGTTTTCTGATGCTTAAACCTTATGTAAGGCTCCTTCGGACTTCGCACTGGATCAAGAATTTATTCGTTTTTGCGCCAGTTCTTTTTTCGAAACACTTCTTCGGAATAAATTATCTTCGTGAAGTCGCACTTGGATTTGTAATATTTTCTATTGTTTCGAGTATTGTATATATTTTTAATGATATTATAGATGCAGAAGCAGACAGGGCTCACCCTGTAAAAAAATTCAGGCCGATAGCCAGCGGAATTGTTCCTGTTCGGAATGCAGTGATTTTTCTCTCCGTTCTTTCACTCATACTCGTTTTACTCCTGTTTCTTACAAATATTAAATTTATTCTCGCTATTATAGTCTATATTCTACTTAATGTCGCCTATACAATGATATTTAAACATATGGTCATCCTTGATCTTATGTGCATAGCCGGAGGCTTTATGTTAAGAGTGATGGGCGGGGGTTTTATTATTATGGTTCCGCTCAGCAGCTGGCTTATTCTTACCACACTATTTATTTCCCTTTTCCTGGCAGTGATGAAAAGGCGTTCTGAGTTGATTTATGTCACCACCGGGCCGAAAACCAGAAAAGTGCTTGAAGAGTACAGTTTATATTTTATTGATCAGGTATCTTCGATCTCAGCTGCCGGAGTTATTCTATCGTATGCATTATATACAGTTTCCCCAAAAACAGTTGCGAATTTCAACACTGAAAATCTAGTCTATTCGACGATCTTTGTAATATTCGGAATATTCAGGTTTATGTATCTTGTTTTTAAGAAAAGTAAAAGTGAAAATGCTGTTGAGCTCATTCTGACGGATGTTCCGATGATTTTAAATATTTTTCTTTATTCAGTTTATGTGATTGTTGTGATTTATTTTCAAAGCAGATTATAAATGCTCAGAGTGTTATTAGTACTTCCTCTGATTCTCATGATCACTTTTTGTTCATCGCATCCCAGGATTCAGAATGGACAACAAAACATTTTATTACCTGTAAAACAAAATGACTCATTCAGGATCGGAAAAACTGAAGTATGGGTGAATTTTATGCCGGGAGGAGTTCCAACCTTTCATTTTTCAACAGAAATTATTTCTCCTGATAGCAGTAACTATAGTGGATCAATGAAAATTCAAACCGTAGCAATTCTACAGAATGACATTGTACTCTACAAAGTTATTCCAATTGTTGGACGAACTGCATACGATGGTAATCCTCTCACTCAGATGATTCATTCACCCGGGGATTTACGATTCGATTCCGGAATTAATCTTGAACAGACAGTCAGTCTCATTCTGGAACTCTCAGAGCCCGAAAAGTATTATATTAGAATAAGTGATTTAATTATTAATAAAGTATATTAATTCCAGATGGTTCAAGAAGTTTTTGTATTATTTACTCTGATCGTTTTAAGCGGATTCTTTTCAGCTTCAGAACTTGCATTCGTTGTTTCGAATAAAATTAAAATTGAAATCAGAGCAAGGAAGAATCAGTTTTCTGCAAAAACAGCCTTTTATTTCCTAAAAAAACCTGAAATATTTTTCTCTACCATCCTGATATCAAATAATGTAGTCAATATATCATTTGCTTCTCTGATTACTATTTTTCTTGTTGCAAAATTTGGTATGTCAGATTTCCATGTTCTGTTAGTCTCCACTGTTATTCTTTTATTTTTTGGTGAATTGATACCGAAATATATAGCCAGAGAGATGGCGGATAGTTTTGTTACCGTGTCTGCGATTCCTGTAAGGATTTTGTCCATCGCTTTTTATCCGATTGTTAAGGTGACATCTTCGATTTCAAGTCTGCTTACAAGCACTAAAAAAATTGATAGTGAAAGTGCTATGCAGCTTTTCGATAAGACGGACATCAAAGACCTTCTTGACGAGAGCAGTGAAGCAGGGAATGTTAGGGAAGAAGAATATGATCTGATTTCAAGGGTGATGGATCTTAAAGACCAACGCATTTATGAAACGATAACTCCAAGAACAGAAATAGTCGGAATAGATATAACTTCCTCAATAAATGAGGTAATTGACGTTTTCGTTCAATCCGGATATTCAAAGCTGCCTGTCTATGAGGATAATCTTGATAATATTAAGGGAATGGTTTATATCAATGATATTTTTACCAACCCCAGGGATCTGAAATCAATGCTCAGGGAAGTTAACTTCGTCCCAGATACTAAAAAAAGTCTGGACATGCTCAATGAATTCCTTGATAAAAGAATATCTATTGCTGTCGTTATTGACGAATTTGGCGGTACTGCCGGAATAGTTACCGTTGAAGATATATTAGAGGAAATGCTGGGCGATATTAAAGATGAATACGATACAGATGAAGCGGTTTGTAAAAGAACTGACGAAAATACTTATGTAATAAGTGGAAAAGTTGAAATCGACTATATCAATGAAGAGTTTGATCTAAGAATCCCGGAAGGGGATTATGAAACTATAGGAGGTTATCTGACATATAAAACAGGCAGGATTCCACTCAAGGGCGAAATTCTTAATCTTGATCATTTCAAAATAGTAATATTAAGTTCGAATCGTACAAGAGTTGAATTGGTTAAGCTCTGGGCTGACCCTGAAAAACTGGAAGAATACCTGCATGGATGATCATAAAAATTCTCCGGAAATATTAGTATATGATTCCGAATGCGGAATCTGTAATAACGGAATCAGTTTCTTGAAAAAACGTGTGGCAGAGGACGATCTCATTTTTATTCCCGCGTTGAGTATAAAAAGCAAAATTTTCAACGGAATACATTCAGATGAATTTCTGCGATCTGTCTATTTAATCGGTAAGGAAAAATCGTTGTCTGAATCAACAGCCATCCTGGCAATATTGAAAAAAATGGGATTCCCTTATAATCTGTTTTACATATTTCGGTTTATTCCCGAGAAAATAAGAGACCGGTTCTACCATTTTATCGCCAAACGCAGGTATCTTTTCAACAAATTCGTTAAGATATCGGACTCACAGAGGTAGAACCAATTGTCTTTCCTCCGAATTGATAAAACTTCCGATAACAGCAAAGCCCGGGTGTGTACGATACTTACCGATCATGGCTCAATTGAAACTCCGGTTTTTATGCCTGTTGGTACACAGGGTACTGTAAAAGCTGTCAACAATAGCACTCTTAAAGATATTATTGACCCTTATATTATACTTTCGAATACCTATCACCTGTATTTGCGTCCAGGGGTTGAAGTTCTTAATAATGCCGGAGGTCTGCATAACTTTATGAACTGGGACAGACCTATTCTCACAGATAGCGGCGGCTTTCAGATTTATTCTCTTTCTCAATTAAGAATAATCAAGGAGGAAGGCGCATATTTCCGCTCGCATCTTGATGGTTCAAAGCATTTTTTTTCTCCCGAATCTGTTATTGATATTCAGAGAAAAATTGGCTCAGATATTATGATGCCTCTGGATGAATGTACTCCTTTTCCATGTGATTATAAATATGCAGTTGACAGCGTTAACCTCACCTCAAGGTGGGCATTAAGAAATAAAGATGCATTTGAAGCTACACATCCTCTTTATGGCTTTAAACAATATTTGTTCGGTATTATTCAGGGCAGTATTCACAAAGAACTCAGGCAAAAATCGGCTGAGGATCTTTTGAAAATTGATTTTGACGGATATTCTATAGGGGGACTTGCAGTGGGCGAACCTCCTGAAGTTATGTACGATATTGTCGATTTTACTACCAATATTATTCCCTCTCATAAGCCAAGATACCTTATGGGGGTTGGACGTCCGGAAAACATTCTTGAAAGCATAAGCAGAGGTGTGGATATGTTTGATTGTGTTATGCCCACCAGAAATGCACGAAATGCGTATTTATTTACTTCAGATGGTTACATTAATATGAAAAATGCGCGGTATAAGAATGATTTCACCCCGTTGGATGAAAATTGTGATTGTTATACATGCCGTAACCATACGAAGGCATACCTCAGACATCTTTTTGTTTCTTCAGAAATTCTTGCCCTTGAACTTGCAACAATTCATAATTTAAGATTTTATATAAATCTCACCAAAGAAGCAAGAAAACAAATTTTAATTGGTAATTTTGAAGACTGGAAAAATAATATTATTGTAAAAATTTCAACTAACTATAAATAAAGGAATACAATGGATATACTGTTAGCAATGGCTCCACCTCCGGGAGATGGAGCAGGATCAAGCATGATCAGCACTCTAATAATGTTTGCTGCAATATTTGCGATATTTTATTTTATGATCATTCGTCCACAGCAGAAAAAAGCGAAAGAAAGAGAAAAACTGCTTAGCAATCTTAAAAAAGGTGATAAAGTAGTTACAAGCAGCGGTCTTCATGCTACCATAGCAGGACTTGATGAAAAAACATGTTTACTGGATGCCGGAAATAATATTAAACTTAAATTTGAGCGGTCTGCAATTGCTAATGTAACCGCTTCCAAAGAAGAAGCCACTCTTTAATGAAAGAAGAACAAATGCGCGTTTTAGGGGAAGAAGAGAATTTTCTTGCAATCCCGGGAAAGGTTTCGTCCTATAATGGATCGGAAATAGTTATTCTTCAGGCGCCATTGGAGAAAACTGTCAGTTACGGAAAAGGAACTGCCAACGGACCTCAGGAAATAATTAATGCTTCACATTTTGTTGAATTTTTTGACGAAGAACTCGGTAAACAGCTCTGCTTTGATAAGGGGATTTGTACTCTTGAGTCTCTGTCATTCAAAGGTATGACTGCTGAAAAAGCTATTGCCTCCATTTATTCTAATGTCAGAAATCTTCTGCTCGATAAAAAATATGTTGTAACTCTGGGCGGCGAGCATTCTCTTTCTATTGCTCCGGTAAAGGCTCATTATGAAATGTTTGAGAATCTTTCCATTCTTCAGATCGATGCTCATTCGGATCTGCGTGATGAGTACGAAGGATCGAAAAGTTCACATGCAAGTGTTATGGCAAGAGTTTCTGAGCTGAGTAAAAGAATTGTTCAGGTAGGAATAAGGGCACAATGTAAAGAAGAATATGATTTCAGGGTAACGAATAATATCAAATCATATTATGCCAGGGGGATACGACGAAACGAATATGGTGCCAACTGGATGAATTCTGTTGTAAATGATCTTGGGCAAAATGTGTATCTTACATTTGATGTTGATGGTCTGGATCCTTCTGTGATACCGGCGACAGGTACTCCTGAACCGGGAGGGTTATGGTGGGATGAAGCTCTCGATCTGATCAGGCTTGTCGCCTCAAAACGTAAAATAGTCGGATTCGATGTGGTTGAACTTGCGCCCAAAAAGAATGAATCATATTCAAACTTTATGACCGCGAAACTTGTATATAAAATACTTAATTATGTTTATTATGCGGGTAAAGCGTAATAAACGCGGATATGGGGGTGAAATGAAAAAATTTTTATTCTTTTTGTTATTCGGTCTGGCCTTTGGTCTGCAGGGGCAAACTTCCAAAGTATATCTCGGGATCATTGAAGGAGATATTGACCTTGGACTTGCTCCCTATGTGAAACGAATAGTTGAGACCGCAGAAGCAGACCTCGCAGATGCGATCGTTTTCCGGATCAATACTTTTGGCGGTAGAGTTGATGCAGCTACTCAGATTAAAGATGCTATCATGAACAGTAAGGTTATGACAATAGCATTTATTGATAAGAGAGCTATTTCTGCGGGTGCACTAATCTCAATTTCCTGTAATAAAATAGTTATGGTACCTGGTGCATCTATCGGTGCGACAACTGTCGTTGATCAGGAAGGGAAGAAGCAATCTGAAAAATATCAATCATATATGCGTTCCGAAATGCGTGCCACTGCTGAAAAAAATGGTCGAAGGACAGATATTGCCGAGGGTATGGTTGATGAGACAGTTGAAGTACAGGGTCTTGTTGGAAAGGATAAGCTTATTACACTCACATCTGAAGAGGCGAAAAAGTTTGGATTCGCCGATACAGTGGTCTCAGATCTGGATTCTGCATTAAGTGCCTTCGGCATTAAATCCTATGAAATTATTGAGTCGAAAGAAAACTGGGGTGAATCAGTCGTAAGGTTTCTTTCCAATCCTGTAATTTCTTCACTATTGATCATGGTTGCACTGGTCGGACTATTTACTGAAATAAAAACCCCGGGCTGGGGTCTGCCTGGAACAGCAGCAGTAATAGCTTTAGCCCTATTCTTCGGTTCAGGTTTTATACTTGAACTGGTTTCGTGGCTTGAAATATTACTATTTTTTGCAGGCGTTGTATTTTTGATCGTCGAAATATTCTTTGTCCCTGGATTCGGAATATTTGGAATACTGGGGATTACTATGATGGTCGGCGGCATATTTCTCGGACTCGTGTCTGATCTTGACAAAATTGACGGCAGCCTGATTTCTGCTGCTATAATTCAACTTGCTGTTACTTTTATTATTTCAGGCGTATTGATTTTTGTCCTCTTACGCTTCCTGCCAAAAAGTTCAGTTTTTCATAAACTAATTTTAGCAACTAATATTGAGAGCTCGTCCGGTTATATTTCATCCATCGACAATAATGAAATGTTGATTGGTTTAAGAGGGATTTCCTATACGGATTTACGTCCTGCTGGAACAGCAGTAATTGATGGCAGACGTTTTGATGTGGTGACTGATGGGGAGTTTATTGGACATGACAGCCCTGTAATAGTGAAAAAAGTCTCCGGGTCAAGAATTGTAGTTGAAGAAGTCAAGGACTGAGGATTATTCCTCAGTCCTTTTATTTTCATCTTTATTTGCTAATTTGCCTGACATTCTTAAGATATAGTATGTCTGTATAAAAACGAGGAAAACGAATAAAATCAGAACAATTCCACCGATAGTCAAAAGTGTTTTTTCGAAGTACATACCCTCGGTTATCTGGGTCAGGATATCTTTAAGAACAAAATAATCGATTACGATCCAGGTTAGCGCGAGGATTCCTAAAATTGTTGTTATTGCGGCAGATGTTTTGGCATTTTTAATAAGTTTTTCCATTTGTGATCCTTATTTTTGTGGAATAACCTTGAAAACAGTATCAAGAATTGTCCCGTCAACCCATTTAATGACTGCCACAGGTTTAGTTTTATCAACCCGGGGTTTTGCTGGTTTGCCACCGCAGATATTATTTACTTCAGCCTGAATTTCTAATATCGTTCTGATTGGGAGACCACTTCCCGCAGTCGCTTCGAGAAGATCGGTACGCAAAGGATTGATTGCAATCCCGCGTTCTGTTACAATAACGTCCACCAATTCTCCCGGTCCGCAGAGTGTTGTTACCTCGTCAACGATTACAGGAATTCTGTCCCTGAAAGAAGGAATTGCCAAAATTGTACACTTCGAATAAAGGCAATTCTGCCAGCCTCCAATCCCATGTAAAAGATAACCATCGGAATGGCTGACAACATTAGCATTGAAATTAACATCGACTTCGGTCGCTCCAAGCACAACTGCATCAATTATTGATGCGAAATTACCTTTACCATGGAAATTATAGCTTGTGAATGGACTTGTATTAATGTGCCCGGGGTTTTCCCTCATTGATCGTACACCTTCAAGATCAAAAGTCTGTCCGTCCAAAATATAATCAGTCAGCCCTTCTTCAAGCATTTGCACAAGATATTTGGTGCTGCCGCCTCTTATAAACCTTGCTTTAATTCCCTGTTTGATCATTTTTTCTTTCAGGTACAGGGCAAATGCCAGATTTGTACCACCGGCACCAGCCTGAAAAGAGAAGCCATCCTTAAGGATTCCTGCTTTCTCAATAAAATCAGCAACATACTGAGCGATTAAGAGTCTGTCCGGGCTTTTTGTAACTTCAGTAGTTCCGGAGACAATTTTTGAAGCATCGCCTAGTGAATCAATCTTAACAACATAATCAACATTGTTTCCCTGAATGTGCCAGGGGTAACACGGAAAAGGTACGAGGTTGTCAGTGACTACAATAACTTTATGGGCATATTCCGAATCCGCAAGAGCAAATCCAAGAGGACCGCAAGCCGAAGGACCATTCACACCGTTTGCATTACCAAAAGGGTCGGCAGTTGGAGCGGCAATAACTGCAATATCTATTTCAACTTCACCATCCTGAATGGACTGGTATCTTCCACCATGTGAGCGCAATACTCCCATACCGGACATATTCCCTTCAGTGGTGTATCGCCCCAGAGGTCCGTTCATACTGCCCTCAATATGATGTATTGTTCCATCATCAAGATAAGGTATAAGATGTGAATGGCAGGGGAAGGACGCAGAAGGGAACCATCGTATTCCTTTTATGCCCAGTTCACTGATAATATCAAATAAATAATTAGTTAGTATATCACCGTTTCTAAGGTGATGATGGGTCGATATTGTCATTCCATCTTTAATTCCGCTGTTGACAAGCGCTTCTTTAAGCGATGAAACCACTTTGTTTCCATCCAGCGGGAAATCCACACAACTTCTGACGCTCTTTGCTATCTTTGTCCCGGTTGGTTTATAACCATTTACTCCCATAAATGGTATCGACTTAACTCCATTAACTTCATCTGGTACCAATCTGCCGGCGTGGTTCTTAATTAATTCCATCCTGATTATCCCTTATCAACTTTTTCACTGTTCCAGTCAGCTGGTATCATCCCATCGGCGACTGCATTATTAATTAGCCTGAGGGCTCTTTTAACAACCGGCATATCGATCATTTTACTGCCGAGCGAAACCACTCCACTTCCTTCTGTCCTGGCTTTTTCGAAGGCAGCAACTATTTTCATAGCCTTATCAACTTCGGTTCTTTCAGGTGCGAATGCTTCATGAATAACCGGGATTTGACGTGGATGGATACATCCTTTTCCTTCATATCCCAGTGATTTAGCTTCTAAAACACTTTCCTTCAGCGCGGACATGTCTGCAACATCAGAAAAAACAGTATCGATAGCCTGAATACCGGCTGCTTTTGCCGCATTCAGTATCATACTGCGCGCGAAGAAGCTCTCATTTCCTTCATTAGTTCTCTTCGTGCCAATATCGGCTGTGTAATCTTCAAGCCCCACCGCTAGCGAACAAACCAGTTCTGAAGCTGTTGCTATCTTATAGGCATTCAAAACGCCCTTTGCGCTCTCTATTATCGGCATTACCCAAGGCCTTCTATCAATACCATTAGTAATGCAAAATTCCTCAATAAAAGTGCTGATGGAATTCACATCATCTTCGGATTCGCATTTGGGGAGCAGAACAACATCAATATTATGAGGGAGCAAAAACGGTAATTCAGTTAGACCTTTAGGAAGCTGATTTATCCTTACCATCCTTTCAGCGCTATAAAAATCTGTCGAGATCAGGGCATTCCTTACAAGAAGAAGTGCGCTGTCTTTTTCAGCCGGAGATACGCTGTCTTCCAAATCGAGAATGATCCCATCCGGACCATGTAAACCGGCATTTGGGAAAAATTTGGGTTCATTTCCCGGCAGATACAATCTGCTTCTTCTTCTTCGATCTTTGGCTGTATTTCCCCTGAGATTATTGTTCTTCAAAGGAAGCAGTTCTGTTTTATAAGCCGGATCATATCGTCTCAAAGCAGATTCAAATCGGGCGGCAATCACAAAAGGCAGCGCCCCGTAATCATTTATAACTATATCAACGCCTTTAATCCCGGCTTTTTGAATTAAATCATACATTTGAGATTCGATATTTTCACCGTACATAGGTGAAACTTTACTTTTGATCTGAAGCGAATTATTCTCAAGTCCGTTTTCTGTTATTGATATATAGCAGTCAGAGCGTATCTTATCTCCTTTTTTGCCCGCATATCCGGTTTTATTCATCACTAAGCTATCCCTTTATGACCAGTTTTTCCATAAATTCTCTTGCTGACATTGATTCACAATCAAATATCATTTCTTTTACTTTTAACTGTGAAACTTTGTCAAGTTTTCCTTCAGCGAGTGCGGCAAATTTATTGTCCAGATCCTCAGAAGTCATGGGCTCTCTTGGATCACCTTTCGGGTATTCAAGATAAGCTGAGAAAAATTCTCCTGATTTTGTTTTCACGACCACTTTTGACGGCTGCTTGGCCGGGAACATTTTTTCAAATTCAATACTGGCCTCACCTTTGATTTTATCAATAACTTCCCAGATTGCCGGATCTTTCATTTTTTCATCAGAGAAAGACTGTGTTGTTATTTTACCATCAACAATAGCAGCCGCAATGCAGTAGGGCAATGAATGATCTGCGGTTTCCCTCGAATCCGGTCTGTATTTATGCGGGTCAAAAAGGATATCGCAGGCACGTGCAATTGTTGTAACCTTTACTTCCTCGACTTCCTTGTATGAAAGTCTGTTACTCTTCATTACTTTTAGAGTAGCTGAGATATGCGTATGTGTAAGGGCTTCTGTTGGGAAAGCCTTCATGCTGCACTCAAGAATTTTGAATTTTTGACCAAGATTGCCGGTCAGTTTTTCAATATCCCAGTTCCAATCCGGAAGCAAGGCATTAGGGTCTCTGCCTTTCATATTTATGGGGTCATTTTTCTGGTTTGTATAATCCCATCCAAAAAAACAATCCATAAATCCTTCTTTGCCTTCGAAAACGGCCTCGGTACCTGTATAGCCTTTTTCAGCCATCATTGCTGCAAAAACACCTGCCTGAACAGCCATAGGATCAACAGTATTTTTCATCATTGTAAGTTTTCCGGCTGTCGGGCATCCTATTGTATGGTTGTGTGAACCACTTATGCCGATCGCATTCACCATCTGATCCACATTCAATCCCATAACTTTTCCTGCGACAATCGGAGATACAAACTGTGTCAAAGTAGCATGATGCCATTTTCTTTCACGGACACCAGGAACAGCAAATTCACATAATCGTTGTTCGAATTCATAAGCAAGCGCAATTGCTGTAATAACAGTTTTCATATCAGCGTTATATTTTTCCGCAACAGAAAGTGCTGCTGGAATAATATCTGAAGGATGTGAAGGATCTTCTTTCCAGTATATATCATTAAAATCGAGAGCACGAATCATCAGTGAATTGACAAGAGAACTATTTACAGCCGGTATTTTATCCCCGAAGCCAATGGTAGTCGATTCAGGCGCACCTTCCATCTCTTTATAAATACCACGCATAATGCCAACGTCTTTTGTGTCCATTGCACCATAAGCACATCCTATAGAATCGTATAAGTATCGTTTTACTTCATTAACAACGTTTTCCGGCAGATCTTCATATTTAAGATTTACTGCAAATTCGGCAATTATCCGCGAAATGGATTTTCCCATAAATTCCTCAATTCTTAATATTATTTTTTATCCAGTTTTCAAGTCCGCCAAGAACGACTAATTCTTGTGCAGCCGGTCCAACGGGACTAATATTGAAAACTTTTTCATCGTAATAGATTTTTGATGTTTTGAAATTAATTCTGATTTCATTCTCTGTATAAATAGTCGGTTTATCCAACGAAATAAATGATTTCAGATATTTGATGAAAGAAGGTGACTCAACTACAAGAAAACCATTGTTGAGTGCATTGCGCATATATGTCTGGCTTGCACTGCCGACAATCACACATTGAATGCCTTTATATTTGAGTGCAGTTGCAGCTTGTTCACGTGAACTGCCAGTCCCGAAATTAAAACCACCTGCAAGAATATCACCAGCATTTGTTCTTCCCACAAATTCAGGATCATAGTTTTCCATGACAACCCGGGCTTGATCCTCCGGTGTAAAATCATCATTATAGGTATATTTTCCTGGATAAATGCCATCGGTATTCAGATTGTCCTGATGGCAAAATACCAGATTTCCAGTAATCTCTTCTTTAAATCCAGGAATAATATCAATCGCTGGTATATCTTTATCTTCAACCTGCAATTCTTCGATTGTTCCTATAATATCTGAAGGTTCTATAGTAAATGGAGCTGTGATGTAGCCAGCAACGGCTGAAGCTGCAACAACTGCAGGAGAAGCAAGATAAGCATCGGCTTCACGGGAACCCATACGTCCTTTGAAGTTTCTGTTCGTTGCTGAAATCCCAACCTCGCCATCTTCCAGCAGACCTGTACCAAGTCCGATACACGGACCACAGCCCGGAGGAAGGGGAATTGCACCGGCATTAATAAGTTTTTGCCAGTCACCCCGCATCTCACTTTCTTTCTGAACTTCATTCGAGGCTGCGGATATATAAAAATTAACGCCTTCAGCAACTTTTTTGCCGGAAATAGCTTCTGCGGCTTCCGCGATATCGTCGATTCTGCTGTTTACACATGATACGAGATAAGCTTTATTGATATTTATTTTTTTGCGACTAACCTCAGAAACTTTATGCATAGTTTTTACAGTATTGGGGCCAGAAATGAAAGGTTCTATTGTTAAAAGGTCGAGGTTTAGTATTTTACTATAAAAAGCATCCTTATCCGGTGTTAATGCATTAAGTGATTGTTTAAGCGCCGCAAGATTTGAGCGGTTCAATCTGGGATTGGTATTACCTTCAGCAGGATCAGAACTGACTCCAGGCAAACCACGTTTTTCAATATAATCAATTCGCTTTTCAAGCCAGTTGATTGTTACATCATCGATCATAAAAATGCCGCCAAGTGCTCCCCATTCTGTTGTCATGTTTGCGATTGTCAGTCGTTGATCGATGTTTAATTCACTAATACCATCGCCTGAAAATTCCACTATAGAATTAAGAACTTCATCTTTTTTAAAGTATCCACAAAGTGCGATTATTACATCTTTCCCTCGGACACCAGCTTTTAAACGTCCATTCAAATTAACCTTAATTACCAGAGGTATCTGCCACCAAGTTCTTCCAGTTGCCCAGATTGATGCTGCATCAGTTCTCACAATCGGTGTTCCAAGACATCCTATTCCACCATACATATTCGAATGACTGTCGGATGCAACAACCATCGTTCCCGGCCATGCATATCCTTCCTCAATCATAATCTGGTGACCGATGCCCCTTCCGGCAGGATAGAAATCGGCTCCCATTGAGCGGGCGAAATTTTCTATCTTTTTATATTTTTCAAGATTTTTTTCGCTCTTATCCTGGATATTATGATCGAGAGTGTTAACTACCTGACGGGGATTAAAAAGCTTAACGGCTCCAATAGATTTGAATTTCGGGATAACTGCCCCCGTATTGTCATGAGTCATAACATAGGAGGGTGCTATTGAGATATAATCTCCCGATTGAACGAGTTTATTTCCCGAATTATTGTGCACATGTTTTTGACATATTTTTTCAACAAAATTCTGAGGCATAATATCTCCTATAACCTGATTTCTGGTCTGAAAGGATCGAAACTGACGAAATCTGCGTGATGCACAATAATTGATTCGACCGTCCTCTTACCAAGATCACCTTCTTTTGAATGTGTCGCAATTATATGCTGTATATCAGGCGACAACCCAAAGCGATCTGCGATTGAAAGACCGCTGAATGGGTGGCGGACAAGCTTACCGGCTCTGCTTGTGCCAAGTTTGCCATCCACTAACTCATATTCAATCAGCTTACCAACATCAATCAGTATAGCCCCGGCAATGAGTGTGTCCATGTCGATACTGATCTCATCCCCAAAATTTTTTTTCATGATATTTGCCATTTCAACTGAAAGATGAACTGCAGTTCTTTTATGGTTCATAAAAGTGATATTGCAATCCTTTATTAGAAGTGAAAAAGGAATAACTTCAAGATCCTCAGGTGTAAGCGGACTATTCTCAATCGCATATTCCCAACAATCCAGAACTTTTTCTCTAAGAGAAATATCCGTTATCCATTCAATTTCAGGCCATATATTTTTTACTTTTTCTCTCATATCGGTAATCCTTATAAAGCTGCTATTACAGCATCAGTCAATTCAAGAGTTGAAGCAGCTCCCTGTTTGAAAACGTCTGCACCCCCTCTGATTTTCATCATATCGTATGTTTTTACATTGCCTTCTTCAACAACCTTAGCAATTGCTTTTCTGATCTTTGCCGCGATTGCATTTTCTCCGATATGATCGAGCATCATACATGCTGAGAGAAACATTGCAATTGGATTAACAATTGATGGATTAAGCATCTCATATTTTGGGGCGGAGCCGTGTGTGGGTTCGAAGACAGCAACCTCATCTCCCAGATTAGCACTGCAAGCGAATCCCAAACCGCCGACAAGTCCTGCAAAACCATCGCTTATAATATCTCCAAACATATTCTCAGCAACAATCACTCCATAGTCCTCCGGATTTTTTGTCATCCACATCATTTGAGCGTCGATATTGGTGTCCCAAAGCGAGATCCCGGGATATTCTTTAGCCTTTGCTTTTGCGATCGAAAGCATCATCCCTGAAGTCTCACGCAAAACATTCGGTTTTTCACAGACGGTCACATTTTTATAGCCGTATTTTTTTGCATACTCAAAAGCCGCTTTAATAATTCTTGTTGCAGCATGTTTGGTTATGATTCTGGTGGAAATCGCCATCTCTTCACTTGGCACATCCTTAAAAAATTTCATTTTAGGATGTGTCTCTAAAGCAGTTCTGACATCCGCCGGAGGATTTGTCCATTCCACTCCGGCATACAACCCTTCTGTGTTTTGTCTGAAAATAACTGCATTAACGAGAGGTTCTTCGAATCCTCCAGATGAATTTTTCCTAATAAAATTAAGTGGATTTCCTTTGAAGGACTGGCATGGTCTAATGCAAATATCCAGGTTAAATTTTTGTCTCAGACTAACGATTGGACTGAAATAAACATATCCTTTACCTTTAAGATCCGGAGAAAGTTCTTTTTCTGCATCCGACTTTGGCTTACTTGTAATTGCTCCGAAAAGTCCAATTTTGTGCTTTTCGAGCAAATCGACTGTTCTCTGCGGCAGTGGATTGCCTTCTTTTATCCAAAATTCCCAACCAATATCACCATTTACATATTCTGCATTAAATCCGGCGGCGCTCAACAATCTGATCGATTCAGGCAACACCACTTTCCCAATTCCATCACCAGGCAAGGCAACAATAGTTCTCATAAAATCCTCAATAGTTAAAATAAATTTAAGCTTTAAAATTAGATAGATAAGTTATATCAGGCAAGAAAAATCGGGTAATATTAGAATAAGGGGTTATAATCAAATTGAAGTGAAAACCAATTAATTCTTTTTAAATCATTCGGCTCATTAGTCATGCCGGCATAATCATTGTTGTCAGTCAATCGTTCTGAATATTTTGCAGAAATAGAAAGATTGGGCAAAAGATCCAAATAAAACTGAAAATACCAACGCAATCCAGAGCCATAGTGCATTACTGAAGTAAAAACCCCTGGAAAGTCATTCTCATAAATATAGATTCTTGAATCGTAGTCAGCAGTTTTATAAAAAGTCAGGCGGCAGAAAAATGTGAGCTTTTTGACTGGCAAGATTTTGGCATCGAAACTAAAAGCGGAGCCTCTGGACACTGAAAGGTTGCCGCGGTATATAGTTAAATCTCCTCTTAACTTTATCCGGAGTGAGTTTGTTGTGTAAAACGTGATTTCCGGACGGATTCTTTCAATTCTTTCAGCGTGTCGTTTTGTTTCCATCTCATGCGATATTGATGAGTATTTTAATAATATAGTTATTTTATCAGTTAGCTTGCTATCATAGGATAAAGTCAAGACCTTATCCTTACTGCTGGCTGCTGTTTCATTATCTGCAGATAATACCGAAAACTGTGATATTTTTAAATTTCCCAAAACAGTGCTGAATGCTATCCCGCCGTAATAACTTTCTTCATTCTCACCGAAAAGAAACGATCTGCCGAAAAGGTTATCTGTATTATTATTATACTTGAACCACCCTCCCATAAATATTATACCATTCGCCGGACGAATCAGTCCAAAAAAACTACCGGAATTGTTCTGCGGCAGAAATTCTCCTGAGCCTCGAAATAACTTACTTGTATAGCTAAGTGCTGTTGAATAATTAGCGATATTCCGGTTGTCTGAAACTGGAAGAATAATTTCAGAAAAATTTCGTCTTACACCCAGGATAGAAAGATTGAGGTTTTTTACAGGTCTGAAAGAAAATATTCCTCCAAAAATTTCTGACCTGATGTTTTTTCTTCTGAGTAGTTCAGTTTCAGTCCTATGGTAGCCAGTAAATACAAAATCATATTTCATCGCTATGCTGTCATATCTGGCATCCATTCGGTTTTTTGAGTAAAACACTGAAAGAGAGAATTTGTCCCATATTGTTGTTCCGCCCGCGAATCCGGCAAGATAATTATACTCAGCAGAACCCGTATAAGGCTGAAATCCTTTGCCGGAAATTGATCTGGAAAGCCCAGTCTCAAAGTTATTACCAAAAGAATATGCTCTGCCTGCCATCATGCCGTTGCCAAAATCGAGAAAATAATTGCCCGCAATGACGAATAACTCATTAGGCAGATGATAACTTAGATAATAGACGGTGTGGTCATCGAAGCGGGATTCACCCGGGTCCTTTTCAATAGTGGCTGCTGCAGTAATATTATTATTCCTGAATCTTATCCTGCTGTAAGATTTTATTGAGGAGCCGACGTATTTGCCATTAGTGAATTCAGCAGGTTTTGGAGAAAAATTTGAGTATCTGCTTCGTAATTCAAACTGAGATTTTTTCTCATCTGAGATTCTTTTTCTGCGCTGTTCAGGAAAAAATTCACGGATGGCGATAAATGGTATAATATTATCGAGAATCTGTTTATCGATACCGGATATCGAATATAATTCACTTAAAGAAAAAATTCTGCCCGAATCTTTTCTATATTGCAGGAGCAACCGCGCTGTTGTTGTATCGATCATTGGAATAGTAATAAGATCAAAATAATCTGCGGTGTTGATATCTGTGATATCACCTACAAAATCAGCCAGCATATCTGCTTCATCTGCAGTGAGTTCGATGGCTTCAGGATAATATGATGTTGGCTTCCATTCTGATTGCGAAAATGTTGTGTCACTTTGAGCGGAAACAGAGTATAAACTCTGAAAAAAAATAACAAGACAAAACAGAATTATCTTTTCAGATATCATTAAGTAAAATGATTATCCCAAGTTGATGTGTAAGTCCAAGTTCAGTGATTGTATAAAAAGAATATTGAACCTGAAAGATTGAATACATAATAGTTATTCCGGCGGAATATGAATCGGGGTAGCTCATAATCCCGGATAACAACTCTATATACTCAAGAATTTTATAGTTTAGACCAGTTCTGAAAGAAAGGGGGAGATACATTTCTTTTTCAAGAGAGAAACACAGAAATGAGTTGGGGTAATATTCGTAAGCTGCACCTGCTGAGTATGAAAACGGTATCTGATCTTTATAGTTTCCATAAGTGGATTTTGAAATGTTTTTAAATACGATGGCAAAATCTAAATCCGGGAGCGGGGTTAATATCAATCCTGCGTTAATTGACGGGGATAAATCCGAGCCGTAATTTCTTATCGAAACAGAATTAATTTGCAATGAAATACCTGAATAAATGAATTCATTTAGCGGCAGAGAAAGTGTGGCATTAAATGCATTTTCCCTGTAAAGTTCAAAACCATACGTCTTTAATGCGAAGGCGATATTACCAAAATGTAATGGTTCTGAATATGCTGCAAAGGCATTTGAGAGTTCCTTGAGTCCATATGGAGCAGGCGAGTAAAAAAAACCCAATTGCCTTTCTTTATTTGATGCGAGTGAAGCAGGATTATTAAAACCCGAAAACAGATCCCCAAAACAAGCGATTCCAGAATGAGCTGAGGCAATTTGTCGGCAGCCCGGGTTGGTCTGCCCTAAAATGTTGAATAAATTACTCCCTGAAAAAATCATAAGGAAGAATAATAGGATATAGCGATCTTTTAGCATCGTCAATGTTTAACTCTAATATGCTAAAATTATAAAAAAAATATATTCTAAAGCAATATTTGTTAAAAATATTTTGTTAAGCAATCAGTTTTTAATCTTCTAATTCCAGAAGCGCATAATATCAGATAAGGTAAAGACCGGTGTCGATGTTTTTACATTGGTGTTAAAAAATGAATATTGATATTCTTTGAGTATGAATTATTACCCTGAATGACTTTTAGTTTATTCGAAATTTTCACCATTTTACTTTGATCAGTATTAATCTATCTCCTATTGATATTCTCACCCTGTAATTTTTGTTGGATACATTGTCGCTTCAATAGATTGGGATGCGCACGATTTTATTTTACATTAAATCTGCTTATTTTATATAATGTTTATTCTAAATATCCGGACAGAAGATGAAAAGACTAATTTTGATGCTATTGCTGCCTGCAATTATTGTAGCACAGGAACTCGATGCCACAGTAGTGGTTAACTACGAGCAGTTGACAAATATTCACAAGGAAAGATTAGTAAATTTTGGTAGAGCAGTTCAGGATTATCTGAATAATAATAAGTTCAGTGGTCAAAATTGGGAATTTGACAGAATCAAATGCAATTTTAATATTTTCTTTTCGAAGACTTCTGAGGAATTTAAATATGGAGCTCAGGTTGTAATAACAAGTCAGCGGAAAATATTCAATTCAACTAAGGTTTCATTAATGTTGACTGTATTCGATAATTCCTGGGAATTCTCCTACGAAAAAAATCAGGCATTATATTTTAACCAGTCTGATTTTGATCCTATAACCAGTTTTCTCGATTTTTATGCACTGATAATAATTGGAATGGATATGGACTCTTATGGTCCGGAACCATTTGGAGGATCTGATTTATTCACACGTGCATCCGATATTGCAGTCAGGGGTTCGAGCAGCCTTTTTTCTGATTCATGGCAAATAAAAAGTACATCATACAATAAACGCGGACTAGTTGATAATCTACTAAATACAAATTATCAACAGTTTCGGCAGGACTTTATGGATTATCATTTCAGCGGTCTGGATTTATTCAATGAGGATCGAAAAACCGCTTACTCAAATATGGTTAAACTGGTCAATAACCTTGCAGAGAAAAAGGACAGATTAGATCCGAGAAGTTCTTTGTTAAAAATCTTTTTTGATGCTAAAGCAGGGGAATTCTCGGAATTCTTAAAGGATTATCCTGATAAAGAAGTTTTTGAGACTTTAAAACGTATTGATCCAAGCCATACTTCAAAATATGATGCGGCATTTGGATTCTAAAACAATTCAATTTTTATAATCCGGTCAGATTCCTCAATGATATCAACAATATTCTGACCGGTAATTATTTTCCCAAAATTCGTATAATTACTATTAAGATGCGGATAATATCCGTGCATTACAAACCACTGAGAACCCTCCGTATCCTTACCGGCTGATGCCATTCCTACTGATCCCCGATCAAAAGCAAGTGGAGAAAATTCCGAAACAATACTGTATCCCGGACTTCCCCAGCCAGTTCCCTGTGAATCGCCGGTCTGAATTACAAAATTTGGCACAACCCTATGAAAAATATTCTCATTAAAATAACCGGACAATGTCAATCGACAGAAATTCCCAACAGAAATTGGAGCATATTCTGGTAATAATTCAAACGTAAAGAAACCCTTATTGGTATGCACTTTTGCAGTTTTGTAACGAAAAGCATTATAGAAAATGTCAGCAAACAAAGTGTCACGCTCCTGACTCTTCGAAACCGGATATTGTAAGATGCCGAGAACATTTTTTAGAGCAGAATTACCAGATCCGGCAATTATCTTTTTTAATTCACCAGCGAAAACTGAATCTTTTTTTAATGCCATATTATATAATGACATAATTGCTTCAACATAATCTACATCTCCGGCATTATCGAAAACCTGATCTATAATAATCGGTTGCAGTTCACTGAAATGATTGTCCAGGAATTGTTCAGGCAAACTGTCTGCAATTATACTCAGAGCCGGCGCTGAATCCGAACTGAGGAATTTTGTAACAACGGCGAAATATAACGGTGAATTAATCTCATTGCCCTCAATTGTCATAAATGAATTTAAGAATGAAATTATATCTGCTGGTTTGAGGGCTGGAAGTTCTTCTATAAGGAATGCCAATTTACCTGAAGTAAGGTGGGCTGCTGCTTTCAGTCTGTAGGAAGAGGGGAACTTATTATGTTCTTCTATAAAGAAACTGTTTCCATTTTTTTGAGACAGGGCAGTAAGTGAAATAAATAATTCCTGAGCGGTATTGCCTTCAACTTTATTATCAAACATCAAGCTTGAGAATATTTTGATGATATTTTCTAAATCTTCCTTATTCGGGTCAATATTCCGCAGACTGGTTGCAGCCTGAACTGCTACGTTAGGATTAGAGTCAAGCAAAAGCGAAAGAAAATCTGTGATTATGCCTCTATTAGAAGGATAGACAGACAGAAAAATTTTTGCCGCCTCACATCTAATCCGCCAGTCATTATGTAAACGGATTGCCTCAAGTAATTGTTCATCATAGAGTGACTTTCCTGATTTCCGGATAATTCCAAGCAAATAGAGCGCTGCATTTAAGTTCTGCTCTTTAAGCGCTTTTGTGAGTTCCTCGGTAATTATTTGATGGTACGAGGTATCCGGACCAATTCGGTACAAGGCAAAGATGGCATTAAATTTCATCAGTGAATCGTCAGATGTCAACTCATCCCGATACACCGACCTGAAATCCTTTTCAGGTGTTTTTATGCCTCTTTTACTAAAATTAAAAAGTGGGATTGATAATCCGATTCCATCGGCTTTAAAATCAGCCCGAGATTTGAGAAGGTTCATCATAGTTAATGAATCACCATGATTAGCAATGGAATTAATAGCTTGCCGTTTGTAAATATTTTCTGCTATGAGTCGGCTAAGAAAATTAGCAATTGCAGTATCAGGAGCTTGTTTATCGATTGCCAGAAAAAATTCTGAATATCTGCAAAATTGTTTATCAAGGAGTTGAGGGAAAAGGTTAAATGTTCCGGCTGAGGCTATTGAAAGAAGGGCGGCTTTGATGGAATCACTTGAATTGGAAGCAAGGTACTTTGAGATAATAGATTTATTACTAAGACGAAAAAAATTATTGTTGAGCAGAAGGCTGTCGGCGACGCCAAATTGAGCTGACACTGGCTTTACCGACAGCAGGGTAAACAGAGTTACAAAAAATAACCCTTTGCTTCTCACATCAAATCAAGCTTTTTGAATATATGCGATACTTCTTGTATAATTCGCCTCCCATAAGAGCGGCGCCCTTTACCATCATGTCGTTATCTTCAAGTATCCAGGAGGCTTCACCGTGATAGATACCTCTTTTAGCGGCACGGCGCATAATATCCATATAGAATACCGCATCGAGACCCCTTTTCTGGTAGCCGGGGATAATTCCAAGAGTAATAACCCGTGCCCATTTCAATAATTTCTTTTTAGTGAACAATTTTAAAAAGCCGAACGGGTAAAGATTTCCCTTCATTTCCTTGAAAATAACATTATAATCAGGCAGTACAAGAGCAAAACCAACAACTTCCCCATTAATTTCGCCAAAAACAACAAGTTCAGGATCAATTAACATCTTCAAATCGGCAGCCATAAATTCAATCTCTGCATCGGTCATAGGAATAAAGCCATAATTGGGAGCCCATGCCTGATTATATACTTTTTTAACCTTTTCAAGCTCGGTGTCGAAATATTTCATATCGAGTCCTTTGATCACAAGTCCGGATCTCTTCTGAGCTATCTCACATCCTCTGACCAGTTTTTCCGTAGCCATCATTTTATCAGCGTCGATCTTGAATGCGTAAAGATCCTTCGCCTTCTTGAATCCAAAGGATTCAATGAGTTCCATATAATACTCAGGATTGTAGGTCATAAGGAGGCGGGGACTGTCCCCGAATCCCTCAATCAGGAGGCCATATTCGTCGTTACTTGATGGATTTGCCGGCCCTCGAACTTCATCAAATCCACGAACTTTTAGCCATTCGGCTGCTTTCTTAAAAAGTTCAGCAGCAACTTCTTTGTCATTGATACACTCGAAAAAGCCAAAAAAACCAACTTTGTCATGATGAGTTTCATTGTGCAGTTTGTTCTCAATAGCTGCTATTCTACCGACAATTTGATCATTCCTTAAGGCAAGAAAATATTCCGCATCGGCATGTTGAAAGAAAGGGTTTTTCTTCTTATCGAGTATTTTCACTCTGTCCTCCCAAAGATGAGGAACCCAGTGCGGATCCCCGGAATAAATTTTCTTTGGGAATAAAATGAAAGATTTTAAATCTTTTTTAGACTGGACAGAAATTATTTCTATTTTCATATTATTAGTCTATTGAATAAGTCCAATTTCTTTACCAACTTTTTTAAAAGTTGCGATAATAAAATCGAGGTGTTCATCTTCATGAGTTGCCATATATGAAGTTCTGAGCATTTGCCTTCCCTGTGGAACACCGGGTGAGATAAATACGTTAACAAAAACACCTTCATCGTATAACCTTCTCCACATCTGGAAAGCAAGCATATCGTCACCGACAATAACCGGAACGATTCCTGTTCTGCCCATAATCACATTGAAGCCGAGACTACTTAATCCGTCTCTGATTTTGTCTGCATTTCTTATTAATTTATTAACTCTTTCAGGTTCGGCTTCGAGGACATCAAGCGCAGCTAAAGCGGAAGCGACAGATGCTGGAGTTGGAGACGCACTAAAAATTAAAGAAGCTGAGTGATGTTTGATATAATCTATAACTTTCGCTTCTCCGGTAACAAATCCCCCGAGTGAAGCAAACGTTTTACTGAATGTACCCATCGTCATATCGACTTCGTCCACAAGTCCGAATTCACTGGCAGTACCTCTTCCACCCTTTCCGATAACACCCACTGAATGTGCATCGTCAATAAGTAATCTTGCATTGTATGCTTTGGCTATCTCAACCATTTTCGGGAGGTCAACAATTTCGCCGCCTGTTGAAAAAACACCATCGCTCACAATTAGTTTGGGTGTTTCTTTCGGGATTTTGGCAATAACTCTTTCAAGATCTTTCATATCATTGTGTTTGTATCGTAACAATTCTGCTGTAGCGCCGCGAGCCATAAGATTTGCGGCAACGATACACGCGTGATTATCCTTGTCTGAGATAACATATTCGCCACGCTGCACAAGTGTTGGAATAATTCCCTGTGCAGACTGATAACCAGTCGAAAATAATAAAACCGCTTCCTTGCCAAAAAATTTTGCTAACCTTTCTTCAAGTTCCACATGAAGATCGATAGTTCCTGTAAGATATCTTGAACCTGAACAGCCTGTTCCATATTTCTCAATAGCTCTGACTGCTGCTTCCTTAACTTTAGGATGCGCAGTAAGCCCCAGATAATTATTTGAACCAGCCATTATTTTATCTTTTCCTTCGATCATAACAACCGGACCTTCGTTTTCTTCAATCGGCCTGAAATAAGGATAAAGTCCTGCTGCTTTTATTTCATCGGCACGGGTAAAATCGTAACATTTCTTAAAGAGATCCAAATTAATCCTCCATTCTGATAAACGTAAGAATTTTCATAAATTAACATGCAAAAAAACAAACAACTAAAGTAAAACTTAATTCTATTATATGCAATCACAAGCAATGAATAATCAAATGATTTCAGTTGTGACCGGCGCTTCTGGTTTTGTCGGAAGCCATGTCGTTGATTTTTTAATTGAGCAGGGGCATGAGGTCAGATGTATAATCCGCAAGAGCAGCAGCCGAAAATGGCTGGCAGAAAAAAATGTCAAAATATATGACTGCGGACTTGACGATACGAATTTGATGCAGGAACCGCTGAAAGACTGTGACTATGTTTTTCATGTAGCGGGGTTGGTCAAGGCAAAGCATGACGTCGATTATTATAATGGCAACGTCAGACCTACTATTAATATCCTAAAAGTACTGGAGGCGGTGAACCCGGGTCTTAAACGATTGGTTGTAGTCAGCAGCCAGACTGCTGCCGGGCCATCACTTTTAGACCGTGTGACTAACGAGGAGGATATTCCGAACCCTATAACACGTTACGGTAAATCAAAACGGGAGCAGGAGGAAAACGTAATGCAATGGTCGGATAAGCTGCCTGTAACAATTGTCCGTCCACCCGCTGTTTACGGTGAAAGAGATACAGAAATTTATCTCGTCTTTAAGACGTTTAAAATGGGTCTGATGACAAAAATCGGATTCAATAAAAAGCTTATCAGCATAATCTATGTCAAGGATCTGGTCAGAGGAATATTTCTCGCAGCTACCAACGAAAAATCAAAAGGGCAGATCTATTTTATTTCTTCAAACCGCTATTATAATTGGGATGAAATAGGAAATGCAATTTCACTGGCAATGGGCAGAGATGCATTAAGAATACGTCTTCCTCATTTTCTCGTTTATGGTGTTGCCGCTGTAGCCGAACTTTTTAGTACTTTTTCGAGTAAAGCAGCCACTTTTAATATTGAAAAAGCAAGGGATTTCGTTCAGGAAGCCTGGACCTGCGATTACCGTAAAGCTGAAGAGGAAATTGGATTTATCACAGAAATATCCCTTGAAGAAGGGATGAAAAGAACTATTTCATGGTACAAAGAAAACAAATGGCTCTGATCGATGGGATTGACAGAATATAGTAAATGTGCAGGGCAATGATTTTTGCAATCAGAATTTCCGAAATTCTGAAATGGGACAGTAAAATCACTGAGTTTTGATAAAAGATTTATTAAATCACATTCAGCATCCTTAGATGCGGCATTAAATATAAATACACGTGTAATTTCTGAATAATTTAATGCCGTAATGTTATCAATATGCCAATGATGTTTTTTATTTTTCCGAATGTGGCGGTGAACCCTGGATTGCATATTTGTCATCGCCGAGCCGGAATAATAATAGAAACCTGTTCTCAATTCGTTGTGCGATTTCCCTGAAAAAGCAAACTCACATTTTTGGAGAATTGATATCTCAAGCAAATAGCTCCCATTATTTGGGAGGATTGTATTCTGCGCCTTCAAGTATCCAGGTCCTTATTCCCTTTCTCTGATTTTCAGTAAGTGGCTGATATCCATACGGAGGCATAATATTTGCTCCCGATTGTCCTTCAATACTCCATACAAGAATGCTGTTATCAGGGTAGAAGGGTACCACAATTGCCGGGTCAGAAACAGCATTAGTCCATGTTGTAAGACTTAATCCACCTGCCCTTGACTGATCATCATGACAGCCGGAGTTTGTACATTTGATATTAAAAACAGGCTGAATATATTTCTGATAATCAACACCTGATTCGGGTATTATTGTTTTGTCAATATCACTTTCAGTGATAGTGTCTTTACATGACCATGCAACTGCAGTAGTTAGAGCGGAGATCAGAAAAAAGAATAAGGCTTTTTCCTTCCATATACGGGATACTTTCATTATTTTTTCATTGATTAATTTCAAAATGCAAAGTGTTTTATGAGAAACTTAAAAATAATAATTTTAACTCTTTTCGTCACAATTTCAAGTATAACGGTTTTCTCTCAGAACAAAATTAAGAATGGACCTATGCTTGGATATTCTGAGATGAGAGAAGTACTTATCTGGGTTCAGGCACATAGTCCTGAGGATGTTTATGCGGAATATTATCTTAAAAAGGGTGTAGGGGAAAAATTTAGGACTAAGATTGTAAAAACCGGCGAGAACAAGGCTTACATTGCCAAATTAATTGCTGATAGTGTAGAACCAGGTAATGAATATACTTATGAGATTTATGTTGGGGGCGAGAAACAATCATTTGATTTTGAATTGTCATTCAGGACTCAGCCCATCTGGAAGTGGAGAGGCGATCCACCAACAATTAAATTTGCTGCTGGCAGTTGTGCATATATTAATGAGGAAATCTATGACCGTCCCGGGAAGCCTTACGGCGCTTCAAATGAAATTTTCACTTCCGTCTTCCGAGAAAAGCCCGAATTTATGCTTTGGCTGGGAGATAATATTTACTTTCGAGAACCCGATTGGAATTCTCTTACGGGTATGATTAAAAGATATGAACACGACCGATCTATCCCGGAGTTTGCTGAATTATTGGCTAATGTGCATCATTATGCCATCTGGGATGATCACGATTATGGTCCAAATAACAGCGACCGAAGTTTCTGGAATAAGGGAGCAGCATTGGAAGTGTTTAGTATGTTCTGGGGAAATCCTTCTTACGGCATTCCAGGAATGGAAGGGGCGATATCCTTTTTTGATTGGGGAGATGCTGCATTTTTCCTGTTGGATGACCGCTGGTACAGATCGCCGGAAAAACGAAAGTTTGTTGAAAGAAAGATGCTGGGTGATCTTCAGATCGAATGGCTGATTGATGCACTTTCTTCTTCGGAAGCGACTTTCAAATTTATAGCGGTCGGGAGCCAGGTGCTTAACCCGGCAGCAAGATATTAGAATTACTCCACTTATCCCGAGGAGAGAAATAAACTATTAAAAATGATAGATGCGGAGAATATACCTGGCATTATATTTTTGACTGGTGACCGACATTTCTCTGAAATAACAAAAATGGAACGTGAAGGAAAATATCCTTTGTTCGACTTTACGATATCGCCATTTACATCGGGTCCTTCAAAAAACAATGAAAATGAGCCGAATTTTATGAGAGTACCAGGATCATATTATGAAGAAAGAAATTTTTGCACATTTGAGATAAGTGGTAAGAGGAAAGGACGGCAAATAATCTACAAAACATTTAATAATAATGGTGAACAAGTTTACCAGTTTAAGATAAGCGAGAATGAACTGAAAAACAGATAAAAGATGTATGAATCTTTGGGATAAGAATTCTGAAACTTTTACCGGGGATTGGAATCAAATGTAAAAGCATTATGTTAATAATGTTACCGGATTTGATTTTATCTGAAAATACTCTATTTTTGTACTTTCAATTATGGGGCTATAGCTCAGCTGGGAGAGCGCTTGAATGGCATTCAAGAGGTCAGCGGTTCGATCCCGCTTAGCTCCACAAAATCCTTCCTTTCCGGGAGGATTTTTTTTTACTGTTTTTGCACTTGTTAGTTTATATTTACCTTTTTGCATTTTTCATTAATTAGTTTTATTATGCAATTGTTAATAATACACATGTTTTTT
Source organism: Ignavibacteriales bacterium (assembly GCA_021740915.1). Classification (GTDB taxonomy): domain Bacteria; phylum Bacteroidota; class Ignavibacteria; order Ignavibacteriales; family Melioribacteraceae; genus JAIOYW01. The sequence goes on along the minus strand of JAIOYW010000016.1, from coordinate 24,144 downwards.
ATCACATTTGGGTACATTAAATGAAAAGAATTGTCAATACCCTTCTTCTTCCTTTCCTGATATTTTCCGGCATTAGCACGGCTCAGATATCATATAATGGTCCGCTTCCCGGGTCAGTTGTTTCCGGAAATGTTCAGAATACATCAAACTTCGCAGCCTTAAAAGCTGCTAATACGCGATGGAGGTTTATCCTTCATCAGAAACCGGAAGAATTGCCTAATCCGGAATCAGAAGACAAAGCATTAGGACCGGAAAACAGTAATCTTTTGCGTGATGTTAATTATTACGCAGACGGAGTTTTCCAAAATGACAGTATTCACCTTAATGTGAACGCCCAGGGATTTACACAGTCAAATTCGATTCCACCTGATCCAATAATTGCTGTTGGACCTTCGCATATTATGTATCTTGTTAATTCCAGTTTCAGGATCGCAGACAAGAACGGTGTGGTCATCAACGAAGTAAATGCGGATACCTGGTATGGCGCTATTGTTTCGGGAGCTTCGGCTTTTGATCCAAAGGTAATATACGATCACTTCTCAAACAGATGGGTACAGGTTTGGCTTCATCAAGATGATGCAACAAGTCAAAGCTATTTTTTCGTTTCAGTATCCGATGATGATGACCCGAATGGTGTCTGGTATAACTGGGCTTTGCCCTCCAATGTTTATGGTAGCACACCAAACGGCGCCTGGGGAGATTATCAGGGTGTTGGGTATGACCAGAATAATATTTATATAACTTCAAACGATTTCGGGTTTACCGGTGGATACGTGGGCTCAAGGCTGCGCGTAGTACCTAAAAGAGATTTGTATCGTACAGATGGCATGACAGGAATAGTGACATGGAATGATTTTACGCATATTTCTTATCCGGGTTCGGGAACCTCTGCATTCGGTATCCGTCCGACTAGAATGTTTCAGGAAAATGATAAATATTATTTAGCGGTTCATTCCCCATTTACAACCGGGACAAACTTCGGAGTTTATACATTTCAGAATATTAACGGCAGAGATACTTTGACTGGTGTTGCCGTGCCTACTAATCTTTATACTTCACCTCCTAATGCAGACCAGCTTGGGGGTGGTACTTTGCTGATAGATGGCGGCGGAAAAAACCTTCGTAATGAACCAGTTTATAAGGACGGACTTTTGCATATGACTCATTCAGTGCGTAACGGGAGTTATTCTGCTGTACGTTACCTGGTAGTTGATGTAAGCAATTTCACCGCAGCGGCAGATCTTACAATGGCCGAGAGCGGTTATTATTATAATTATCCGGCTTTAGCAGTAAATACTGAAGATGATGTAATCTTCACTTACAGCCGATCATCTGACACAGAATATATGGGTGCATATTTTTCTCTCATTAAATCTGACGGCTCCTTTTCCGGCACACAGCTTCTGAGCCCGGGAAATGGAAATTATGTCGTCGATTTTGGCTCAGGCAGAAATCGGTGGGGTGATTATATGGGTGCCTATTTTGATCATAGCGCCGGAAAATCATTCTGGATATTTACCGAATATGTTCATTCCACGAATAACTGGGGAACGAAAGTCGCAGAGATAATGCTTCTGCCTTTACCATCTCAGACATTGATTATGCAGGCTTCTTCTTTTGATTATGGTACGATTGAGGTTGGCAAAGAAAGCGAGTTGAAATCTTTTCAGATAAAGAATTATGGATCACCAGATCTGGTCGTTTCGGGAATAGAATTCAACAACCCTGATTTCAGTTTGGTTGGTAACTACACCTTTCCTATGAATCTTGCCACTTATGATTCGGTTGAGTTTAGTGTTAAATTTGCACCGACTTCAGCGAGTGTCAGGAATGATTCACTTATATTATTATCAAATGATCCTGATTACCCGTCTAAAAAAATTGAACTTTCAGCCGAGGGTTATGTGATCGGCAAAGCACTTAACGGCACTTTTTATGCAACAACACATAGCTTTGCAAGTGGCGTGATGCTGAATATTGACAAAACAACAGGAACCGGAACCGAACTTGGGGCGTCAGGTTTCAGCTATCTTAAAGGATTGACTTATTCAAATAATTCCCAGGAACTCTATGCTCTTGCAGAAATAGCTACTGGATCGTCAAAACTGATACGGATTGATGCACCTGTCGGACGTGGTTATATCCAGCATGAGATACCTGTTGAATTTGAAACAATGGCTTTCAGTCCTGCAGACAGTTTATATGCGGTTGATAAAAACAAAAAACTTTATACTATTAATCCTGAAACAGGAACTCATAATTTTATTGGTGAACTTAGCACCAAAATTGCTGCACTTACTTTTAATCCTATTGATGGTACTCTTTGGGGATCGGCTGCGGAAGGTGATAAGGACCGTTTATTCACAATAAATACCTCGACTGGTGAATTGACCCTTGTTGGAAAAACCGGACTTGGGGTTTATACACGAGCATTGGCTTTTGACGGTGAGGGTGATTTTTATGGAGTTACTGGTGAGGTAATTCAAATTAGTAAACTTATCAGTATTGATAAAATGAGTGCCGCAGGGACAGTTATTGGTGATATTGGATTTAAAGGAGTTACCTCGATGGCTATTCCATCAGATTCGGTCACAGGAATCAGGAATGATTTGAATAGCGGCTTGCCTGCCAATTTTGAACTTAATAATAATTATCCAAATCCGTTCAACCCATCGACTTTAATTTCATTTGCAACACCAGTTGCTGCGAATGTTAATCTGACTGTTTATAATTCTCTCGGAGAAGTTGTAGATATTCTATTTGATGGTGAACTCGCAGCAGGTGTGCATAGATTTACCTGGAACGCCCGTAGTAATGGAAGAAATCTGAGCAGCGGTATCTACTTCTATACGCTTAATGCACAGGGTAAAAACGGTTCGAATTTCAACCAGACCGGTAAAATGATGCTTCTCAAATAACAATATCATTTATTCGATATTTCGGGTCTGTTCGCTTCAATGCGGACAGACCCATTTTTTTTGCAGTGCCTAAAATGAATGAAAAGATCATTAAGATATTTGAAATTTATGATTATCAAAAAATATAAGTGAATATTTAAATATTTGATACTGTTGGAGAGAAATTGCGTGTGAATTTCGTTTTTTGATTTTTTAATTATCTATAATAAAAATTTGGAGTCCGGCTGGTTTCTCGGATTGTTACTTTTAGGAATTTTTGGCAATTATAGGATTTTCATCGCCGAAAAATGAAGCAGGGGAGTTTATTTCCCCTGCCTATTTTATGTTTACATTGATCAGTACATTAGTAAATTAATGATTAAAATCACGCTAATTAATATTTATTATGCTTGATAATGTCATTTTAGATTGTCAATAAAGTAATTTGTTAAACGGGTATAGAGATCAAGAGTTTCTTTGCCGCGGACACCATGACCATGATGAACATAAGGAAAATAATCAAGCTGCTTGTTCGCCTTTGAGGCAAGCGATGCAAATTTAAGACTATGCTGCCACACAACAGTATCGTCAGATGTTCCGTGTACTAATAATAGTTTACCATTCAAATCGTTAACTCTTTCTAAAAGACTTGCTCTCTTATAACCTTCAGGATTAGTTTCGGGTGTATCCATGTATCTTTCAGTGTACATGACCTCATAGAATTTCCAGTCAATAACAGAACCACCACCCACTCCAACTTTAAACTTTCCATTCGTTCTCATCATAAGAGAAGAAGCCATAAATCCACCATAACTCCATCCGTAAACACCAACTTTCGAAGTATCAGCATAACTAAGACTGCCAAGATAATCAATACCAGCTAATTGATCCTGCACCTCAAATGTTCCAAGGTTTCTGAATGTAGTTTGTTCAAAATCGCGTCCGCGATTTTCAGAACCCCGGTTATCCATACTGAAAACGATATATCCTTTTTGAGCCATTAGCAATGCCCAGAAATCGTATCTTCCAAACCACCAAGTATTACTAACTACCTGCGCGTGCGGGCCTCCATAGACATATACTATTACCGGATATTTTTTTGAAGAATCAAAATCGGGTGGGAATACTATTTTTCCATAAAATAAATTCTCGTCCTTATCGTAAAATGTTACAAGTTCAGCTTTCCCAATCTTAAAATCAGCGACGGGATTTTTCGAATTCAAAATATTTCGAAGTGATTTTCCAAGATTATTCCGTATAAATATCTGTCTGGGAGTGCTTATGTTATTATAATCATCATAAATAAAATTAAAATTATTATCGAATGTTACATTATGCCAACCGTTTTCCGGAGTGAGATTCGTGATTTTTCCGGAAGAGATTTCCAACGAATAGTAATGATTTTCTATCGGAGATTCTTTTGTTGCTGAGAAGTAAACTCTATTACCATCTTCAGAAATTCCTGAAATGTGTTTAACTACCCATTCACCTGAAGTTAGTTGCTGAAGTTTTTTCGATTTTAAATCGAATAAATAAATATGGTTAAATCCATCCATTTCAGAAAGCCATAAAAATTTATCATTTTCACCCGGGATAAATAATGCCGGATTTTCAGGCTCAACGTACTTATCATGTCTTTCTTCAAAAAGTATTTCATTTGGTTTTCCTGATTTAATATCATAGCTAACTAGCTTCATATGATTCTGATCTCTGTTAAGATGTGCAATTAGCAGGTAGTCCTCAGTTGGTGCCCACGCAATATTTGTGAGATACTGATCAAGTGGCTCGCCTGTTTCCAGAATAACGGTGTTTCCTGATTCCAGATTATAGATGCATACTTTAACATGATGGCTCTTACCACCTGCCATGGGATAACGTACCTTAGTAATTTCAGCAGGAGTTTTATCAAGATCGTAGAGTGGGAATTCTGTGACCATACTCTCGTCCATTTTGTAATAAGCAAGCAGATTTGATCCCGGTGACCAGAATATTCCACCGGTTATTCCGAATTCATTACGATGAACGCTCGTACCGTTGACAATTCCTTCTTTTGTATCAAATGTTATTTGAACTGGAGTTTCCAATCCATTTGATATAAACAAATTCTGACCCCTAGTGAATGCAGTAACATTATCATTGGGTGAGAAAGTAATATTTTGTGCTTCTTCATCCCAAAGATTCAGAGAAGTTATTGTATTATCTTTAATATTATATAAAATCCGCTCATTCTTTAGTGAGAATAACATTTCATTTTTGCTCTTCCAACTGAAATTTGGGAATTTCTCGGGAGCAGATCGGCCGGATTTTTTTATGTTTGCAGCAAAAGTTTCAACTGATAATAAATCTGTGACTTTTTCCGAATTGGCATATCCCAGACAAAGAATATCCTTTTCACCTTCACTCCTGACAAATGAGTACACACCCTCCTGAAAAGTCCATTTGAACATTTTTATATTTTCTGGGGCCAATTGATTATAAGACTTAAAAACTATATCGTCAACTGTAAATAATTTTTCCTGCGCTAAATAATCGCAAGATAGTATGAGAAATAAAGCAATAACACCGATATTTTTCATCGAAATTTCCTCCGGTTGATTTAAAACAAAAAAGCCGTCATGAAAATATAAAAAAGATTCATGACGGCAGAATAATAATATTATAAGTTACTCAGAAGCTTTCCCAGACGGGGTTCTGAATTCAAGAATATTATCAATTAGTTTATATTCAACAGCATCATGAGAGGACATATAATAGTCCCTGTCACAATCCTTGGTTATCTCGTCCACAGTTTTCTTAGTATGTTTTGAGAGAATAGAATAGAGAGTATCACGCGTTTTAATCATTTCGCGGGCATGAATCTCTATATCGGAAGTCTGTCCCTGCAATCCGCCAATCCATGGCTGGTGAATCATGATTTTTGAGTGAGGAAGAGCTGAGCGTTTTTTCGCCGTCCCGCCAGCAAGCAGTATCGCACCCATACTCGCAGCCAAGCCCACACAGATAGTTGAGACATCAGGCTTAATATAAGTCATCGTGTCATAAATAGCCAGTCCTGCCGAAACACTGCCACCGGGTGAATTGATGTAAAGTCTTATATCCTTATCGGGATCTTCAGCTTCAAGAAATAATAATTGTGCTATAATAAGACTTGCAATATGATCATCAATTGCAGTTCCCAGAAATATGATCCTTTCTCTTAATAATCTGGAGAATATGTCCATACCGCGCTCACCGCGGCCTGTCTGTTCAATAACGTACGGTATCAACTGATTATTGAAAGGGTAATTTGCTTTCCATTCCATTTCGATAATTTCTATTTATTAATAATTACTTGTTGGTTTTTTTCTTTAAGAAACTTAAATACTTTATCTCTCAGAAGAGTTTCTCTCAGATCATTCATTTTATAGTAGTTTTTAAGTTTATCAAGAGATATTCCTGTTGATTCTGCTTCTTTGGAAAGGAATTCATCAACTTCTGATTCAGTGACGGAGATATGCTCTTTTTTAGCGATTGAAAGCAGAATAATTTCAATTTTCCCGGAAACCTGAGCTCTTCCTTTGCTCATTTCTTCAATACGTTTCCTATCGATGTTTACTTTATATTTCTTAGATTCTTCAATTTCCTTTTCAGTAAATTCTAATGCAAGTTTTTCGACAAATCCTTCCGGTACAATAAAATCCTTGTTGTTATCAAGAATTTTTGTGATCAGATTATTTTCAAAAGTTTCAGATGACTGACGCTCATAAAATGCGGTAAGTTCATTTCTTATTAAATCTTTGAGTTCAGTTTCTGAACTTGCTTTATCCCTTGATAATTTTTTTGCAAGATCTTCATTTATTTCAGGGAGTGTTATTTTTTCAATTTTTTTGATAAGTGCTTCGTTGTGTACATCAACTTCGTGTGTATGATCATCGTGCTGATGAATGCTGGTAAAGTGAAATCTGAATGTCTCAGCAACCTTTTTACCCTCAGCGCCCTCATAAATTTTTATATTAAGAGATTGATCTGTAAAGTCGAAAGAAATATTTTCGTATTTCTCGCCTACGACAATATTACCTCCCGAATCAAGTTTCTGTAAATCAACAGTTACACGGGTGTATTTATCGTCAATCACATCGTAATCAGCCCAGGTTGCCTGGGACTTCAACATATTGAATAACTCTTCATCTACAACTTCTTCAGTTACATTAACTAAAGGTTTTTCTATATGAAGGTCGAGATAACCTGTAACATCCCACTCCGGCATAATCTCGTATTTGACAGCAAATTCCAGCGATTTACCTGCCTCAAATTTTAGGTCGGTCATTGAAGGTACGGAAATGGGCTTCTTTTCCTGTTCTTCAATAAGTACATAAAATTTTTGTTTCGCAATATCTTCACTGGCTCTTTCTTCGATAAGGTCACCATAATATTTCTTTATCAAGTGGCGAGGTGCTTTGCCTTTTCTGAAACCAGGTATAGCAATATCTCTGGTTTCTTTTTTATATGCTTCTTCAATTTCCGGTAATATTTCCTCGTAATCTAATACGACGGACAATTCGTGTTCATGGTCTGACAATACGTTTACTTTGGTTTCCAATTCGTCCTCGAATAAATATAGGTTAAGATTTGTGCGAAAGGGGGGACTCGAACCCCCACATCGTGAGATACCAGATCCTAAGTCTGGCGCGTCTGCCAATTCCGCCACTCTCGCATAAAATACAAACTACAAATTTAACTTCTTTTTTTGTTTTATCAAACAGATTACGCTTGAATTTAGTTCTGAATTGATTCTTTCTGTTCGAAAAACGAGTGGATTAGCAGAAGTCAAAATGATGAATGCTAAAAACTACTTAAATGAACAAGGGTGGAATAAAATCAAATAAGAATTGCATCAATTTAGGAGATTGAAAAGGATAATATTTATTATATTTAACGATCTTATTGTGGATAGTTTATATCTGGAGAATCTGATTAATGGAAAACCTAAGTGGACTTGTAATCGATAATTATAAAATAATTTCCACCCTTGGGCAGGGTGGGATGGGTATTGTTTACAAAGCATACGATATGAAACTCGAACGGTTTGTTGCGATTAAGATGATGAGCAGCAAAATGTTTGATAATGAAAGGTTTATCGAGCGTTTTAAGAGGGAAGCAAAGAATCAGGCAAAACTCCTTCACACAAATATTGTTACAGTTTATGGATTCATCGAGTATTCAGATCTTCTTGGTATCGCAATGGAATATGTTGAAGGTGAATCACTTGAAAAAGTACTTTACAGACAGAAGCGCATCAATATTTATGACGCGATTTATATTATGAAGCAAATCCTTGCCGGAATGGAATATGCCCATATCAAAGGATTCGTACACCGCGATATTAAGCCATCAAATATAATTTTCAATCAGGAAGGAATTGCCAAAATAATGGACTTTGGCATTTCGAAATCTTTCGGCGAGAAACGATTTACCAAAACGGGTTCAAAACTTGGAACTGTTTATTATATGAGTCCTGAGCAGGTTCGTGGTGAAGAAGTGACTTACCATACTGATATTTATGCAATCGGTGCAACTTTCTATGAAATGATCACCGGAGAACCTCCGTTTAATTTTAAGAGCGAATATGATATAATGGATGCCCATATAAACCGGATGCCTGATAAAATATCGCAGAAATTGCCGGGAACTCCCGAAATGATCGATATACTAATCGCTCGCTCGATGTCGAAAAATCCTTATGAACGGTTTAATTCCTGCCAGGAATTTTCAAGACGTCTTGAAGATATTGAGAAATATCTTTTAGAAATGAAGGAAAAAGCAAAAAAAGATAAGGAAAAAAAGCCCACGAAAGTGAGAGCCTTTTCAATCATGGCTGCTGCCACAATAATTATTGCCGTGCTGGGATTTGCTTATTTTCTATTTAACCAGTCGTTCGAACTGGTTTCAACTGGTAAAATTCAGGAATTTGATGATAAGTATAATATTCAATCTTTGTTCACCGATCCTGAAGAAAAGATGAACAAGGTTGTGAAGCAAAATTCCGGAATAAATACCACGATTAATTCAGTGTTTTTTGTCAATCAGTCTGCAGGGGTTGCATTTGCCGAAAAGGGTGTGATATTGACCACTAATGATCAGGGAAAAGAATGGACTCCAAAGCAGCTAAATACTTATGCAAACCTTTACGATGGATATTTTTTCAGAAACGGCAGATCTTTTATTGTTGGTGATAGCTCTGTTTTTTTTCAGAGTCAGAATTTTTTTCAGGAATGGGAGAGGGTTGAATTAGCGTATAATGTTACACTAACCCGTGTGAATTTTGTTAATGATAAACTTGGGTTCGTTCTCGGAAGTCAGGGATTCCTAATGAGAACCATTAACGGAGGCTATACCTGGGACAGAATTGGATTGCCGACAACTGCCTTACTCTATGATATTGATTTTGGTGATGAAAATACTGGCGTAATTGTGGGATGGGGAGGAGTAGCATTTTATACTGATGATCAGGGAGCGACCTGGGATTTAATACCCCGGTTTACAGATAATTATCTCAAATCTATAGATTTCCTTGATGATGATATTGCTCTTGCTGTTGGAGGTGGTGGATCATTGTTCCGAAGTGAAAACGGGGGAAGGGGATGGATAAAACTTGCTCCTCCGGATATGGGTGGATTTCAGAAGGTTAAATTTATCAGTGATCAGACAGCCTTGGTAGCCGGCACAAGAGGTCTTTTACTTTTCAGCCAGGACAAAGGACGCGTTTGGAAACCCTTGAATACAGGATTATATACCCAATTTAATAATATTGCGGTAAATAACACAGGTCAGATTTTTGTCGTTGGTGTGAATGGAACAATAATAAAACTTTTCTAAAAGTGTTGATAGATTCAGAATCTTCCAGCATTCCCGGTCAGTTCACATCTTCGAAGACATATATTCTACTTAGTCTGTCAAGCGTCGTATTGCTCTCTGTTGTGGCGCAGTTCCTTCCTCTCTTAAAATATACAGATTATGAATTTTCTGTTATTACAGGACTTTCAACGTCGATCATTGTCGGTTTAGCTGCGATTAATCTCTCCCGATATTTCAGAAGCATAAAAGGTATAATTAATTATGCATCCCTTATTGTTTTGATGCCTTTAGCTATATCTTTGCTTTTCAACTTTTTGAGAAATGGGTGTCCTCCGGGTTCGGGCATTTGGTTGTATTTTCTAATCGTCATCCCTTCGGCTACCCTCGGCATAGCTCTTGCTTTTCTGATCAGGGAGAATTCAATAAAAAATAAAAGAACCTGGTTTCTCTTTTTCTGGGTGCTTTTATTTGTATATCCATGGTTTGCAATATATTTTCAGCCGCAAATCTATCTTTATCATCCCTGGATTGGTTATTTCCCTGGAACAATTTATGATGAACTGATCGAACCAGATCTAAAATTTATTATTTATCGTTTATCAGTTTTCCTTTTCGCCTTTGGAATGATAGTTATATCTGTCATAATTCGATTTGAAAAAAGGGCTGCTGCTTATTTTTTACTAATTCCATTAATTTTTCTGACTATATTAAAATATGATCTGGGATTTGGGACCTCTGAGGCATCGCTTCGGAATAGTCTTGGAGATCAAAGAGAGAGCGCTCATTTTCAGTATGTGTTTGATGATCGTATTGATGAAAGTCTGAAGAAAGTAATAATGTATTTTCATGAATTTAATTACAATGATCTTCAAAAATTATCAGCGTCAACACCCGAAAAAAAAATTATTTCATATATATTTAATGATGATTATGATAAAAAGAAATATTTCGGATCGAAAAATGCTGACGTCGCGAAACCCTGGCTAAATAGTATTTTTATTTCAGGTGATAATTTTTCTGAAACATTAAGGCATGAGCTGGCACATATATTTGCTTCAGCAAACAGCGATAATATTTTTAAGGTTGCAGCCAATATCAATCCGGCGATTATTGAGGGCTATGCAATGGCTCTCGAAAATGACTACCTTGGATTCGACATAGATTATTTTGCAAAAATGGCTCTTAAAAAGGGTAATCCAGATATCGGAAGTCTTTTTGAGGGCTTGAATTTCTTTGGAAATACTTCGGCATATTCTTATTTGCTTGCGGGAAGTTTTATGAAATATTTAGGAGCAAATTATGGTTTCGACAAAGTAAACAACTTTCATAGGACAGGGGACCTATTCGGGGCAATTGGAATTCACCGGGATACTTTATTCAGCAATTATTGGGAATATATCAGAGCGATTCCGGTACTGACCGATTCTAATACAGAAAAATTAATTTATGGCTATAAACCAATAATTTCAAAATATTGTCCGAGGTACATTGCAAAGTCGCTAAGGGATGCAGAGGATGAGTTCATGGCTGGAGAGTATGAAAAAGCAAAACGTTCTTATAGCTCAATTTTGGATAAGGATAATTCATACCAGGCTCTTCGAGGGATAATATCTGCCGATATTAAAGAAGGTTTTTTCTCAGATGCACTTGTAATTCTAAAGAAATATATGCCTCATTTTTCACAAACAGGATACATTTACAACTTAAAACTGCTCGAAATCAGACTGCTCTATTATATTGGAAATAATTCTTCCGGCACACAAAAAGCAAATGCTTTCCTGAGGGAGTCGCCTCTGTTTTCATACCAGGCTGAGGTTGAGAAAATGAAATTGCTTGCCGAAATCGATTATTATAGAAAAATTGATATTAAGAATACTGAATTGGAAGAAGTGACAAAAACAGTTTATGACTTATTTTTAGAAAAAAGAGAACCTTTATTACTTAATACTCTGTTGAATCTATACTATTCCGCATACAAATTTGATAAAATCAGTGATGTGGAATTAAATATCGGATCTTTTCAGAAGGATCCCAGTCCCTTCGGTATATACTTATCAATTGAACTTTTAAAATTGTATATTTATTCAGGTAATATTGAGGGTGGCAGAATTCTTTTTGAGTACCTTAAAAATCTGGAAATTCCTTTTGAATTTAGAGCCTCAATGGAATTATACACCAGAATTTATGAATATGAGCTCCAATTAGAATCAAATGAATAAATTGAATTTTGATAAACTGAATAATGCTATTGAATCTATGCCAATCTTTGGCGCTGTATCCCGAGTGGCCACAAAATCTGGGATTGAGGTCTATGTTGTTGGTGGATATGTCAGGGATAGACTGCTGGACATTGGAAATGAGCAAGATGAGGCTGATTTTACTGTGATTGGCGATGGTCCAGCTTTTGCAGCCGAGGTGGCAGCGGAAATCAGGGTAAAAAACGTAAGTTATTTCAAGAATTTTGGTACAGCAAAGTTTGATTTTCAAAATACTCCCTATGAATTTGTGGGAGCCCGCCGCGAATCTTACTCTGTTGAATCGAGAAAACCATCTGTTGAAAAGGGCGTATTTATTGATGATATCCGGAGAAGAGACTTCACAATCAATACGCTTGCAGTTTCTCTGAATGAGCCCGGAAGGGGGAATCTTGCGGATCTTTTTAATGGAATCGCTGACCTTGAGAAAGGTGTTATACGGACTCCGCTAAAACCCGACGAAACTTTTTCTGATGATCCTTTACGAATTTTGAGAGCGATCAGGTTTGCAGCAAAACTAAATTTTAAGATTGAAGATGAGACCTGGGAAGGTATTAAGAAGAATGTTGCGAGACTTGAAATAATCTCCCAGGAACGGATAACTGATGAATTCCTTAAAATTCTTTCTTTGCCTAAGCCTTCTGTTGGGCTTAAACTTCTTCATGAATCGGGTGCATTTACATTTTTTTTCCCGGAAATATCTCTCTTAGCAGGAATTGAACAGAGGAAAGAATATCATCACAAAGATGTTTTCCTGCATACACTCGAAGTGGTAGATAACATAAGTGCTGTTACCGAAAATGTTTGGCTAAGGTTTGCCGCGCTTGTTCATGATATTGCAAAACCAAATACTAAAAAATTCGTTGAGGGTACGGGGTGGACTTTTCATGGTCATGAAGAGTTAGGTGCAAGAATGATGAAAAGAATTTTTCGTAAAATGAAATTGCCCTTGCATGAATTACCTTATGTTGAGAAACTTGTCCGGCTGCATCTTAGACCAATAGCGCTGGTTGATGAAGAAGTGACAGACAGCGCCATCAGGCGCCTTGTAGTTAATGCTGGAGAAAATCTTGATGATCTTATCAGTTTGTGCCGCGCAGATATTACGAGTAAAAATCCTTCCAAAGTGAGAAGGTACCTTTCAAATTATGAGAAAGTGATGTTAAGGGTTAAAGAAGTAGAGGAAAAAGATAAATTGAGGGAATTCCAATCGCCTGTGAGGGGAGAGGAAATAATGAAAGTTTGCGGGATCCCACCAGGGAGAATGGTTGGGGTCATTAAAACACAAATAGAAGAGGCAATTCTCGATGGAATCATTCCAAATGAGTATGATGCAGCATATGAATATTTTCTGAAGATCAAAAACAGGATCATGAATAACTAGTTGAAATTATTTTAATTAAATTTTGTAACTCTTTTCCAATCAATCCGTCATAATAATAAACAGTTTTAAGGAGAATATAATGAACAAATTCCTGCTGGCATTTCTTGCTCTTTTTTCGGTTGTCTCAGCCCAAAAAAAGTTGACTCTTGATGAAGCCACAACTCTTGCCCTTCAGAGGAATTCAAATTTGATAATTTCTAAAAATAATCTAAGCACTTCTGAAGCCGCCCTAAAGAACGCCTATGGTGCATTATTGCCGAATTTCGGTATCAGGGGTTCCTGGGACTGGAACAGAACTGCTGATGATGGAGGCGGATTTCTCAGGAATGAATTTGGGGTTTTAGTTCCCATTTCCAAGACTGAGGTTGATTCGAGAAGTTTCAGCCTTAGTGCCGGCGGCAGTGTTGTTCTGTTCGATGGTTTGTCGAATTATGCGAACATCTCAGAGAAACAGGATAATATTGAATCATCGAAATTTGAGATAGCAAAACTCAAACAAGACATTATTTATCAGACGAGCGAATTATTTTATACGGTTCTGAAAGCAAAAGAGCTTTTAAAAGTAAGAGACGAAAATCTGAAGTACAACCAGAAATTCCTCGAAGATATTGAAGAAAGAAATAAACTGGGAGCTGTTACTCTTGCTGATGTTTATGCACAGCAGGTGCAGCTTGGGACAGCAGAACTTCAATATTTACAAACTGAAAACCTTTATGAAACTTCAAAGAGTAATCTTCTTGATTATCTGGCGCTGAATGTTCTTGAAGAATATGATTTTATCGATCCATTCGACTCGGCACCTGATGTTGAAGCATATATGTCCGAATTTGACACAATCGAAAATCTTGTAAATACAGCTCTCCAGAACAGGGACGATTATAAAAGCACAAAACTCAATCTTAAAATAGCAGAATCTGGTGTCACTCGGGCACGATCAGGATTTTATCCTTCACTTTCAGCAGATTACGGATTCGGAACAGTTGCTTCTGAAGTCGGTAAATTATTCGACAGAAAGACTTATTCTTTTGGATTATCGATTAATCTCCCGATTTTCAGTAACTGGAGTACAGAATACTCAACAGAACTTGCCAAGGTTAATGTTCTGAATGCTACTGAAGGACTGAATGTTCTTGAAAGACAGATCAAGATTGAGATTAAACAGGGTTATCTGCAGCTCAATACCGCAAAGAAAGCACTCGAAGTTAGTAAAAAGACTATTATTGCAGCCGGAGAAACCCGTAAACTTATAAATGAAAAATATTCACTCGGTTCAGGCACTATTCTGGAAGTTTTGCAGGCTGATAATGATTTTATGGATGCTCAGCGTTCATTAATTGAAGCAGAATATGAATTCTACAGATTAAAGGATAATCTGCTTAGGTACCTTGGTAAACTCAATGTAAAAAATTTGATAAAATAATTATCCGGAGATAATTTCAATGACAAAAGCGCAGAAGAAAAAAAATCGTAAAAAAATAATCATATTCTCAGTGATTGGGGTTTTACTGATTGTTGTGGCAGTAATGATAATTGCTGGTGGGAATAAAGAACTGATAATCCCGGTTCAACAGGAAGAAGTTAAATTAAGAACAATTACAGAAGTGGTTACTGCTACCGGAAAGATAAACCCTGTTGAACAGGTTGTAATTACTCCGGAAGTGAATGGTGAAATTGTTGAATTACCGGTTGAAGAAGGGGATGTAGTTAGAAAAGGACAGTTGCTAATAAGAATCAAACCGGATATTTATGTAGCTCAGCGAAACAGAGCTCAGGCAAATTTGCAATCTTCGACCGCGAATTTGAAAGTCCGTGAAGCATCGCTGGATCAGGTAAAATCTGAATATGAAAGAATTAAAGGCCTATTTGATAAAAAACTTTCGTCTGACAGTCAACTAGAAGCTGCAAAAGCTAATTTCTTGCAGAATCAGGGACTTTATGAAGCACAAAAAGCCGCTGTGCTTCAGGCACAGGAAGCATTGAAAGAAGCAGAAGAAAACCTTGCAAGGACAGCCATTTATTCTCCATTGAACGGAACGGTAAGCGCTCTGAACGTTGAACTTGGTGAAAGAGTACTTGGAAGTAATTTTACGCAGGGAACAAATATTATGACAGTTGCCGATCTTGAGCAAATGGAAGCTACTGTTGAAGTTGATGAAAATGATGTAGTTAAAGTTGCTGTGGGGGACACTTCCTGGATTGAAGTGGATGCATTCGGCGACAAAAAATTCCTTGGTTTGGTTACGCAGATCGGTAATAGTGCAAAGCAGAGCGGACTCGGGACACAGGACGAGATTGTAAATTTCGAAATTAAAATTCAACTGAACAAAGCTGACAAAGGAATAAGGCCTGGTATGTCCTGTGATGCCGACATCGAGACTGAAACAAGAGCTAATGTTTTGTCAGTGCCCATTCAGAGTGTGACTGCGAGAGTACTGGATGCTAAAACGCAAAAAGAAGATGAACAGAATGCGGATTCAAGGAATGAAGCGATCTCTGTAAAGAAAGAAAACGGCATTCAAAGGACGAATAAACCTAAAGAAATTGTGTTTATCGTTGAGGATAATGTTGTTAAAATGCGTGAAGTTGCTACCGGTATAAGTGATGACACTTATCTCGAAATTACAACTGGTTTAAAAGAAGGGGAAAAAGTAGTGAGCGGACCTTACAGAGCGATTTCTTCTGAACTTGAGGATGGTAAAAAAGTAATGATCGAAAAGAAGAATGAAGGCGGAAAGCCCGAAGTCAAATCCAATTAAAAACCCGGGACTAAGATGAATCTTATAAGTATTGAACATATTGCAAAAATATACGATGTGGGTTCTGAGGAAGTTCATGCCCTGAGGGATGTATCTCTTACAATTGAAAAAAATGAATATGTTGCCATAATGGGACCCTCGGGTTCCGGAAAATCTACTCTTATGAACATTCTCGGATGTCTGGATACTCCTTCCAAAGGATCATATATATTCAATGGAATCAGTGTTGGAGATATGGACGATAATGATCTGGCGAAGATCAGAAATAAAGAAATAGGTTTTGTATTCCAGACATTCAATCTGCTTCCGCGTTCCGATGCACTTCATAACGTTGAGCTTCCGCTCATCTATGCAGGAATGAATTCATATGAAAGGAAAGAACGTGCGCGTGAAGCACTTGCAAAAGTTGGTCTTTCAGATAGGGTGACGCATAAACCAAATGAGTTATCAGGCGGGCAAAGGCAACGTGTGGCAATAGCCAGGGCATTAGTAACAAGCCCTTCAATCATTCTTGCAGATGAACCAACCGGTAACCTGGACACTAAGACAGGAGAGGATATTATGGCTCTCTTCAGTGAATTGCATAGTACCGGAAATACAATAATATTGGTTACGCATGAAGAGTATATTGCTGAACACGCTGCGAGGATCATCAGAATCCGCGATGGCATGATCGAAAGGGATGAATATGTTGAGAAAAGGATTATCCCTAGTTCAAACAATCATTCTTTACAATAAAAGGCAATCAGATGGGAAATTTTCTATTTGAGTTGAAAGAAGGTTTACTGATCTCCCTGAGAGCGATCAGAGCAAATAAGATTCGTTCTATTCTTACAACTCTTGGAATTGTTATCGGAATCGCGGCCGTTGTGTTGATGTCAACTGCCGTTACCGGGATTGATCAGTCATTCCAGAAAGGTGTTAGTTCGCTTGGGTCAGATAACCTTTATATAGATAAATGGGCATGGTTTAATAATGATATTCCATGGTGGCAGATGCGCAACCGGAGAAACCTTAATATGGAAGAATATGAACGTTTTAAGGATCTTGTGAAATTACCAGTTGCAGTTGCACCGAGTATCTGGACCAACCAGACAATAAAAAAAGGTGAGACCAGTATTGAATTTATGATGGTCACCGGTACGACCAACGAGTATCTTCGAACAACAAATCTTAATTTTAACCAGGGCAGGTTTTTCAATGAAATCGAGAGCAAAGGTGCCAGGAGTGTTGTTGTACTGGGGAGTGAAATCAATAAACAGCTCTTTCCCTTCGGAAGTGCGGTTGGTGAAGAAATTGAGCTGAAGGGCAATAAATTTAAGGTCGTTGGGGTTCTCGAAGAACAGGGCAGTTTTGTTATGGGAAGTTTCAACCCTGATAATCAGGTGTTTGTTCCAATTGATGCTGTATTCAAGTTTTTCCAGAATGAATCCTTTCGAAGCATTACGATCAATGTACGTGCACCAAACAGTCAGCTCGTTGAGGATGTGAAGCAGGAAGCTATTGGTGCAATGCGGCAGGTTAGGGGCCTTAAATATTATGAAGCAGATGATTTCTCCATAAATCAGCAGGAAGGTTTGCTGAGCGAAATCAATAAAACGATCGGTGTAATTCAGATAGCCGGTTTTGTTATCACCGGTCTTTCTTTATTTGTTGGGGCAATCGGAATTATGAATATTATGTTTGTTTCTGTGAAAGAAAGGACAAAGGAGATAGGAATAAGAAAAGCAATCGGAGCAAAAAGGAGGACAATCCTAAGCCAATTCTTAGCGGAATCAGCGATTATATGCCTGATTGGCGGGGTTATGGGGTTTTTCGTCGCATTTCTTGGAACAAGAATAATAGAGCAGTATGATTTCCCTGTCTCTTTGCAGTACGATGCAGTTGTCCTTGCATTCGTTGTGTCACTCTTAACTGGATTGATATCGGGGTTTGCGCCTGCGTATAGTGCCGCAAAAATGGACCCGGTTGAAGCTCTCAGATATGAATAAGAACAAGGAAAAACTATATGTATGAACTATTAAAGCTTGCTTTTTCTTCACTCAGGGCGAACAAACTGAGATCAGCGCTTACTGTGCTGGGAATTGTTGTCGGTATTTTTTCGATAATATCTATAAGTACTGTTATATCGATGCTCCAGAAAAGTATTGAAGAGGGAGTTTCCGCACTTAATTCAAATACATTTCAGATACAGAAATGGCCATCTGTGCGGACAGGAGGGCCTGGTTCATGGGCTAAATATCGAAACCGTAAAGATATTACGATTGAAGAATACTATGAGCTTAAGCAGCGATTAACTGAAACACAAAATGTGGGCGCTGAGCAATGGAATTTTGGTAGATTACTAAAATATCGCGGCGAGGAAACTAATCCGAATGTTTCTGTTGGCGGGATTACTCCGGAAGGTTTTCTCAATAACGACTGGGTTATTGCCCGTGGAAGAGACATAAATTCAAGAGATATGGAGAGCTCTTCGAATGTAATTGTTCTTGGACCTGATATTGTGGAGGCATTATTTAAGAAAATAGATCCTCTTGGTCAGGAAATCGCATTTGACGGCAAGAAATTAACTGTTATTGGAATATTGGAATCCAAAGGGGATTTTTTTGGTCAGAGTCAGGATAATTTTGCTCTTATTCCCCATACAACTTATCAATCACTTTATGGAAAGAGAGGCCGTTCTGTAAATATAACTGTGCGTGCTGATGACGAACGAGTATATAAGGATCTGATTGAAAAAGCAGTTGGGCATATGCGTGTGATTAGAAAAGTGGCACCTGGTGAAGAGAATGATTTTGAGATTCGAACTAATGAAAATGTTTTGAGTCAGATAAATGATATTACTTCGGGTGTCAGGATTGGGGCAATTGTGATCGGGGCTATCGCTCTATTGGCTGCGGGTGTCGGGATTATGAATATTATGCTCGTTTCGGTGACGGAGCGAACACGGGAGATAGGCATTCGAAAGGCAATTGGAGCAAGAAAATCGAATATACTAAGTCAGTTTCTCTTTGAAGCTATAGCATTGTGCTTATTTGGAGGGGCAATTGGGATTGTTTTAGGAGTAATGGTAGGTAATCTTGCCGGTTCGTTATTAAACGCAACTGCGACTATTCCAATGGATTGGGTTGGTATCGGGGTTCTACTATGCGTTTTAATCGGGATTACATTTGGGACTTATCCCGCTTTCAAAGCTTCAAATCTTGATCCAATCGAAGCACTAAGGTATGAATAAAAAAAACTCCGGCCGGCAAAAGCCGGAGTTTTTTTTAATAATCATACTCAATAGCTTTCTTTGGTTATTTTTACCGGGCCTCTAAAAACTCTGTACACAAAAATTGTATAGATCAGTACCAGTGGAACACCAATCAGAGCAATAATTAACATCGTTTCCAGAGTAGTCTGTGAAGAAGACGCATTATAGATAGTAAGACTATGCAGGTTCAGATCAACGCTTGAGGGCACAAGTCTTGGGAACAAACTTAGAGCAAATAATCCTATCATCATTGAGATTAAAGTAGAAGATGCTATAAATGCATGTCCGAATTTGCCTGATTTAAGCGCAACAGGAACATAGATAAAAGAAGCCAGTAAAAGAATGAATAAAACCCAGAAAATGGGATTTTTCAGTATGCCGACAAAAAGGAACGGGGCAGCAAACATTGTAGCAACCGTTGAGACAAAATAGAGTACAACGAGTGCTATCCAAAGACTATTTGCCCATTTTATTAATTTATGACGCTGCTTATCTTCGGTTTTCATTGTAAGATAAATTGCTCCATGCATTGTAAACATGACCAAACTCAGAATGCCGATAAGAAGTGCATAGGGATTTAACAATCCGAGGAAAGAGATTTCGTTCACTATCTTACCCTCAATTATCTGAATGGGCACGCCTCTCATAATATTCCCGATGGCGACGCCATATAAAAGCGCAGGACCAAGACTTCCGATTGCGAAAGAATAGTCCCAGATTTGTTTCGCTTTGGCAGTTTCGGAATATTTACGGAATTCGAATGAGACTGCCCTGAAAATCAGAAATGTAAGCAGCAGCATAAAGGCAAGATAAAACCCACTGAATACAGTTGCATATACAATTGGGAACGCTGCGAAAAGGGCACCACCACCTGTCAATAACCAGACTTCATTACCATCCCAGACCGGCCCAATCGAATTAATATTTACTCTGCGTTCATTTTCATTTTTGGTGAATAATTGAATTACGCCAACACCAAGATCGAATCCATCCAGGATAGCATAACCGATGACAAGAACTCCAACTAACAAGAACCAAATAATATTCAAATCCATTTTATGCCTCCTTCACTATTGTATCTGGTCCTGTTTTGATTTTCTTTATAAGAAGGACCAGAAATACGGAACCTAAGAGCAGATAGATAAGTCCGAATAAAATTATTGAAAATATCAATTCACCAGTTCCCACGGTGAATGATACGGCGTCTTTTGTTTTTAATAATCCGTAAACAATCCATGGCTGTCTTCCCACTTCAGCAGCAATCCATCCCAATTGAGTTGCTATTACAGGCAAAGGGATTGACCAGACAAAAATTCTCAGCAGCAATTTTTTATCGAATAGTGTCTTTTTATACAGAAAAAATGCAGCTACAGCCATAATAAAGATAAAATACATTCCGAGAATGACCATATTATGATATGATACGAATGTGAGAAATAGTGGCGGTACTTCATCCGGGGGGAATGCATTGATACCTTTGATTACAGCTTTGGAATCCCCAAAAGCAAGCCAGCTAAGTACGCCAGGTATTTCGATTGGAAAAAGTAATTTGGGTGGATGATTAGTTGGGAAGGCAAAGATCGCAGCAGGAGCCCCTTCCTGAGTAGTATATAAACCCTGAGTCGCAGCGAATTTTTCGGGTTGAGTTTCTGCAACTTGTTTAGCATGTTCATGCCCGAATGGAAATACTTCGAGCAGAGAGACAATAAGACCAAAAACAACTGCAACTCTGAGAGCCGTTTTTGCAACCTGAACTCCCTTATTCTTTAATATCAAATAAGCTGAAACACCAGCTACAAAAAACGCACCAGCAATAAGTGCTGCATCTAAAGTATGAAAAAACCTTGGTAAAGTTGATGGGTTAAAAACTGCTGTCCAGAAATCAGTTAGTTCCGCTCTGCCATTTCTTAAAATAAAACCAGCAGGAGTTTGCTGCCATGAGTTTGCAACCAGTATCCAGAATGCAGAGATTGTTGAACCTACCGCAACCATAAAGATTGAAAACCAGTGAACACCTTTGGAAACTTTGTCTCTCCCAAAGATATATAATCCTAGAAAAGTTGATTCCAGGAAAAATGCAAAAAGTCCTTCAGCAGCGAGCGGGGCGCCAAAAATATCGCCAACGAATTTTGAATACTCAGCCCAATTTGTGCCAAATTGAAATTCCATAACAATTCCGGTAGCCACTCCAACTGCAAAGATCAGTCCAAGTATTTTACCGAAAAATTTGCCAATTTCAGTATAGACAGCGTTATTTTTTTTCCAGCCAATACCTTCAAAAATAACAAGCATCCAGGCTATGCCAATTGTCAGAGGCGGAAAGATAAAGTGGAAGCCCACAGTCATTGCGAACTGAAAGCGAGCTAATAATACAGGATCCATTTATACTCCTTTTTTATGAATTGAGTTTATTTATATGAAGCAGTTTTCTTTTTTCGCTTTCAACAGCAATCTGAACTATTGACTTTTGTGATAGTTTATTTCTCATTTCAACCAAAATTTCATTCCATATACTATGAACCGAACACCACTCAACTTCCTGGCAGAAATTTTTATCATTAATACATTTTGTGAGGTAAATCGGTCCATCAACAGCTTCGAGGATATCAAGCGGGGTTATTTTGTTTGGGTCCCTTGCAAGAAATATCCCTCCGGATTTACCTTTTTTGGAAATTATTAGTCCAGATTTACACAACAATGGAATTATTTTTCTTAAAAACATTTCAGGGATTCGTTTTGCTTTCGAGATATCAATTATCGTACACTTAACACCAACTCCCTGTGATGAGAGGAAAATCATTGCACGTAGAGCGTATTCACCAGCCAAAGTTATTTGCATAGTATCCAAAAAAATATATGTTAATATGATAAAATTTGTCATATTAACAAAATGACTAAAAAAAATCGAATTAATTTTCTTTACATATTTGCTGTTGCAAGCATTGATGAACGTTCTGGAGGAAAAAAGATGCAGTTTTGGGATAAAAATCAAATATATGTTGCAATAAAGTATTAAAAGCTACAGCTAGTAAACTATCATATGATCAATTGAAGAATTTATTGTATCCGGATCCCACTGCATAATAGTTCTGAATATTGAGTCAAAGAATTACGAGGAGAAAAGAATCTCCAATCTGATAATCTAAATCTGAGTACTTTTCGAAAACCCAGTTCGCAAATGCAGATCTCGTTGGGGGAAAGGAATTTCGATTTCATTCTCTCTAAATTTCCCAACGATTGCACAATTCAGGTCTGATTTCACTAAATCAAATCTTTTGGGATCAGGAAGCCAGACGCGTAATTGCATATTCCAGGCAGAATCCCCAAATTCTCTCAGCAGCACTTCAGGCGGAGGATCCTGAAGAATTTCCAAATTCTCTTTCGCTACTTCTGTTAATGCATTTATAACTTTTTGAAGGTCTGAATTATAAGATACTCCGATTTCCAGATCAAGACGCATCCGTTTATCACCATGAGACCAATTAATAACTGAATTTGAGATGAATTCAGTGTTTGGGACAATTATTGAAATATTATTTAATGTCCGTATAGTTGTGGAGCGTATTCTTATGTTTTCAACATCTCCGATTTTATCTCCAACGGTCACCCGATCACCAACTTTGATTGGTCTTTCAAATAAAAGAATCAGACCGGATACAAAATTCGAAGTCACATTCTGCAGACCGAAACCAATTCCAACTGAGAGAAAACCAACAATCACAGCCAAACCGCTCAGGTCGATGCCAATTGACTGAAAACCCAAAAAGAGTCCGGTCATCAGAATCAAATACTGTGTAATTCTTGTCAATGTAAATTCAATGCCAATTTCAAGATTAAATTTTGAAAAAATACTTTTTAATAGTTTTTTCTTCACCAGTCGTGAAATTAGAATGGTAAGCAGAAGTATTACCAGAAAAACCATTATTGACATTGCTGAAACTGGTGTTTGGTTAATTGAAAAAAGCGGATATTTTACCGCTTCCTGAAACGACATAAATATATCCTTTGGTGTCATAAGGGGTCTTGATTGATTTCAAAATAATTACTTCTTATAAATATAATCATTCCCATTATAAATGATGATTTTTATTAATAATATTTATCTGGTGTGCTGATACTATCGATGATTCTTTTTCTATAGAAATTTTATGGAGAATATATGACACTTATTATTCATTTTGAAGTTGAATTAGATTTACTTAATTTTGCGAACACTAGGCAGTATCTTTAGAAACAAGCCCTTTTTGGGGTTCATTAGAAGCAAATCAAAGTGCATCTTGGTTCTCTAAGCTCTGTCAAAGTAATCTATTAAAAATAACTAAAGGAGCATCTGTTATGGCAGAGCGCAAACAAGGGTCTGTTAAATGGTTTAACAGAGTGAAAGGATTTGGCTTTATTCAACAAGAAAATGGTGAAGATGTATTTGTTCACTATAAATCAATTGTTGGTGACGGATTTCGTTCGCTTGAAGAAAATGATAAAGTTGAATTTTCTGTATCTGAAGGAGCTAAAGGACTTCAGGCAACAGAGGTCACAGTTATAAAATAGAAATTTTGTTGTGCTTGCAATTCTAATCCCGGTTAAGCCGGGATTTTTTTTACTTTTTTTAGCCTCTAATAATTCAGGTGAAAAGGTGCATAAGGTTTAGTCGTTCTGTTGTAACCAGAATTATGGTCAGCAAATCTTCTTCGAATATTATTAGTAAGACCGATATAGATATAATTTCTATTAATACTACGTATCGCGTAAACTGAGTACATAT
>JAIOYW010000015.1 GCA_021740915.1 Ignavibacteriales bacterium | reverse complement strand
GATTGACATGATTCTTTTTTAATCCTGAAGGGATGAAATTATTATAGAAATGAAACCCCCTGGCAAACCATGAACCCCGAAGGGCCTGCCTGCCGCAGGCAGGGTGATATTATTGTAGCCAAAAACGCCAATGAAAAGAACAATGACTCCGAAGGGCCTGCCCGACACATAATTATTAATTGTTAATTATTAATGGAAAAATGACTCCTGCCGTAAAGGACGAGTTTATCGGGATGTGAGTTGCAAAGAGAAAAGCTGTCTGAACCAGGATTAATGTGATTAAATGATTAACATGATTCTTTTTTAATCCCGAAGGGATGAAATTATTATAGAAATGAAACCCCCTGGCAAACTATGAACCCCGAAGGGCCTGCCTGCCGCAGGCAGGGTGAAATTATTGTAGCCAAAAACGCCAATGAAAAGAACAATGACTCCGAAGGGCCTGCCCGACGCATAATTATTAATTGTTAATGATTAATCGTTAAAGGTTAGGTGGAATGCCGCACCGGGGGCAAGCCAGCTCCATTATAATCAAGGTAATCATTAAATCATAAAAATCAAGGTTCAGACAATGATTTTAATCCAATCAATATCAATACTGCCGGAAAGATTCTGTATTTTTGTAGGATAATATTGTAATCAGACCAATGGAGTTAATATGTTTTCCACTGCAACTTACACAGAGCGAAGAAAAAAATTAAAAGAACTTGTCGGGAACGGACTTATCGTTCTTTTCGGGAATGACACTGTACCAATCAATTACAGAGCAAATGAGTATCCCTTCAGACAGGACAGCACTTTTCTTTACTATTTTGGTCTTGATTTCCCCGGACTTGCGGCAACGATTGATATTGATAAAAACACCGAAACAATTTACGGGAATGATTCCACTTTAGATGATATGGTATGGACAGGTCCTGTTCCGATGCTGAGTGATCTTGCCCAGGGACCCGGGATCAAAAAAGTCCGTAAACATGCAGAAATATTCAAAGTCATAAAAGATGCCCTTGCGAAAGGACAGAAAATCCACATGCTCCCTCCTTACAGATATGAAAACATGATAAGGCTGGAGGATCTTTCCGGAATAAAACGTCAGGATCAGAGTGCGATGTATTCCGAAACGCTTATGCTTTCGGTGATTGAGCAGCGGGCTGTGAAATCGGCAGAGGAAGTAGAAGAAATTGAGAAAGCACTTGACATAAGTTATAAAATGTACAGTCATGCCATGCGAAGAATAAAACCGGGACTCGAAGAACTTGAGTTATTCGGAGAATTGCAGGGTTTTACACAGTCTCACGGCAAAGGGGTTTCCTTCGAGATGATATTATCTATCGATGGCGAAAGACTTCACAATCATAACCGGACGAACAAAATGAAGTCGGGCGATCTGCTGCTGATAGATTCCGGGGCCGAGTCTCTTAATTATTACGCAAGCGATATTACGAGAACTTTTCCGGTCAAGGGGAAATTCACGAAAAAACAGAAAACAATTTACGAAATCGTATTGAGCGCTCAAATGGCGGCTATTGAAGCAGCCAAACCCGGAGTGAAAATGAAAGATCTGCATCTACTTGCTGCGGAAGTAATTGCCGATGGGCTTATATCAGAAGGCCTGATGAAAGGAAGCACAAAAGATGCAGTTAATGCCGGCGCTCATGCTTTGTTTTTCCCGCACGGACTTGGCCATATGATGGGATTGGACGTCCATGACATGGAAAACCTGAATGAAAATTACGTGGGATATGATAAAACCGTCAAAAGAAGTAAACAGTTCGGTCTGAATTATCTGCGTCTTGCACGCGAATTAAAACCAGGATTTGTTTTTACAGTTGAGCCAGGCATATATTTTATTCCAATGCTGTTCGAAAACTGGAAGGCTTCAAATAAACATTCAGAGTTTATTAATTATGATAAAACAGCTGAGTACATGGGATTCGGTGGTATAAGGATCGAGGATGATGTTCTGATAACCAAGACCGGCAGAAAAGTACTTGGAAAGAAGCCGATACCCAAGAGTGCTGCTGAAATTGAAGAAATTATGGCCGCGAGGGTTTAATTTTGGCTTCAGCATCTCAATTCACGGAATTCAAGAACGGTCTCAGTTCATTTATACCTGATGAGCGGATAATATCGGACTATCTCCGCAGGCTTGCTTATGGGACTGATGCAAGTTTTTACAGGCTGACTCCTGAACTTGTGATTAAAGTAAGGGATGACAGGGAAATATCTGAGATCCTGAAAAAAGCTTCACTTTTCAGTATCCCTGTAACATTCAGGGGTGCTGGAACAAGCCTCTCCGGGCAAGCAGTCTCAGATTCGGTCATGCTCAAACCCGAATCATGGGAAGGGCACGAGGTAATTGACGAAGGGATGCGTATCAGATTGCAGCCCGGGGTCATCGGCGGATATGCTAATCTCTATCTTGCCGGATTTCAAAGGAAACTGGGACCAGATCCTGCATCGATAAATTCTGCTACAATCGGAGGCATTGCGGCTAATAATGCCAGCGGAATGACAAGCGGTACAGCAAAGAATATCTATAATACCCTTCATTCAATGAAAATTGTTTTTGCAGATGGTTTTATTCTTGATACTGCTGATGAAAAAAGCAGGCAGAATTTCCTGGATAAAAAACCTGATCTTCTCAGAAAATTAAAGTTGATTACTGATTATGTTAATGGTAATACTGCTTTAAGGGATCGGATTATTTTCAAGTACAGGATGAAAAACACTACAGGCTATGGACTGAATTCATTGACTGATTTTACTGATCCTTTTGATATTATAATGCATCTGATGATAGGTTCAGAGGGGACACTCGGCTTTATCAGTGAACTGACATTGAATACTGTGCCGGACTTTCCTAACAAAACCACATCGCTAATCCTGTTCCCGGATATTCATACAGCCTGTTCTGCAATCCCGATTTTCGAAAAGCTTTCTGTTGATGCAGCGGAGATAATGGATCGCGCCGCGCTGAAATCAGTCGAAGATAAACCTGGAATGCCTGATATTCTGAGAACTCTTCCCGAGGGTGTAACTGCTCTGCTGGTTGAAACTTCCGGAGAAAATTCCGGCGAATTGGATAAAAATATTACTGATATTATTCAAAGTCTCGAAAATCTGCCGAAAATATCACAAGTCTCTTTCACAAAAGATAAAAAAGAATATAAAAAATTATGGGATGTAAGGAAAGGACTGTTTCCATCGGTGTGTAAGTCAAGACCGCCTGGAACGAGTGTGATTATTGAAGACGTGAATTTTCCGCTTGATAAACTTGCCGATGCTGCACTTGATCTAAGGGAAATGTTTGCAAAATTTGATTATCCCGACACAATTATCTGGGGGCATTCACTCTCAGGCAACCTGCATTTTGTATTCAGCCCTGATTTTTCCTCACCTGAGGAAACAGAGCGTTATAAACTTTTTATGGAAGATCTAGCGAAACTTGTCATAGACAAATATGACGGTTCCTTGAAAGCAGAACACGGAACAGGGCGAAACATGGCTCCATTTGTAAAATATGAATGGGGAGATGAACTTTACGAAATTATGCTTCGCATCAAAAATGCTTTCGATCCCCAAAATATTCTGAATCCAGGTGTTCTGATAAACAGCGATCCTGAAGTTCACCTCAGGAACCTGAAACCACTCCCTGTCGCTGATCCGATCGTTGATCAATGTATTGAATGTGGATTTTGTGAGGTCAATTGTCCTTCAAAGGAGCTTACACTTTCACCAAGGCAGAGGATTACAGTATTCCGGGAGCTTGTTACATTAGAACAGCGCGGTTCGGATAATAAGGCATTAAAACAATTGTTCGCCGGTTATGATTACCAGGGAGAACAAACCTGTGCAACAGACGGATTATGCGCTTTGAGCTGTCCGGTGGATATTGATACAGGTAAACTGATCAAAGAACTCAGGTACAAAAAGAATGGAATATTTGCTGATAAAATAGCCTGGCTGATTGTTGATAATTTTGCCGAAGTCACATCTGCAATGAAGGTTGGTATCGGATTAGGTCATAAGATTATCTCACTTACTGGTGAGAAATTCGTAAACAGGAGCCTTGATCTTGCCGGAAAAATTACCGGATTAAGAATGCCTGTCTGGAACAGTGAATTTCCATTACCAGGGAAAAAAATAAAAGAGAGCATCCCTGCTGCAGGACTAAAAGAAGTTGTTTATTTCCCGGCTTGTATTAACAGATCACTTGGCAATGGGGATCGAAGAGCCGATGAAGCAGATATTAAAAGTGTTGTGATCAGGTTATTTAATAAAGCCGGATATAACGTTCTCCTGCCTGAAAAACTGGAAAGTTTATGCTGCGGTATGCCTTTTTCGAGCAAAGGATTCAAACATCAGGGCGATCAGATGTCCATGAGGCTCGCTGACCAATTGATGGACGTATCGGAAAATGGACGTATCCCGGTGATTTTCGACATGAGTCCATGCCACAAACACTTTTTGTCATTCATTAAAAAAGGTCATACAGAGTACCGGAATTTAATAGTATATGACCAGATAGAAGGCGCGCTCGAATTGCTTTTGCCGAATCTGAAAATTGAAAAAACAACTAAAACTATAACTATACATACAACTTGCAGCAGCAGAAAAGAAGGACTGGACGATAAATTTAAAGAACTTGCCCTTGCACTTTCAAACGATGTTATCATTCCGGCTGAAGTCGGCTGCTGCGGCTGGGCTGGCGACAGGGGATTTACATATCCGGAGCTAAACGCATCCGCTCTCAGAAAACTGAAACCTGCGCTCGCAGGAAGAGCTGAAGAGGGGTACTCCACAAGCCGTACCTGTGAGATAGGATTATCGCTGCATTCCGGAATAAGCTACAGATCAATTTTGTATTTATTGGATGAGGTATCCGGCTGAGGAAGGATAATATTTATCTTGCAAGTTAAAGGAAATTGCAGTCAATAATCAGGTTAGAGTACAAATTATTCGGCGGCTGGAAAAGCTGAATGAGTTTCGATCGCAGTTTGAACAACTTCAAAGGATTATCAATTCAGCGCCTCCTGTAAAAGCATATGCGATGAGAGAGCAAAGAAAGGAAATATTTGTTGAGATAGACGAGCCTGAGGCGATACGAATAGAAATGAAAAAAGCCACATAGAAAGCGGTTGATGACGTTGAAATCGGTATGACAAAAGATGATGATCTGAAAGTAGCCGGAGAACCAAGATTAATAACCGAATCTGTCTATCAATCTTATTGGAATTATGGAAACATTTGGGTTTGTTTCAAAAGCTCAATTGTATATTTGCTTATAAAAGCAAAAGAGTGGATCGGGGGTCCATACATTGAGTATTTCAAAGAGAAATCACGTAATAAAAATGACTAGCTTAGGAATTCAGGATATTTGGTTTAATTGAATTCTGATTATATTTAAATATGAAAACCCTTAAAATATATAACTTTAAATGTTTCAAACATTTGGAATTGAAGAATCCTGGAAGACTGAATCTAGTGACGGGGAGGAATAGTTGCGGAAAAACAAGCTTGCTCGAGGCAATAGCTATTTATTTATCGGGTATATACGATAGCGTAATTATTGATATTCTGTTTGAAAGGGGGGAGATTCGGAAAAAAGACATTCAGGGCAGATCACATCAGGATGTTAAAGACATTTTCTCCTCTTTTTTTTATGGCAGAAAATCCGATTTCTCAGAAAAGGACAGCATTAGGATAATTTCAGATAATACAGAAATGAGCCTGCGTTTTGTTTATTTTTTTTATGATGAAAAGATAAACAAAACCTCTGAAGGTGAAACCAAAATTCTTCAGAAAAAAATTATCTCAGAACAAGACCTCACAAAATATAGTAATGAGGTTTTGCAAGGGCTGGAATACAGTTCAGGTGATAAATATGAAATTATTCCGCTTCAAAGTTTTCTGAAGAAACCTCACAGCAATGGCAACATTAAGAACAAATTTATTTTCTATAATAAAGACACAGAAGATCTTGCCAGGTTATGGGATAAAATTATCCTTACTGATAAAGAAAAAATTATTCTGGAAGGTTTAAGAATAATTGAGCCTCAGATTGAAAAACTTGCTTTCATAGAAAGTGAACAAAATTCCGAAGGAAGATATCCTGTTGTCAGGGTTTCAGGTGATAGCAGGAAAATACCTCTTCAGTCTATGGGCGAAGGTTTAAATCGAATCCTTAGCATTCTGCTAAACATCGCAGGGATTGAAAGCAGCCCTCAGGAAGCCGGGGTTCTACTGATTGACGAATTTGAGAATGGTTTGCATTATTCAATACAGAAAAAACTTTGGGAAATATTATTCAGGATAGCGAGCGAGTTCAATATTCAGCTATTTGTTACTACGCACAGCAATGATACGATTAAAGCCTTTGCCGAAGCGATGATCTCAAATCCTCAAACGGATGGAAGGCTCTACAGATTAGATAATAAGTTAAAAAAGATAGTACCTTTTGAGTTTGCAAGGGAAGAGATTATTGAAGCAGCTTATGGATCGATCAATCTTAGGTAAAATGGATAACCTTCTGCTTGTGGAGGGCAAAGACGATTTGCATATAGTCCGTAATTTGATGTCAGTACATGATGTCCCCGAAACGTTTTCAATAATAGAAAGCGGGGGTGAATCGAGAATTTTTTCGAGAATCCCGATACTTGTAAAAACTGATATTACGATTTTTGGAATAATTCTTGACGCGGATATCCAACCGTGGAATAAATGGACGCGATTGAAAGCCCTCTTAGAAAATGCCGGTTATGGATTGCCTGATAAACCTGAACAGAATGGCACCATTGTGAAAGCTGAGGGTAAACCGATTGTTGGAATCTGGATGATGCCGGATAATATGGCACCCGGAAAAATAGAAGATTTTCTGCTTGCAGGTATTCCATCTGATGACCATTTAATCTTATATGCAAAAAATTCAGTGGCTCTCATCGAAACCAATAATGTCAATCTATACAAAAAGTCTGATCACTCAAAAGCACTATTACACACGTGGCTTGCCTGGCAGGAAAAGCCCGGATTGCCTCCGGGGACTGCTGTTATGAACTCTAAATTATTCGGCAATACACAACTTCAGCTCTCTCTTATTGATTGGATTAATAAACTATTCAATGAATCACTTGACCATTAATGTCAATTTTACAATTCTTTAAGCTCAGCCCTTAATTTTGCCAATAAATTGTTACTTTCACCATAAATTTCGTCTTCAGGTTTCAGAAGATCTGCAAGAGTCATGCTAACTATTGCATCGTCCACTGCATTCTGTATTATTTTCCATAATGAGCGTACCGAGCAATCTGAAGTATTTGTGCATATTGCATTTGATCCGGAATGATCATTGCAGAAACTATCATCGAATAGCCTGCCACCCATTGCATTGAGGACATCACGGATGAGAATATTTTCCGGGGATCGTGTTAGAGTATATCCGCCTGCCTGTCCTCTCTCACTTGCGACAAAACCTTCTATTCTTAATTTTCTGAGTAGTTTGGCAACATTATGCTGAGTAATTCCTTCATTATGACTGATCTCAGGGATAGTAAGCCCTTTATTTCTGGGGAATTCTTTTCCCAGGCTGAGCAGACATCTTAAACCGTATTCTTCCTGTGCGCTGAATTTCATAATAATGACGGGGCGGATTATTAATCCGCCCTCAATAATTTACTAATTCTCGTGAAGCGGAATTTTTGATCCGCATGCTCTGGCATGTACCAGTTTGGCATATGCCTCCTGTGATATTGCAGGTCCCTGCCGATCACAATGTTTATCGAAAGCTTTAATAAGATCGTCAGCAATCTCCTGCGGACCGCGTCCTTCAATCTGATACCGATGCATCATGTGCACAACTTCTCCGTCCTTAAATAAAGCGACAGACGGGCTTGAAGGCGGAAAGGCCGCCAGATATTTTGATCTGAGCAGATCAA
Source organism: Ignavibacteriales bacterium (assembly GCA_021740915.1). Classification (GTDB taxonomy): domain Bacteria; phylum Bacteroidota; class Ignavibacteria; order Ignavibacteriales; family Melioribacteraceae; genus JAIOYW01. Next base: position 113,327 of record JAIOYW010000015.1, on the reverse strand, counting down.
TAGAATCTCTGTCCTGTCCTGCAAAAACTGTATAAAGATTTCCCGGGATCGTTTTGTGCTGGAGTGCGAGAGTAACACCTGGGCGCGCACTACCTGCGGCACAGCCGCAAACGCTGTTAATTACAACGAGGGCAGATCCTGAAGAAATGGAATCCAATTTTTCATCAAGTTTATCCGGAGTATTTAATTCCTCAAAGCCAACATATAGTAATTCATCCCTCATTGGCTGAACCGCAACCGGATCATACAGAGGTGGACGAAGATTTATTTTCATGATTTTTTTCCTTTTGTTATAAGAATCCTAATAATAATTTTGCTTCTTCTGACATCCTGTCTTTATCCCATGGCGGATTCCAGACAAGATCGAGATAAACATCTTTAACACCCTTAACTTTTTCAACTTTCTTTTTCACTTCGCCTGGAAGCGAACCAGCCACAGGACATGCCGGTGAAGTAAGAGTCATTTTTATATAAACCCTTCCTTCTGCATCGAGCTGAATCTCATATACAAGCCCGAGTTCGTAAATATCAACCGGAATTTCCGGATCATAACATGTTTTAAGAGCTGATATAATATCAGATTCTAATTTTTCTTTGTCGAACATTTAATTGAACATTTTTATTACTTTATGAATTCCTTTGATTAATGAATCAACTTCTTCGATTGTATTATAGAAGGCAAAAGATGCACGGGCAGTTGCAGGAAGACCGAAATGTTTCATAACCGGCTGAGTGCAATGGTGTCCGGTACGGAGGGCGATTCCGTCAGTATCTATTATTGTACCGATATCGTAAGGATGTATTCCCTCAATAATGAATGAAATAACAGAAGCCTTTGTCTTCGCGGTCCCGATAATTCTTAGCCCGCGAACGGAAAGAAGTTTTTCAGTCGCATAGTTAAGCAGGGCATCTTCATGTTGCAGCAATTCCATTCTGTCGAAAGAGTTCAGATAATCAATAGCCGAGCCGAGGGCAATACCTCCGGCGATATTTGGTGTTCCCGCCTCAAATTTATGTGGAAGATCTTCAAAAGTTGATTTTTCAAAAGATACAGTACGGATCATATCACCGCCACCCTGATAAGGCGGGAGTTTATCAAGATACAGAGTTTTTCCATAGAGAATACCGATACCAGTAGGGGCGAACATTTTATGTCCTGAAAAAACAAAAAAATCACAGTCAAGGTCCTGGACATCAACCGGCATATGAGGAACAGATTGTGAACCATCAACGAGCACCGGTATTGCATTTTCATGAGCGATCCTGATTATTTCCCGAACCGGGTTAATCGTGCCGAGCGCATTTGAAATGTGCACCACTGAAACAAGTTTTGTGTTTTTATTGATAAGCTCAGGCAATTTTTCAATCATAAGTTCACCATTCTCATTGAAAGGGATTACCCGCAATTTAATTCCTAAACTCTCTGCGGCAATCTGCCAGGGTACAATATTGGCATGATGTTCCATTTCAGAAACGATGATCTCGGAACCTTGAGTGAAAAATCCGCTTCTGGCAAAGGAGGTCGCAAGAAGATTTATTGCTTCAGTCGCTCCCCTGACGAAAATTATCTCGGAGGCGCTCATTGCATTAATAAATTCCTTTACTTTCAGTCTTGCACTTTCGTATGATTCGGTTGCGAGCTCGCTCAGGAAATATAAACCTCTGTGAATATTCGCATTCTCATAAGAATAATACTGATGCAGACTTTCAATTACCTGAGAAGGTTTTTGAGTAGTCGCAGCATTATCAAGATAGATCAAAGGTTTACCATTAACGAGCCGGGAGAGTATTGGGAAATCCTCCCTCACGCGATATACATCAAATTTCTTTTTAGCGGTTGAATCATTCAGTATTATGGCAGAGTCCGCAGTGTTTTTCATTTTAGTTTTTCGCTTATAGTTAACAGATCACTTTTAATATGGAACATTTGATTAATCGTTCTTTATTATTTCCCTGTGTAAATGTTCAAAAATAAGAGTGTGAATCTGTTCACGAATTTCAGGAATTTTTACTGAATCGATTACATCGAAAGCAAAAGCCCTTATCAGCATCGATTTTGCAATCTCTGAAGAAATGCCTCTCGATCTCAGATAAAATAACGATGTTTCATCAAGCTGCCCTATTGTTGCTCCGTGTGTGCATCTTACATCATCGGCGTAAATTTCGAGCTGTGGTTTAGTATCTATTCGGGCAGTTCCAGAGAGCAATACTGATTTATTCGACTGATATGCGTTCGTTTTCTGGGCATCTTTCCTGACCATAATCTTTCCGTTAAAAACTCCGCGGGACTCATCATCAAGAATCCCTTTATAGAGTTCATTGCTGACGCAATTAGGTGAGGCATGGTCAACAAATGTATGGTTATCTATATGCTGTTGTTCATTTGAGAGATAAATGCCATATAAATTACATTCGCAATTAGTCCCCTTGAGAACCGAATTGATATCATTTCGGGCTATTTTGCTTCCGAAAGAGATGCTGTAATGCGAAAACACACTGCCTCGCGACTGGAAAGCCTGTGTTTTATTTATATGAAAAGCATTGACGGATTCATTTTGGACTTTATAAAAATCGAGAACCGCTTCTTCACCAAGATAAATTTCAGTTACAATATTGGATAGATATTCATTAGAACCTAAACCCTGATAACTTGCGATTACTTTGGCTGAAGATCTGCCACCAAGAACTAAAAGATTTCTTGGCTGAGACAGCACTTTTACAGATGAATTTCCATTCAGGAAAAGAAGCTGAAAGGGCTTCTCCACGTGCTTGCCTTCGGGTACATAAAGTGCAAATCCATCATAGGTGCAGGCACTGTTCATAGCGTTAAAAAAGTTGTCATCATCTGAATTTTTATTCAAATATTCTTTAACGATTTCGGGGTGTGAATGAATTAAGCTCCGGAGGTTACCTGCTGCGACTCCTGAAGGCAATTCACCAAGGGAAGAAAGATCACTATTAAACACACCATTCACAAAAACGATTTTGTGAAAATCAAAGTCTTTGAATAAATGTTTCGCGACTTCCTTCTCATCAGTTTCCTGCAAAGCAGTGAGCAGTGCAGGTTCAAAATTATGCTGCAGGATTGGAGAAATGTTCGTGTATTTCCATTCTTCATCTTTTAATGTGGGAAAATCAAGTTTATTCATTTTCTCTAATCCAAGATCTCTGAATTCCTTGACACAGGTATTTTTATCACTGTTCAAATGCTCCAGAAAAGGATCAATTTTACTCAGGTACCACTTTTTTGATTCCTGTTGCTTTGTTAATGAGCTCATTGAATCTGTTTCCTCCTTAGACCGATTCGGTTTCTAATTCTGCTTTATTTATCCAATCGTAACCCTGATCTTCAAGTTTTAATGCGAGTTCTTTCCCTCCGGATTTGAGTATTTTCCCATTTGAAAGAACATGCACGAAATCCGGGACTATGTAATTTAGAAGCCGCTGATAATGGGTTACAAGCAAAACGGCGTTTTCAGAAGAACGAAAAGAATTGACACCAGTCGAGACTATCTTGAGGGCATCGATATCCAATCCTGAATCTGTTTCATCAAGCAGAGCAAGTTTGGGCTCAAGCATCAGGAGCTGTAGAATTTCGTTGCGTTTTTTCTCACCACCTGAAAATCCACTGTTGACCGAACGGTTAATCAGCAAATCGTTCATTCCAAGGATTTGTCCTTTTTCGCGCATTTTCGCAAGAAAATCCTTGGGTGATATATCATCCATTCCATTGTGTTTTCTAATCTCATTTATCGCTGTTTTTAGCAAAGTGGCATTAGAAATACCCGGAATTTCAACCGGATACTGAAAAGCCAGAAATACTCCTTCGCGTGCCCGGTCTTCCGGTGAAAGATCAAGCATATTGTGTCCCTCATACCAGATTTCCCCTTCGGTTACCTGATAATTCTCATTTCCGGACAAAACGTTTGCCAATGTACTTTTTCCTGAGCCATTTGGACCCATTATGGCGTGAACCTCGCCTTTATTAATTTCAAGATTGATTCCTTTGAGGATTGGCTTTCCTTCAACTTCAGCATGAAGATTAACTATCTTTAACATTATTTACCTCTTATTATTTTCAAATTTTTATTACCCGACGCTGCCTTCAAGGCTGACAGCGAGGAGTTTTTGTGCCTCAACTGCAAATTCCATCGGCAGAACATTAAAAACTTCCTTACAGAATCCATTGACAATCATGTTAACTGCATCCTCAGTATCAATTCCCCGTGAATTCAGATAAAAAATCTGATCTTCTCCGACCTTGGAAGTTGTGGCCTCATGTTCCACTTTAGCGCTGGGATTTTCAACCTCTATATATGGAAATGTATGCGCACCGCATTTATCACCCATCAGCATCGAATCGCACTGCGAAAAATTCCGGGCATTCTCAGCTTTTTTCCCAATCTTGACAAGACCTCTGTATGAATTGTTGCTTTTTCCGGCGGAGATACCCTTAGAAATAATAGTGCTTCTCGTGTTTTTCCCGATATGTATCATCTTAGTGCCTGTATCGGCTTGCTGAAAATTATTGGTGACAGCAATCGAGTAAAATTCACCTATTGAATTCTCTCCCGCCAGCACACAACTCGGATATTTCCAGGTAATAGCTGATCCTGTCTCTACCTGTGTCCATGAAATTTTTGAATTTTTTCCTCTGCACATACCTCGTTTGGTAACAAAATTATAAATACCGCCTTTTCCTTCTTTATCACCGGGGTACCAGTTTTGGACTGTTGAATATTTTATTTCAGCATTCTCAAGAGTAACAAGTTCCACAACTGCTGCATGAAGCTGATTGCTGTCTCTCATAGGGGCTGTACACCCTTCAAGATAAGAAACATAACTGTCATCCTCTGCTACAATAAGAGTTCTTTCAAACTGTCCTGTGTTTTCAGCATTTATCCTGAAATAAGTAGAGAGTTCCATCGGACATCTGACGCCTTTGGGAATAAAAACAAACGAACCATCGGTAAAAACAGCCGAATTAAGTGCTGCAAAATAATTATCGGTAGCAGGTACAACCGAGCCCAAATATTTTTTGATCAGATCGGGATGATTTCGGATAGCCTCCGAAATGGAGCAGAAAATAATACCTTCTTTTGCAAGGGTCTCTCTGAAAGTTGTCGCAACCGAAACAGAATCGAAAACTGCATCAACCGCAACTCCGGCCAACCTCTGGCGTTCGGCAAGAGGAATGCCGAGTTTTTCAAAAGTTTCAAGCAGAGCGGGATCAACCTCGTCCATTGAATTCAACTGCGGCTTTTTTACCGGCGCTGCATAATAGCTTATCTCCTGAAAATCAATTTTGGGATAATTTATTTTTGCCCAGTCCGGCTCTGCCATTTTCAACCACGTTCTGTATGCCTTTAGTCTCCATTCGGTCATCCATTCTGGTTCATTCTTTTTCGCTGATATAAATCTTATAATTTCTTCATTCAAGCCATTAGGGGCTTTATCCATCTCAATATCGGTGACGAAACCCCATTTATACTCAGATTGTGTGAGATCCTCAACAATCTTCATATCCTCACTCATTAAAACTCCTGAAAAATTTTGATACAAACCTATGTAATCTGGAAAAAAAAGTCAAGATTCAATTTACTAACAATTCTAAGTTCAGTAAAGTTTCCTGGAATGCCGAATATTATTGTTTATCGCTATTCCAATACTGTTTGGATATAGAAGAATGTTATACTGAGTTAATGTAATTAAATTCGAGGTGAAAAATTACTATCTAACGCGAAATCCGCTTTTTGTATATATCAAAAAGTATTACTCCGGCTGAAACAGAGACATTCAGGGAATCTATTTTCCCAGCCATAGGAATTTTCACAAGAAAATCGCATTTAGATCTCGCGAGACGAGACATTCCTTTTTCTTCGTTCCCGAATATTACTGCTGCTGCCCCGTCAAAATCCAAATCAGAATAGTATTTGGAGGCATTAAGATCGGTTCCGTAAATCCAGAATCCTTCCTGCTTCAGAATATCAATAGTTTGATTAATGTTATTAACCCTGCAGATATTAAGATAAGATACCGCGCCGGCGGATGTTTTAACAGCAGTCGGGCTTATTGGCGCTGAGTTATGATAAGAAATTATCACTCCGTCAATACCGGAGCATTCGGCTGTTCGCAGCAAGGCTCCCAAATTATGAGGATCCTGAATTTCCTCAAGTATCAGCAGTTTAGGATTTTGAATCGAAGTAACAGACTCGAGAAGCTCATTGAGGCTGAGCATTTTTATTTCAGGAGAAAACGCTATAACTCCCTGTGTATTTACTCCTTTTATGATCGACTCGAATTTTTGTGGCGGCAATTGCGATAACTTCACTTTATTCTGCTTGCAGTATTTTTCGATCTCCTGAATAAGCTCTCCGCGGGTACCCTTAAGCAAATATACCTGTTCGAGTCCTGCACCTGATTTCAGGGCTTCAAAAACCGGTTTTCTTCCGTATATATATTTCATTTTGAGGCTGGAAAACTGTTCCGTCCGGGGCTCACCTTAAATTTGCAGAATAGTCTGTTATTGGTTTTTTGAGGGACGAATTCATTTAAAATATTTATCTCTTTATTGTAGATATTAAAACTTATTTCCGCCGAATTAATGCAGCCATCCTGCTTAACAACATTAACAATAAAATTTCCTGTCAGATTTTCAAAAAGTAGCTCGCATTCTGCAGGTTTAATTTCGGGAGCAACATTTATCTCAGGGGTTATTCCCATGATCACCAGATTAATAACATTTTTTTCTTTTATTACTTCCACATTAAGTTTATAAGAAAAACTTGTAAATTCGGCTACTGTCTGAATTGTGAGTGCATGTAATTGTTTTCTGCTTTCCCTATCGTATTTGAAATAGGAAAGACAATAATACTCAATCTTATCCGGCTTTTTTTCGGGTATTGCTGTCAGGGCAGATTCAGCCTTCTTCTTTCTGGTTTTGGGAATTTTGGGAATATCTGTTGGTTTTTTTAGCGGCATTTAGTCCTTCCTTATAATTCTGATCAGAGATTCCATATCAGAACTCTTTACCTCAACTTCGGTACCGGATGGCATATCCTTGATCCGGATTTTGCCTTCCAAAAATTCAGTTCCGCCAATGAAAGCCACAAAACGTGAATTCAATCGGTTAGCTTCCCGCATCTGTGCTTTTACGCTTCTCTGGAGATAATCAATCTCTGCTGCAAAGCCGGCATCTCTGAGTTTGAGACAAATCTGGAAAGCATCATTTTTAAAATCATTATTTATTCGGCACACATATACGTCCAGAGCATCCGGCGATACTGAAAATACATTCTCATTTTCACAGGCAAGTAATATTCTTTCCATCCCTGCAGCAAAACCAACACCTGGTGCATCTGTCCCGCCCAATTCGGCAACGAGTCCGTTATACCTGCCGCCTCCGCATAAAGCACTTTGCGAACCAACACTGTTACTTACAATTTCGAAAGTTGTATGGGTGTAATAATCCAGACCTCTAACCAATGCAGGATCAATTTCATAAGGAATTTCGGCAGCAATTAAAGCATTTTTAACAGTTTCGAAGTGCTGCAGACTGCTCTCACTCAAAAAATCAATAAGCTGCGGGGCAGAGCTCATTATCTTAATATCGCGTTCATCCTTGCTGTCAAATATTCTCAGGACATTGGAATCAAATCTTTTAATACTTTCCGCTGAGAGCTTCTCAAGAAATGGTTTCAGATACTCTCTGAGTTTTTCCCGGTAATAATCTCTTTCTGCAGGTAGTCCAAGGCTGTTTATTTTTACAGTTAGACTTTTCAATCCTAATGCGGAAATTATCCTGAAAGCCATAATGATCATTTCGGCATCGAGTGACGGATCCTCACACCCGATAGCTTCAGCGCCAAACTGATGAAATTGGCGCAACCTTCCAGCCTGAGGTCTTTCCTGTCGGAAAGCCGGACCTATATAATAAAGTTTGGAGAGATTATAAATTTTATCGAATGAATGTTCAATAAATGCTCTGACAACAGATGCTGTGAGTTCAGGTCTGAGAGTGATACTCGTTTCACCGCGGTCGGTGAATGTGTACATCTCCTTGCTGACGATATCTGTATTTTCACCGATACTCCTTGAGAAAAGGGCTGTTTCTTCAAAAACAGGAGTTCTTATCTCCGAGTAATTATAAGCCTTCATCGTTTTTCGGATGATGCTTTCAAGGTTCAGCCACTGATGAATATTCGTTGGCAGAATATCCCTTGTACCGTAAATTGCTTTTATCATAACAGAGGTTAATCGTTTATGTCGAAGTACTGACTTTCTTCAGTTAAAAATATTTGATGAATTTCTTCTGGCGAATTTGCATTCAATAATTTTTGCCGGAAATCTTCATTATTCAGGAGCCTGGCTATTCTGCTCAGGAGTTTAAGATGCATCCCCACAGCATTTTCTCTTCCTACAAGCAGAAACAGCATATTTACCGGCTGGGCATCGAGGGCTTCAAAATCGATAGGTGCGGCCGTTTTTCCGAAAGCTGCGATCATATTATTGACGCCGAAAGTTTTTCCATGGGGTATCGCAAAACCTTTACCGACGCCTGTCGATAAGATTTTTTCTCTGTCTATAACAGCTTTCCTGACCATTTCAAGATCGTTGACCTCCGGATTAGATTCCAGAGAATCAATCAACTCATTAATGATCTCGTATTTTTCAGTTCCGGTAAAATGGGTAATGATAGAAACCGGGGATAAGATATCAGAAATTTTCATCGGCTTTATTAATTGGGTATTTTCTACAAGAGCAATTTAACAAAGACCACTAAATTAAACAATTAAAAGAGATCGACCATATTTTGACAATGACAAAAATAATGGGCAAACAGCCTGAAAATAAGGGCTTATTAAAAAGGTTATAAAAATCTTGTTTAATTTTTTTTATGTCCTTATTTTTAAGATATACCGATTAATATTTTACGGAGATAAAATGGATATTATCAACAAAACTGTGCTCGTTCTCGGCGGTTGGGGTTTAGTGGGGAATGCAGTTATTAGAAAGTTAGTACCTGAGAAACCTAAAAAAATTATTGTTACATCACTATTCGAACATGAAGCAGTTGAAGAGTGTAAAAGATTACAAGAAGAGTTTTCGTGGCTGCCTGAAAAATACTTTATCCCTTGGTGGGGAAATATTTTTGTTCGTAATTCACTTAAAGATGAAGACCGGTTTGCGATACTTTCGGATCCGGCAAAAAGAAAAATAATGCTTGGTGATGTGCTTGATGAACTGAATGAAGAAGTCCTTCACAGTTCATCGATATTTATGCTTCTTGATAAGCATCGCCCTGATGTTATTATCGATTGTATTAACTCTGCGACTGCAATTGCATATCAGGACGTATATTCCACTTACAGGAATATTATGAAATTTATAAGCAACAAACCTTCAGCCGAAGATATGATTGCTGAAACCGAGAAATTACTCTGTACTCTTTATATTCCCCAGTTGATCAGGCATATTCAGATACTTTATGCTTCTATGAATCATGCTAATACAAAAATTTATGTTAAGATTGGCACAAGCGGAACCGGAGGAATGGGACTAAATATCCCATACACGCACAGCGAGGAAAAACCATCCCGTGTTCTTCTTTCGAAATCAGCAGTTGCCGGCGCTCACACTTTACTGCTCTTTCTTATGGGAAGAACCCCTGAAGGTGCAATCACAAAAGAGATAAAACCTACTGCGGCTATTGCCTGGAAAAAGATAACCTTTGGTGAAATAAAGAAAAAGGGTAAACCAATAAACCTGGTTGATGTTTCAGGAGATGATGCCATAGATTTAGATGATGTTTTGAAATTCAAACTTGAAAAACAATTTCCTTTGACTGGGGAAACTTTAAAATCTGTCTATATAGATACTGGTGAAAACGGCACATTCTCACGCGGAGAATTTGAGGCGATCACAGCACAAGGACAGATGGAATACGTTACTCCTGAAGAAATTGCAGTTGATGCGATCTATGAGATAAAAGGTGGTAATACCGGTCATGATATCATTAATGCACTGGATAATGCAACATTCGAACCAACCTACAGGGCAGGTTATATGCAGCATGGCGCGGTTGATAAACTTGAGGAACTCGAGGAGATCCATGGAATAGACAGCGTTGCTTTTGAATTGTTAGGACCGCCAAGACTCTCAAAACTTTTATTTGAAATTCACATACTTAAAAGTCTTTTTGGTACGATGCCTGCAATTCTCGAAAAAAGTCCTGAAGAATTAAGTAAAAGCACTGAGGAATTTATTCTTAGCAATCAGCAGCTTAGGACACAGATACTCTCAATTGGAATTCCTATACTTCTGGCTGATGCGAAGAAATTTTTACGTGGGAATGAGATGAAAATTCCTCCATACCGTGGTGATGATGAATTGCCTGTGACGCCTGCAAATATTAATGTCTGGACTCACGATGGATGGATCGATCTGCGGGTGAAAAATATGGCTGCCTGGCAGGCGAGAATATCTCAGATCATTAAGGACACAGAGAACATCTCTCCGGATGACACCAGCTCTATGCACGTTAGGACAAAGAAATATTGGAATAATTTCAAGAAAATTGATATTGGAAAAGTAGTTAGCTGGATTTTCATTAAGGAAGAGCGCGGCGAGCGAATGAAAGCCTGATGAATTTAATAAAATTGCCTGTCACAATTTTCTTTAACGGAAAAAGTGACAGGCTTTTTTTTACTTTCTGATATTATAATAAGGATAGCAATCAACTATCCGTTTTTTATCCTAAGTTTTACAATTACGGTTTCCAGGATTACAGGGTTGAAATTGTTTATAAAAGTAACAATTTCTGTGAATGAGACATAAGTGAATTGAAACTACTTCGGTTTAATTGTCTTTTGAAAAGGATAAAATCAATTATCGAATGAAAATAATGCATTACTTTTAATCGTAATTGGCAAACCAAAATTTATTGTTGCACACAAATCAGTTGCGGATTCGCTCAATCAGCATCCAGCAGTAATTATTCGAAAATAATCCTGCTAACCAAAAAAATATAAGGTAGTATATGATAGCAATAATTTTCCTTTTTGTAATATTCTCAATAAATCTTTCTGCTCAAGGATTAAGTTTTCTTGATACTCAAAAAGGGTATGAAAGGGTTGGGAAGGCTTTCGACGAGAAGGATACGAAGATCAGGCGGCAATTATCCGATCTGGGATTAAATCCCGGAGATCTGAATATTGTGATCTTAGCATATAAAGAGGAATCAACTCTGGAAGTTTTTGGTAAAAATACAAATGAGGAAAAATATAAGAAGATTATTGCTTACCCCATATGTGCGAAATCGGGAGAACCTGGTCCTAAGCGGCGGGAAGGTGACCTGCAGGTACCAGAAGGTTTTTATGAGATAATCGATTTTAACCCGTTAAGCAGTTATCACCTTTCGCTGGGTATAAATTACCCCAACAAATCAGATAAAATTAAAAGCGATCCTAAAAAACCAGGGGGAGACATTTATATTCATGGTGACTGTGTAACAGTTGGCTGCCTGCCTATGACAGATGATATAATCAAGGAAATTTATGTTTATGCCGTTTATGCCAGTAATAACACTCAGCAATCAATCCCGGTCTATATTTTTCCTTTTAGAATGACAGAGGAGAATATGAAAATTTCTTCTGAAAGAAATAGTCAAAATACAGAACTGCTCAGGTTCTGGGAAAATTTAAAGCAAGGATATGATCAGTTTGATTCGACAAAAATTCCTTTCCCGGTTAGAATTGATTCAAAAGGAAATTATCTTTTCTGAACTTATGTATTATAAATAATTCAGTGATGCTATATTTTTATTCCAGTGTTTTAATCCCCGGATTTTGAATTATATCATTTCAAACCAATGAATAAAAGTGTAGTTAGTTTTTTTGCCCGGATAATCACCACAAGGGGTACTGAGTCTTTTGACAAAGCACACAATGAAAGAATTTTTATGTGAATCTTGTAGCTCCATCGTATCTTCTGAGGATGAATTTCTTTCGGACATTCAAAATGATTCCAATAAAAACGCTTGATTTCAAAGGAATTCTTAAATTTATTACGGCAAAAATGCAGACTTTGAGAAATAAAACCGGACACCAAATTTGATGAGAAAAACAATACTCGCAACACTATGTTATGTGAAGAAATCGAAAAAAACATTAATGCTGCACCGCACTAAAAAAGAAAATGATTATCACCTTGGAAAATGGAACGGGTTGGGCGGTAAATTCGAAACCGGTGAAACTCCCGAGGAATGTGCAGTCAGGGAAATTTATGAAGAGTCGGGTCTTTTGGTGAAAGATCCAGAGTTAAAAGGATTGATAGTATTTCCTCTTTTTGATAAAGTGAATGACTGGTACGTTTTTATCTTCAGAGCGGATAAATTCGAAGGGGAATTAATTGACTGTGCTGAGGGAAAACTTGAATGGATTGACGACGATAAACTGCTTGATCTGAATTTGTGGGATGGTGATAAAATATTTATTCCCTGGATGCTTGAGGATGGATTTTTTAGCTCGAAATTTATTTATGAGAATGGAGTATATAAAAGTCACACGGTTGTCAGATATTAGTTTCCTCACCATTTTTTTTTATCATTCTGCGGAAAATATTTTTTTTATTATGACGGAGTAAAAGTAAGCCAATCAGAATCCAGAAAAATTCTCTGATTCTCATAATTAGACTGACGTATATTCCCGTAGCCGAAGTGATTTTTAGAATTTCGAAAACTATTACCATTCCTGCCTCTCTTGTCCCTAATTGCATTGGCATGAAGAAAATAATATTTACAATGAGCGTATAACCGGCATAGATATAAAAAGCCTGCAAGAGTGAAATGTCGAATCCTATCGAAAAAAGAATTATAAATATCTCAAAGGAAGAAAGGCAGCGCGTCAAAAAATCCAGCATCAATGCAGTATAAAAAACCTTGGGGCGCTCATGAAAAAGCCCCTTAATTTCGTCATCAATAAGGTGCAATTTTTCTCTGTGTGATTCAAATTTTGCGGCAAGTCTCCATAGAAGCGGCAGATTCTGAAAAATATCGAGGAGTGAAACAAAAACCCCTTTTTGATGACGTTTAATGAATAACCAGGTAAAAAGCAGGAGAATGATAACAGTTACAGTCATGATACTTTTTACCAGCGATGGCATTTCTGAGGTAGTGCTCACTAATAAAATTGCCAGTATCCAGACTACAAAATGCGAAAGCCAGTGAATCATGGTATAAAGCGTTACCGAGGATACTGCCTTACTTGTACTTATTATATCCTTAAGGGAAAGTATTTTATAGGGTTCGCCTCCAAGATTAATTCCCGGGGTTATGTCATTTATGGCAAGTGCACTTACATTAATCTTGAACAGTTCATAATAACTGATACTATTCCCGTCATCATCAAGGATTATATACCAAATATAAGTGATTATGAAAAAAATTATAAGCCAAAGCAATAGAATCGGGAAAACATAGATTCCAGTTGTCTGGATATTAATAATAATTTTTTGAAAGCCGAATTCATAGAGCAGCCAAAAAAGTGCCGCAAATCCGATAAGTGTCAGAAAGGATGAAATAAGATTACGTTTTGTCATATTCGGGTATGAGATCAGAAATTCTTAAAAAATTTCCTGACAATTTCGTTAAACTCAGTTCCTTTTTCAATTGGGGAAAGATGCCCCGAGTCAGGGATAATATTAAAACTGACATTTTTTATTGAGCCAAAGGTTTCTTCCATCATCGATGCCGGAGTAACCAGATCATCTGAACCTCCGATTACAAGTGAGGGAATGTCAATTGATTTCACAAACTCAGTAGTATCGGGTCGGCTTAGCATTGCGAAAAGTGCACCCGCAACTCCTGCCGGATCGCTATCCAGGTTACTCTCAATTAGTTTTTCAACGATTTCGGGATTTAGAATTTTTGTCTTTTCGCAAAAACATGTTGGAATAAAATCTTTGATGAACTCTCTGGTCTTGCCTGATCTTATTAACCCTATTCCATTGCTCCTTCTAAGTTTTGCCACATTATCATCAGCATTGGCGCGCGTATTTGTTAGAATAATGCCTGAAGGTTTGAAATCATGGCGCATCAGAAATGCCTGCAAAATATAACCGCCCATCGAAAGTCCACCAATAATGGGTCCTTTCAGATCAAGTTCGCAGATAATGGTAAGGAGATCATCAGCATGATCGAACATAGTATAAGGGATTTGCGGAACCGGACTTTTCCCGAGTCCTCTGAGGTCATAAGTTACAACGAAAAAATCAGAGCTGAGTTCACGGGTCTGGTTTTCCCACATACCGGAATTGAGCGGGAAACCGTGCACAAAAATTAAAGGTCTGTTATTAAGATCTCCAAAAGTGCTGATGTTTAGGTCGTTAATATTCATAAGTAATTTATTTCCTTTTCAATCAAATACGAAATTAAGAAAAATAGCTGAATATAGAGTTAACTCTCAGATGATTAACAAACTCAACTGTTCATGTTTTGATAAAACATAATGCTGATAGTGAAATTGTCTGCGGAGGAGGGGAGTAAGTTAATATGGAAGCTATCCTTAAAGATGATTTTTGAAAACTATTATTGCTATTCAAATAATATATTTTATTCGAAAATCACTGGAATTTTATATTATTCAAGTTTAAATATTCTGCGCTAATTCGAAAATGACTGATAAAAATTATATTATAGTAAAAGGGGCGAGAGAACATAATCTCAAAAATATTGATATTGAGATTCCCCGAAATAAAATGATAGTGTTTACCGGCGTCAGCGGAAGCGGGAAATCTTCGCTCGTTTATGACACTATCTATGCTGAGGGGCAGAGACGTTATGTTGAAAGCCTGTCATCATATGCCCGCCAGTTTTTAGAAAGAATGAATAAACCAAATGTCGATTTTATTAAGGGTATCTCTCCTGCAGTAGCAATCGAACAAAAACAGGGCGGAAAAAACCCGAGATCGACTGTCGGCACATCTACTGAGTTATACGATTTTCTCAGACTCTTATTTGCCCGGATTGGAAAGACAATCTGTTTTAATTGCGGTAAAGAAGTAAAAAAGGATACCGTCAGTTCAGTGGTTCACTGGTTAATGAATGCTGAAGAAAAAGGCAAATTTTTACTTGGTTTTCCCATCCACCCGCATGAGGGGAGATCGCCTTCCGAAGAGATTGAACACCTTAAAAAAAGGGGATATTTCAGGATTTGGTATAAGAACGAAGTTTTTGATCTGGGGACTGATAAACCAAAAATAAAAGATAAAGAAATTGTAGTGATACTCGATAGATTTGTAAATGAAAGAGATTCGATGAGGGAGAGAATCGCAGAATCTATTGAGATCGGATTCAGAGAAGGTGAAGGTCATATTGTAATTGTAAATGCCGGGGATAACCTGGTTAAGAGTTTCTCCACATTCTATGAATGCTGCGGCATTAAATATGAAGAACCGGAACCACGATTCTTCTCATTTAATAATCCTTACGGAGCCTGTCCGGTTTGTCAGGGATTCGGCAGAACGATCGGATATGATATGAGTCTGATTATTCCGGACGAAAATATTTCAATACTGGATGGAGCGATTGCTCCGTGGCGGGGTGTAAAATTTAGTCAGGTAAACCGTGATCTTATAAGAAATGCGAAGTCTAAAGGAATACCCATAAACGTACCATTCAGAAGATTGACTGATGAACAGGTTGAATTGATTAAATCCGGTTTTGGGGATTTTGAAGGAATAAATAAATTTTTTGAAGCATTGGAATCCCAGACCTATAAAATGCATATCCGGATTTTGCTTAGTAAGTACAGGGGATATACAACATGCTCCGCCTGCCGCGGGTCGAGAATCAGGAGGGAAGCGCTCCAGGTTAGAGTCGGTGGACTTTCAATAGCTGATATTGTTTCGATGCCAATCGAGCATTCGTTAAACTTTTTCACCTCGCTCCAGCTCACACAATATGAATTATCTGTCGGAGAAAGAATTCTTAAAGAGATCAACAGGAGACTGACTTTCCTCTACGATGTCGGACTGGGTTACCTTACACTCGAGCGGCTTTCAGCAACTCTTTCCGGCGGGGAGACCCAGAGGATCAATCTTGCAACTTCTCTCGGTTCAGCATTGATCGGTACTCTATATGTGCTTGATGAACCGAGTATTGGATTACATCCGAGGGACAACGCCCGACTTATCAATATCCTGAAATCACTGCGCGATATTGGGAATACAGTCCTTGTTGTTGAGCATGACACAGATATGATGAAAGCTGCGGACCTGATTGTGGATATGGGACCCAGAGCAGGAGTCCATGGCGGTGAGATAATCGCCTATCAGAATTATAATGATCTATTACAGAACGATAAATCTCTAACAGGTAATTACCTCAGCGGTAAGAGATTCATTCCTTTACCTTCGAAGAGAAGAACTTATAATACTGATGTAATAAAGATTGAAGGAGCGAGGGAAAACAATCTTAAAAATATAGATGTTGAATTTCCGCTCAGAAAATTTGTGGCAGTAACAGGTGTGAGTGGTTCAGGAAAAAGTACACTTGTGCATGATATTCTTTATGGCGGCATAATAAAAAACAGAGGCGGCAGTTCTCAGAAAATTGGCAAATACGATTCAATAACAGGATATCATCTTATTGATGAGATAGAGATTGTTGATCAGTCGCCAATAGGTAAAAGTCCCCGATCAAATCCTATAAGCTACATCAAAGGATTTGAAATGATCAGGGAATTATTCTCGGATACTCATCTTGCCCGGTCGAGAGGGTACAAGCCTGGTTTCTTTTCTTTTAATGTTCCGGGCGGAAGATGCGAGAATTGCCAGGGTGAAGGGTTCGTTAAAATTGAGATGCAGTTCCTTGCTGATATTTATCTTGAATGTGAAGAATGTAAGGGAACAAGATTTAAGAAAGAAGTAAGAGAAGTGACCTGGCGTGGAAAAAACATTGTTGAAGTTCTTAATATGACAGCGGCAGAAGCGCTTGAATTCTTCAGCGGAATGAAAAAAATAGAATCAACAATCCGGACTTTAAATGATGTCGGCTTAGGTTATATAAAACTGGGTCAGCCATCAAATACACTCTCCGGAGGAGAGGCGCAGAGAATAAAACTGGCTCTGAACCTATCGCTCCAAAAAGCCGGAAAACATTCACTTTTTATTTTTGATGAGCCGACAACCGGACTTCATTTTGATGACATCGGAAAATTGCTTGATTGCTTTAATATGCTGCTTGAAAGCGGAAATTCAATTGTGATAATTGAACATAATCTTGATATAATCAAATGTGCGGATTATGTTATTGAAATGGGCCCCGAGGCTGGTGAGAAAGGCGGGGTTGTTGTGGTGACAGGCACACCTGAAGAGGTTGCTGCACACCCGGATTCGCACACCGGCAGATTTCTCAAGGATGTGCTAAAATAAGAGTGGAGCTAAGCGGGATCGAACCGCTGACCTTCTCATTGCGAACGAGACGCTCTCCCAGCTGAGCTATAGCCCCAAATTCCGTTTGAAAATATAATGAATTATCATTTTCCGGAAAAATCACAATTGACCTCCAGGGCATCTGTCAGGAAAAATACTGCAAGTTTCTTTTTCTCAGAGTTTAGATTGGTTTGTTTATATTATCAATTCTGCTTAAGTTTTTATGCATAATTGTATTATTAAACCTGACTATGTACGAATTCGAATTTAAGCCTTTCAACAAAATGACCCGTGCCGATTATGAAACAGTCGGCTTCAAATCCGGACTGGAAATTCACCAGCAGCTATTAACCGAAAAAAAACTTTTCTGCCGCTGCCCGGCAGGAAAATACTCCACTGAGTATGATGCCGAGATACTGCGCCATATGAGACCAACACTCTCGGAACTTGGAGAATATGACGGAACGGCTCTGATGGAATTTAAAACCCGGAAGAATATCACCTACCGCATTAAGCGAGAAACCGTCTGCACCTATGAGATGGACGATACGCCGCCTTTCCTTATCAATGATGAGGCGCTCGATGCTGCTCTATCTATCGGTCTGCTTTATGACTGCAATCTTGTGGATGAACTTCATATTATCCGAAAACAATATCTGGATGGCAGTATTCCTACAGGATTTCAGCGTACTGCAATTTTTGCACTGAATGGGAAAGTTCCTTATAAAGGCAGGGAAATAAATGTTATGCAGATGTCTATTGAAGAAGATTCATGCCGCGAAGTTTCGGATAAAGGACATGACAGAATTTATCTTACCGACAGACTTGGAATGCCGCTTATTGAGACCGTAACTGCGCCTGAGATGTTTGAACCAATAGAGGTTGCCGAGGTTGCTTCTATTTGTTCAAGACTGGTAAGAAGTTCCGGAAGAGTGAGAAGGGGAATTGGAGCGGCAAGGCAGGATGTAAATGTGAGCGTAACCGGCGGGACGAGGATAGAGATCAAGGGAGTGCCAAGGATTGGATTAATTCCTCTGCTTACGTATAATGAGGCGCGCCGGCAATGGAATCTGCTCCGGCTCAGGGCTGAACTGCACCGGAGGAAGATCACCAGCGAAACATTCTCTTCCAGGATAGTGGATATCACCCGATACCTCAGCAGATTTGCCTATCTTCCTCTGAAAGAGGCGGCAGAAAAAGGACAAAAAGCAAGCTGCGTGATTCTAAAAGGTTATGCCGGTCTGCTTCATTGGGAGACTCAGACAGGCACATATTTTGCCAGAGAAATATCGGACAGAATACGCGTGATAGCATGTCTTACTGATCTTCCGAATATTGTACATTCTGACAGTAAAGGCGAAAATTTATCGGCGCCTGATTGGAGTTTTCTAAACAAAACCCTCGAAGCCACTTCCGATGATACGCTGGTTTTAGTCTGGGGCGACGAGAATGACGTAAAAACGGCTTGTTCCGAAATAATTATCAGGGCTAAAGAAGCCACCATCGGAATACCTTCGGAAACCAGACAGGCTCTTGAGGATGGTACAAACGGATTTGAGAGGATTTTACCAGGCGCTGAGAGAATGTATCCTGATACAGATCTTCCGCCAATCCGTGTTACACTGGATAGGAAAAAAAGACTGGAGCAAAATCTTCCGGAAAAATTCTGGGAGACGGAAAAAAAACTTAGTGACGCGGGGGTTCCTGCGGATTTGATCAGGGAAATGTCCAATCCGGCGAAATCAGCTCTTTTCTTCGAATTTTTCCCCAATCGGATAAGTGATGCAAAACTCATCTCTAAAATTCTCGCAAATTATCCAAAAAGATTAAAAAAGAAATTTCGTTCCGGCATTCAGCCTGAGACTGAGATTTACAAGATTATTCTCGAAAATTTAGCGGATGGAAAAATAATCCCATCGACAGTATTCACGATTCTTGCAAATTATTCAATTAATGGTGAATTAATTCTGACCGGACCTCTGGATAATTCGGCGATAGAAGATAAAATCAGGGAAAAAGCTGACGAATTCAGGGAGATAATTTTCAGAAATCCGGAGAAAAAGACCGAAGTGATTTCCGGTAAAATCTTAGCCGGGCTGAATTTCAGGGTGGCTTTTTCAAGAGTTATTCAGTCTGTGGAAGGATTTAAGGGAATATGATTATGGCTGAAAATGATATTTATAAAGGGTATAAAGGGGTTGCGCTCTCCGTATTAAAAAATTTTGGCGCAAGAGTTTGGAATGATGTTATCATACACACTGCCAATGGTAAATTCATTGGACTGATATTGCCGAGATCGGAAACCGCAGATGACCTGCATATCGTTCTTAAGATACCGGTAGGTTATAATATTGGAATTGCTGCTGAATCTATAATTGGAATTGACATAAACGGTTATAAAGAAGCTAAATATAAAATACCTGAAAAAGAATTTCCTTATGACCCGCTGAAACCACGGGTTAAACTTCTTGGCACTGGCGGAACAATTGCAAGCAGGCTTGATTACCGGACAGGAGCCGTTATTCCGGCATTCTCTCCCGGTGAGCTTTACGGATCCGTGCCGGAACTTGCTGATTACTGCAACCTTGAGACTGAAAAATTATACGGAGTATTCTCTGAGAATATGGGGCCAGAGCAGTGGAAAGGCACTGCCGAGGCTATCGGAAGGGAGATTGAAAAAGGTGTGCAGGGCATTGTTATCGGGCATGGAACTGACGTTATGCATCATACTGCCGCTATTCTTTCGTTTATGGTGCAGAACAGCCCTGTTCCCATAGTGATGGTTGGTTCGCAGCGTTCGAGCGACAGACCTTCCTCGGATGCAGCGCTTAATCTTATCCACGCTATTAAAACTGCTTCGGAGAGCGATATTGCCGAGGTTATGGTCTGTATGTTCGGTCCTACCTCCGATGAATACGGTCTGCTGCATAGGGGAACCCGGGTAAGGAAAATGCATTCAAGTTACCGTTCCACATTCCGGACGATTGGGGATATTCCAATAGCAAAAGTGAACAGAGAAAATATCACTCCACTAAGGACTGATTATAAAAAACGGCGTGCTGATAATAATGTCATCATAAATACCTCTTTCGAAGAAAAAGTTAGCATCGTTTATTATTATCCCAATATGAAACCGGATATTATCGACTCGCTTATTGATAATGGTTACAGGGGAATTGTTATTGCAGGAACGGGATTAGGTCACGTAAATAAACCGCTTTATCCTGCTCTGCGCCGCGCAAGAGAGAAAAATATTGCCGTATATATGACAGTACAGACGCTCTGGGGATTCGTGCAGATGTATGTGTATGATACAGGACGCGATATAATGGAAATGGGAGTAGTACCCGCTGCAAATATGCTTCCGGAAGTCGCTTACGTAAAACTCTGCTGGGCTCTTGGGCAGACCGATGACCTTAAGGAAGTGGAAAAAATTATGATGACTCCTATCGCCGGAGAAATCACGGAACGCGAACCGAGTAACGGCTATTTGATTTATCAGGGCGGGCTGCCGGAAGTGGAGGAGTTCATTTCGAAATACAGGAAGTGACCGAGGCATAGCGCAGTTCTGGAAAAATTTTTTCAGGTCGGCTGATTAATTCAAAGGATCAATCAGCGCGATTTCTTATTTGCTTGTATGCTGCTACCACCAATGTCGCTTTTCTTTTAAATTTGACACACGATTGATCTCATCATATTTCGATCTTTTCCCTGTCCCCGCACATGATGGACAATTATACCCGTATGTGGCAATATATCGAGAATTTTGTGTTTTTATCTTTCCCTTACCATTACATTCTGTGCAGCGTACGATCTCACGTTTTAATTGTTCATCCTGTCTTCTTTTTTTCTCCTTTTCCTCTCTTTCCTTTCTTTCTCTCTCCGGTCTTTCTCTTTCAAATTGAGCTTGTCTTTCTCTTTCGAGTTTTTCACTTTGCTTGCGTCTTTCTTCCACTTCTCTGTAATTTTGCTCGCCTTTTTTATAACAAGCCTCGCAAAAATACCCTTCAGAAAATCCGGAGAACTGATTGGGGCTAACATACTTTGTGTGATTTGAACAACAGTACCTATGGCATTTTGGACATTCAAGAGATGCACCCCTTTCACAAATATGGCAAACCATAATAACTCCAGGTAAAATTTTGAAAATTGTTACTGATTCCTATTAGTTCTTACCTCATCACTCTATCACGCAAATCTTTATAGGATGTGATCACATCGTATTTAATATTGGTATCACCCAAAGCTTCAAAGTGTTTTCTTGCATAATCTATTTTTTGTTCTTCCTTGCTGCGTAATTCAAGACTTTCCATACTGCCTTTAGTTTCTGCAATAAAGTAAACATATTTGAATTCCGTCGTATCGAAAACTATCGCCCAGTCAGGGTTATAATTTCCTACTGGAGTCGGGATCTTAAATCCGCCCGGCAGTTTTGCATATATAAAAACTTCCCCGGCTTCTAAATCTGCTGCAAAATCTCTTTCAATGGCAGAATCATATCTCAGATAATTATAAATATGCTTCTTCACTTCAATAATGTTTTTGCTTAGTGATCCTTTGAAGTTATTTACTGTAAAGATAGTATCGTCATAACTTTCTTCGAGCTTTGAGTAAGTTATGTTATTTATCAGAGTTGCTGCTTTTTCGCTATTGATAAGTTTTGAAACTTCCCTTATAAAACTTTCCGGATTAACTCTAAAATTTGCGAACACAAGTTCTTTAAGCCCTTGTAATATTTTTACGATTGTTTTACGTGTAAGGTTTGTTTCCCGTGCAATTTCAGCAACTAAGTCATATTTAAGAGCACCTAATAAAGATTCTGTCCTTTCGGCAATGTCTTTTTTCTTTATCATGCTATTACCGGATTTCAAACTTATTTCATCCAACTGGTCTTTCTGTTCTCCTTCAGTAATAGTAACAAGAACTTTCTTTACTTCCAGTTTTGCATTTATCGCATTTATACTTTTTTCAATAAGTTCATTACTGTTGAAATCCACTTCATATACAGTTTTTATCTTTATCTTATTCCAAAGGTCCTGGAATTCTTTTTTGGCAAAGTTTTCATTCGGTTTTAATTCCGCTTCGCTGATATTATTTTCTCTGTCGTCCTCCGTTGCTTTGAAGTTTGCAGTAGTGTAAATGCTTTGCATCAGTTCCACAATAGGTTCTTTGAACTCTTTTAATTCTTCCGGCAGTACAACTTTATCTTTTTCAATGTCTTCAATCATTTTCTCAGTGATTTTATATTCCTTATCAACATAGCCATTATCACGGCAGGTAAAAATCAAATCCATTGTCTTCTGATCGTCCAGGACAATCTTTTTACCTGCGTTGTTTTTAAGAATTCTTCCTTTTAGAACATCAATTGTCAGTTTTGCCGGTCTTTCTGAAAGCGATTCTACTATTTCAGTCTGAAGTTGTTTTGCGAATGAATCATAAGATTCACTTGCTATTACTGTCAGCGTATTCATATCAAAAAAATCGTTTTCAAGAACGGATACGTCCATTCTCTCGCCGTTATTATTAACGCAGATTCTAAGTCCTCTCCCTATCTCCTGTCTTTTTCCGATCGTTGATTGGCTGTGTTTTAAGGTGCATATCTGAAATACATTCGGATTGTCCCATCCTTCCCGCAAAGCGGAGTGAGAGAAAATAAATCGTGTCGGTTCACTTAAACTCAGGAGTCTTTCTTTGTTTTTCATTATAAGTTCATAGGCGCTTTCGTCATCGCTTTCTTCTTCGCCTCTCTTGGTACTTGAGTTTACAAGTCTCCCTTTTTTATCAATGGAGAAATATCCCTTGTGTATTTTTTCCGGCTGATGCAGTTCCAAATATTTATTATATTCGTCTTCAAATAGTCTCTGCTCCTGTATCGCGTTACTATATTCTTCTTCAAAGACTCTTGCGTATTCACCGGGTATTTCATTGTTATTATCATCATACAGACGATATTTCGCAACTTCATCTATAAAGAATAAAGAAAGTACTTTTATTCCTCTGCCGTAAAGTTTTCTCTCTTTTTCAAGATGAGACTTTATAGTTTCCCTTATTTGTATTCTTCTTAAATGTTCTTCGTCAACATCACCGGAGGCTTGCCCTGCGTATATTTCAACTCCGTTTGTAAACGCTACTCTGTTTTTCTTTCCGTTTATTTCTTTAACAATAAATCCTTTGTATTGAGAGAGTTCGCCGGATAGCTGATACAAGTCGTCTTTTTCCGAAATCTTTTTAATGATTTTCTTTATTCCCGATTTTTGGTCCACTTCCATTTCAATATATGCAGCCGGATAATATTTTGTGCTTATCTGTATCCGGTCAAGGAATAAATAACTATTAGTCCCGGTATTGCCGGTAACTTCTATTCCTTTTACATTTATTTTCTTTACCAGTTTATGATTATAAGCATCAATAGCGTCTAATCTGTAAATTTTATTGTATTCATATTTATGCGTTGCAGAGTATCGCAGATTGAATAACGGATTAAACTCGTGAAGGAGCGATTCCGCCTGCGGGCCAAATCTTTGCGGCTCATCAATAATCAGTATTGGTCTTGTTCTCTTTAGAATGTCAATCGGTTTTTCGGATTGAAGTGAATCTAACTTTTGGTAAATCTTTAGTGATTCTTTGCTTTTACGTCCGAATGCCTGGTAGTTCATTATTATCACCTCAATATTCGAAGTGTTTGCAAAACTTTTAATATTTACCAGATTCGATTTTTTTTGTGTATTGTAAACTGTAAACCGTATTTTCTTTCCGTATATCTCCTGAAAATGATCCGCCGTGATTTCAAGGGATTTATGAACACCTTCACGTATAGCAACCGAAGGGACCATTATTATAAATTTACTCCATCCGTAATGTGCATTTAGTTCATACATTGTTTTAGTATAAACGTATGTCTTTCCGGTGCCGGTCTCCATTTCTGTTGTGAAGTTAAATCCTTCCAGGGTTTTACTCACTTTAAGCCCCTGATCCCGCTGAACCTCCTGAATGTTCTTCAGTATTTCTTCCGGTGTTAAGTCAAATTTGCGGTTCGAGAATATTTCATCAGTTAAAAAACCGGTTCTGCCGATAAGCTCTTTTCTTTCCCCCTTCTTCTGTCCTGCAAAACAGTTTACTACCGCCATCGTTGCATTGTATTGATATTGCTGCTGCTTAAACTTTAGCTTCATTTTCTTCTTTTATCCTATTAAAAAGAATATTCGGAATTTCCGAATTATCTTTTGCTATATAACTGAAACAATTGTTTCCGGCGAAAGCCGTTTGAACCGCTCTTCAACATTGATACGGTCTTTGTCGTCTTTAAAACTTGCGTCTTTAAATACAACTTTGAACGGTTTTAATTCAGCAATTTTATCGACAATGCTTCGGCTCTGCTCAGCACCAGTTTCAAAATCTATGTTATCATCAAAACACGCCACTAATGCATTTTCCTGAACAATAAACACCGTATTTCCTGCGTCCGTTTCGCGGCTCTCGCTTGTCTGGGCGTTGTACGGAGCCTGGGCGCTGAGCGGAGTCCGGGCGCTGAGCGGAGTCGAAGCGCCGGGAACAATCACCTTCTTCTCTATTTTCAGAGATAACTCCAGACCAAGATCGAGTATTACCTGAGTTAACAGGTCTTCCGGTGTGCGGTCTTCTTTTATGTTGCTTTCCAGTAATCCGAGATCATCCTGCTTCAGTTCGGCAGGGTGATAATAAACGTCTTTCATGTTGCTCGAATCCACTTTATATACGCGGAAACCGATGTCCAAATTATTAATTATGAATTGTGAATTATGAATTATTTCTTCGAGTTCGGCTATCTTTTCATTCTCTTCTTCCGTCTTAATAAGCTTAGTTTTCAGTTTCTCCAATTCTTCTTTCTTTTCATTCATAATTAATAATTTATCATTCATAATTTTCTTCCCCGCTCTTCGTATTCTCTCCTTACCTATTTCCGCTATAGTTTTATATCCTGCTTTGTATGTTTCCGAAGTTTCATCGGTTTTTTCCGGTAATTGCACCATTATAAACTTACGATTTCCGCCGTCTTCGGCGTTTAATTGCATAACGGCGTGGGCGGTGGTGGCGGAACCTGAGAAGAAGTCTAAAATTATTGCATTTTTGTTTGTAGTTGAGATTTTAATAGCCTCTTCTACCGCCTTAGGAGCTTTGGGATAAGAAAATAATTCTCTCATGCCAAAAAGTCTATCTACTTCCTTAGTCCCATATTCGCTTGCAGAAAATTTTGGTTCATACCACATGCTTTTAGGCTGTTGCCCTTCAAGTCCTCCTCTAAATTTAAAGTACACTTGAAGTCCATTTGTAGTCTCTTTAATTATTATATCTCCTTGAGCATACATTTTTTCTATTTCAGTTTTAGCTCTTCTCCATATTCTTTTTTCATTATTCGGGTCAATTGGTAATATCTCGATTTCGTACTTCTCTATTGTACTTACTTTACCTGTTTTTTGATCAAAATATATTGGATAGTATCTGTCTGATAATTTTCCTTTTGAGTTAATAGCTGCACTATCCACACCTTGTTTTCTTAAATTTATAGGCAAGTACCACGAACCATCCTTGTCTTCAATATAATTATGTGATTTCTCTGTCGGGTCTATTGGTAGTTTATTAATTCTGCCACTTTCGCTTTTTGCATAAAATAGAGCGTATTCGTGAACTGCCGAGATCTCCCGATTTGTCATCCTTCCTTTGGGATTAATTCTAATGGCTACGGTGCCTAAATGATTATCTTCACCAAATATTTCATCCATCAACACTAAAAGTCTTCCCAGCTCATAGTCGTCAATTGTAATGCAAATAATTCCATCTTCATCAAGAATGTCGCGAGACACAATTATTCTTTCATACATTAGAGATAACCAATTAGAGTGAATTCTCCCATCTGCATCAGTGTTTCTGAACATCTTAAAGCCTTCCTCCGTTACCGCACCTAATTCTTCTGCATATATTTTTTCCTCGACTCTAAAATCATTATTATAAATAAGAGAAGTTCCCGTGTTATATGGTGGGTCTATATAAATCATCTTTACTTTACCAAGATAGGACTCTTGGAGTATTTTTAATACTTCAAAGTTATCCCCTTCTATGTAAAGGTTTTCCGTCGTTTCAAAGTTTAAGCTTTCTTCAACTGCAGGTCTGAGCGTTTTATTTATTGGTGTATTGGCTTTTAATAACGAGGCTTTTTTGCCGGGCCAGTCAAGGCGGTATCTTTCATTTTCATCTTCAACAAGCACGTTGCTTAGTTTCTGCTTAAGTAAGTCAAAGTCAATTCCCTTTTTGGTGTTTCCTTCTGTGTCTTTAATTTCAGTAATTACTTCGGGAAATATTTTACCTATCTGTTCTACATTCTTATCCACGAGGTTTGGAGTTTGCATTTTTAACTTATTCATAATTATTTGCTTTTAAAGTTTATTAAAAATTATTCTAATTCTTTTCTTGCAAGGCGTTCTTTTACTTCAATAACCGCTTTATGTAATTTTTCTTCCAATAAGCGTTTTGGGGGAAGTTCAGTCCAATATTCCGCTACCATAATTCCATCATTATGCATTTCTAAAAGTTCAATTTGTTCTTTACTGGCTTCGGTACACAAAATTAAACCTATTGGAGCTTCTTCATCATTTTGTTTTTCGTATTTGTTTAACCATTTTAGATAAAGCTCCATTTGCCCCTTATCCTTTGCCCGGAACTTCCCGATTTTAAGTTCAATCGCAACTAACCTTTTTAATTTCCGGTGAAAGAACAATAGGTCTAAGTAAAAATCTTCACCGTCAATTGTAATTCTTTTTTGACGTTCAACAAAAGTAAACCCTTTTCCTAATTCCAATAAGAAACTTTCTAATTCCCTCAGAATTGCCGCTTCCAAATCTTTTTCAATATATGTGTCCTTTAGTTCAAGAAATTCTAAAAAGTAGGGATCTTTAAATGAATTTTGAACTTCCGCCTCTTGATTTTGAAGTTGCAATGAAGCAATTTCTTTTCTCTCAAACGCTTTTCTTTCCATTTGATATTGCGTTTCCCTTACGCTCCATTTTTCTTTGGTTATTTTATCGGCGTAAAACAGCATAGCATCCCGTGATTTTAAAGAAATAAGGATAGTAAAATGAGACCAGCTTAATTGTGGCGACAGCGTCGCCACAATCTCAAAATCCGGGAATACTTCTGAGAACAGCATCATTCGTCTTATGTTTCTTCCATTAAAACCTTTACCAAATTTTTCGGTTAATTGTGCCGACAGTGTCGCCACAATTTGTTGCCCGTATTCGGCGCGTTTGTTTTTAAGAAAATGCTCGTTTATTTTTTTCCCTACTTGCCAATACGTCAATGTTAAAATACTGTTTACTTGTGTAACAGCCTGATTTTTCCCTTTTTCAATTAATAAGGAAAGCTCCGCCAATAGTTGGTCTTCGATTACGTCAGATTTAATAATTTCTTTTGACATAGTAATTCTACATATAGTTTTTCAATTTCTTTGTCAGGATATCACAATCTGTGATTTCCAATGTTCGACATCCATTATTGTAATTCAACATTTTTAATACTTCAAAGTTGTCACCTTCAATGTAAAGGTTTCCGGTATTTTCAAAATTTACGCTGTCTTCTACTGCCGGTCTTAGTGTTTTATTTATAGGAGTATTGGCTTTAAGAAAAGAGGCTTTTTTTCCGGGCCAGTCAAGGCGGTATCTTTCGTTTTCATCTTCTACCAATACATTGCTAAGTATTTGTTTCAGTATATCAAAGTCATTACCTTAATAAGATTCCCGTCTTTATCCTTAATTTCGGTAATTACTTCGGGAAATATTTTACCTATCTGTTCTACATTCTTATCCACGAGGTTTGGAGTTTGCATTTTTAACTTATTCATAATTATTTGCTTTTAAAGTTTTTTATATTTTATTCGTATTTAACTCATTCTGTCTTTTTCCCGACGCCGGGAAGATGGTTTTATTTCTTTAATTTCTTTTTACTTTCCGGTGCAGAAAGGAAGTTTTCTTTAGTGCTTACTTTTTTGCCGGTTTTAGCTTCAAGGGCTTTTTTTGCGTCACCGGCAATTTTGCCCCCTTCCTTTGCGTCATTTTTAAGATTATCCATTCCTTGAGTATTTTGTGTTTCTGTAATTTCGGTTGTGGCTCTTTCCCCCAACATAGAAAAAATAAGTTCAAGATCGGTCATGTGATCGCGTAAATTTTCACGTTTAAGTTTTTTGAATGCTTTATATTCACCCGGTGTCATTCCAAAAGTAGCCTTGCTAATTTCGGCGGTTAAAATAGCGTAATCAGTGTTGTCTTTTGCTCCTCTTTTCTGCCACTCTTCTGTAAGTTCTTCACGGATAGCAATTCCTCGCATTCGTTTTTCTATCCAGTCATCACTATAACCTTTAGCTTTGTATAATGCTCTGGTTCTTTTAGTAGCAAGTTCCGGGTCTTCAATTTCTTGAACTCTTTCATAACCGACTTTAGCGAGCCAGCGTTTGAAAGGCTCAGCTTTGGGAGAAGGAATTGACTGAATTAATCTAAAAATACCTTCGGTGTTCCAACAGTTCATTTTTTGTTTACCGCCGGGAGTTTCTATTTCTAATCTAAGGGGGGGTACAAATTGTACCCCTCCTTCTTCCGTTAATTTCTTTAATTCACTGTCTCGTGATTTTATTCGTTTATAATATTGCGCCGGATCATTTGAATCGGTTAAAGCAAAAATTACATCCGTAATTACAAACCACCATTCGTTATTATGTATGGTTTTTCTAATTTCTTTTTTTTGAAAAATGGCAATTTTGGAATTTTCGCTCATATCAATTTCCTTTTAAGGGAATTTAATTCTTTTTTCTTTTGGAGAAGAGTTTTGTTGGTATCTACTTTCCGGTTAAACTGCTTCTCTTTTCTTATTCTATTCTCCAATAAAATAATATCTTTTTCCAGTTCTTTAATTTTCGCGTCTAATGTTATGGCTTCTTCAAAGTCATTTTTCTTTTGAATTTCCTCCGGCAGGAAAGCTTTTACCAGCTTCTGATATACCTTTTCCAGGTTTGTTCCGTTAAAATCAAAAGAAATGCTCTGGTTCCAATCTGAAAAGTAATAATTTTCAACCGCATCATTTGACTTCAATCCGATACCATAAGCAAAACTATCTTTAAATCTGAAAACAAATAATATCTTATAAGGAATTGATCTGTCGATAACTTTGAGCACAGACTTTGGTATATTCTGCTCCTTCAATTCCAATTCAAAAATCTGAATTTCCGTAACATTTTCAGACTTTGAAATACCTAAAGTATCCTCCGCCAGTTTATACTTCCAGGTAATCCTTTGAACCTTATTAACGAATTCATTCTGAATCTTAGAACCAAGATTCGCCTTCTCATAAAATTTAGATTTCGCAATAAACTTATCAACCAGCGCCTTCCCCGGCAGCCCCAATTCATAATTCATAATTATTTAACCGCGACAAAGGTAATCAGCTCAAAATCCTCCAGTCCTCTGATATTATTGAGGAGTGCGGAAGTTCCGCCTGGGGAAAAAAGACTTTCAACATCGCTTTCGTCTTTAACGTTTAATATTGATTCAATAGATTTGCCAAGCAGGTCGGAATATTTTCCCATATTCTTTCCGTCATTAGTTTCATTATTGAATAATTCGTAAACCTCTCTTATCGGCGCCTTTTCCCCTTTGGATATTTTACGCAAAATATCAAGTGTACTTTTTACATTCAGATGATTGGATATTAGCCCCCCTTTTTCGTTAACATAAACCAGATAGAAAGGATGAAGCTGATTTGTGTTATCAATGTTTACTTCAGGGTTAATATTTTTAAGGACAAATATTACTCCGCTTTCAATACCTCTTTCCACATCTTTTTTACATACGGTATGAATGCCGTTCGATACTTTTTCCAAATCTCCATTTTCATTTATATAATTGACGAGGTCCATGCGGAAATCATTTAATCCTAAGTCGGTAATAGATACGCCGGAGCCCATGTCTTCGAGGTCAACAATTTCCTCCTGCAGCTTTTCCAATTGTTTTTTTCTGAACATTAAATCGGAAGATTTATTAGTAAGCACGTTATCTTCACCGGTAGCTGTAACGTCCACCATGTGCATTTTAGTTTCGACTCTGTTTTTCAGGTTGATATAATCATCCAATGAAAGTTGAGGCCAGAAATTTATCAGTTGAATATCATTGTTTATAGAACCAATTCTGTCAATTCGTCCGAATCTTTGAATAATGCGAACCGGATTCCAGTGAATATCATAATTTATAAGAGTATCGCAGTCTTGTAAGTTTTGCCCTTCGGAAATACAGTCTGTAGCAATTAAGATATCTATTTCCGGGGCTGTATTATCCCTGCGTTCCTTTGAGCGGGGAGAGAAGTTAATAAGAATATTGTTAAAACCGTTATGAATATTGAGCGTGGATTTATTCTGATCCGAACCGGTGATTTTTGCTGTCTCGAGCCTGTATTCTTTTTTCAAATAATCGGCAAGGTTTTCGTATAAATAATTAACTGTGTCTGCAAATGCACTGAAGATGAGAATTTTCTTATTCCCTTCGTTTATCGGATTTTGAATTTTATATGCAACCTTCTCTTTTAAGTCATTTAATTTAGAGTCATGATCCGGAGTGACCCTTTCCATTTCCTGCAAGATATTTTCTGCAATTTCAAGGTCTGCCCGGAGGTCGGTTTTCCAACCGGAAGTATTCATATCCTCAAGATTTATTTTAATCTTGTCGCCTATACTGAATTCATCATTCAGCCAGTCATCACTTTCAGAATCGAGGTTTAAGTCGTTGATATCTTCAATTTCCGTGTAATCCGCACTTCCGTTCACTTCAAAATCTTCTATTCTGCTGATAGTATTCGATATTCCGGTAATAAATTTATTCAGAGTTATTCTGAAGGAATCAACGGAGCTTTCAAGTCTTTTAAGAAGGTTAACGCGCATTAAAGTCTGAAGATTTCTTTCACGATGCAGTTGTTTGAAGCTGACTTTATCGCTTATGCTTGTATCGTAAATATCTCCGTAAAATCTTTTTTTCCCATCAAGTATGTAATCAAAAGGCGAATATACCGACATGTTAAGTCTTGTCAGTTCATTGTATAAATCGCTGATTTTTATAAATTCTTCAAGATCAGTAATGTTTGCTCTATGCGTAACCGGTTTAAGTCTGTTTGGAAATTTTCCGATTTCATTCATATTGTAGTATCTTTCAATATGCCTTCTGCTTCGTGCAATTGTTACACTGTCGAGCAGCTTGAAGAAATCGAAATTTGTATTAAGCTTTTGAAGCAGCCTTGTACTTGTTCTATCTTCTTCCGGCTGTCTCATCCACTCGTTAAATACTGTCTGGGCGTTTTTTAAAACAATATCCACCGATTTCCCAATATCCATTTTGTCATCAACTTCTCCGGTATGCCCTTCGAATGCCAAAGCAAGCTGGTTTTTTAGGTCGGTAAAACGATTATTAACCGGAGTTGCTGAGAGCATAAGTACTTTTGTTTTAACTCCGGCTCTCATCACTTTATTCATCAATCTGTGATATCGGGTTTCTCTGTCTTTGCGCGGATCGTTATTCCTGAAGTTATGCGATTCATCAATAACTACAAGGTCATAATTGCCCCAGTTAATTCTGGAAAGGTCTATTCCGTTTGATAGCCCTCTCTCTCTAAGCAGGTCTGTGTGATACAACACATCATAATTAAACCGGTCTTTAACCAGCGAATTATCATCGTAATTATTCAAAAAAGTCTGCCAGTTATCACCAAGTTTTTTGGGGCAGAGCACCAGCGTACTCCGGTTTCGTTCCTGGTAATATTTAATAACGCCCAGTGCTGTAAATGTTTTTCCAAGTCCGACGCTATCGGCAAGAATACAGCCGTTGTATCTTTCAAGTTTGTTAATTACGCCAAGAACAGCATCCTTCTGAAAATCGTATAGTTTATTCCAAATTACCGATTGCTTAAAACCAGTCTTTTCATTTGCGAGTTCATCTTCTGTAATGTCTTCAAGGAACTCATCAAAAATGTTATAGAGAATAAAGTAATATATGAATTCAGGGGAATTTTCTTTGTATAAGTCAGCGATGTATCCTGTAACTTCATCAGTCACATCTTTAAGAAGTTCCCTGTCATTCCATATCTCTTCAAAATTCTGGAAATACTGCCTGGTAATTTCAAAATCATCAGTTTTAATAATGTGGTTCAATATCGAATTGTCTTTCTCATAACCTATACCGGCGCTGCTGAATTCATTTATTCCGGTATATACATAACGGTTTTGTTCATGGGAAATATTAAGATGCGGCTGAATGTATTTATGCCCGATATTGCTCCTGAATTCAACTTTTTGTTCAATCCATTTTTTGCATTCTTTCGCTATTGATTTACCCTTAAGTTCATTTTTCAGATTTATTTCAAATTGTGTGCCGCCTATAGCTTTTTGCCGCAGAATTGAGTTTATCTGAAACTGCCTAAGTTCTCTTTTCTCTTTATCAGTTTCAATAAATGTCGGATCAGTAAAAATAAATCTCAGTTTTTCTATTCTGCTTAATTCGTTTTTGAGGCTTTCATAACCATAAATCGAAAATATTCCGGCAGCGATGTCAATCTTGCTCCCTTTACGGATTATAGATTTTAGGTCGTCTCCCGCTTTTTCTGTTCTGTTATTAAAGCTTTTTATCATTTTTTCAAAAGTAAATATTAGTGAATTGTAAAACTGTTATTTCTTCGCCTAACGTCACATCCCGGATGTTTATTTCCCTCTTTTATGGGTGCATATTACATAATCATAATAATTTCAGGTATTACTGCTTTATTATATTTTCATAAAAGTTAAAAGTAAATTAAAGATGCTGACTTTTTCAAGTTATTTCTGCAACTTTTATTATTTTTATTCGTCAAACCTAATTTATCAGATACCGGAGATAATAATGATCAAAAAACTCTTAATTTTAATATTTTTTACGTCAGCAATTCTTGTATCAGGGCAGAATCTTTACAGGTTCCCGGCTCTTAACAGCGATGGTTCGAAAGCAGCCTTCTCCTGGCAGGGAGATATCTGGGTTGCTCCGGTTAATGGGGGACAGGCTATCAGACTTACGGTTCATGATGGTTACGAAGGAAACCCAAGATGGAGCCCCGATGATAAATACATCGCTTTTTCCGGAGACAGGTTCGGGAATGATGATGTTTACAAAATTCCGGCAGAAGGCGGCACTCCTGAGCGACTCACATACCGTTCTTCGGGAGATGTGCTTTTCGACTGGGCAGATGACGGAAGGCTTCTTTTCACAACAGCCCGCGATTACAGGCAGGTGGAGTGGGAAAGTGAAATTTATTCCGTTGATGCAGACGGCGGCACCCCTAAGAGGATTATGGATTCCTTTGGCGATATGCCCGCAACTTCACCCGATGGCAGATTTATTGCTTTTACGATTGGAGCCTGCCGTATTACAAGAGAAGAATATACCGGACCGGCAAACCGTAATGTGTGGGTTTATGACACAAAGGCTGATTCCTATACTCAGATCAGCAATTCACAGGGTATGGAGCTATATCCGCAGTGGGCAGATAACAGCACTCTGTATTTTCTTTCAGCCGAAGGTAAAAAATACAATCTCAACAGAGTTAAGATTTTCGCTGATGGTAAAGCTGCAGGTAAACACGAAAAACTGACGAACTACAGCGATTGGGGAATTCTTTATTTTTCACTTTCTGGCGATGGGAAAAAGGCGGTTTTCGAACGTGACAATAAATTATTTTTATATACCGCTGCGGATAATTCCGTTAAAGAACTAAACATTTCAATATCTGCCGACAGTAAATTTGATCCTTACGAACATAAAACACTTAATTCGGGGGCAACTCATTATTCAATTTCTCCGAATGGTAAATATTACACTTTTTCAACACGGGGTGAAATTTTCATTTCCGAAAACGAAAAAGAAAAAACTCGTTCGGTAAATGTTTCCAATCATCCATTCAGAGATATTTCGCCGCTTTGGTTAAACGATACAACCCTGATTTTTAATTCCGACAGGAACGGTCAGTATGATCTTTATCTCGTGAGATCAAAGGACGAGAAGCAGAGCAATATCTTTAAATCGTTTAAGCATGAAGTTATCAGGTTGACTGATACCGATGAAGATGAATCGGATCCGGTGCTTTCGAATGATGGCAAAAAAATTGCTTTTAACCGCGGCAGAGCCGATCTGATAGTCGCTGAGATTGATAAGGACGGGAAAATAAGCAATGAATTATTGATGGTAACCGGCTGGGCGCCCGCTTCCGGTGTGCAGTTCAGTCCGGACGATAAATGGCTTGCTTATTCAAGAACTGATCTGGATTTTAATGATGAGATATTCATTCATAAAATAGAAAAAAATGCTGAGCCTGTAAATATTTCTATGCATCCGAAAGTTGACGGCAGCCCTTTCTGGAGCAAGGACGGCTCGAAATTAGGTTTTGCTTCCGAGCGGAGCAGCAGGAACAATGATATCTGGTTTGTCTGGCTTAATAAAAAGGACTGGGAAAAAACAAAAGCAGACTGGGATGAAAAAGAGGAAGAACCGGCAGCCAAAGGCAAGGATAAAAAGGATAAGGACAGCAAGGATAGCACAAAGGTAAAAGAAATCGTAATTGATATCGGGAATATTCATGAAAGGCTTGTGCAGGTAACTAATTCTCCGAATGAGGAAACGCAGCCCGTGATATCCAGCGACGGCGAAACTTTTTATTTTGTCACAAACAGTTCACCTGGAAACAGAGACCGTGATCTTTTCAGCATTAAATGGGATGGTAAAGATCTTAAACAATTAACAAAAGGCGGAGCGGGTCCATCGCAGATAACATTGGATAAGGACGGGAAAAACCTGTATTATCTGAAATCAATGGGCAAACTGGCAAAATTGGATGTTAAGAGTGAAAAAGAAGAATCACTCCCATTCAGCGCTAAGATGAAAGTCGATTTTGCGCAGGAAAAAGAGCAGATATTTGAAGAAGCCTGGAGAGCTTTAAACAATAATTTCTATGATCCCGATTTCCATGGCAAAAACTGGGATAAACTTAAAAAACTGTATAAACCTAAAGCAATGATGGCATCAACTATTACTGATTTCAGGTCTGTATTCAATTGGATGTTGGGCGAGATAAATGCCAGCCACATGGGAATGTATGGTTCAGATATCTATGATACACAGAAAGAAAATACCGGATTGCTCGGTGTTGAGATTGAGCCATTAAAAGAAGGCGTAAAAGTTAGCAGGGTTATTCCGGAATCGCCGGCGTCAAAATCCGAAAGCAAACTGGAAACGGATGATATTATCCTTGCCGTTAACGGCAATAAAATAACGAATAATGTTAATTTTTATTCTCTCTTCGTGAATACAGCTGGTGAAAAAGTTCTTCTCAATGTAAAAAATAAGTCGGGAGATGATAGAGAAGTCGTTATCCGCCCGGTTTCATCGGTAAGGGATAATCTATATGAGGAATGGGTCAGCGACAGGAGCGCACTTGTCGAAAAATATTCAAACGGAAAACTCGGCTACCTGCATATTCAGGGAATGGATATGCCGAGTTTTGAAAAATTTGAAAGAGACCTGACAGCAGCCGGGTATGGTAAAGACGGTATTGTTATTGATGTGAGATATAATGGTGGCGGCTGGACAACAGATTATCTTATGACTGTTCTTAATGTGAGACAACACGCTTACACTATACCAAGAGGGGCAAGCGGTAATCTCGAAAAAGATAATCAAAAGTACAGGGAAAATTACCCTTACGGAGAAAGGCTTCCTTATGCTGCATGGACAAAACCTTCTATTGCCATGTGTAATTCAATGAGTTATTCCAATGCCGAGATATTTTCTCATGCTTATAAAACGCTTGGATTAGGTAAATTGGTTGGTGAGGCGACATTTGGTGCGGTGATATCCACAGGCGGGCAGGGACTTTTAGACGGATCTTATGTGAGAATTCCGTTCAGAGCCTGGTATGTTAAAGCAACAGGGATGAATATGGAAAATGGACCGGCAGTGCCTGATATTATTGTTGATAACGCTCCCGACTCAAAAGCAAGAGGTGAAGATCCACAGTTAAAAAAAGCAGTTGAAGAATTGCTTAAGGACATAAAATAATTTTCTTATTTGAAGGGGCGGATATATTCCGCCTCTTTTTTTATCTTTTTTACCTTTTTTCTTTGCCTCTTAAAACTGCGTTATTATCTTTATTAATCAGATTAATAAGAGTCCCGTTATGAAGAAATTTCTTTTAGTATTACTTATTTCAATCAGCGCTGCTTTATACGCTCAGCGCGATTACCCTCTGATCCCCCGTCCGGCTGAAGTTCTTTCCGGCGAAGGGCATTTTTTCATGCGGAACGATACAAAAATAAGTTATAATAGAGATACCACAGGGGCAATCGCTGAATTTCTGGCAGAGAAACTCAGCGTGCCAACAGGTTATTCGATTGCCAGATCGAAAGGGGACGGCGGTGTAATAAGATTATTGATCACCGATAAATATGATAATTTGCTTGGCAAGGAAGGATACAGACTTAATTCGAATCCTTCCGGGGTGAAAATAGAAGCCAATACATGCGCAGGTTTATTCTACGGATGTAATACACTGTTACAATTATTTCCTGCGGATATTATGAAAAACTCTGCAACCGAGACTGATTGGAAAATTCCGGCGCTTGAGATAACTGATTACCCAAGATTTCGATGGCGTGGAATAATGCTGGATGTGGCAAGGAATTTTTTCAATGCTCAGGAGGTAAAACGATTCATTGACCAGATTGCTGCGCTTAAGTTCAACAGGTTTCACTGGCATCTGACCGACGATGAAGGTTGGCGAATCGAGATCAAATCTTTACCCAGGTTAACAAAAATAGGTGCATGCAGAGTTAAACGATATGGGGTTTTTGGGAGAAGGGATGCCCCAAAGCCCGGTGAAAAAGCTGTTGATTGTAATTACTATACACAGGAAGATATTCGTGATATAGTGAAGTATGCCGCTGAAAAGTATATAACTATTGTACCGGAGATTGATGTACCCGGACACAGCATGGCAGCAGTCGCTTCATATCCTGAACTGAGCTGCACTCAGGACACGAGCATTAAAGTGAGTCCGGGCATGGAATTTGCCCAGTGGTTTGGTGATGGAACTTTTAAAATGTTTGTTGATAACACTCTTGACCCCTCAAACGAAAAGGTTTACGAATTCCTCGATAAGGTTTTTGGTGAAATTGCGGAATTATTCCCTGGACCTTATATCCATGTTGGCGGAGATGAATGTTATAAAGGATTCTGGGAGAAGGATTCCGGTTGTATTGCATTGATGGATGAAAAAGGATATGAGGATGTCGAACAGCTCCAGGGATATTTTATGAGCAGAGTTGATAAAATACTGAGCTCAAAGGGTAAAAAACTAATTGGATGGGATGAAATACTTGATGTCGGAATTTCCGAGGGTGCAACTGTCATGAGCTGGAGGGGTATCGAGGGCGGCAAAAAAGCCGCGGAAATGGGCCACGATGTGATAATGACCCCGACATCCCATTGTTATCTCGATTATAATCAGGGTGATCAGTCAATTGATCCACAGATATATGCAGGTTTAAGGGTAAGCAAAACCTATAGCTTTGAACCAGTTCCTGAAGGCGCAGATACAAAATATATTCTTGGTGGTCAGGGCAATCTATGGAGCGAGCAGGTTCCGCATTTCAGGCACATTGAATATATGCTTTATCCGCGTGCCTGGGCTCTTTCAGAGATTTTCTGGTCAAAGGCAGAATCGAAGGATTGGGAAAGTTTCAGTGACAGAATGTTTCATTTCTTTGAAAGATATGATTCCGCTCAGATCAATTACTCAAAAGCTGTTTATGATCCGATTGTGAAGGTATCTTCCGATGATGGACAACTTTTCTTAAAGTTATTTTCTGAATTATCGGATATTGACATTTATTATACGCTGGATAATACAATGCCCGACAATCACTCACCACTTTACTCAGTTCCCGTGCCGATACCTGATGGTCCGGTCATACTCAGAACCCGTGCTTACAGGGAAGAAAAACCGGTGAGCCATATGCTAAAACTTGAAAAAAAGGAATTGTTGAAAAGAGCCGGGATATTCCAATAGAACAAAAAATTCAATACTAAATTTTACGGATACAAAATGAAAAAGACAGTAAAAACATTGATAATCTTACTGATGGTGGTATTCTTAAAATGCAGCACAGGAGATGTGGGTACAAATACTACGGGTAATAATTTACCTGCCGATTCTCTTGAGAGTAAATCATCATGTACTGATGGTGCGGAGATAACTTACGAAAACTATCGTTTATCAAATAATGTTTGGGGAAAAGGGGAGATTACAGATTACCAGCAGTGTATCTCAGTCGGCGGATTGAAATCAAATCCTGAATTCAAATGGGAATGGAGATGGCCCGCGGGAGTTAATAATGCTGTAAAATCATATCCGGAAATAATTTATGGCTGGAAACCCTGGAGCGGGGCATCTACTTCCAATAGCCTTCCTGCAAAGATTTCTGACAATAAAAAATATGCTATTACATGGAAATCACTTACAACCCAGATGACCGGTATCGGTAATCTGGCGTTTGATATCTGGGTAACTTCCGATAAAACTCCTTCCAGCAGCAATATCACAAGAGAAATAATGATCTGGCTTTTTAATTCAGGACAGCAGGCTGGCGGCTCCCGGATCGATACAGTAGAAATTGATGGTTCGGTTTATTACCTCTATCGCGCAGACTGGGACTGGACTTATCTTGCATTTGTAAAAATTTCCACCGCCGAAGTCAATCAAATTAATCTTGATAAATTCCTCGCCATCCTTTTGCAAAAAGGGCATATCACTGATTCGGAATATGTTGCTGCTATTGAATTTGGTAATGAGGTTATTGAAGGCAGCGGTAAAACTGAAGTAAAAGGGTATAACATACTAATTCAATAGTTTTAGCTTTTATACATGAGCAGTTGACATTAAATGCTGATCGGATTATAGTATTCCGAAAAAATAACTTATATTCATGAGGATTCAAGCCACTCGCCCATCTTTTCAACGGCAAGCATTACATTTGTGCAATATTTCAGTAAAAATCCTTCCGGCAGCAGTCCGTTGATTTCTTCGTGCAAAAGAGCCTGGAGTGCCGCAGAGCCGTCGAAATCCACCAAAGCGAGTCTGGCAGTAAATTCCTCGGGATTTCTTCCAAATGACATTCCCGGAAGTATTGCCACACCGGTATCCTTCAGAAGTTGATTTGTAAACTGGAGAGAGTTTTTTATTCCCTTTGCTTTGAATCTTTCTGCGAATGCATCAAATGACGGGAAAATGTAAAAAGCGCCTTCTGGGACGGGGATTCTTACACCTCGTGCAGAAAGCTGGCGCGTGACTGTTTTCGTGAGAGTACGCAGTATCAGTCTGGATGCATTCAAATATCGGTTGATATAGTCACCCTTATTAAAAGCTGTCACTGCAGCATACTGTATTGGTGCACTTGTGGAGGTAAAAGTCTCGCTTGCAACAGCCGCCATTCCATCCCTAAGCCATCTTAAAGATTCAGGAAAAGTAAATGTACCAAGTCTCCAACCTCCGGCACCACACCACTTGCTGAGACCGGAACTTATAATTGTTCCTTCAGGGTAAAATCTTGATATTGACACATGCTGTCCTCTGAAGTGTAATTCTCCGTAAATTTCATCTGAAAGAAGTATAACCCGGTATTTTCTTGCAATTCGGGCAAGTTCTTTTAATTCATCTGTTTTGTATGTTGTGCCGGCAGGATTGGATGGATAATTCAATATCAGTATTCTGGGTCGACTCGGATCATCCCGGCAAATAGCGTCAAGTTCTTCGGGCATGAGCCGCCAGCCATTTTCGATCGTCGTTCCTGCCCATCGAACGTGCCGCCCGATAATATGCGCCTGGGGGGCATAAGAAACCCAGCTTGGGGTTGGAATGACAAGATCGCCGTAATAAACAAACTGAAGTAAAAACATTAGTTCTTTTGAGCCGGGACCGATAAGCACGTCATCAGCTTTGTGCTCAAGTCCTTCTTTAAGATTATGATACCTTGCCACAGCCTCTCTCAATTCAGGCAACCCCATTACCTGAAGATAATCTTTCTGAAATGCATTCTCCCTTAACGATTCAACTACAGGCTCCGGTACAGGAAACGGGGATTGACCAAGCCCAAGGCGGAAAACGGTTCTGCCTTCCCTTTTTAACTTTGCCGATAATTCATTGATGGCAAGTGTAGCAGAGACCGGGATTCCCCGAACGTTGAGATTCAATTGTTTTTCAGGAGGAAGGTTATGTTTTCGCATTTTTTATTTTGAGTCATTTAATAGATGATAAAAATATTCAGGATTACCGGCACATCGATTTGTTATTCAAACTATGCTGATCAGAAAGAAAAATCAGCGAGAATTTTTGTCTTTTGCAGATGCCGGGAAAATTATTTCCCGGCAATCTCAGGTCACAATAATTCTTTTCCGAACAGAGTGTAATACATTAATCTGTAAATATCTGTGTTATCAATATTATCCTTTAACCTGTCGGAATTGAGTCCGGATGCCTTAAAAACTACTGATCCGTAGGTATCGTAAAGACTTGACCAGGCAAGAAAGAAAGGAAATGATTTTCCTGACTTATCCGGGGCAGAATAAAAAGGTTTTCCATCCTGACCATTAGGTCCATCCCAAGGAGCGCCGTTTGGATCGTTGAGCAGAGGTTTATCCTGTTTCCGCAACGTTTCTTCTGTGAAACCAACTATTTCCATACCGCCGGCTTCGCTGTCCGATCCAACAATCAGCATAGTATTCGGATTATGCTCAATAAAATTATTTGTTTCCGCAATTGCTGCATCTGAGCGGCGAAGCGCTTCCAAAACCCCGGAAGCATTATTTTTGTTCGAAAAGTTGTCTGTGCCTTCTTCTTCAACAACGAGAAGGAATTGCTTTCCAATTGCTTTGAAGTATTTCAGTGCCGCTGCTGTCATTTCAGCGACAGTTGGAGCTTCGGGATTGTAATTCTCTAATTTTAATTCCTGGAGCTCTTCTTCCGGTTTATCATTAAATGTGGAACTTGATCCGAAAACACCAAGCACTTTTGTCCCAAGCTTTTCAATGTTTTCGAGTTCTGTTTTATTATAAATTACATTATAACCATTTTCCGATGCCCATTTAATAAGGTTTATTCCATCCTTTCTGGTGCCGGATGATGTAAACCTGCCTTCTGTGCCTTCAGGAAGCAATTGATTTTCACCTCCGAAGAACATCAGATCACAGCCGGACTGGATAATTTTTTTAGCAATATCATCATCATTTTTTCTGCTTGAAGAAGCCGCAACAAAAACTCCGGTTCCCGGCTCTACCAATTCTCCAGAATTTATTATCCCGACTGCTATTCCTTTTTCAATCGCTTCAAGACCGAGCGGCATTGATTCGCCGGAAAGTGCGACAATCTGTCCTCCATCTTCCTGACCATAGGAGTCATAATTTGCTTTCACTCCATAGGCGTGTGCAACAGCGCCTGCATTGGATGAAGTTGAAAGTGTGTTTTTAATATGGCTCCTGTATAATGCCATATGTGAAAGTTTATCCCAATTCAGGTTATTATCCGGTCCTTTATCAAGAATTCGCAGTGCGTTCCATGTCGCCAATCCACAGCCATCAGGATGAATAAAAATCACATTTCCTGTTCTGATTTTACCGCCAATATTCCTTTCTGCCGGTTTGGTGCAGGAGATAACCAGTAGTATAACAAATAACATTGATGCTTTTACAAATATTCTCATCTTAACCTCAATTATCCATAGTAAAATCTTTATTTAAAAGTTTCTTAAACCAGAAATTCATTTCCTCCTGGTATGAATGAGTCCTTTTACTGAATGAAAAGCCATGCCTTGATCCAGGATAAATCATGAGTTCGAACGACTTATTCTCATCCTGAAGTTTGTCAATAAGCCACATCGTGTTCTGCACATGCACGTTATCGTCAATTGTTCCATGCCTTATCAGCAGTCCGCCCTTATATTTTTCGGTGTGAGTCAATACTGAGCCGGCTTTGTATCCTTCAGGATTTTCAGCCGGAGTATCCATATAACGTTCTGTATAAACATTATCATAGAGCAGCCAATCTGTAACGGGAAAATCTGATATCCCGCAGGTGAAAAAATCGGAACCATAGGTCAGCGCCATTGCAACGACATATCCGCCATAACTGCCGCCGGTGATCCCAATTTTATCCGGGATGATATACGGCAGAGATTGAAGCCATTTTGCAGTGAAAATATAATCTTCCATTTCCCATTTCCCAAGCTGTCTGTGCATCAGAGCCATTCCTTCTTTCCCAAAATGTCCTGATCCGCGGTGATCAACTTCAACGAAGATAATCCCGTTTTGTGCCATAAAAAATGACATCAGCCACATTGGGTAGGAGTTTCTGACTGTTGCAGCCCCCGGACCGCCGTAAATGGAAATGACCGCAGGGTATTTTTTTGACTCATCAAAATCTGCAGGTCTTGTGATTTTTACAGGAAGGTCATAACCATCAGGTGTTTTTATTCTTGTGAGTTCTATTTCAGGCAGCGCATATTGATCCATTATTTCACTTTTTCTGCTGCCGAGTTCCCTGACCAGCCCTTTTTCAATATGCATCAGATTAATAACGGTTGGTGTATTTATATTGCTGTAACTATCTATAAAATAAGTTCCGGCAGTTGAAAAATTTGGTGAATGGGTTCCGGATATTTCTGAAATTCTTGTAACTTCACCTCCGTCTAAACCCACAGAATATATATCCCGGTCTGTCGAGCTCTCTTTGTAGGCTGTGAAGAAAATCTGCTCTTTGTCCTCATTTACGAGTGCGAAATCATTTACACTCCAATTACCCTCTGTCAGATAACTTTCTTTGCCTGAATTCAGATCGACTTTCAGAATGTGTTTCCACCCTGATTTATCAGAAAGAATTAGAATTTCTTTGCCATTCTTTAAAAATATTATGTTTTCAAAAAATTCCACCCAGGAATTCTGATTTTCAGAATAAAGGACTAGAGACTTGCCTGATTGAATTCCATAACCAAATATCTGCAGTTGATCCTGTGCGCGATTCATAACCTGATAAAGTAGTGTATTTCCATCAGGAGACCAGAAGGGCCAGGCTATATAAATATC
The DNA here is from genome assembly GCA_021740915.1 of Ignavibacteriales bacterium. GTDB lineage: Bacteria > Bacteroidota > Ignavibacteria > Ignavibacteriales > Melioribacteraceae > JAIOYW01. The sequence continues at coordinate 69,690 of JAIOYW010000015.1, read as the reverse complement.
TGTGGATAAATTATCATGAATCCATGTAGTATTTCCATTGTTTAACTGAACGATACCGATTTTTACACCCGGATTCGGGTCGCCAGCTTTGGGGTATCTTGCACTTTCCAGTTTACCGTGCTGTCCGCGAAATTGGGTTATGTGGAATTCGGGAACCGGATTATCATCGAATCTTAAATATGCGATCCGATCAGAGTTGGGAGACCACCAGAATGCAGCATATTGAGACGATCTTCCTAAAATTTCCTCATAATAGACCCACGAAGCATAACCGTTTAGTATAAGTTCGCTGCCGTCTGAAGTGAGCCTGAATTCTTCCCCGGTTTCAATATTGTAATAGTATAAATCATTATTTTTTGTATAAGCCAGTTTAGAAAAATCAGGTGAAAATTTCAGATTTACAGGTTCTCCGGATAGTCCTTCCAATTGCTTTAAAGTATTCTCATTTCTGTCGAAGTAAAAATAATTGCCCTCATTCTGTATAATGAAATGATTGTTGAAATCATCTTTTACCTCTGCAGATTCGAGTTTAATTCCTTCGGGAAATTCAGAGTTGATCCGGTTATAATCCAAATAAACCGCTAATTTGCCGCTTTGGGCATTTACAGAGATTATTTGATTTATACCTGAACTTCGCTCAGATTTCTGCTCCAGATAATTATTGTCATCGAGCCAGCCTGAAATTCTCGGTGTTCTGTTAAACAGAGAAGGGCTTCCTCCTCTGAAGGTCTGATCAAATGTGATCTTTTTATTTTGCCCGAAAGAAAGAGCAGTAATAACCAGCAATAAAATTAACCAGTTAATTTTTTTCCCTGTCATTATTTTCACCTGTTGAACGAATTTTTGAGATTAAAAAACAAATATATAAAAATTTAAAAATGTAACTTTAATTAGTAAATTCCGGATATTGATTTAGGATTTTCCATAGTCAGGAATTACCTTGAAAATTAAAATGCTTCAGCCGTTTATTCTCAAAATTAATGATTATCTGGGGTATTTTCTTTTTTTCATTCTGTTATTATACCTCAGCATTGGTTCAGCAAATAATCAGGGAATGGGAAATAATTTTTTAATTTTCAACAAACTGTCGATTATTCTTATTACCGCAGGTATTATATTTTCCTGGTTCAGGAGGTTAACAGGGGGAATAATCGAAGTTATGGGTTTTATGATAATTCTCGGGATAACATTATTACAGGAAACAGCAGAATTACCGGATTTGCAATTATTTGTTTTTCTCATTCATGGAATGCTGAATATTGTTTTTAACAGACCATAATAGTATAGCACAATATAAATTATTCCTATAATTCTTAATATTGAATAAAAACTCTAAGAGGCTGAATTTTAGTAATTATTCCAAGCCAATATTTAAGGGGAACAGATGCAAAAATTTATTTTTTATATGATTTTCCTTCTTTCTGTTGTAAGTGCACAAAATACTCTGACTTATTTTCCATCCGAACCCGGAATGAAATTGTTTTTTGAGAATACACCGCTCGATTCTCTGAACCAGCCGGTTGATGAACTTTCATTTGTCCGTGCTGATTCTTTCGGGATTTCAGGGTCATTTTATGGCAGAGATGCTAAAGTTATTCTTTCAAAAACCGGTCCCGCAAATTCAATTTTCACGCTTCCTTATATCGATTCTACCCATTACAATTTTGCGGATGATATTGTTAGCCAGTATTTTAAATTTACATCACTGATAGATTCTTCCGTAATACCTGATACCGGGATAATTCATCTTCTCAACAGTCTTGCAAAATGGTATGGGCTATACAAGTTCAATTCAAATGTTAACACCACTTACCAGATATTTCAGAAAGATACAACGGTTACTTTTAACGATCAGGACATACCAATCAGGATTGAGGTTACCGGGAAAAGGCTGTCGGACGAATTAATTTCGGATGAAACTGGAGAATATAATTGTAAAAAATTCACCCTGACTCTGAAACTTTCTTATCTGATTATCCTTCCGCCTCCTTTCCCTTCAATTCCTGTGCAGATTTTTGCAATTCCCGTCAACCAATGGATTGCACCCGATAATTGGATTGTCAGGCAATATATCCCATCAGTCTCTGTTGATCTATCTTTCATAAATTTGCCATCGTTCTTTATTCCGGGACTGGAGACTTATCGAATTAATGAGCCGGAAGGAATTCTTTTACTCAATCCGAATGGCGGCACAGTTTATCTTGAAAACGATTCTGTAAATATTCGTTGGCTTTCTGTAAACGTAAATGAAGTCAATCTTGAGTGGAGTCCGGATTCAGGCAGGTCGTGGAATATGGTTGCAGCCGGTTTGAATCCTGTTCCGGGCAGTTTCAATTGGACTATTCCCGGGATAAGAACCGATAGTGCACTTTTTAGAATAAGATCGGCTGAGGACTCAACGGTTACAGATGAATCCGACACAGTTTTCTCAATCCGGCGTGTTCCTGAATTATTGCTTGTTTCCCCGAACGGCGGCGAGATATTTTTCCAGAATGATCCGGTATCAATCTCCTGGAGTAGTTCTTTCAGTGACAGTATTGATATTTCCTTCAGTTCTGATGGCGGTTCTTCATGGATTTTGGTGGTCAGAGGTTATCCTTCAGATTCTTCAAAATATTTGTGGAATCTGCCGGTTCTTGTCGCTGAAACTTGTCTTTTCCGGATCAACGATTATCGCTGGACTGATTTTTTCGATGAAAGCGATTCTGTTTTTACCGTCACGACACCGGTTAACATCTTAGCAGATAAAAATCTGCCGCTATCCTACAAACTGGGAAACGTCTATCCTAATCCATTCAATCCTACGGCGAAATTTGCTTTTGAGCTTCCCGAAGATTCAAGGGTAACTATCCGGATGTATGATATTCTCGGAAGTGTGGTCCGAACAGTTGTAGATGATTTCTTCTCTGCAGGCAGCTATAATTATAGAATAGATGGCAGAGGATTAAGCAGCGGTGTTTATTTTATCAGAATGAAATCTGGAGATTTTGAGCAATCAGTAAAAATGATTATTTCGAAATAATTTCCGTATTTTTGTTCTGCTTTTTTGGGTTCCGCAGATTCAGTTTCGTATTATATAAATCATAGTAATTAAATAACTTAAGGAACGCCAGATGTTGTTGAACAAAAAAATATCAACCAAAATTATACTGGTTTTAATTATGTACGTCATATCACAACCATTTTTATTTGAGAGTGTTTTAGCGCAGGGACAGGGTGGCGCATTACCATCACGGGATCAGATCGAAGCAAAATACAAATGGGATCTGACACCTGTTTATGAGAGCATCGATCTTTGGGAACAAGATTTTGCCTGGGTAAAAGGGAAAACTGCTGGTTACGCGGCTTTTCAGGGCAAATTGGGATCGTCTGCCAGGAGTTTGCTCGAATTTCTGAAGTATGATGAAGAAATCGGCATTAAATTCGGCAGAGTTCATTTATATGCATTCTTATCGAAAGATCTTGATCTTGCAGATACAAAGTATCAGGCTTTGTACGACAGAACAATGGGGCTTGCAACACAACTTTCTGAAGCATCAGCTTTCTTCAGGCCGGAACTACTCTCAATACCGGAAGCAAAACTCAAAGATTATTTATCCGAAGAAAAAGGGCTTGCAGTTTACGAGCATATGCTGAACGAATTGCTGAGATCTAAAGATCATACTCTCGATAAAGAGAAAGAAGAACTGCTGGCTATGGCTTCGCAGGTCACAAGGGTACCATACGATGTATTCGGAATGTTTAAGAATGCGGATATACAGTTCCCGACTGTTGCTGATGAGAACGGACAGGAAATTCAGGTTTCTGACGGTCGTTATTACGCGGCTCTTTACTCAAATGACCGTTCGTACAGGGAGAGGGTTTACAGGGCGTATTATAAGCCTTTCAACGATTATAAAAACACCCTTACAGCAATGTTTAACGGAAATTTAAAGTCATTGAATTTTAGTGCAAAAGCACGAAAATATTCAAGTGACCGCGCAGCCGCATTGGATGAGAATAACATCCCTCTTTCGGTATATGATAATCTTGTGAATTCGGCTTATAATAATACATCTCCGCTTCACAGGTGGTGCGAGATGAAGAAAAAGGTTCTGGGTTTACCTGATATGCATGCGTATGACACTTATGTCACGCTTTTCCCTTCAGTTTCAAAAGATTATTCGTATGATGAGGGCGTTGAACTTGTTCTGAAAGCCCTCGCTCCGCTTGGTGAAGATTATATTAAAAGTCTTAAAACTGCATTTGATAATCGTTGGATTGATGTTTATGAAACAAAAGGAAAACGATCGGGTGCTTATTCTTCAGGCACCACTTTTGGAGTGCATCCGTATGTTCTGCTGAACTGGAATAATCAGTTGAATGACGTTTTCACACTTGCCCATGAAATGGGGCATAATATGCATTCTTATTATACCGGATTGAATCAGCCTTATCCATATGCAAACTATTCCATTTTTGTCGCTGAGGTTGCTTCCACAATGAATGAAGCGTTATTGCTTGATTATCTTATTGAACATGCTTCTACTAAGGAAGAAAAACTATCACTGATTGAGAAGAATCTTAACAATATTACCACAACATTCTACAGGCAGACAAGATTTGCCCAATACGAGCAGATGGTTCATGAAAAAACGGAAAAAGGTGAACCACTTACTGCAGATCTCCTTTCGGATATGTACGGTGAATTGTATCAGGCATACTGGGGACCCGGAATGATAGTGGATGAAGAAGAAAAACTCACCTGGACCCGTATTCCGCATTTTTATTACAATTTTTATGTTTATCAGTATGCAACAAGTTTTGCCGCATCACAGGCTCTCGCTGAAAAGGTTAAAATAGAAGGTAAACCTGCCATCGAAAAGTATTTGAAATTTCTTCAATCAGGAAGCTCTGTTTATCCTATTGATGTGTTGCAGATTACGGGTGTTGACATGACATCTGAAGAAACAATTATGGCAGTTGTTAAAAAAATGAATTCACTTCTCGATCAGATGGAACAACTACTCAATGAATAAGAGTAAGTAAAAAATAATAATTTATTTTTTTATCAGAGCTCTGAATTCGCAATTCAGGGCTCTTCTTTTGTTATGCTAACGGGGATGATTTATGAAACTTTACACACGCGAAGAACTTAATACTTATCCACTGTCACTCACTTATGATGATTTGAGTCTTGTCCCGACAGAAATCTCCAGAATTAAATCGAGGACTGAACCGGTCACAAAAGTTAGATTTCTTGGATATGACCTCGGACTTCCTGTCATCTCAAGCCCGATGGATACTGTTTCGGGAATAAATATGTGCAATGAACTCGATCGTCTTGGATGCCTCGGAATACTTAACCGGTTCGACTCTTCTCTAAAAGAATTCAGTTCAACTTCCCTAAAGGATAACAAAATTAAAGCAGCAGCCGTCAGTCTTAAAACTGACGAAGAATTACTTTCAGGGATCAGGGAAAAGTGTGATATTATCTGTATTGATACTGCGAATGCCAGCAACAATGAAGTTTTATCGAAATGTGAGGAAATTAAAAGCTGGTTCGATTTTAAGGTAATAGTTGGCAATATTGCCAATGGACTTATGCTTCAGCAGCTTGTTGATGCGGGAGCGGATGCTGTGCGTGTCGGCATAGGCGGAGGCAGCGTATGTACCACTTCGATCCAGACTGGAATCGGCATCGGACAGGCATCATCAGTTCTGGATGTTGTTCAGCAAAGGCAAGAAAAGAAAATAAATATTTCTGTTATAGCAGACGGCGGAATTAAAAGTCCCGGTGATGCGGCAAAAGCTTTAGCGCTTGGCGCTGATGTTGTTATGCTTGGGAGAATGCTTGCAGGTACAAAAGAAACGCCTGGTGAAATTATTAAATATAATGACCAGCTCTGGAAAAAATACCGCGGATCAGCTTCATTTGGCGTGAAAATGAAAGGCGAATTTATCGAAGGCGAAGAAACTATGGTCGCTTATAAGGGAGCAGTCGGAAATGTAATAAATTCGATATCTGATGGACTCCGGAGCGCTCTAAGTTACATGAACTGCATGACGATTGCAGAATTGCAGCAAAAAGCTGCCTTTGCAGTGTTAAGCAATAGCTCTTTTCTGGAAAGGCTGCCTAAAAAATAAGCTGCCCAAATTTAGATTTTTCAGATAAGTTTTATTTTGATTCTCTGTGTACCCGGTCAACGGAGAAAGCAGGAATACAGACCGACACATATTCGCATTTTTCATGAAAGGGATTAGAGTATCTGACTCTTGTCCCTTTTTTTATACAGATTGACTGACCTGCTTCCAGCATAATAATACCGCCATCAATCTCGAACTGTTTTTTTCCTGAAATGATAAATGTGATCTCATCAAATTCAGGAACCTGAGCTGGTTCCGACCAGCCTGAGGGGGCAACCATATGAGCAAAACTAAAATCACCGCAGAATATACTTGCCAGACCAAAGTGTTCACGGATAATTTTATCATCGGGCACAGGAATCGAAAAGGGCTTTTTTTGAATATAGTAATTATTCATATTATCGGAAGGAGATTTTTTTTAACCTTAGTGAATTACTTACAACTGATACTGAACTTAGCGACATCGCAAGGGCAGCAAGCATAGGATTGAGCATTCCTAGAGCGGCGAGCGGAATCCCAATAATATTATAGAAAAAAGCCCAGAAAAGGTTCTCTTTAATAGTCTTTATTGTAATGTTAGAAAGTTTTATAGCTTTTAATACTGCCTCGAGGTCGCCATTGATTAATGTAATCTGTGCCGTTTCCATAGCAATATCAGTGCCTTTGCCAATTGCAAAACTGACATCCGAAGTTGCAAGCGCAGGCGCGTCATTGATTCCGTCTCCAACCATACCAACAATAAACCCCTGCTTTTGATACTTTTTGACTTCGAATGCTTTCTCCTGCGGAAGAACATTTGCATGGGTTTCATCCAAACCTGCAAGTTTAGAAATATTTTCGGCGACAATTTCATTATCGCCTGTCAGCATCACCGTTCGAATATTTAATTTTTTCAGTGCCGCAATTACTTGAGGAGAATTTTGTTTCAAACGGTCGGCGATACCGAAAATTCCGATTATCCTTTTGTTCTCTGCCGCAAAAATTACGGTTTTACCTTCGTCAAAAAGTTTTTCAATGTCAGATGAGAAATCATTTGTAGGAATACCATTATCGGTCATTAGTTCTTTTTTTCCAATCAGATATTCATTCTCATTCAGAACTGCACCAATACCAAAACCAGCGAAATTGTCAAACTGTTCCGGCTCTGAAAGTTTTAGCTGTTTTTCCTCAGCGAATTTATGAAAAGCTCTTGCAATAGGGTGTTCCGACCTGCTTTCAAGGGAAGCTGTGATTTTGATAAGTTCGTTTTCATCAAAATTGTAAGTTTTTATATCAGTAACGAAAGGGGTACCTTGAGTAAGTGTTCCGGTTTTATCAAAGATTAGAAGATTAAGTTTATGCGCAATCTCCAACGCTTCACCACTTTTTATCAGAATCCCATTCGACGCACCAAGTCCTGTTCCAACCATAATTGCAGTTGGAGTTGCAAGTCCGAGAGCGCAGGGACACGCAATTATGAGTACTGCTATAAAGTATTTTAGCGCAGACGTAAAATCAGCACCCGTGAGGTACCAGGCGGCAAAAGTGACCAATGCAATCAACACCACAGCCGGAACAAACACAGCGGAAATTTGATCTGCCATTCTTTGTATAGGGGCTTTTGTTGTTTGTGCTTCTTCAACAATTCTGATTATTTTCCCCAGCACTGAAGATTCACCCAACGCATTTATTGTGAAAGTAAAACTCCCGCTGATATTTATAGTCCCGGAGAGCACTTTAGACCCCCGTAATTTTTCAGAAGGCAGACTTTCACCAGTGATCGCAGCTTCATCGACCGAGGAATAGCCGCTGATAATAACACCATCTGCGGGAATTCTTTCCCCCGGCTTCACTATAACCTGATCTCCGATTCTTAATTCTGAAACCGGAATTAACTTCTCAATTCCATCACTTATGATAAGTGCCGTTTCTGGTCTGAGCTCCATCAGTTTTTGGATAGCAGCAGAAGTTCTTGTTTTTGCCCTGTACTCAAGCAGCCTTCCCAAAAGGATGAGTGTTATTATTACTGCCGCAGTCTCAAAATAGACGTGATGATCTATACCTGCTAGAAATTGAGGAAACAGAGTGACAAAAAGGCTGTAAATAAATGCGGAACCTGTTCCTATTGCAACAAGTGAATTCATGTCTGCGGAAAAGCGGAGAAGATTTTTCCAAAATAACACAAAGAATCTGCTCCCGGCATAAAAAATAACGGGAAGACTAAGGACAAGTAGGATCAGATTTGTTTGAGAGAGGGAAAATTTCCAGTAATATTTAAAAAAATCAAACTCTAAAAACATACTGATAACAAATACGGGAACAGTAAATATAAGCGAAACAATAAATTGCAGCTTTATCTTACTGAAATGTGATTTTGTTTCAGTTGTTTCATTTTTCTCAGCAGGAATAATTAGTTTATATCCCTGATCGAGGATGGCATCCTGAATGTTTTTTATTGAAACTTTAGTGTTTTCTAATTCAAAAGAAATTTTTTCTGTTGCAAAATTGACATTAACATTCTTTACCCCATCAATTTTTGATACAGTTTTCTCAACACGCGCCACACATGCAGCGCATGTCATACCCTCAACGGGTAGAGTTATTTTTTTTTGCATCTTATTCTAAAACTGAATAACCGGCTTCCAGAATTGCATTTTTAGCTTTTTCTATGCTGGTTTTGTCATCGGTTGCTAATATCACCGATCCAATTTCGACTGAAAAACCGGAAACACCTGATTTTGTTAATTCCTTTTCAACAGCCTTGACGCAATGTCCACAGGACATTCCGCCCACTTTTATATTTATTTTGCTCATTGTTTTCCTTCAATCGAACTTAATCCGATCATCATCCTTATCCTTTTTTTCATCCTTTATCTCAGATCCGGGATTGATGATCTTTATTCTTTTATCCCTTCCGGGAATTCTTTTTGATCGTTTAAATACTTCTCTTTCCTTCTCAGTTGCCTCTCGCCGGATATTTTCTTCTTTACCGTCGCTTGAAAGAACCTTGAAGCGATCGCCTGATTTGTCGGATGATCTGTTTTTCTGAGCATCCCTATCATTCATGCGGCTTTTTTCACGTTCACGCTCTTTTGCCCGGGCTTTTTCACGTTCACGCTCTTTTTGTCTCTCATATTCTCTTCTGCGTTCCCGGTCTCTGTTTTCCTGATTCGATTTATCGTTTCCTGAATCTCTTCTATCATCATTTCTCCTCCGATTTTTATCTTCATCACCTGAGGGTTTTGAGCGCCTGACATCCGAACCTGAACCGGAAGAATTCTGCGGTTGGGATCCTCTTCCCGGGGAACTTGATTTTTCAGATTCCCTCTGTGGTCTTTTATCTCTTTCCTGACCTTGCTTTTCCGATCCACTTTTTACCGCATTACTTTTATCCTTCGATGAAGAAGCAGAGGAGACAGGTTTTTCTGCCGGTTTATTTGTCTCCTTTTTAGCCGGTGCAACTTCAGATTTTTTTGGCTCTGGAGTATCGTAAGGTCTTCGCCCACCGCTTTTTTTGACTCTTATTTTATAAGTAATATATGAAAACACCAATAATCCGGTAATAAATATTGTACCAAAAAACAGGGCATCGTATATGAGAGAAGTCGTATCCATTTATTTCCTGAAATAATTAATCAAAGATAATATTTTTTTTAGCCTAAAAAAATAAATATTTAGCCTAACTTCATAAATCAGAATACTTTAACAAAATATTGTTATTAGTATTAAGGTTGGTCGGGGATGATTGAGTTCAAATTCTGAAAATCCTTGCTGAAATGCTGCTTTCTTTTTTTTACCCGGTTATAAATCAGATTATTTTCTGTTTGAAGTTCAATTGGCTAAACTCAATTAATTTTAATAATTTGGCTTTAGTTCTCAATTAATTTTTATCTCATAAAAAGGGATATGATTGAAATCCTGGATATTAATATTTTGCCTCACAATTATCTTTTTCTCCTGTAATATTTCCAGGAGTGTGCCGGGTGAATCGGAACAATTTTCCAGTATCTGGTACAAACAGATGCCTGTTGATCTTGGTTCAAGGATTTCAATGCACTCATCCACTTCAGGATTTGCTGTCTCAAGAGGAAAGGGAGAAGATAAAAATGGTAAAATATATGAATTTAACGGCAGAGGATGGCGTGCATTAGCCGAATATCCATATAGTGATTTTCCATTGGTTGCCCGTTACAATAAAAATTCAATTTGGTTCATTCATCATGAGAGCCACCATAATAATTATAAACCCAGATTATATAAACTGACTTCATCACAAAAAGAAGAAATTTCACTTCCCTCAATTATGTGGGATGAAACAGACTATGTTATGTGGAAAGATCTGAGTATTCTTGAGGATGGTACAGCATGGATGGTGGGTCAGCAGGGATATATTCTGCATTATGACGGAAAATCGTGGAGTGAGTTTCCAAGTCCTATGAGAGAAATTGAGTATAATAATCTTGCTGATGGAGATTTGAATTCTATATGCATGGTGAATGAAAAGGAAGGTTGGGCTGTCGGCTGGAAAGGTACGATCTTAAAGTACGATGGAGAACGGTGGGAGAAGTCTGAAAGCCCGACAGATGTGAATCTCAATAAAGTGAAGTTTGATACAAATGGGAACGGCTGGGCAGTCGGCGGCAGGGGTACCATTGTTCGATACATTAATGGTAAATGGGAAAATTTTCCTTCTAATACCCGATCTGTTTTACATTCTTTGGAGTTCTCTGGAGATAAAACTTATATAGCCGGAAGCCGATCGACTTTTCTCGTAATTTCTGAGAGGGGACTGGAGATAGTACCTGAAATTAGTTTTATTAATGATGATTTTTATGATATTTCAGTCGTTAACGTAAACGAGAACAATGAAAATGTCTGGCTGGTTGGAGCCGATGGAATATATTCAAATTCTCAGTCTCTCGGCTTTTCATTTACCGACGTGACAGCGCAAGTCAATCTGAGAACTCAATCTTTTGCCGGTTCATTTTTCGACAAGAACAATGATAATTATCCGGATTTAATAACACGGGTGGAAGAAGCTCCCGGGCAACTTTCAATTAATATTGATGGTAAATTTTTTGGAGAATTAACTACGCCTGGTGATGACCAATATATAATAGAATCGAGGACTATTGCTATCGGAGATGTAAATAACGATGGTTTTACTGATCTTCTGCAGATCCTGAATGATGCGTACTTTAGATTTTTTCTTGGAGGCAGCGATCAAAGTCTCGTCGATTTCACAGAAAAAAGTCTTCTTAAACTTCCGCATATTGATGATCAGGCTAATATTTCCGCCAAATTTATTGATCTGGATTCGGATGGGAATCTCGATCTGTTCCTTTCAAATAATAACCTCCCGGATGCGATCTTCAGAGGCAATGGCAGCGGACAATTTTTCCAATTGACAAAGAAAGTGATGTCAGAAAAATTAATGTATCGTGATTCATATGGCGCTACATTTACTGACCTAAATAAGGACGGATTTGCCGATATAATTATTCCATACAAATTTGCAGAAAACGGGAAGTATTTTCAGATATTCGAAAATATGGGCAATTTCAATTTCTCACCAATATCTTTGCCCGCTTCGGAAAGCAGATCGACACTGCTTACTTATGCAATTTGTTCTGAAGATGTTAATCAGGACGGATTTCCCGATATCTTTGTTATAAATAATCGCGAAGCGAATAAGTTGTTCATAAATGAAGGGGGATTCGAGTTCACTGACCGGACAATTGAATACGGCTTCGATTTTATTCTTACACATAACGATCCGTCAAATGGAATAGCAAATTTTGCTGATATCAATAACGATAATTATCCTGATCTTTTCATTGGGTCAAGGGTGCTCTTGAATGAAAACGGCATTAAATTTACTGATGTTACAAATCAGACAGGAATCGACTTTACCGGCAATCCTGTTTTTGAAGATTATGATCTTGATGGAGATCAGGATATCTTTATTGCTGCAACTCGAAATAGTTTCGGCGAAGGTAAAAGAGCAGCTCTTTTTCGAAATAATTTATCCCCCAAAGCTTTCGTCGGGTTTCGTTTATCCGGGGATATTTCAAACCGGGATGCTATTGGTTCGGTGATATATCTTTATTCGGATTCGGCTGGAATTCGAACAAATATTGCCTTCAAAGAAACGGGCATGGGTGAAAATCCGATGTCTCAGAATTCGAAAAAAAACACATTTTTCGGGCTTCCAGAGGGAGCAAGTATTCATGCCGAAATCAGATTCCCTTCAGGTAATATTGTAAAAGTTGAAAATCTTAAGAAAAACACAATCTATGATATTAATGAATCTTCACTGCTAAGGAGTTATCTGATATTTATAAAGAAGGATATACTTCGCACATATACATTATATGAGGCGAAAACACATATTCCATTACTTTTATTTTTTCTTGGCTTACTTATTCTTATAAGCATTTTTGTCTGGAAGAGCCAGTATGAGCCATGGGTTATTAACTGGTATTTCATTCCTTTGAATATTTTTATTTATCATATCATTTTTCATTTTCTGATATTAAAAAACCCATATTTCCAGGCGGTCACGACAATGGCAATACCGCTCGCCTTAAGTTTTCTGGCAGTCAGAACCGGGGTTTATATATCAGAGAAAAGGAAAAGTTCTTATATCTCACACTATAAAATTTTAGAACTGATCGGCAGTGGGGGAATGGGCAAAGTTTACAAAGTAAAAAGTACACTGCATAACAATATCGCAGCCCTTAAAGTTATTAATACCGATCTTGTTAAAGACGAAGAAAATAAACGAAGACTTAAATCTGAAGCTGATCTTTTAGCGGGTCTTGAGCACCCAAATATTGTAAAACTTTTTGAACTGGGGGAAGAAAAAAATCGGGCTTATTTTGCGATGGAGTATCTGCCAAATGGCTCTTTAGCAGATTATATTGAGAAAAGATACCCAATTCCTATTCCTGAAGTTATTAATATTCTGATTCAGATCTCGGATGCTTTGAATTTTATTCACTCAAAAGGAATTATCCACCGTGATATGAAAAGCGGAAACCTGATGTTTGATTCTGAAATGAATATTAAATTAATGGATTTTGGCCTATCCAAATCATTCTATGTTTCGAAAATGACAACAATCGGCACGGTGATCGGAACACTGGGTTTTGTATCACCTGAACAGATAACGAATTCAGAGATAGACAACCGAAGCGATATTTTTTCTTTTGGAGTCATTATTTATCAGATGCTCACAAATCGTTTGCCTTTCACCGGAGAGAATGAAATTGCTTTGATACATTCGATCTTTAATGATGAGCCAATTCCTCCATCAGAGATAGTTGAGAATCTTAGTCCGGTATGGGATAGGATAATTGCAAAATGTCTCATGAAGGAAAAAAATAATAGATATAGTTACATTTACGAAGTAAAAAAAGATTTGGATAGTATAAAATAATTATGACTCAGTCTCAAACGGACAAAGTTCCGGTTTCTAAAAAAATTGATGAAATTATCTCTGCATTCACAAAGGACTTCCTTGAACTTGCAAATCACACAAAAAATGATCCGGGATTAGCTTCAAGGGTTCAGAAGGTTTTTATATCAATTTTGGGCTATTTCAGAGGGCTTCAGGCAGATTTTGTTATTCTGGAAAAAAATCACGCATCTGAAAACAGACAGTTGAAAATCCTTCTTGAAGAAAAAAGAAGACTTGAAACTTTATACACTACCGGTATCTATTTCCTTTCAGAGATGGAGATGAAAAAATTGCTCGAAAAGGCTTTGGATACAGTTGTAAATGAGTTAAAAGCAGATGAAGGATTCATTGTACTCACAGATGACCAGCTTAATTTTGAGAATATTGTCACAAAAAACATGGACGACAATGTTCATCACAGTGCCAAAGAAATGAGTACGAGTGTGATAAAAAATGCTCTCCAAAGGCTGAAACCAGTAAAATTTGATGATCTTAAGACAGAAAATGATTTTGCACAGCAAAATAGTGTTATCAGTCTCGGACTCAAATCAACTATCTGCGTCCCGCTTATTTCAGGCAAGGTAGTTTTTGGAGCAGTTTACCTTGATAGGAGACAGAAAGAAAATCCCTTTACAGAATCAGATCTTAAATATCTTATCTCTTTTGCAAAACAGATAGTTAAAGGTATTGAGATTTCGGAGGAAATTCAAACTTTAGAAAACGAACTACAATCCGATTTAACAGTTAAATTCAAAGAATTGCGGAATTCTTTTTTTTCTGGAGACATTATCGGGCGAAGCCGAAAACTTTATGAAGTTCTGAGAGTTTCTGAAAAAGTTTCCAAAACAAACGTCAATCTACTTATCCTTGGCGAGAATGGAACCGGCAAAGATTTACTGGCGCAGGCAATCCATTTAAATAGTCCGAGGAAAAGCAAACCTTTTATTGCAATTAACTGCGGTGCGATTCCGGCAGATCTGCTGGAATCAGAATTATTTGGCTATGAAAGCGGTGCTTTTACTGGAGCCACCAAAAGTAAACCGGGTCGTCTTGAATTAGCTGAGGGCGGCACTATTTTTCTCGATGAAATTGGAGAGATGTCACAGAATCTCCAGGCAAAGCTGTTAAGGGTTATACAGACGCATGAGATTGAACGTCTGGGTTCCACAAATACCAGAAAAATTGATGTACGTTTCATTTCTGCAACAAATAAAAATCTTACTGAAATGATTGAAAATCGTGAATTCAGAGAAGACCTTTATTACCGCTTAAAAGTGATTGAAATTAAGTTATCGCCTCTTCGGGAAAGGAAAGAGGACATTGAATTACTCGTTGAGTATTTTTTGGAGAAATATTCACTGGATGATGAGCAACATTTTTTCACAGCCGAAGCAATGAATGTACTTGAAGAATATGGCTGGCCAGGTAACATCCGCGAATTGGAAAATGTGGTCCAGAGATGTATAGTTCTCGCAAAAGCTAAAGAAATTGATGTGGATGATCTGCCGCCGGAAATTATTGAAGTCAGATCTGAAGAAGTAGCAATTAAATCTGGTTTGACCCTTCAGGAGGCTGAACATGAATTTCGGAAAATGTACGTACTCAAAACACTCAGAAAATTCAGTACTAAATCTGATGCAGCAAAAGCACTCGGAGTTAATAGAACACATTTTTATAAATTATTGAGTCAATTGGATATTCCTTATTGAGTGATTGATAATTACAAGGGCTGGGTTGGCATTAAATTTGACTTAATTTAATAAACAAGCAAAAGTCAAATGAAAAAAAGTCAGCCTATAGATTTTCTGATCATAGATAACAATACAAATGAATTAAGAAAATTACGTGAATTACTCGTTAAAGAGGGTTACAGTATATTAACGGCAACAAGCAGATCGACTGCAAGAGATTTGATTGGGAAAATTAAAATCAGGTATCTGCTTGACAAGATTGAGGAGGATTCAGAATCAACTGTTGATCCAATGAATCAAGGTGATGATGCTTGTTAATCAGAAAACGTAGTATTGTGTTTGCAAATCCCGAAAATATCTTGCAGTTTTCCCTCCACCTCAATACTCATTTATTATTAATAATATTTAAAGCATGATGTTGCTTTCAGGCGACATAAATTCTCCTTGTTGTATTCCAATTACGACATTATTTTTAGAAAGTCGCCTTCAAACAGAGGCTTTGTTCTGCCCTCTTTTGTGCCAGGCAAATCAAATATGATAATTTGGTAGTCAACTTGCCTTCTTTGGAATTTGTGCTGTTGGAATTATTTCCTCTTGAGATTTTCATTATCGCATAAATATTAAACACCAAAATTGAAATATTTAATTCTTACTCTCTGCTGGAAATGTGATCAGCTTTTGCACATACTGTACAATTCAGGATTTTAATCTTCACTTAAATTAATTATATTGCACTCAGGTTCATTTCACTTTATGATTGTTAATTTTTTTTTCAATCTTTTTTATTTGAAGCAGGCGGACGGCATTTATTATTACAATAATTGCATTTGGCGCAACAAATTAAGCACAGGAATTACGAAATTAACAGAATTTCATTGCTCATTAAATCATTTTATTTCCTGCGTGAGTAGCTGAATACTCTGAACATACTGTGATTTAGTAATGTGCATTGGCTGTATAAATGTCCGAAAATGATTCCATCCACTATTGGGGTAACAGGGTGAAATTTGATATATATCATCAGGTGATAGTTCCAATCATTGAGGAACTTAAACCGCTTGCAGATACTCGCTCGATATCAATCCATTTAATAAACGATACAAAAGAATCTTCGCTTGAAGGCGATAAGGTATCAATCGAAGAAATTGTGCGGAAACTGATTGAGAATGCCATAAAATTTTCTTCAGATCGTTCAATTGAAATCAGTCTTTCTAAGAATTTCTCAGGAAGTCTTATTTTTAGAATTAAAGACTTTGGACAGGGACTGACACAGGAATTTATTGAGGATATGTTCCTGCCTTTCTTTAATAATAATTCAAGCAGCAATAGCGATGAAAAAAAATTATCAGACGTTAAACGATGCTGTAATATCAGCAACGCATTACTTGTTGTCGAGACAAATAAAAAATCCGGGTTTAAGTTTACGGTTATTTTCCCGGATGATTCCGAAAAGTCGGTTTAATAACGATCAATTGTAAGTTTTGATACACCGCCGTTTATTTCCAAATTGATTTTATTTTTTGCTGTAGCGTAATCAGGAGTTATAAAGTTATCATCTTCATCCCTGATAAAACCATCGAGTTCCCTGTCAACCATAAAGACACTGCCGGAGACTCTGCATCCTGAATCCATCGGTATTCTAACGACCAGATCAGAAGCGCCGAGATCAATCCTAACATCACTATTTAATTGTTTATTTCCCAATTTCAGATCGATTTCTGCTGCCCCTGCATCGAGGCTGAGTTTTGAGACTTTATTCTCAGAAAGGTCTATCTTACCCTGAACTGCTCCTAATTCAAATTTTAACTGCCAATCAGGATTTTGATTTAAATTAAGTTCAAGTTTTGGTGATACCTGTTTACCAAAAACTTTAAATCTTAAGTTTGTGTCCATATCTATTCTGACCTGAGCAGTTGAATCGCGGTCGTCCGACTCATAATTGAAATTTGATCCAAGAATAACCCCCCTTGCACTAAACAGCTTATCTGTCTCGCCGTTGATCTTCAGTTTTCCAAGACCACCTTCCAGTTTAAGCTTGACACTCTTAATATTTCCTTCATAATTCTCTTCAAAAGTTGAGATCGTTCCTATACCGGGGAAATCAGTTTCAAAATCACATATACTATGAGTTGCTCTGAAAGCAAAACCATAAATAAGTAAACCTGCAAGAATCCCAAGTCCCGCTGCTGCAAAAGGGCGTACAAATGTTTCCTTCAGTAATACCAGAGCACCCCAGAAGATAAAGAAGACTGGCCAGATATCCCAGACAAAACCAAAGCCGGAGGTGATTATAGATGCTTTTGTTAATAAATAAATAACACCGAGCGAGATTAATAAGAAACCCCAAAATAATTTTCCGTTCTGCATTTTATTTTCTCATTTTAATTTATTTGCAAAAATTAGCCCAAGTCCCCCGATGATCAAAAGCACTGGCATGATGTCGAAGAAATCAAATTCAGGCATCAGTCGCGCGATCAGGAAGATGGAACCTAAAACAATAAGAAAAATACCAAAAACAGTATGTCCTTTCGATTCAGGTTTTGAATAAGCAGGACCAGAGAATTTTGAATCTTCTTCAGTTTTCTGTTCACCCTTGTTCTCATTTGTGAACGCTGATTCGCCCGGACTAGGCGAGGAAAATGATAGCTCATAAGGCTCCTGTGGCACTATTGCCCACATTACCAGGTAGATTATTAATCCGGTCCCATTTATGAGAGTGAGAATTACGAAGATGATTCTAAGAATGACAGGGTCTATATTCAAATAGAATCCGAGTCCGGAAGCAACTCCGCTTATCATTTTTTCCTTTCGCGATCGATAAAGTCTTTTTTCCATATTTTCCTCCAGAATTGAATTTTTAGACGAGACAATTGAAAAAAAGTTTTTAGGGTTTGGATTTCGTCTGAAGAGGTATTTAGCAAAAACGAAAAGTTCAGCCAAGAGCATAGAAAAAACTAGCCATATTCGCGTGTTCGATATTTCGACGAGAATCTATATATTTGCAGTTTTTAACCAAGGCTTCATGAATGATGAGAAAAATTTTAATTCTATTATTTGCATTTTATAGTATTTATCTGGCTCAGGATTTAAAACCGAAACAGAATCCTCCAATATATATTGCATTTCTTTGGCATATGCATCAACCAATATATTGGCCCTACGAAAATCCGATACAGTCGGATCAGAATGGAAGATTTCCTTTCTCAGTTGTTGACATCCACAATCAGAGGCTGGGACCTTATAATGCCTGGCCCAAAATAGCTGTTGAGAAAGGGATCGCCGCAGGATTAGCAAATTTTGGAGCGCAGGTTAGTTTTTCCGGATCACTCGTCGAAAATCTGAATGCGCTTGAAAATGGAGGTAATAATAATTTCCAAAACTGGAAATCCCATTGGAACAGTGTTAAGGTTAAAAACACATCACTTGGGAATCCCAGACTTGATATGGTCGGATTCGGCTACCACCATCCTCTTATGGGACTAATTGATAATGATGATATCAGGAAACAGATTCAAGCTCATAAATTGATATTCTCGGAAAATTTTAGCGGAACATATTCAAAAGGAATATTCCCTCCTGAAAATGCATACGTTGACCGTATGATACCTGCTTTAAAATCTGAAGGCATCAACTGGGTTCTTGTTGATAATGTACATTTTGAAAGGGCAGCGGAAGGATATCCATTCAGTACTTCCGGCAATTTATGGGAGCCGAATAAATCTGATATCCGGAATTCAGATCCTGGTGATTGGATGCAGTTGAACAATCTCTGGGCACCGACAAAAGTTTCGGCTCTTTGGTCCCGGCAGCCAAGGTATGTCTCATATGTCGATCCGGCCACCGGAACAGAATCCAAAATGATTGCAGTACCTGCCGATCGCTATCTGGGCAATGAAGACGGCAGAGGAGGATTTGGCGCATTACAATACGAAAGTGTAATGAGCCAGCTCGAAGCTTATAATACTGATCCTGCTAAGCCAATGCTGATTGTTCTCGCACATGATGGCGATAATTACGGTGGTGGCAGTGAAGGATATTATAATGGAAATTTTCAGGGATTTGTTGACTGGGTGAAGTCTGATCCCACGCGATTTGTCTGCACTACTATTGAGGATTACCTTGAAATGTATCCGCCTGATCCGAACGACGTTATTCACATAGAACCGGGCAGCTGGTCAGGTGCAGATAACGGTGATCCGGAATTCAAAAAATGGCTTGGTGATCCCGGAAATGATGGTTATAGCCCGGACAGACACAGTTGGTCTGTTTTGACGGCAGCCGGAAATTTTGTTAAAACTGCTGAACTTCTTGACCCAAATAACAACAATACCAGAGAAGCCCGGCGGTATTATATGAATGCACAGGCATCCGATTACTGGTACTGGGATGGGTCGCTTGGCGGAATTTGGGATTCTAATCCAACAAGAGCATCAAATTATGTTTTTCAACATGCCGGTACAGTGATAGCTCCGGGTGTAAATGAAACAGTTGGTCCTACGATTTTTGAACCGCAGAGAGAGCCTTACAATCCTGGAGGAAAGGAATGGATGCAGCAGATGCCCTCAAATTTCACAGTCTGGACTTACGTTTATGATGTAAACGGTGTATCGAGTGTGAAACTTAAATATCGCACCGATTTGGACGGCATTAATGCTTGGGATAATATTCATAACGAAACTTATTCTGGCGGCAGCGATGTGTCATCTTGGAACGAAATTATTATGACGGGTACACTTCAAGCTTCAAATACTGATCCGCAACCACTTCATAAAGCAATGTATTATGAAGGCGAGATTTCGGGTTTAAATGATGTGCTTGTTGATTATTATGTTGAAGCTACCGATGATAAGGGCAATATCACTAAATCGACAATAAAACACGTCTGGGTTGGAGAAAGCAGCGGCGGAAGTGGTACCGGAGGTCTTTCATGGGATCCGGTGCAGGCAACTATCAACGATACTATTACTATCACAATTGCAAATTCTGTTATCGGGGCAAAACTGCATTGGGGTGTAAATAATTCGGGATCAAGCTGGCAAACTCCGAATCAGGCTTATTGGCCTGAAGGCACGGTACTTTTTAATAATTCCGGTCCTTCTATCGAAAGTCCTTTTTCCAATCCGGATAACGATGGTAATCTAATTATCAAAATTGGTCCATTCAACAATCCAGTTCAAACTGTGAACCGGATCGCTTTTGTTATTCACTATAATGATGACACCTGGGATAACAATAATGGTCAGGATTACAGCATAGTTTTCGATGACGGTGGAACAGGAAATTTCATTATGGATGGCTCACTTGATCCCGGCGCTGTTAATGTTGCAACCTCAGGCGGTGATGATTTATGGCTCAAATGGAGTCCGCCGGTTTTATATTTCGCCACACAATCCGCACAATCGCAGGGTGGAGATAAATTCATTTTCCTGAGTAATCAGGTAGGAACCCAGGTTGGCTCACCATGGGGGAAAGCTGGTCAGGTACCTGAGTGGGCAGCGTTTATTGGAAATGAGAGTACTAATAATTGGGCAGGCTGGTTTGACCAATCTGGCAGTGTTGAAGTTTCGGCGGGACAAGTTGTTGAGGGAACAATAAATCTCGAGGAAGAGTTTGGTCAGATTCCTCTCAATCTATTTTTGTGGGTTGGAAAATATAATACGGCAGATGGCGGATCCCTGAATGGGCAGGCTCCTGCAGGAAACGGGGATGGCGATATCACATCGGAAGAAGTTTATGAATTCGATTTTGTGGTTACAGGAAATAACGATAAAGCGGAATTATTCTCTTCATTCTCACTCTCACAGAATTATCCTAATCCTTTTAATCCAGCAACAATTATCAATTATTCATTGGCTGAATCAGGCGTAATCAGTCTGAAGGTCTATGATTTGCTTGGGAATGAGGTGGCGACTCTTGTTTCGGGAGAAAAAACGGCTGGAAATTATTCTGTTCGATTTGATGCCAATCAAGTTGGAAAAGGCCTTGCCAGTGGTATATATTTTTATTCTTTGCGATCTTCCTCTGGTTTCAGTGAAACGAAGAAACTTATTCTAATGAAATAAAATTTCAAAGGCGGCAGAGTTTACACTGCCGCCTCTGTATTTGTGATAATTGCAGTTTCAATTATTGTAACTTTGGGCAGATTATAATCAAAGCAGATGTTTTATCGGATTAATTTTGTTTTTCCCTCTTCCATAAATTCGATGACAGATTTGGGCAGCAGATCATTCACAGACTTAAAATCCATATCACCCTGTAGTTTAAATTTCATATCCGAATTACCGCTGATTATATCCGAAACTGATCTGCCTATCTCGGCAAAATTTAATTTGATCGGAATTGCTACCTCTGAGATGCTTTTTGCGCCTACTTCAATTGAATTATTACTAAGACTGCTCACCCACGGACGATCGTTCACATTTAATGCATAAGCAATTTTATCGATCGAAATTCCTAAAGGATTTTTATTCTCAACTTTCAAATTCAGATTTATTTCAGCGCCTGTAAATGAGATCGAATTAAGTTTTATTGAACCGAAACTTATCGCCGGAAGTCTGAAAACGGGAAGTTGTCCAGTTGTTGAATAAGGCATTTTAAGAGCTCCTAAAATTGGGAGATCGAACTCAAGATTCCCGGCAAGTTTATACCCAGCACTATCGCTTGTTGTAAGAGTTTTTATCGTTGAGAACAATTCTTTAAATCCCAGGGATATTGGAATTTTGACGACAGAAGAAGCATTGGGATCAATAGAAAATCCATTATTCTGGTTCCCTTTCACGAAGGAATTATCCTCAATCTTCAAATCATAATCAAAGGATAACTATTTTATTGCAACAGGATTAGGATTATCAATTTTTATTTCGAAAAGCAGATCGATAGAGGAAAATGTGAGTGCCTGAACTTTAACATTTTCAAGTTTTGCAGAGGGTTTGGACATGTTTGCAGTTTGTATAAGCTCTTTCAGTCCACAGGAGTTAAACGATAATAATAACAATACAGACATTATTACTTTGGTTCTCATATAAAACCTTATCTTTTATTAAAGTTTGGCGAATAAATCATCGAGAGGTGGTTTATGATTTTCCATAAATATTTCAAAAACCGCCTCATTTCGTAAAAGTTCCTTAACACCTGACTGGTCAATGACAGTTTTAAATGTCGTATAACAATCCAGCGCTGCCTTACACTTCCGAATATCCTCATCCTCAGTAATGACGACACAATCGATTTCTTCTTCAGTTGAGTAGTGCAGCCGGAAATGTTTGCTTTGTTCTGCTGTCTTCTTGTCCAGAGTTATAAATGCCAGTCTTTTAGGATAAGGATAGTTAATTCTGATCCTGCAAAATGCACTTTTTACTACTGCGTGGGAAATAAGGTGATCGTGAAAACCACTTATTCCATGAACGGCATAAGTCAGTACTACATCAGGTTTGATTGTATGAATATATTCTTCAATTACTTTTTCCATTTCTGACGGATCAAGTTCTTTGAGTCCGCTATCTGGTAAGTCCAGCACGGTCATCCCGGTCAGCTGAAGTGTCTTTGCAACATTCAACATCTCATTATACCGGATTTCTCCCATTTCAGAAATACTCTTATTGTAAATAAATCTTTGTTTTGTGGCACCTCCGCGTGTCAATGTGAGCAGGAATACTTCATGCCCCTCTCTTAATTGTTTTGCCATGACATGGGCAGGTCCGAATGATTCATCATCGGGATGTGGGTAAATATACAAAGCTCTCATAATGTAATTACAGCCTGTACAGATGTTCTCATTTATCAGCCCCCAAATAAATCTGAGAAATACTTAATTGTTGTTTTTAATCCATGTATCAGATCGAAAGAAGGTTTAAACCCAAGAATCTCCTCAGTATCTTTTATATCGGCGACACTATGCTTGATATCTCCTGTCCTTGCAGGTGCAAATATTATCTTGCTTTTACTGCCGGTTTCACTAATAACTAATTTTGCAATATCCGATATAGTTATAGAACTTCCTGTAGCAATATTAAAAATCCCTGAGTGGATGTCGGAATCGGCTGAAATAATGTTAGCATTCACTACATCTTTTACGAAGATGAAATCCCTCGTTTGTTGTCCATCACCGTATATTGTAATCGGCTGGTTCTTTAGTGCGTGACTTACGAATATTGAAATAGCTGCTGCATAGGCTCCTTCAGGTTCCTGTCTTGGACCAAAAACATTAAAATACCTCAGCGATACTGATTTTAAACCATACTGTTCATAGTACATTTTCAGATAGAATTCACCATCAACTTTAGTTATTCCATATGGCGATTTCGGCGCTAAAGGAAGATCTACTTTTTTAGGTGAGATAGGATTATCCCCGTAAACTGCCGAGGATGAACTGAATATAACCTTTTTTACCCCGCAATCTCTTGCAGCGTTGAGCACATTTGTTAAACCAAAGACATTTATCTGAAGACATTCATCAAATCTCACAAAAGACTGGGGTACGGAAACAAGTGCTGCAAGATGGAAAACAAAATCTGCATCAGTCAGAACTTCGTAAACTTTTTCTTTTTCGGTTATGCAAAAATTATGAAAGGTGTATCCTTCAAAATCGTTTAGATTTTCAATTTTGCCTGTGCGTAAGTTATCAATAATGTGAACATCGTAACCAATTTTTGTGTATTCTTCGGCAATGTGGCTCCCGATAAATCCGGCACCTCCGGTAACCACAATTTTTTTCTTAATCATCAAATCTCCAAAGGCAGGGGAATAATAATGCCCGGTGTTAAATAATTTTTAAACAATCTTACAAACCTATAATTTTTCATGAATTTATGAAACGAAATAATTATATCACTTGATAACTCAGATCAAAAAATGACTGTTTTAATTGCCATAGACAACAAACCTGACATTGTTTAACAGATAGGGAATATTTCTCTATAAGAATATACGAAATTGAATTTCCGGGAATAATTTTTATCTCAACTATTTGCAAACTTGATGAATATAGTTGATATTTCTATTGTGGTCGCACTTTTTTTTGGAGAAACATGGATATTGAACCGAGGTCCCAGATTGATTCTCTTTTAGCCCAATCAAGGCAAAATCATTACCGGCTCACACAACTTACTGATACGAAAGCACATATCCTCATAGTCATCTCTGCCTTCACGCTAAATCTTTCTGTAAGCGTGATTGGGAAAGAACTTTACCAGATATCAGCAATTATTACCATCATTCAATCGTTATTAGTTATCATTTTTTCTTCAGTTACAATTATGCCAAAATTCAGCGGTACAAAACTGCAGCATCTTGAAGTGACTGATGATAAGTTTATTGATTCAAGTTTTGCAACCGGATTTATCCGGTACGATTACTCCACCTACCTTAAACTGATGATGAATACCTTCGCCGACCCGATGAAGACATATGAAATGCAGCTCAGGGAAATATACGATTCGGGATGTATTCTCGTGAATAAAAAATTCCGTTACCTAAGGTATGCGTTTCTAACTTTTATGATTGGAACGGGCATTGCTATAGCGATCGTTATTTTAAGGATTATTTTTGGCGGTATTACTGAATAATACAGATACTTGAATATATTCTATCTCATCCGGAATTTCTGCAAACGGGGAAATAAAAATATTTTCATTTTGAATAAAAATTTCCTATATTTCACGTCTGTAAATTTCTTAGGAGATAAAATGTCGAGAGTATGTCAGGTAACCGGTGCAAAGCCTACGAGCGGTAATAGTGTTTCACATGCGCATAATAAATCAAAGAGAAGATTTCTTCCCAATTTACAGAAAAAACGTCTTTGGGTCAGTGAATTAAATAAATTTGTGACAGTAAAACTGACAACACGCGCACTTAGGACTATTGCAAAAAACGGAACATCCGAGATTGCTAAATTGGTTAATGAGGGTGCTATCAAATCGAGATAAATAATTTTTTTAATTTGCAAAAAAAAGCTCAATTTTATTGGGCTTTTTTTGTTTTAAATTCGGAATCCATATGAAATCAGTCCTTATCACAATCCTGACAACATTTTCTTTTTTTCCGGCACAGACTTTAGATAGTCTGATAAATAAGAAAGCCGATATGATAATAAAATCTGCACTGACTGAACAGATAGGCTATCAACTTCTCGAAGAACTGACCGAATTAGGGGGGAGAGTTAGTGGAAGTGCTTCATCCTTGTCAGCAATAAACTGGGCGAAATTAAAAATGGAAGAACTCGGTTTAGCGAATGTTTATCTGCAGGAAGCAATGGTTCCGCATTGGGTAAGAAATGACATCGAATCCGCGGAGATACGATTTAAGAAAATAAGAATGGCAAACAGATCACTGAACATTGCCGCTCTTGGAGGGAGTATAGGCACACCGGCTGAAGGTATCGTCGGGAATGTTTTAGAAGTTAAAAATTTTAAAGAATTAGAGACCAGGAAAGCGGAAGCAAAGGGAAAAATAATATTTTACAATAGAGCTTTCGATAATACCAATGTGAATCCCTTCATTTCTTATGGAATGGCCGTTGATCAAAGAGTATTCGGTGCAATTGAGGCATCAAAATATGGTGCAAAGGCGGTGATCGTAAGATCGGTTACGTCGAAACCGGATAATACTCCGCACGTCGGGGTTATGAGATACGCTGATTCTCTCGCAAAAATTCCTGCCTGTGCAATCGGAGTCCAGGATGCAGATTTTCTTAGTGGGATGCTGAAAACTGACCCCGATCTTCAGATAAGTATTAAGTTGAATTGTGAAAATCTGCCTGAAATAATGTCCTATAATGTAATCGGAGAAATCGAAGGCTCTGAATACCCTGATGAAATAATAGTAATTGGCGGGCATCTGGATGCCTGGGACAAAGGTTCAGGAGCACATGATGATGGAGGCGGATGTATGCAGAGTATTGATGCACTTCTGCTGTTAAAAGCAGTCGGATATACGCCTAAACGGACAATCCGCTGTGTTTTATTTACAAATGAGGAGAATGGTTCAGGAGGAGCAGAGGCTTACGCTGATTCGGCGCTCAAATCAGGTGAAAAACATATCGCAGGAATTGAGTCTGACAGGGGACTTGGCACACCGCGAGGATTCAGTGTTACTGCAGATTCGCTCACATTAAAAAAAATGAATAGCTGGCTGCCGCTGCTTAACAAATCACTTATAGACTGGATTCGGCCTGGTGGATCAGGAGCCGACATCGGTAAGATAAAAAATATGCAGGCATACATTGGCTATGTGCCTGATTCGCAAAGGTACTTCGATTATCATCATTCCGCCAATGATACATTTGATGTTGTTCATCCGCGAGAAATGCAGCTTGGCTCCGCTTCAATGGCTATTTTGCTGATGCTGATTTCAGAATATGGTATTTAAACAGTTTTTTTAAGGAAGCATTTTTTAATAATTTACTTCTTTACAAATAAAGCGCATTCTATGGGAGATATTTATGAAATTTAAAGGTTTAATTGTTTTCTCAATCTATTTTTACTTTTTCACTGTGCTCTCTGCACAGGAAGATGAAGGGATCAAAATGTTAAATGAAAAAATCGCGAAATTCGCCGAAGTCGAGATAGGATATGATAATTCAATTTTAAGTGAAAATGAAAAAAAGACTCTCGTGAAAATCTATGAAGCTGCAAAAGTGATAGATGAGATATTTCTTGAACAGGTTTATGAGAAGAATTCCGAAATCAGAAATAAATTAATTTCAGGGAATTCAGAAAAAGAGAAACTAAATCTAAAGTACTTTGAAATAATGTTTGGACCATTTGACAGGCTTGATGCAAATAAACCTTTTTATGGCACAACCGCTAAACCGCTTGGAGCGAATTTCTATCCTGCAGATATGTCCAAAGATGAATTTGAAAAATATATTCTGGACCATCCTTCATCAGAGAAAGAATTTACAAGTGAATTTACAATGATAAGAAGGAAAGCCGGTCAGTTAACTGCTATACCTTACAGCGAATACTTTAAGGATAAACTCAAAAAAGCATCTGCATATTTAAGGGAAGCCGCTACTTTTACTGAAAACAGTACTTTATCAGAATACTTAAATAAAAGGGCTCTTGCCTTCGAAACGAATGATTATTATGAGAGCGATATGGCATGGATGGATCTGAAAAATCATGTTATTGAAGTAATAATAGGACCCTACGAAGTATATGAAGATGAATTATTCAATTATAAGGCATCGTTCGAATGTTTCCTCACTCTTGTTGATCCTATCGAGACTAAAAAACTCGAAATTTTTGCTTCATATTTAGATGATATGGAAGCGAACCTGCCGCTCGCAGATAAGCACAAACAATATAAAAGGGGGTCAGAATCCCCGATAGTTGTTGCAAATGAGGTGTTTACTGCAGGTGATACAAAAGCCGGTGTTCAGACTCTCGCATTCAACTTGCCGAACGATGAGAGAGTCAGGGCTGCAAAAGGTTCAAAAAAAGTGATGTTAAAAAATGTTCATGAGGCAAAATTTGAGAAACTTCTTAAACCAATTGCCGGAAAAATTTTAGATGAATCTTATCTGAAGTATGTTACTTTTGATGCATTTTTTAACCACACTCTTATGCATGAAATGTCGCACGGTATTGGTCCCGGGGTCATAAAGATTGATGGAAAGGATACGGAAGTAAAAAAAGAACTTAAAGAAATGTACTCGATTTTTGAGGAATGCAAAGCTGATATCCTTGGATTATTTAACAATATTTACCTTACGAATAAAAATGTTTTTGCAAAAGAATTTGAGAAAGAATTATGGACAACATTTGCAACTGGTATTTTCCGTTCTGTTCGCTTCGGAATATCTTCTGCCCATGGCGGCGGTAATGCAATAATTTATAATTACCTCTCATCGGAAAACGCACTGTACTTTGATCCTTCTGATCAAAAGCTAAAGATTAATTATGAAAAAATGTTTCCGGCAGTTAAAGATCTTGCAGCTCAAATACTTTTGATTCAAGCTACTGGTGACTACCAGGGTGCTAAGGATTTTTATGCCAAATACGGCAGGTTATCAGAGTCAATGAAAATATTGATTGGAAAATTGAATGATCTGCCAGTTGATATCAAGCCAATATTTGCTATTCAGAGCGAGCTTAATTAGGAAATGGTTTTATTGACAAAACAAGGTTCGCATCTATATAAGCAGAATATTTATGCTCCTTGCTTCAGGTTATTTTTTTAATATGGAAATATGGAAATATGGATTTTGGATTCATACAAAATCCGGTAATAGTCATAAATAATATAATTCTTAAATATCAACAAAACACCAGGGTGATAATTTGAACAATCACAAAATCTCCTCAGCTTTGATCTTTTTCTTTCTATTAATTACCAGTGTATTTGCCCAGCAAGAATTTAAACTTGAGTATGAAAAATATGAGCTGGATAATGGTCTGGATGTTATCCTCCATCAGGATAAATCAGATCCGATTGTTGCAGTTTCAATTCATTACCATGTTGGTTCTAACAGGGAAAATCCTGGAAAAACAGGATTTGCACATCTGTTCGAACATATTATGTTCCAGGAATCCCAGCATGTTGGTCAGGATCAGTTCTTTAAACTGATACAGGGAAATGGCGGAACACTTAACGGCGGGACATGGCAGGACGGTACCATGTATTACGAAATTTTACCCAAAGACGCTTTGGAACTGGCATTATGGCTTGAATCGGACAGAATGGGCTATCTTCTCCCGACAGTGACTTATGAAGCATTTCTAAATCAGCAAAATGTTGTGCAGAATGAAAAACGGCAGAATTATGACAACAAACCATATGGTCATTCTTCCTATGTTAATTCAACATTACTTTATCCAAAGGGACATCCTTACAGTTGGACAGTAATTGGTTCGCTGGAAGATCTTCAGAATGCAACTCTTAAAGATGTTCACGATTTTTATAAAAAATGGTACGGTCCTAATAATGCTACTCTTGTTATTGCAGGTGATTTTGATTTTGACCAAACCAGAAAATTAGTGGAAAAATATTTTGGGGGACTAAAAGCTTCCGCCCCTGTAAAACCATTGGACCCAATGCCTGTAACGCTGGAATCAAGTAAACGGGCTTATGTCGAAGATAATTTTGCACAGTCACCTGAACTTACTATGATATTTCCCACTGTTCAGGAATTCCATAAGGACGGATACGCACTCAATGTCCTGGCAGATTTGCTTGGGAGAGGAAAAAAATCTCCATTATATAAGATCATTGTCGAAGAGAAAAAGCTTGCACCTTCCCTGCGTATTTATAACAGCGGCAGTGAGCTCGCCGGGGAATTTTCGATCAGAATAAGAACCTTCCCGAACAAAAAACTTTCAGAGGTTGAAGATGCCATCAACGAAGCTTTTGCAAGGTTTGAGGAGGAGAAATTTACTGATAAAGATGTTGAACGCTCTAAAGCAGATACTGAAACAGGTTTCTACAATGCAATTGCAAGTGTGCTTGGAAAATCACGTCAGTTGGCAAATTATAATATTTTCGCAGGGTCACCTGATTATATTACTACGGATTTGGATAATATCCTTAAAGTATCCTCGGAGGATATCTGGGAGGTTTATAATAAATATATTAAAGGCAAAAATTCGGTGCTTGTGAGCTTTGTGCCAAAAGGGAAAGCTGAACTGGCTGCGATTAATTCAGAGCTTTTTGAAGTACCGGGTGATAAAGTTAAAACATATACCGATGAGGAAAAAACTGTTCTCAGAAATTTGCCCGAAAATTCTGTTGTTGCTGAGAATGTGAATTCTTCTTTCGACCGTACAAAAACACCTCTCAATGGACCGGAACCATTATTGAAACAGCAGCAAATATGGAATAAAACATTTTCAAACGGTCTTAGACTATACGGCATTGAATACGTTGAATTACCGCTGGCTGAATTCAGGATAATTGTTCGTGGCGGGATGATCCTTGACGAGGATACCAAAACGGGGACGGCAAATCTTGTTGCAAGTATGCTGAATCAGGGGACAAAAAACAAGACAGCCTTAGAACTGGAACAAGCTATTGAAGATCTCGGATCAAGAATTAGTGTGATGGCATCCAATGAATTGATTATGCTGAGGGCTAATTGCCTGACTAAAAATTTCAAGGAGACTTTTGCACTTGCAAAGGAAATATTGCTTGAACCACGTTGGGACGAAAGAGAATTCGAAAGGGTTAAATCGGATATTCTTGAGGGTATTAAACGAAGCAAGTCCTCAGCAAACAATGTTGCATCGAACGTTTTCAGAAAACTTGTTTATGGAGATAATAATAAACTCTCAAGGAGTGCGGTTGGAGATGAAGAGAGTGTTGCAAACATAACTCTTGATGATCTTAAAGAATGGTATTCAAAAAACCTTTCATCAGATCTTGCTCTGGCTTTGTTTGCCGGAAATCTTGATGATGCTGATGTGGCAGAAGTATTTGAAGATCTGAATGATGACTGGAAAAATTTCCAGGTCAATTTCCCTGAAATTGCGCCAGCGGAGCCTATCTCTTCATCACAGATATATTTCATTGATTTCCCGGGTGCAAGACAATCCGAGATCAGGATAGGTAATCCTGCAGTTTCTGTAAACGATCCTGATTATTTCAAACTTGGCGTGATGAATTATGCATTAGGAGGGAGTTTTAACGGGAGAGTTAACATGATACTCCGGGAAGAGAAAGGATATACCTATGGTGCAAGGACAGGATTTATGGGCACGGAATATCCAGGTTATTTCCTGGCTTCATCGAGTGTTCAGAGCAATGCTACTTTCGAATCAACGCAAATATTTAAAGATGAGATGGAAAAATATTCTATCCCGGGTATTACAACTGAAGAACTTGAGTTTACGAAGAGTGCACTAATTAAATCAAACGCACTTAAATTTGAAACTCTTGAGGCACTTTTGGGTATGCTATACAGAATAGGCTGGTATAATGCAGAGCCCGATTATGTGAAAAAAGAGGAGCAGCAAATAACAGAAATGACTCTTGATTCGCATAAATCTCTTGCCCAAAAGTACATTAAACCTGCAAATATGATTTATCTTATTGCCGGAGATAAAAATACTCAGATGGAAAAACTGAAAGAACTTGGTTTTGGTGATCCTGTATTACTTGATAAGGATGGTAACAGGCTCTGAGTTTTTTTAGCAAGATTATTAAACTGCCGGTTTTTGCCGGCAGTTTTTTATTCAAAATTTACCACCAAAGAGAGAACCGAATAAGCATTTATTGAGATGCTGATTGAATTAGAGTCGTTTTTCACTTCGCACTTTTTGTTTTCTGAAAAATCAGAAATAAAAGCCGCCCTTATTTTTCTTTTTGACAAAAGTTCGAATTCGATAGTTTTACCCTCCGTTTCATACATCTGTATGAAATAACCTTTACCATTCTCACATTTTTTTAGGATCGTAATAATTACATTTGTTGCCGAAACGCCAATTGCCGGCTCCGAGAGCTTCTTTAGCTTCGAGTCCTGCAATTTTGAGAAATATAGAGGAGGATTATTAAATTCGTATCCTAGCCGCGGGAGGTTATTTCCAGAATGTTCGGGATTTCCCGTTAACAAAGCATACCGTATCATGTGTTTTCCCCTGTCGGCTGTGGGATCTGGCCATTTCGGTGAGCGCAGCATTGAAATCCTGAGGGTATTTTCTTTTAAATCATATCCATATTTAAGATCAGAGAGCAGTGTGAAATTGTATTCGCCGTCTGAGCAATGCACCCATTTTAATCCACAAACTTCTGAAACCGCTTTCTCTGCATCCGTTTCTTTTCTGTTGGACCTGTTTATTGAGCCATAGGGGGCATCAAATTTCGTGTCTGCTGAAGAAAAGTTGAGCGGGAATGCAATCTTAAGCATTGTATTCGTTTCCCACCAGTCTGCATATAGTTCAAAATCTATTCTTTCATAATTTTTATAAAGCGTAATTCTTCTTTTGAAAAAGGAATTAGGAAAATCCGGTGTCGGGTAGGCTTTTTTTATTTCCGGATTCAGGAAGTCCGAAAAAATATCAATGCTGATCCGGAATTTATCGTGATGACTGACCTCAATTCTATCGAGCCTGATAGGGTACTGCCGCCCGGTGAGACCCAGATTCCATGCATCCCAGTCTGAAGGCTTATCCTCAAGAAGTTGTATCTGATTTGCTGCTCCGCAGAAATATTCACGACCATCCCTTTTATCTCTCAGACTGATAATATCTCCGCTTACAGAATCAATTTCGATTCTATAAAAGGCATTTTCCAGATGTGTTTGACTAACGGATAAATCACTTTCAATCTCATTATTTCCTTCAAATAAATAAAATTTTGATACAGCGCCTGCTTTTAAGAGATTGGCTCGGAACGAGATTTCAGATTCATATTTTGAAATCTGGTTAAAGCTGCTGTCAATACTTTCCCCCTCTGTATCCGTAAGTGAGAAACGTGTTCCATCAGGGTTACTGAATCTAATATTTACAACATCATTTCTGTCAAAAAACAGAGGATTAAATAAGTATAATATTTTTTTATTTTCCGTCTTTATTGTCGCGGTATCATAAAATTGATTCATTAGCATTGAAATTTCAGTTTCAATATTACTTAACAATTCAGCCAGAGATTCGGAAGCATCAATGTGAACTTCCCTTAAACTGGTGCCGGGCAGAATATCATGGAATTGATGGAATAGAAACCGTTTCCAAAATTCCTTCAGATCGGGATTTGTTGTTTTATATCCATTTATTTCGAGAATGCTGATCAGTTTTTCAAGCGCCAAAAGTTTGCTTTCAATTACACGGTTGTAAAATTTCATTCTTGACTGGGTTGTCAGAACAGCCCTGTGATATTCGAGGTACAATTCTGTTTTCCAAACCGGCAGATGAGTGAGACCCTTTTCTAACTGCCGATTCATATATTTTTCAACTGTCCCAAATTCAATTGCGGGATAGAAATCAAGAGATTTCAATTTCTCAATTCTTTGAAGCATATCAATGGTAGGACCGCCTCCATGATCTCCAACGCCAAAAAGAACCATCATATCCTGCTCACCTGTGTTTGCTTCGTATTGGCGCAGCCAGTCAATTAGTTGGAAACCCTGTAGCATGGTATTTACATAATCGAAAGGAAAATAAACGAGTACTCTCGAATTGTCAGGGGAAGTCCACCAAAACATTCTGTGAGGAAAAACTGTTGTATCATTCCATCCGATTTTCTGTGTTATAAAGCCATCAATGCCTGCATTTTTGAATAATGACGGCATATTCAGATTATACCCGAAGGAATCGGGATTCCAGCCAATTTTAACAGGTTTACCCGTTTTTTCAATAAAATACTTCTGTCCATAAAGAAGCTGACGATACCATGATTCACCGCTGATCAGATTGCAATCCGGTTCAATCCACATTCCTCCGATCGTTTCCCATCTTCCTTCAGATATTTTTTCATTGATTCTACAAAAAATGCCGGGATAGAGTTTTTCCATCCATTCATAATATTGTGCCGAACTCTGTGAAAAAACAAAATCCGGATGTTCATCCATTATTCTGAATACCGATTCAAAAGTATTTTTTGCTACTGCAATTGTCTCAATTTCCCGCCAGAGCCAGGCAGCGTCAATGTGTGCGTTTGCCACAAAATAGAGAGAGAATTGTTTTATAAAAGACTTGATCTCAGGGAGGGACTCAAGAAAATCTTTTATTGCAGTTTCTGTTTTATGAACTTCATTTGTGTGAAAGTTTAAATAAAATGATTTGCTTTTTTTTTCAAGTTTTGCAGCGAGCTCCAGTTTCAGGTTTGTATCCATTCTGCTCAGATCCGTTCCGGGATCAGTCCTGACTCTCGAATTTGTCTGATAAGTATCAAATCCCAGAAGCTTAACTGCTGTTTTCAAATTCATAGAGAAATCATCAATTAGTTCTCCAAGCTTTTTTGTGTTTTGGCAGACAAGTTCAGATGAAAGAATTCTCAGCATCCCGGTCTTATTAAAAATTTTCAGGGCAATTGTAATTGATTTTCCCTGCTCATACTTACCGAGAGAAATTACTGAATCCCAGCTAAAGTAACCTTTCGCTTCACCGTCTATCCAGGCATAAAAATGATCGTCAACCGAAATTTTCAGTAATAATTCTCCAGATGGCTCTATTCCCATTATATTTTCAGGCATAACAAATGAATATCTTACCCAGATAGATTCAAAAGTACTCCAGTCCTCTAAGCGAAAATTTTTCCAATCTTTATCATCGAAATGGGGAGACCAGGGTTCACCCTCCATTTCAATCCCTCTCGGCAGGTTTTCACTTCGTTTCCAGATCGTTATCTTATTATCACGGATTTTCTCGAGTTTTGCAATCAGATTATTTGTTTGTGGAAAATTCACAAGAACCCCAGGATTATTGAGTTTGAAAAAATGTCTAAACTTAGCATTTTAAACTGAAAGTAAAAACCAATTAGCATTCTGACATTCTTTTGAACTGTATTCAGCGGTTTTTTTGTTGTAATATAAATATCAAATCTTATTAAAACCCGCTAATTAACGGATTACTATGGAAAACAAAATAGAGCGATTAAAAATCTGGTTTAATTCCGGAATAACATATGAAGCATTTTCTGAGTTTATCAATGAGGGATTAATAAACCCGGCAATTTTTGATGAGACTGCTTTAAAATATTCTGATTATATAAAGATGAACAAACAGCGGTCATCCAGAATCGAAAAAACATTCATACCAGATCAGGATTTAGTCCAAATTGCCCAAGGTATTTCCGGAGAGCAGTATTGGCTTGTAATTACTGAAGAATGGTGCGGAGATTCTGCTCAAAATCTGCCCTATATTGCTAAAATTGCTGCCCTTAATAAAAATATTAAACTGAAAATTGTTTTCAGGGATGAAAATATTGAATTGATGGATATGTACCTGACTAATGGGAAATCGAGGAGCATCCCCAAACTCGTGGTTTTTAATAACAACCGGGAATTATTTACCTGGGGACCTCGTCCGGGAGCGCTTCAAAAATATATTTCGGAGATTTCTTCCAGCCGTTCCAAAGAAGAAATTCTGAATGATATTCATCTCTGGTACGGTAGGAATAAAGGAATAGAACTGATAAAAGAGTTTAAAGAACTGCTTTTGAAAAGCAGTTCATGATACGGAAATATGAACTGAAAACGCCAAATTTGATTAAAAATATTGGGGTTGTGCTGATACTTCAAGGAGAACCAATAATTGAAAATCGTTACCTGATTTCTTCTACAATCAGCAAAAAATCTATCTTTGCTGTTGCTCCCATAAGCTGAAAAGTTGGCCTTACATTTGGGACAATCGATATGACTTTGCCTTCAAGTCTATCAAGAAAAGATTGTAATTTTTCCTGCATATTCTGATTATAAACATCCAGTTTGTGAACTTTGTAATTCATAAGTCTCTCCATTAGAATCAGGATAAAACTTAGGGAAAATTTAACACAAAGGAAAGCAAACGGAAGTAAATTTGTGCTTTTTACAATTTTTGCAGAAGCAGAAAATGGTTAAGATCAATCCTTAATAAGAGGTACAATTATTATTACAGAAGCATCTGCTGCTTTACCGTTTTTGAGGGCAGGCTTGAATTCAGTTTCAAGAATAGCCATCTCGGCTGCATTGTTAATGGTCGCGTTAATACCTTCAAGAACATCTGTGTTGAGTACATTTCCATACTCGTCAATCTGTGCCGAAATTTTCACATGAGCTCTTGGATCAGAAGGCCGGAATTTCTCAGGAATACGTATTTTGTCGATAATAGATTTTAGTCCACCCACGGGTTCCGGGCAAATATCAGCATCACACTCGAAGTTTTTTATGGGTTTTTCTGCCTGTAGGCCATTATTATTATCAGAAGACTCAGTAATTGCGGGTTCATTACCATTCAATTTTTTATAATCAACCGCTGCCAGTTTTGCAGCACCGCTTAGTCGAAATTCAACTCTGAAAGTAACCTGAGAATGAACAGGTACTTCCTTATTAATGCCCGGTAAAAACCGCACCTTTTTTACTGCTTCTTCTGCTGCCTCATCACAACCCAGACCGATACCCCGGACGATTTCGGTTTTCAATACATTCCCCTCACGGTCAACTGTGGCTGTTAATAATACAGACCCCTCCAATCCATATAGTCGGGCATGTTCGGGATATGCAATCAACCTCTGTACCGCATCCAATCCTCCGATAGGTTCAGCACAAATATCAATGTCGCAGAGGAATGATTCTCTTTTCATCCGCAATTCATACTGTTTTTTTGTGCCTTTGAATTCATTTATCGATGGTACATATCCAGGATCGTTAGCAAATTCCGACCGGCTGACAAGTTTGCCAAATGAATAGTTTCTAAGTTCTTTCAGGCTGCCGCTGTGATAGAATGATTTGTAAATTCCATCAATGATCCCATCATCAATGTAATACTCAG
This sequence comes from Ignavibacteriales bacterium, assembly GCA_021740915.1. Classification (GTDB taxonomy): domain Bacteria; phylum Bacteroidota; class Ignavibacteria; order Ignavibacteriales; family Melioribacteraceae; genus JAIOYW01. The sequence goes on along the minus strand of JAIOYW010000015.1, from coordinate 33,037 downwards.
TTTTTACTAATCCATTCTCATAGTATTCTCTTACCCAACCCTTTTGTTTCCCTTTCTCATAGTTCTTTTCTTCCATAAGATTACCGTTTTGATAATAACGGAAACTTGTACCATCAAGTATCTCATCGATATAGGAAATTTCTGATTGAATTATTCCTTTTGAATAATATGAGCGGACAATACCATTCTGGGCAATTGCTGATGAAATAGAAAGAAGAATGAAACTAATGGTGAATAAAGTCTTAATCAAAAAAATCCAAAATTTATCGATCGTAAAGATAAAGAAAGCAAAACTTTTTTAGGTGAGCAAAAAGATAGCAGAAAACACTTATTAAAAATAATCTATTTATTTCCGCCAGTTCAGGAAAATGAATATGTCATTTATGATTAACGGGTAACAAAATCATCTCAAAAGCAAGGGACACAAAATGAATGTCCCTTGCAAAAAAATTATCCCTGATAATTCACAAATTCTGTGTGGAAGTCGAAGTCTGCTTCTTTTACAGCTTTTATAACATCCTGGAGATCATCCTTTTTTGCTCCCTGCACTCTGACTTTATCATCCATTATCTGGGTATTAACTTTTATTTTCATTTCTTTGATGAGCGAAGTGATTTTCTTTGCGTCATCTTTTGATAAACCGCTCTGCAGATCAATAATTATTTTTAATCTGCCGTTTGCAGCATTTTCAGGCTCTTTTGGTTTCATAGCCTTAAGTGATATTCCACGTTTTATGAATTTATTTTCCAGAATATCCATAGACTGTTTATAGGTATAATCGTCCTTCGTGTTGATTGTGATTTTTTTATCCTTTTTATTCAGTTCCAGTTCTGTCTTTGAATCTTTCAGGTCATATCTCTGATGGATTTCTTTTAATGCCTGGTTCACGGCATTGTCAACTTCCTGAAGGTCAATCTCTGAAACAATATCGAATGACGCTGGTTTTGCCATATAATTATTCCTGATAATATTTATTACTATTGTACAAATGTAGCAATATTTCTGAAAAATTCAGTGATGGTTAAGAAGTTCCCTTCCTGAAAAGCGCACCATATTTTCCATAATTGACTTTAAATTTAAAAAGAATTATTATTGCGTCTATAAAATGACTGATAGTCATTAAATGAATGTAGTTCAACAGGGTAATAAAAATGGGAATTACTGAGAGAAGAGAAAGAGAAAAGGAGCAGAGAAGATCAGATATAATCAGAGCCGCAGAAAAAGTGTTCTTTGCCAGAGGATTCGAGACTGCGACAATGGATGATCTGGCGGCTGAAGCCGAACTGAGTAAGGGAACACTATATTTATATTTTAAAAGCAAAGACGAAGTTTATCTTGCAATCGTACTGAAGGCGATGAAATTATTACGCGAGTATTTCGAGAATGCTGTAACTCATAAATCCAGCGGTCTGGAAAAAGTAAGAGCGATAGGCGAATCATATATCCAATTCCATGAAGACTACCCGGATCATTATAAAGCGCTCCTGTTCTTTTCAACTCTGCAAATGGACGAAACCTCCGGTCCGGGAGCAGAATTAAAAGCCTTTGTTGAAAACAAGGACGTAATGGAAGTACTTTATTCTGCAATTATAGAAGGGATTAAAGACGAATCAATCCGGAGTGATATTGACCCGTTGAAGACTGCTCTTATTCTCTGGGGGCAGACGTCAGGAGTCCTTCAGCTTATGACGCTTAAAGGTCATGCAATAGGGAGTCATTTTAAGGAAGATCCGAAGGAATTGCTTAATTACTTCCTGGATCTGATGACCAGGGCATTATCCAAAACAGAAGAAAAATTTTTATTATAAAGACTTTGACAAGTATTAAAGCGGAGCAATTAAATATGTTAATCCGATATTTTTTTATAATGATCTCAATTTTGATTTTGTCGAATCCCGGCATTGCTCAGGAAAATATTCTTGAGAGATACATTAGGGAGGGAATTGCAAACAATCTTGAAATTCAGGCGCAGGAATACTCAGTTAACCGCAGCAAAGCCGGAGTAGATGAGGCAACGGGAAAATATCTTCCTTCGATTGCATTGAATTCGAGATACTCAAGAGCCGGAGGCGGAAGAACAATCGATTTACCTATAGGCGATATCGTAAATCCTATTTATTCAGGATTAAACACAATTTCAGGGCAGAATCTTTACCCCACGAATATTCCCAATCAGACGATAAATTTCCTGAGAAAAGAGGAACAGGAAACCAAACTGAGGCTCGTGCAGCCGATCTTCAAATCCGAGATATATTTCAACCATCAGCTTCAGGGAAAAATTCTTGAGGTGGAGGAAATTACACGGGACTTAAAATCGAGGGAACTGATATATGCTATCAAGAAAGCATATTACGATTATTTGAAAGTGAGTGAAGTAGTAAAACTCGTTGAAGAATTCGAAAAACTTGCCGAAGAAAATTTACGTGTATCTGAAAAATTAGTGCTTTCACAGAAAGCTACAAAAGAAATCTTACTGCGGGCAGAAGCTGAAATCAGTGAAATCAGACAGCATCAAACGGATTATAAGAATAAACAATCGCAGGCCGCGGCATATTTCAATTATCTGCTGAACAAAGATCAGGATAGCAAGATCATAACCGGGGATGAATTCCCTGATAAACACAGCAGATACGAACTAGATGAAAATATCTATGCGCTCGCCCGGGCTAACCGTGAAGAGATCAGAGTCCTCGATGCGAATATTGACTTATCGAAAACTGCAACCAAAATTAACAGTTCAGCATATTACCCGGGATTATTTTTTGCGCTTGACTATGGATTTGAAGGAGAGAAATTTGAATTTTCGGACAAATCCGATTTCTGGATGGCATCATTAGTTCTGGAATGGAATATTTTTAACGGAATGCAGGATAAAGCAAAGATAGATCAAAGCGAATGGAGGGATAAAGAAATCGATAATGCCCGGCTTCAGCTTTTGAAGAGTATCAATCTCCAGGTAAGGGAAGCAGTCCAGAATTATCTTTCTGCTTTGGAAAAAATGGATGCAACAGCAAAAAGAAAAGAAAGCACCGATGAATACTTCCGTATAATCTCCAAAAAGTACGAAAACGGAATGTCTCCTTTTATTGAATATCTTGATGCAAAAACAGCATTGTTTCAGGCCCGGGTCAATTTTATAAACACCGGGTATGATCTGCTTACCGCTGATGCCTATGTGGAGAGAATGACCGCTGCATATCCTTTAGAAAAACTTTTAACGAAATAAATTTCTGGTGGAAGAATGATAAACAGGAAAATAATTATCCCAGTGTTTCTGCTATTGATTGCCGCATGTAATACGGAGTCAAAAACTGAGAGTGAAATACCCGTAATAAAAGTGGAGACAACAACTGTCGGTATGAAATCAGTTAAAATACCGGTTTACGTTTCGGGGAAAATAAAATCAGCGAAAGAATCGCGGCTTGCCTTCAAAATACCCGGCATTGTAGAAACAATCAATGTTAAAGAGGGTGATGTGGTTCGGGAGGGGACAGTTCTTGCGTCTCTCGATCTCACAGAAATAGAAGCCGGACTGAATAAAGCCAGGACTGCGCTTCAGAAGGCAGAACGGGATTTTGCCCGTGTGGAAAAACTATACAGGGACAGTGTCGCCACACTTGAACAATTTCAGGATATCAGCTCAGCAAGGGATATTGCCCTGGCAGATCTGAATTCAGCCGGATTCAATTACAAACATGCTGTTATAAGCGCACCTTCAGCAGGTAAAATACTGAAAAGAAGGTTCGAAGAGCATGAGCTTATTAATGCCGGCGAACCGGTTTTTCTTTTTGCTGCCGATTCTGATGACCTTACCATGGAAACAGCCGTTGCAGATGCGGATGTTGTAAAAATAAAAACGGGTGACGAAGCAATAGTTTTTCCTGATGCTTATCCGGGCGAAAGTATCAACGGAACAGTGAATGAAATAAGCAGGGTCGAGGACACATATACCGGGCTGTATGAAGTAACGATCTCACTGAAACGCTCAAAACTGAAATTATTTTCCGGATTCAGCTCACGGGCGGAAATAATTCCCGCAAATGAAAATCCTGAAATCGTGATACCCGTTGAGTCACTTGTGGAAGCAGATGAAAGAAAAGCTTACGTGTTTATCGTTGAAGATAAGCAAAAGGTTAAAAAACACAGAGTCACCATTAAAAACATCCTGAATGAAAAAATTGTGTTGGAGAAAAACAGTCTTTTGCCGGGACAGGAAATTGTAACCCGCGGGGTTGAATACCTCAGGGATGGATATTCAGTTAAAATAACGGGAGAAAATCAGAATTGAGACTGCCTAAATTAGCAATTGAGAATCATCAGTTTACTCTGATCGTTTTTATACTTATGCTCGTTCTTGGTATCACTTCGTTTGTTACAATGCCCAGATCTGAAGACCCGCCGATTTCGCCTCCCGGCACCGGTATTATTGTGATTTTACCCGGCGGAAGCCCTTCAGATATTGAGGAACTTATTGTTGAGCCGATAGAAAATGAGCTGAATGAATTAAGTGATATTAAAGAAATTCATTCTTCTATGCAGGATGGATTGGCTCACATTTCCATAGAATTCATAAACGGCAGCGATCCTGATAAAAAATATTCCGAGGTTATCCAGAAAGTCAACTCAATAAGGGAAGAATTACCTGATGAAATCTATACGATCGATTTCATAAAATGGGAGAGCACAGACATTGTAATTCTTCAGACCGCATTGATATCAGAGACTGCTCCTTATGATGAGCTTAAATCTGAAGCAGAAAGACTGCAGGACATTCTTGAAATGGTGCCCGACGTAAAGGATATTAACATAATGGCTTTCCCGGAACAGGAAGTGAGAGTATCGCTTGATATGGGCAATATGGCCGCAAAAAATGTATCATTTTCGAGGATAATTCAGGCAGTCAGCAGCGGAAATATGAATATTCCCGGCGGCAGCATCGATATCGGCAAAAAACGGTTCAGTATCAGGACAAGCGGCAGTTACAATAAACTTGAAGATATCAGGAATACGGTCGTAAGTTCTTATGACGGCAAGGTGGTTTATCTTAAGGATATTGCGGATGTCCGGTTCGATTACAGGGACAGGAGCTATATTGCAAGGGCTAACGGAAAAAGAGCAGTTTTGATCACTGCGACTCAGAAGGCCAATACAAATATTTATGATGTTATGGATGGACTTAAATCCGGGATAAAGGATTTTTCAGCAACACTGCCCGGATATATTACTTGCGAAATTCTTATTGACCAGTCGCTGAATGTCAGCAACAGGTTGACGGGGTTTTTTGTGAATCTCCTTCAGGGACTCGTCCTTGTGGGTTTTGTTGTTTTTCTTATCATTGGTCCCAGGCCCTCTCTGATAGTAATAGTCGCTATTCCATTATCAATTCTAATGGGAATTTTGTTTATCGATTTCAGCGGATACGGAATTCAGCAAATATCGATCGCGGGACTTGTAATTTCTCTGGGGCTGCTGGTCGATAATGCAATTGTCGTTACGGAAAATATTGACAGATTTATGAATCAGGGTTATCCTCCTGAAGAAGCCGCAGCCTTGGCAACAAGCCAGATAGGCTGGGCAGTAAGTTCTTCCACAATAACCACTGTGCTTGCATTTGTTCCGGTCATTATGATCGGCGATATGACCGGTGAATTTATAAGAAGTATGCCGCTTATTGTGATGTACACTTTATTTTCCTCACTCCTTATTTCCCTTACACTTACGCCTTATCTGGCATCGAGATTTCTTCGTACAAGAAAAGATAACAGAATGAATTTTCTCAGGCGAGCTGTTGACAAATTCGTGAATGGTTTTTATGACAGAATTCTTAATCTCGCGATTAAGAATCCTGCAAAAGTATTGGTCATTTCGGTTGTTGTTTTTATGATGAGTCTGTCACTCTTTCCTTTTATAGGCGTGAGTTTTTTCCCGAAATCGGACAGACCGCAGTTTATGATTGAAATAAACCTTCCAGCAGGTTACAATCTTGATGAAACTGACATGATCACCCGAAAGGTGGAGGAAATATTAAAAAAGAAAGAGCATATCAGGGTCTATGTGGCTAATGTCGGAAAAGGCAATCCGAGGGTGTATTATAATATTCTGCAGAAACAGGAAACCGCAAATTATGCCGAAATATTGATTGAACTGGATCAGTTTGGAGAGGAAATACTGAACGAAGTTGTCCGTGAACTTAGAAAGGATCTGGAGAATTTTACCGGAGTGGAGATAAACGTAAGGGAATTTGAGCAGGGACCGCCTGTCGATGCCCCGATCGCCATACGTGCAGCAGGAGAAAATCTCGATGTGCTTCGGAAAATATCATTGGATATGGAGAAAATATTCCGTGAAACTGAAGGAGTTATTAATGTAAATAATCCATTAAAAACGACGAAATCCGATCTGAAAATTTCTGTAAACAGGGACAAAGCAGCTTTTTACGGAATCCCTGTTATCGAAATTGACAGGACGATCAGGGCTGCGATGAATGGACTTGCAATTTCCGAATTCAGGGATGATTCCGGCAATAAATTCGATATTACATTACGTTTGCCTGTTAACGGTAAAACAAAGTTCGATGATTTTTCCAGGATATATGTATCATCAGTTACAGGAAAGCAAATACCGCTTAATCAAATCGCATCGATCGCTTTTGAAGAAAGTCCCCTGAAAATAAACCATTACAACTTTAAAAGGAATGTGCTTATCACCGGAGATGTAATAAAAGGGTATTCAGTTAATGACGCCACACAGGAAATTCTCCGGAAGATAGAGGATTATAATTGGCCCGGAGGCTATTCATATTCAGCGGCCGGTGAGCTTAAAACAAGAAAGGAATCCTTTGGGGATATGTATAAAGCTGTTTTTATTGCTGTTCTTGGGATAATTGCTGTACTCGTACTTCAATTCAAATCAATCAGCCAGCCGCTGATAATTTTCTCTGCTATACCTTTAGCGTTAATTGGCTCTTTAATTTTTCTGCTGATGACCGGTTACACATTCTCATTTCTGGCATTTGTCGGGCTTACGAGTCTGATAGGCATAGTTGTGAATAATTCAATCATACTGGTTGATTATACGAATCAGCTTATGCAGGATGGTAAACAGATTTCGGAAGCAATTATTGAAGCAGCTAAAACCAGATTTGTTCCGATTCTGGTGACAACTTCCACTACCATCGGGGGTCTGCTTCCGCTGACAATTGCCGGGGGATCGCTTTGGGGCCCGATGGGATGGACTATCATCGGCGGACTAATTTTCTCAACCGCATTAACTTTGATTGTAACTCCGGTACTTTATAAAGTATTCACGAAAACAAAATCTAAAGAGTAATTGATATTTCCGGAATTAAGAAAAATAGATTACTGTAATATTGCCCTGATCATAATCCTGATCAGGCCAGTTTGTTTTGTAATCAATTTATTAAATTTGCGGATGATATGATGCAGCATATGTTTGTGAAAACTTTTGAAATAACAGGGGACGAGTAAAAGAATGGATACAGATAGTATTGAAAAACTTGGATTTAACGACCGGTTCAGAAGGAACGTTGAACCAGCTTTATTCGATCAGTTTACGATAGCGCGTGTTATTGCCGTAAATAAAAACAGCTTTATGATCTCGACAGGCGCGAGGGAAATATTCGCGGAATTGACCGGAAAGTTTTTGTTCAATACGGATACTGTTTTCGATTTGCCCACAGTCGGTGACTGGGTACTTGTTCAGTCCTTTGATGATGATTCATTCGCAATTATTCATGAAAAACTTCCGCGAAAATCGTTGCTCAAAAGAAAAACTCCGGGCAAAAAGATTGAATATCAGCTTATTGCAGCCAATATTGATACGGCAATTATTATGCAGTCGATGGAGTCGGATTTTAATCTCCGCAGACTCGAAAGATATCTTACAATGATCATTCAAAATGATATTCATCCCATAATTTTATTAAGCAAATGTGATCTTATCAGTCCCGATCAGATTGAAGAAAGAAAAAATGAAATATCAAAAACAGCTCCCGGAATTGATATCATTTCTTTCAGCAATATCAGTAAACCGGATATAGATATAATCAAGGCGCGGCTGATTCCCGGAAAGACATATTGTCTTCTCGGCTCTTCAGGTGTCGGGAAAACCACTTTGCTGAACAACCTGATTGACGAAGAGCTTTACAAGACATTTCCGGTAAAAGAAAAAGACGGGCGCGGCAGGCATACTACAACCCGCCGTGAACTTATTGTTCTGGGAAACGGAGCAATAATGATTGACAACCCCGGTATGCGGGAGCTTGGTATAATCTCAGCCGATTCGGCCATAAATGAGACATTTAATGAGATATCGGAAAAATCACAGAATTGCAGGTATGCAGATTGCACCCATACAGTTGAGCAGGGCTGTGCAATTCTGGAAGCAGTTAAAACGGGTGAGATTTCCGAATCCAGATACAATAATTACCTGAAGATGTTTAAGGAATCGCAGTATAACGAAATGTCTTATCTGGAAAAAAGGCAGAAAGATAAAAAATTCGGCAAATTTATGCACGACTATCATAAAAACAAGAAAGACGGAAAATAACTCCGGGTTGATAATTGTTTTTTTGAATAATTCTCAGATCCTTTTTTTATATCTTTACAATGGTTTGAACACAACCGCCTTAAAAAGTGAGATTTATGCCGGGTGGTAATTACTCACAGATCAAATAAAGTCACTCCTTTCATTCCTGCAAACCTTTCAATATATAATTTATATTAACTTTTCTCTAATCATACACACCAAACAATTCGTGGAATTATTATTTTTGCTTCGATAATGGGAAAATGAAAAATGAAGAAATTATTACGAATCCTGATCAAAAAGATATTATTTCTCTCACTGCTCTTTGTAATACCTGTTTCAGCGCAGACGAGAGACCTTTCAGAAATTGATTCATACATACAGAAATCGTTAACAGAATGGCAATTGCCCGGTTGTGCTGTCGGTATCGTCAGGAATGATTCGGTTATTTTTCTGAAAGGTTACGGCACAAGGACCTTCGGAAAAAATCTTCCTGTTGATGAGTTTACGCAGTTTGAGATCGCATCCTGTTCAAAAGCATTTACAACAGCATCTCTGGCCATACTTGCTGACCGGGGCGCCCTGAATTGGGATGACAAAGTTATAAAGTATCTCCCGTGGTTCAGGATGTACGATCCATGGGTTACCGATGAGATCACTATTAGGGACCTTGTAACACACAAAAGCGGACTGGAGACGTTCAGCGGAGATATTCTATGGCTGAGGTCCGAATACGAAAAAAGGGAAATCCTTGAAAGAGTGGCAAATCTTAAACCCGTATCCAGTTTCAGATCGAAATATGGTTATCAGAACCTTATGTTTATGGCAGCGGCAGAAGTAATCAGATCAATAACTGATACTTCCTGGGGCGATTTTATCAGAGCGAACATTCTGGATCCGCTGGGAATGGAAAATACCACAATAAGCTATGCTGAAATGAAAACTGCGGAAAATGTATCCTCAGCACATTATTACAAAGACGGAAAAATAGGGGCATATAACACGATTCAGAAAGATAATGCGTCCGGAGCGCTGGGGCTCAATTCATGTGTGTCTGATATTACCAGTTGGCTTAAACTTCAGCTTGCTGAGGGCAAATACGAAGGCGGTACTATTTTCAGCGATAAACAATGGCGCGAAATGACAGTAAATCAGATGTTCCTTGGCAATATGAATTATGGTCTTGGATGGTTTATCCGCTACAGGGATGGTAAAAAGATACTCAACCATGGCGGCGGGATGCCGGGAATGATCTCAGAAGTTGCTTTTTCTCCTGAGGACAGCATTGGTATTGTTATCTTAACCAATTCAGACCGCTCATTTACCCGTGCAATCTCAAATTATATATGGGATTATTTTCATGGACTGCCTGAGAAAGATTATAGTAAAATGATGCTCGAATTAATTGAAAAACGCGAAAAAAGAGCTGAGGAAGCCCTGAAGAAAAAGGAAGAGGAAAGGGCTGAAAATACCAGCCCGAGTCTTTCAATAGAAAAATACTGCGGAATTTATGAAGATAAAATGTATGGAAAAGTTGAAGTGAGTATTAAAGCTGACCAGCTTTATATGCAGTTTATCCCTTCACCAACATTCAGGGGTATTCTCAACCATTATCAGTTCGATACATTTTCGGTTGACTGGGAGGACGAATTCCTTACAAGGGGGTATATTAAGTTCAACCTTGATTTTAAGGGTAATGTGAAAGAATTCGAGATAGAAGTCCCTGATTCACCGGATATTATTTTCACAGAACTTCTTTTCGGCAGGCAAAAATCATAAAAGAATTTTGAGAAAGTAAATTGAATAATAAAAGTATTATTAGTGTAAATCTGCTCCAGGCTATATGGCCTGCAAGAGATCCTTTCCTTTTCTGCGTCTATCATAAGGATGATTATCCTTCGGGAAATGACTCAATGGGTCCCAATGCCTCGTTGAAGGGCAGAAATCTGGGCAATGATTTTGATCCGAAGAATGCATGGAGAATGTATCACGGAAAAACTGTGCCGGGTTTTCCGGGACACCCTCACAGAGGCTTTGAGACTGTTACGGCAGTGCTGAAAGGATTTGTTGACCATTCGGATTCTCATGGCCAATCCGGAAGATACGGGATGGGGGATGTTCAGTGGATGACTGCCGGAAAAGGTCTTCAGCACAGTGAAATGTTCCCTCTGCTGAATAAGGATAAAGATAATCCTCTGGAGCTTTTTCAGATCTGGCTGAATCTTCCGGCACCGAAAAAGTTTGCCGAACCTTTCTTCAAAATGCTATGGAGCGAAGAGATTCCGCTCGTAAAAATTTCAGATGAAAATGGCGTCGAATCTGAGGTTAGGGTGGTGGCAGGAGAATATAATAACAGCAAAGCCCCGGCGCCTGCTCCTGATTCCTGGGCAGCCGATCCGGCAAATGAAGTTCAGATCTGGATAATCAGATTACAGCCGGGATGCCTGTGGAGGATACCTCAATCTGTTAACAGAGTTAACAGAAGTCTTTACTTTTTTCAGGGTGAATCCGTTAATATTGAAAACACGGTTATCCCAAAAGGGCAGCATATAGAATTGATATCGGATATTCAGACAATTATAAAAAATGGTAAGGATGAGAGCCGCTTACTGATGCTTCAGGGGAAACCGATAGGAGAGCCCGTAATCCAGTATGGTCCTTTTGTTATGAATACAGAAGAAGAAATAAGACAGGCTTTTAGTGATTATCAGACAACCCGGTTCGGGGGCTGGCCCTGGCCGGAATATGAAAATGTTTACCCGGGGGAGAAGGGACGATTTGCAAAACATCTGGACGGCAGGGAAGAAATAAAGTAATAGATGGGCTGTTTCTGACTTTTTATATCTGAAAGCAATTTTTATTTCAATTCTCCGGCTTTTACAGAATTTATGCGGAGATAGATTAAAATTCAGGAAAGAATTTTTCTGCAAAACGAAATTGATCAGGTATCCGGATTTCGCTAATTTCACTATAGGATTTGTCCGGGCAAATAGAATGAGACGGATGTTAAAGATAAGACTTTGTTCCGGCTGCCTGACGAAAAATAAATTATGAATTTAACTACCTTAAGGATAATTCAATGAAAGCAAAAAACTTTCCGATTTTTCTTGCCTTTTTTGCGATGGGCTTCGGTGATGTTGTTGGTCCGCTTGTCGGATTGGTCAAGGATTCCTTCGCTATTTCAAATTTTATGGCTCAGCTTGTCACGTTTTCTGGATTTATTATGTTCGGGCTGCTTTCAGTGCCTCTGGGTGTTTATCAGGATAAAAAAGGTAAGAAATTCATACTGATGCTGGGATTGTCAATCGCCCTGATCGGGTTAATTCTTCCGATGGTCAACGGCATGTACGGAGTTAAGACCGACCTCTCTGATAGCGGCACCACCTTTTATTTCCTGCTGATATCGATATTACTGCTCGGAGCAGGTGCAACCACTCTTCAGGTAGCAGGCAATCCTATAATGAGAGATGTTTCCGATGAAGGTAAATTTTCGAGCAATCTTTCGCTTGCACAGTCAATTAAGGCAATCGGCTCATCAATGGGATTTTTGGTGCCGCCGTTTGTTCTTATTCAGTTCGGATTAGACTGGTCTGTCCTCTTCCCGATTTTTGCTTTTGTTATAGCTGTGACTCTTGTTTCAGTCGGAATGTTAAAAGTAATTGAAAAAAAGGATCAGGATTCAAGCCCTGCTTCTTTTGCGTCTTCAATCAAATTGTTATTCAATAACAGCTATGTTTTAATGATGGTTCTCGGCATTTTTCTTTATGTAGGGGCAGAGGTCTCAATGAGTTCCGGAGTGCCGATTTTACTGAAAGAATCCTTTGGTATGGAGAGATTCGGATTAACAGTGAGCTGGGCATTGTTTTTTCTCCCGATACTCATTGGCAGATTTGCCGGCTCAGCAATATTAAGAATTCTTGAAGCAAAAAAGTTTTTGGTTATAACTTCTGTTTTATCGATTGCCGGTGTACTGCTTTTGCTATTGGGAAATGAATTCTTTGCTCTTTCGGGCGTTGTTCTGACCGGGTTGGGCTTTGCCAATATTTTCCCGCTAATTTTTTCAATCACGGTTGATAAGATCCCTGCAAAGACGAATGAACTTTCCGGACTGATGGTTACTGCGATTGTCGGAGGTGCAATAATTCCGCCAATTATGGGATTAGTAGCAGATAATACTTCGACACTCATCGGTTTTGTCGTTCCTCTTTCGGCTCTCATATATATTGGATGGGTGGCGCTGATAAATTTAAGGAAATAAGTTATTATGAGCCTGAAAAATGATAAAAGAATAGTACTGACCCTTGATGCCGGCGGAACAAATTTCGTTTTCGCTGCAATTCAGGGCAATGAATTTATTACCGATGAATTACGAATGGATTCAAACGGACATGATCTGAGTCTCTGCCTTACTACTATTGTCACAGGATTCCGTGAGACTATTGCAAAACTCGGAGTAAAACCCGATGCGATCAGTTTTGCATTTCCGGGTCCGGCTGATTATGATAACGGAATTATCGGCGATCTGGCAAATCTTCCCGGGTTCAATACAGGCGGCTTTCCATTGGCGGATTACCTCGAAAATATTTTCGGCATCCCCGTGTTTATTAATAATGACGGTGATCTTTATGCTTACGGTGAAGCTATTTCGGGATTCCTGCCATATGTGAACAGGCTTCTGGAAAAAGCCGGAAGCCCGAAAAGATACAAAAACCTGCTTGGACTAACACTCGGAACAGGTTTTGGCGGAGGTATCGTTTCGGATGGAATTCTTTTACGTGGTGATAATTCGATGGCGGGAGAAATATGGCTTGTCCGGAATAAACTTTATCCGCAGCTTAATATTGAGGAAAGTGCAAGCATCAGGGGTGTTAAAAGGGTTTATTCACGGCTGGCCGGAATAAATTTTGAATCTGCCCCCACACCCAAAGAGATTTTTGAAATAGCAGAGGGAATGACCGAAGGGAACAAAGAGGCGGCTCTTGGCGCATTTAAGGAAATGGGAGAGGCTGTCGGTAATGCCATCTCTGATGTGGTGACAATGCTGGATTGTCTGGTAGTGATCGGCGGAGGGCTTTCTGGCGCTTCCCCGGTTTTTATGCCTTTTATTCTGAACGAAATGAATTCCGGATTTACTTCTTTCTCAGGCAGGCAGTTCCCCCGTCTGGGAATGAAAGTTTATAATCTGGAAGATAAAAACGGAATGGAAGAATTTCTGAAATCCTCTAAAAAAGAAATTACAGTTCCGGGGACAAATAAAAAAGTGATATACGATCCTATCCCAAGGACAGGTATCGGAATCTCACGGATCGGGACAAGCAAAGCGATTGCATCGGGCGCCTATGCTTTTGCACTCAGTAGGCTATAAGGAGCAGTGTTATGAAAAATTCAGTTCTGAAAGTCAGCGCGCTCCTGTTAATAATTTTTACTTCATTCAATATCGCAAAGGCTCAGTCTGAGAGCGGCATTGTTAAAGTAATGACCTTTAACATAAGATATGACAATCCCGCTGACGGCATTAACAGATGGGAATTGAGGAAAACAAAAGTCGTTAGTTTGCTGAAATTTTTTGAGCCGGACATATTCGGATTTCAGGAAGCACTTTTCCATCAGAAAAAATACCTGGAGCAGGAACTGCCTGAATACGAGTCTTATGGTTTGGGGCGTAAGGATGGAAAAACACAAGGCGAATACTCGCCGCTATTTTTCAGGAAAGAAAAATTTGAATTAAAAGAGAGCGGCACATTCTGGCTTTCGGAGACTCCCGATATTCCGGGTTCAGTCGGATGGGATGCAGCGCTTGAGCGGATTGTGACATGGGCAATCTTAAAAAGCAGAGATACCGGATCCGATCTTTTTATTCTTAACACGCATTTTGACCATATGGGAGAAAAGGCACGACTGAAGAGCTCGGAATTGATCGTCGAAAAAATTTCCGCTCTTGCTCCCGGGCTTCCGGTTATACTCATGGGTGATTTTAATGTTACCGATACATCCGAACCCTATAAGTATCTAACCGGGCAAGAAAATCTTCTTCTTCAGGATGCAATAAAAATAACAGCGCTCCCGCATTATGGACCCACATGGTCGTTCAATGGATTTGAGGAAAACATTTCCCCCAGGGAGCGGATAGATTTTATTTTTACCGGACCAGGTATTAAAGTTTTGAAGCATGGAATTATCTCGGATAAATTTGATGAAGGGTGGCCTTCCGATCATTTTCCTGTTTATGCTGAAATATTTTTGGGTAAAGAAAATTAAGGATTAGAATGACAGGCAGAAGGGATTTTATTAAAAAAGCCGGTCTGCTGGCAGGAGGTATTTTTATGGCACCTGTTATTAAAACTCCGGTTTTGGCTCATAATGATCCGGTATTCCAAAGCAGAAGACCCGATCCCGCCGCAAGGAATTTTAACAGCACTGCGGTGGAGAGTACTATCGAAGAATTAAAATCTTTTATCCCGGATAAAGAACTCGGCTGGATGTTTGAGAATTGTTTCCCAAATACTCTCGATACTACAATAGCATTCAGGGAATTCGAAGGGAAGCCTGATACATTCGTCATTACCGGTGATATTCATGCCATGTGGCTGCGTGATTCCTCAGCGCAGGTCTGGCCTTATCTGACTTTGGTTAATGAAGACCCGGAATTAAAAAACCTGATCGCCGGTGTCATTAATAGGCAGACCAGGTGCATTCTGATCGATCCATATGCCAATGCATTTAATGACGGACCAGCCGGCAGTGAGTGGGAAAAGGATCTTACTGCGATGAAACCCGAATTGCATGAGCGAAAATGGGAAATAGACTCGCTCTGTTATCCGATACGTTTAGCGTACAATTTTTGGAAAAAGACAGGAGATGTGTCTTGTTTTGATGCTGCATGGGTGAAGGCTGCAAAACTTATTTACAGGACTTTTATTGAGCAGCAGCGTAAGGAAAACCGCGGCCCCTATAAATTTCAGCGTGTGACCGCAGTGCAGACTGATACCGTGGCGCTGGGCGGTTACGGTAATCCGGTGAAGCCTGTAGGACTGATCTGCTCCATTTTCCGTCCTTCCGATGATTCAACAATTTTCCCTTTCCTTATTCCCTCCAATCTCTTTGCCGTTAAGAGTCTCCGCCAGCTTTCCGAAATATTTTCTGAAGTGATTCGGGACTATTCTTTTTCTGAAAATTTGAGTTCTCTTGCAGATGAAGTTAAAGCAGCCGTGATGGAGTATGGAGTTGCCGGACATAAAAAATCCGCTAAAATTTTCGCATTTGAGGTTGATGGTTTCGGGAACAGGCTTTTTATGGATGACAGCAATGTGCCGGGACTTCTTTCGATGCCATATCTGAGCCTGATTGATAATGAAAATGAGACCTACCAAAATACGCGGCGTTTTCTGCTGAGCGAAGAAAATCCCTATTTCCACAAAGGGAAATATGCCGAGGGAATAGGTGGTCCGCATGTAGGGCTGGATATGATCTGGCCAATGAGCATAATAATGCGGGGGATGACTTCAGAAGATCCGGATGAAATTCTGTATTGTCTCAGAACTCTGCTAAAAACCCATGCAGGCACAGGATTTATGCATGAGGCTTTTCATAAGGATGATCCGGCTAATTTTACGAGAAAATGGTTTGCCTGGGCTAATACACTTTTCGGCGAGTTTATTCTTAAGATTTACAGGGATAAACCTGAAATTCTTTTGAAGGTTTAGTTTAATATGCTTAAAAATCCGGTGATCTGATGGGAAAACATTCCGTTTCAACATTACGGTTTACTTCAGGATATTTAACTTTATTCATGATACTATTTATTCTCTCTCCTGAATTATCAGCTCAGAATAATGATGAGCGGGGAATATATTTTTCAAAAAAGCATTACTCCGGTATTGAAATCCCAAACTACTCAGCCTCAAAGGAAAAACTGCCGCATCCAGTCATGACGGAAAACGCTGATTGGATCGATATGTACTACAAGTGCTGGGAACTTGCATTCGGGCATTTCAAAACTCCTCCGGAGGGCTCTCCTTTTGTATCGGATATCCTGGATGAGGCTTTTAATGAAAATATATTTCAGTGGGATATGATCTTTATTACAATGTTTGCCAGATATGCTCATGAAATATTTCCCGCTGTGAATTCTCTTGATAATTTTTACTGCCGACAGCACAGCAGCGGATATATATGCAGAGAAATTTCCGAAAAAACCGGTGAAGATTTTGTTTTTATGGGCAGAGAGCATACAATAAATCCGCCGCTTTTCAGTTGGGCCGAAGTTGAATCATTCCGGAATACCGGTGATGCTTCACGGTTCGGGATGGTGCTGCCTGTGCTCGAAAAATATGTTGAATGGCTTAACACTGACGGTGATGTCAGCTCAGCAGGGAATCCTGACACATGGTATAAATACGGCCGGAAATCAACCCGGTCTGTTCATCATCTTTACTGGAACACCGGGCTTGGTTCGGGAATGGACAACACTCCCCGTGGGGGAGACGGCTGGGTGGATATGTCCTGCCAGATGGTAATTCAGTATCAAAATCTTGCAGAAATGAGTTCAATTCTTGGCGATACTCAAAAAACAGATTATTTCACATCCGAGGCGGAAAAAATAATAGAAAGGATAAATACTTTCTGCTGGAACGAAGAGGACGGGCTCTATTATGATGTTGACAGCGCCGGAAATCATGTGAAATGGAAAACTTCAGGAGCTTTCTGGCCTTTGCTGGCAGGGGCGGCTTCACCGGAACAGGCACTCAGGCTTGTTTCTCATCTCAAAGATACGAGTTCATTCCGGCGAAAAAATGTTTTCCCGACTCTGGCGGCCGATCAGCCGGGATATGATCCTAAAGGCGGCTACTGGCTTGGCGCCGTATGGGCTCCGACTAATTATGCTATTATAAAAGGGCTGGAAAGTTACGGATATGAGGATTTTGCTTCACAATCGGCAGAACGTTATTTATCCGAAATGTATGAGGTTTACCGGAATACAGGTACAGTGTGGGAGAACTACAGCGCCGAATTTTCCGAACCGGGAGTGCCTGCTAAACCTGATTTTGTGGGGTGGACAGGTATCGGTCCCATTGCATTGCTGATCGAAAATATTCTGGGGTTCAGGGTCAATGCTTATGAGAATAAATTGTTATGGAGGATAACCCGAAAAGACAGACATGGGATTAAAAACCTGATGATTGGAAACAATTCAATCAATGTCATTTGTAAGGAAAGAGAAAGTTTTGAACAATCTCCTGTATTAAATGTTACTACCAACGCTGCTTTCAGACTTGTTGTGGTTAATAACGATAAAGTCACTGAATACAATTTATTGCCGGGAACACATACACTAATCATAAAACCTTAGATTAGACTAGATCGGGGAATGCACTTGCCGATTATTTTATCGCTGGAGTAAATGGATCGCTTCTTTTTCTTAGCAATGCAGTGGTTTATTCCACAGTTTATCTGCTCTGATGATCTGGATAAAATCCATATCAAATAACCTTAACGGATTTAATTTTCAGTTCAAATTTGCCGGGCTGTTTATCGCTAATCATAAAAGAGAGCTGGCGGATTTTTCCGGGAAGCAGAAGAGCTTCATTGTATAATTTGACGCCTCTGAAAACCGGAATGAAATCCTGGAACTGAAATTCCATTTCCTCCCATTCTCCGGCTTTCGTAATGAATTCTTTTTTATACGAAACGCCGTCAAATTTATCATCCGTTTTGAACCTCAGGCTGTACTTTTTTCCATCGCCGCAGATATTTATCCGGACCCCTTTTGCGCCTTCAAAAGAAGATGGCCGGACGCGGGTTCTTACTGAAGAAAATCCGCCATTGTTCTGCAGAGAGATTGTACCGGAAAAAACAGCGTAACCGTCCGGGTTTACAATGATATTTCCTCCGGAAAGACCTCCCATTACCGAGTCATCAACCGCTTCCCAAAACCAGTTCTGCTCACTTGAACTGAAATCGATAAGAGAATTAATCAAAGAATATTCTCCATCTGTCTGCAGTGTCGTTCTGTGTGCACAGCCACTAGAAAAATCCATTCTGCCAGTGTTAGTTCTCCGAATAATGGGTGCGGAAATGTCTTTACAACAAAAGTGAGATTCTGATTAAGCGCTGTAGCGGTGAAATTTTTTCGGGATGTTTCAAATTTTTGCAAAGCTTCTTTGCGAGAGCCAAATTTATCTCTCGGATTCAACATTCCAAAAGCCGCAAATTTCTTTTCCGAATCACCGAAATCATCACCAATTCTGCTTATTTTTTCGAAGGGTTTTCTGTTTTCAGCATTTTCCAGTTTTCCCCTGAAAAATCTTTCGAGCAGGACATCTGTAATAATTATATGTTCGGCAATCCCCGCAGCAGACCACTTATTTTCATCGGGTTTTGCCGTGAATAGATTATCGGGGAAATCTTCCAGAACCTTGGTAAAAGCAGCCGTGGAATTATTGAGTAATCGAAATAATTCAGAAATTGAATTTACGATTGTATGCATTTATTCATCCTTTCAGATTCTCCGGCAGAGAATCACCGTATTTATTCCGGATAAGTATAAATTGAAAATTTTTCTTAAAATATCGAAGTTAAAATCGACTTTTAATCCGGGAGGATCTCAGTTTCAAGAAATTCGTGTACTTTATCTACTTCAGACGCATTGCCAATAAATATGGGAGTCCGCTGGTGAAGACTGGAAGGCTGAATTTCGAGAATCCTCTGTTTCCCGTCAGTTGCCTTTCCGCCTGCAGCTTCAATGATAAATGCCATCGGGTTGCACTCATACATGAGGCGAAGTTTCCCGTTCGGGCTGCGGATATCCGAAGGGTACATATACACACCGCCATAAAGCATATTCCTATGAATATCAGCAACCATTGAACCGATATATCTTGCTGTATAAGCTTCGCCTCTTATATTATCAGCATCCTGCAGGAATTTGATATACTTTTTTAGCCCCAGATGCCAGTATTTGTAATTACCTTCATTGATGCTGTAGATATTTGATTTTTCCGGTATCCTGATATCGGGGTGTGAGAGGATAAATTCACCAAAAGCAGGATCGAGTGTGAAGCCATGAACTCCATGGCCCGCAGAATATACAAGAATGGTGCTTGATCCATATACAATATATCCCGCGGCAACCTGTTTATCACCTGGCTGCAGACAGTCCTCAAGAGTACCCGGTGTACCTTCGGGTGAGAGTCTTCTGTAAATAGAAAAAATTGTACCGATACTAATGTTTGCGTCAATATTGGATGAACCGTCCAGCGGATCGAAAAGGAGCACATATTTTCCCACCTTATAATGCGGCGGAATATGTATAATATCCTCCTCTTCCTCAGAAGCCATCACACATAGATGCCCCCCATGATCCATTGCGCGGATCAGCGTATCGTGGGCATAAATATCTAATTTTTTCTGAGTTTCTCCATGAACATTACTTTGATCTGTAAGACCGAGAATATCAACTAAACCGGCTTTGTTTACTTCGAGGGAAAGGACTTTTGCAGCAAGTGACAGGTCGTGAAGAAGAGCAGATAGTTCTCCGGTGGCTTCCGGATGCATTCTTTCGCCTTCAAGAATATGCCGGGTGAGTGTCATAAAAGTAGGTTTATGCATAATTTCTCCTTATCAGGCTGAGCGGGTAATTTCCTGATCTTTATACTGAAGCTGATACAAACGATAGTAGATCCCTTTTTGTGCCAGGAGTTCGGTATGGGTTCCCGATTCCCTTATCTCGCCTTTATGCATAACAAGAATTTTGTCTGCATTCTGAATTGTCGATAACCTGTGGGCAATTACTATCGATGTTCTGCCTTCCAGTAATTTTTCAATAGCCTTTTGAATTAGAATTTCAGTATCCGTATCAATACTTGATGTTGCTTCATCCAAAATAAGAATTTGCGGATTATAAGCCAAAGCCCTCGCAAAAGAAATTAATTGTTTTTGTCCGACACTAAGTGTCGCACCCTTTTCTTTTACTTCCTGATTATAGCCATTTGGAAGGGCAGTAATAAATTTAGCCGCACCAACTGTCTCAGCAGCTTTTATTATCTGTTCTTCTGATATTTCTGAAGAATTCAGCCCGATATTGGATTTCACAGTGCCCGAAAAAAGAACAACATCCTGAAGCACAATAGCAATATGCCGGCGCAGTTCTCTTTTATCCACTTCGGCGATATTTGTACCATCTACAAGAATCTGCCCCCGGCTGATATCGTAAAATCTGGTAAGAAGATTGATAATGCTTGTTTTACCGGCACCTGTTGCTCCAACTATCGCCACAGTCTGACCAGGTTCTATTTTAAAGGAAACATTTTTTAAGACGTATTCATCATCCTTATATGCAAACCAGACATCTCTGAATTCAATTTCGCCGTTCACCACGGGAAGCGGTTTTGGATTCAGAGGATTTTTTATAAATGATTCATTATCAAGTAGTTTAAATATTCTTTCCGCTGAAGCCATCGCAGTCTGCATGACATTGTATTTTTCCGAAAGATCACGCACCGGGCGGAAGAACATTTCCGTATATTGAATAAAGGCGAAAAGAACCCCCAAAGTGAGTGTCCCCTGTATTACTTCACCGCCGCCATACCAGATAATGAGTGCAATAGCGATTGAACTAAGAAGTTCTACAACAGGAAAAAATACTGCATAATAGAAGATCGAATTAATATTTGCATTTTTATGAGCGTTATTGATTGATGAGAAATTTCCCATCTCACGTTTTTCTTTTGAAAAAAGTTGAACGATGCTCATTCCTCCGATATGTTCCTGCATGTAGCTGTTAAGCCTGGCAAGATGATATCTTACATCCCGGTAAGATTCTCTCACTTTCCTGCGGAAAAGGAAAGTTGCATAGAAAAGAACAGGAAGAACACTCAAAGTTACAAGTGAAAGGTCCCATGCCATTGTAAACATAAAAATGAATATCCAGACGATAATAAATATATCACTGAAAACAGTTATTATTCCTGAGGAAAAAAGTTCGTTGAGAGATTCCACATCATTTGTTGTTCTTGTAACAAGCCGTCCGATTGGTGTTTTATCAAAAAATCTGAGGGCGAGTTTCTGGATATGAGAAAAAATTTTGATTCTCAGGTCATAAATTATCTTCTGACCCATTAGCTGAGTGTAATATGTCAGGAAATACTGCATTACCGCCTGAAACACAAGAGAACCGGCGAGAAGGAGAGATATGACAAGTAGTCCGTTATGATCCGCTTTTGCAATATAATCGTCAATAGCTAGTTTGGTAAGATAAGGGCGAAGCGGACCGAGCGCAGCGACGAGCACGTTCAGCATAATTGCAAGAACAACATAGCGTTTATATGGCTTGACATATCCCAGAAGTCTTTTCATTATCTGGGAATCGTAGGCTTTGCCTAATACTTCATCGTCTTTTTGTTCCATATTATGATAATTCTTTCAATTCGTCTTCTAATAATTGTTTGTAATGCAGGTCGGCATAATAACCCTTAAGCGCGATAAGTTCTTCATGTGTTCCCTGCTCTTTTATCCTGCCGTTATCGAGCACGAAAATAGTATCAGCATCCTTGACTGTTGAGATTCTGTGGCTCACAATAATACTTGTTCTGTCCTTCATAAATTCGCGAAGATTCCTGAGTATAGCTTCTTCTGTATTTGTATCAACAGCAGAAAAGGAATCGTCCAGGATAAGTATTCGCGGGTTAACGGCTATTGCGCGTGCAAGAGAGGTTCTTTGTTTCTGACCTCCGGAAAGAGTGATACCCCTTTCTCCCAGAATTGTCTCATATCCTTTGGGGAAATTATCCAGGTCGTTGTTAAGTTTCGAGATTTCTGCCGCTTTGTCAACTTCGGAATCATTGTCCTTATCAAGACCATAAAGAATATTACGCTTTAACGTATCTGAAAAAAGGAATGTTTCCTGAGAAACAAATCCAATTCTGCGCCTTAGCACATCGAGGGGAATATGCCTGATATTGTTTCCGTCAATAGTAATTTCACCTCCGGATACATCATAAAGCCTCGGAATGAGATTCAGCAGAGTTGTTTTTCCGGAGCCCGTTCCTCCAACAATAGCCACAGTAGAGCCGCGTTTAATCTTCAGGCTGATTCCATCAAGGACGAGAGGAAAGTTTTCTGAATAGCGGAATGAAACATTGCGGAATTCAATATCTCCGGAATAATCGTTTATTACATAGCTTGTCAGTTCGTTGTTCTTTATTTCAACGGGCTCGTTGAGAAAGACAGTAAGCCTTTTCATGCTTGCAGAAGCCTGCTGGATAATATTTGTTATCCAGCCAAATGCAATCACAGGCCAGATCAGCATTCCGAGATAAACGATAAATGCGGATATCTCCCCGAGGGAAAGTTCGCCGGCAATGACTTTATTTCCGCCTGCCCAGATCACAATAATTATCGATAAGCCCGCGATCAGAAAAAGAATCGGCTGGAAATATGCCTGAATTTTAACCATAGCCATATTTTTTTCCATGTAATCCCGGCTTATTTCAGAGAAATCCTCAATTTCGCGGTCTTCAAAAACATATGCTTTAACAACTCTGATACCTGAAAAACTCTCCTGGGCTTTGGTTGTAAGATCAGAGAATTTTTCCTGGATACGCATAAAACGAATATGTATTTTTTTACTCAGCCTGTAAACGAAATATGAAAGAAAAGGCAGCGGCAGCAAAGAATAAAAAGTGAGTTCAGCGCTGGTTGAGAGTAGTATCGCAATTATCACGATCAGTTTTGTGCCGGTATCAATTGAGTACATCACAGCGGGTCCCACAAACATCCGTACTGAGCCGATGTCATTTGTGGCATGAGCCATTATATTTCCGACACTGTTATTCTGAAAGAATCTGAGCGGGAGTTTTTGAATATGGCTCCAGAAATCTTGTCTGAGATCGTACTCTATATCCCTTGAAACGACTATTACAGTCATTCGGATAAGATATCTGAATATACCTGCAAAAAAGGCGGCGCCTACGATAAAAAGAGCTTTATCGAGAAGAACATCATAGCTGAATCCAGACGTAAGGTTATCTATACTATCCTTCAGCAGCAAAGGTATATAGACCTGCCCTAAGTTTGAAAGGAGAATAAACAGAATTCCGAGAAATAATTTTCTTTTGTAGCGAAGGAAGTATTTATTTAATTTTTTTAGTTCGTGCATAATTTATATTAATTTCAGCATTAAATTTACGAAATATTTCAGACCTTCTGAAGCAGGATGAGGATTTCGGTAAATTTAATCCCGACATCCGGTCTCATTTTAATTCAGACAATAATATAGATTGTTAAAAAAAAATTAATGCCTACAGTTATACTTAGGCTGGCAAATATTTGGCAATCTTACCGATATAATGTTTTAGAGATATTAATTACACAATTCTCTTTTTAGTTAAACTACTACCATTTTAATATTTTTTTTACTATTTTAATACGATAAACACAGAATAATAACGCTACTATGAGATCATTTCTTCGAATCAGATTGAATCTCATTATTCTGGTCACTTTTTGCTCTACCTACACTCTAAGCGCACAGGATAATCTGACAGAGATCAATCTGCAGTTAAAATGTAAGCACCAGTTTCAAAATGCCGGCTACTATGCTGCTATTGAAAAAGGGTACTTTCAGTCGCGCGGGCTGAAAGTCAACCTTATTGAACCTCCATCGGGCAATGTTTCGGAAGAATCAGTTTTCAGCGAAGATTCGCATTTCGGGATTGCTTCAACGCAAATAATTATGGAGCGCTCACCGGAAAAACCAGTTGTAATTCTGGCTCCGATATTTCAAAGATCACCTTTGGTTCTATTAGCTTCCCGGTCAGCAGGAATAAAACATGTTGAGGATCTGCAGGATAAAAGAATTATGTTCAATCCGAATTCTGCAGCACTGATTGATTATCTGAAAGAAAACAGGATCAATACAGACAAACTGAACAGGGTTGGAAATCCTCTTGATATTAACGACCTTATCAATGGCAAAGCTGATGCAATTACCGGCTATGCTTCAGACGATATTTTCACATTAGACCAGGCTCATTTTAATTATATTCGATTTACTCCTTCAGATAATGGCGCTCTTTTTTATGGTGACTGTATCTACACTACAGAAATCATGGTGAAGGAATATCCAAAACTGGTTAAGGATTTTTTGGAAGCCTCCCTCGAAGGATGGAAATATGCCCTCAACAATCATGAAGAAATGATTGATCTGATTTTAGAAAAATATTCAGAAAGGTATTCCAGGGAGCATCTTTCTTTCGAAGCCGATAAAATTAACGAATTTGTATTGCCCGATCTGGTTAATATCGGATACTCGAATGAAGAAAAATGGCATAATATTATTGCGACTTATGAAAGAGTTGGATTGCTGAAAAATAAAGTAAGTACAAAAGAGTTGTTATATCAAAACTATATCAAAAAACCGCCACAGTTTCCTACGGGACTTTTGCTAATATTTATCATTGGTCTCGGAATTTTTGGCTGGCTCGCATACTTTTTTCACTCGAGGTATTCAAAATTAAAAACGGAGGCTGCATTAGCTGAAGAAACACGGCAGGAACTAAGAAAAAGCGAAGAAAAATTCCGAATGCTCGCCCACTATTCTGACGATGTTATCTGGTCCACTAATGAAAAAATGATTCTGACTTATGTAAGCCCATCCATTCAAAAATTAACAGGTTATTTACCCGAAGAGTATTTAGCGCTCGGGCTTATTAAAAGATTCACCAACGACTCCGCGCTTCTGATCCAAAAAAGATTTAGGGAATTATTCGATAAGATGAAAGTCGGGATTGATGTTGATAACTCGCTGAATCTTGAAATGATACGTAAGAATGGAGAATTGATCTGGACAGAAACGAAATTGAATTTGATGCAGGATTCTTCGGGTGCCTTTATAGGTTTTATCGGCGTCACCAGAGATGTAACAGAAAAAAAACGGATACTTGAGGAACTAATTTCGGATAAGAGTTTTCTTTCCGAATTAATTAATTCGATTCCATCAATAATATTTGTCAAAGATATGGATGGGAAATATCTCCTGGTGAATGACAATTGGCGTAGTTTTACCGGGATCAGCAGAGAGTTCACTCTCGGCAAAACAGATTTTGAGATTTTTCCAAAAGATATTGCAGAGCAGTTCCGAATGAATGATCTTTTTGCTATACGGCAAAGAAAACTGATTGAGATCGAAGAGGTTCTTGTTCAGGGACAGGATACCATGCATTTTTTCAGCGCCAAATTCCCATTGGAAAATGAAAGAGGTGAAATTTATGGCGTTTGCGGAATCGCCACTGATATCACCCAAAGAAAGAGAAATGAAAAGGCGATAAAAGAGAGTGAGGAATTATGGCGTAAGCTTTTTGAACTCTCGCCAGACGGAATAGCCACAACATCAGCACAAGGAATCCTGCTTTCGGTCTCCCGCCGAACAATAGAGATGTGGGGATATGATGACAGCAGTGAATTACTTGGCAGACATATTACTGAATTCATTACCCCTGCTTTTCGGGAGAGGTCAATTTCTATAATTAAAAAATTGCTGAAAGGTCAATTTTCAGGACCGCAGGAATTTTTAATGCTGAAGAAGGATGGCAGCACATTTTTCTGTGAAACAAAAGCAGAAATTCTAAGGGATCAGAACGGAAAAATAAACGGACTAATATTTGTCAGCAGGGATATAACAGAGAGAAAGCGGTTTGAAAGTATATTAATGGAAAATGAGAACCGCCTTCGGGTTGTTTTTGAAAATGCCCCAATTGGAATTGTACGCTATGATAAATCCGGTGTGGTTCTTTCCTGTAACGACCAGTTTGCTGAATTATTAGGCTCGCCGAAAGAGGTAATTATTGGATTTAATTTCCACAATCTTCCGGATGACAGAATAAAGGAGACTTTTAAAAAATGTTACCTTGGTGAGACCGCAGAATTCGAGGGAAATTATACATCTTTTACAGGGAATAAGTCAACATTTATCAGGATGAAAATAAGCCCGGTTTATACTGCTGATAATGAATTTAACGGTGCGGTAGCTATCGTGGAAGATTTTACAGAAAGACGAGAAGCGAAGGAAAAAATCCGGCGTTACGCACAAGAACTCGAAAATCTTAATATTGAAAAAGACAAATTCTTTGCTATTATCGCTCATGATCTGCGGAGTCCTTTCCAGAGTTTTCTGGGGATAACAGAAATAATGGCAGAGGATATTGACACATTTTCTCTGAAAGAACTCCAGGAACTTTCAAATGAAATGAGAAAAAAAGCACAGAATTTATTTAAGCTTCTGAAAAATTTGCTCGAGTGGGCACAGATCAAGCAGGGAAAAGTTAATCTGGAAATTAAAAAAGTTGACGTAAAAGAATTAGTGGAAAGAACCCTTGGTATATTGGGATCTTCCGCTGAGAATAAAAAAATAACTATACAGAACAATATTGGTCATAGTCTATTCGTCCTTGCTGATGAAAACATGATAACATCCGTACTGATGAATCTTATTACGAACGCTGTTAAATTTACACCAAGGGAAGGAAGAATCATTATTGCTTACGAGAATTCAGGTAATGGTTTTGTGAACATTTCGATCGAGGACACCGGAATTGGAATTCCTTCGACTATGAAGGAGAACCTCTTTAACCTTGATGTTAAAACCGGCAGAAAGGGAACTGAGGATGAACCCACAACCGGATTGGGGCTATTACTTTCCAAAGAGTTCATCAGTAAGAATGGTGGTGAATTGTTCGTTGAAAGTGAACCAGGTAAAGGAAGCATTTTCAGCTTCACTCTTCCGCAAGCGGACATTTGACACAAAAATTATTCCCGGGAATAAAGTCAGCTTTTTCAGAAATAGTAAAATGAAGCGGCGTTATTTCAAACATGGGAGATGCTGATATTTCCATAAAGGAAAAATCCCGGTGATTTTATTTTCAACTAATAAAACCACCGGTCTGAAAAAAAATTAAAAACTGTAAATTATTTTACCGTAGATCATATCATTCTTATCAAATTGTCCGAATTGTCCTTTTTCGCCGGTAAAGATATTGGCTCCGAACTGAAGATTTATTGAATCAGAATAGTCATAAAGAACTCTTGGTCTTATAAGAGAATCATCGAATTCAAAGTCATAATAAGTGAACAGTTCCAGGTTAAGTGTTTCATTCAGCATTGAATATTTTGCAAGAAATGTCATCATATCGCTATACTGCCCGTTAAATAAATTATTGGAGATAATTACTGGCTCGTAATCTATGATAGCTTTCTGAATATATTGGGCGCTAAAATTAATATCCCAGAGCATAAAGTCCGCACCCAGCATATAGTGGATATAGTCTTTTACTATTGTTCCATTATCAGTAGCGGGATTTGCCGTATTAAAGTACTTTCCAAAATAGTAAGCGGCTTCGCTTCGAATTACCAAAGGTCCTAAAGTAGAACTTAAGCTTCCCCCGGCTAATGAAATTCTTTTATATTCAGGATTTACAGTCAGGCTGATTCCTGACGGATCTGGCGTCATAGAAAAAAACATTGCCGGATCATCGTCCCACGTATAGCCAGCCATCAGTTCAAAGTCAATTACTCCTGTCAGTGATGAATACTTAAGAAAAATCTCGCTGTTTTTTAATGAGGCAGCAACATTTTGTTCTGAAAGGTCGGGAGCTGCAGCCAA
Organism: Ignavibacteriales bacterium; assembly: GCA_021740915.1. Taxonomy (GTDB): domain Bacteria; phylum Bacteroidota; class Ignavibacteria; order Ignavibacteriales; family Melioribacteraceae; genus JAIOYW01. Next base: position 4,836 of record JAIOYW010000015.1, on the reverse strand, counting down.
ATTCAACCCGCTCGAAGGATACCAGATCGAGTTTTGTTCCGGAGAGTTAGTCGGGTTAAATACTGGAAGCCAGACTATTTCAAAACCGCTATCTCCCAGATAATAATTCAGTTTAATTCCGGTTACTCCAATCCTGATCTCATCGAATTCAGGGAGTAAAAATTCGTAAAGATCTTTTGGGGAAACGATATCAGTTATAAATACACCATCGGCTTTTCCCCATACAATCTGCTGCTTACCAATTCTTATATCAAATTTATCGAAATAGAGATCGAGATATGCCTCGCGCAACTTAAACAGGATACTGTCATTTGCAGATCCATTATGATAGAGCATCGTGTTGATTTTGAATGCAGATCCGCCCATATTCTTTTCCATATTCAGACTGAACGTATTTTGTAAAATCACAAAATCAGTATTCCCATTTCCAGCCCGCATCCCTGAATAATTTCTCAGGTATCCGGAAAAATCCAGGCTCTGAGGATATAATCCGGAAGTGAGCAGAATCCATATAAAAACTAAAAACCTTTTCATTTATAATCCTTGTAATATTTGTTAATTATTGTGTAAAACAGCCCTCGGTCGTGAGCCTGCATTTACCCGATAAAACTTTATAAACCGCGCGTCATTATTCTTTCTGTAAATTTCGAATCTTCAATGCCGGAATTAATATTTACGTTTTTAAGGTCCATAATTGTCTGATGATTTTTCTGTACGTTTTTCATCTCGGTGTGGGTAACAACAAGAATACCGCTAATATTTTCGAATTTTTTGACTGTCAGAGTTTTTAAAAGATCACCATCTTCATCGTAGAATTCTTTTTTCAGGACAATCCATTTATCCTTTGCAACCCAGGAAACCGTCCTGGAATACATGTAGTCCAATTGTTCGGGTTTACTTTCAATAACGTAACAATCATCGCTATTGTACTTTTCTTCTTTAAGTAATTTATGACTATCTTCATTGGGCTGACGGTCGCCCAAATCATCGTAAGTGAAATCTGAACCCATAAAGTAATCACTTTTGCTCTCACTGGATATTCTTTTTGTTTTTTTCAAAGCCGGCAGATATATCCATTGATCATCGTCCTGTCCCTGCCTGGAATAGCTCCAGTTCATAAATGAAGTGTTCTTAACATCGGCAGGGGAGATGAAGAACATAATTTTTTTCTCCATTGTGCCGAAATCACGGGTAAATTGTTTTATCTTCCTGACCCTCTCATCTCCTGAATCGTTTTTGAGAGTCATTGTCAGATTGGATGTCATATCATTTCCTTCGGGACGGTCATAAACTTTTTCCATTATCTGAAGACCGGTCAGCTTTTGAGGGTAAAATTCATTGGAATTAAGTACTAAAAGAGCCACTAAAAATGTGATCAGCCTTAAAGTTTTCATTTTAATTATCCTTTTTATTTTTAAAGAAAATATTTGATTTATTAAGCATAATGAGCATTATCGTCAGGGTTCCCGCAAAACTGATAAACATATTTGCCGATACGAGTGCGCCCAGTTCCCGGTTAGGAGGGAAAACAGAGAAAAGGAGCACTAAAAATCCTGCGATGACAACCACAGCATTAAATAATATTGCTCGCCCGGTGTGTGAAATTGTCTTTTCAGCGGTCAGTAATTTATCTCCCCGGGTTGAATAGAGTTTATATTGCTCAATAAAGTGGACAGCGAAATCTATTCCTATCCCGATAGCTATGCTGGAGAGCAATGCGGTTGTAGTGTTTAGTGGAATTCCGCTCCACCCCATTATCCCAAAACTTATTATTGCAGTTATTGAAATTGGTATTGAGCCAATAAGCCCAATCCAAATATTTTTAAACATTAACCCAAGCAACATAATTACGATGAACAATGATAGCACCAGACTCATGATCTGACCTTCAAGTATAAGATCAGTGAAGACCAAACCTGTATAGCCTGAACCGGCGTAGTTCATATCAATGCCTAATTTTTGAAAATCATCTTTGAAAGTTTCCACTTTATTTATTGCTGAATTTATCGTTTTTGAATTATCGCTTTTTAACTGAAAATTCACATTCAGTTTTTGATAATTATAGTCAACCACTTTCCAGAGATTTTCCGGATCACCGGACATTTCATAAAGCAGGATGTACTGGGCAATAAGCTCCTGATTTCCGGGGATATTGTCATATTCGGCGCTGTCGGCATGCATTACTTTATTCATCCGGTTTACGTAATCCGTAAGGGAGAATGAATTACCAACCTGCGGATTTGCAGCAACAACTTCAGTCTGCATCCTGTTAACCAATCTGAGAACCTCAGGTTTTTTGAATACTCCCGGCTCCTTGCTGTCTAAGATAAGGTTCAGAGTTGAAGTCCCCCCGAAATGTTGGTTAATAAAAGCATCGGTCAGAACAATATCGCTGTCTTTTTCAAATTTGTCCAGGAAACTTGAATTTATCCAGACTTTCCCGATTCCCGCAATAGATACAGCAATTATTATAACGGTGATCAATATTGATATGCTTTTATATTTAAGGATTTTTTCTGCAATGGAGAATCCGGAATTAATATCATTTTTTTCGGCTTTTCTCTGTTTTGCTGCCGGCAGTTTGAAGATCATAATTCCCGCTGGCAATATCACGAGCGAAAAAAGCATTGCTGAGAGTACGCCGAAAGCAGTGAAGAGTCCGAAATACTTAATTGGATAAACCTGGGAGGTCAGAAGAGAAATAAAACCAACCGCAGTTGTAACTGAAGTCATAACAACCGGTTTCCACATTTTTTTGAGCATATCCGACACAGCATCCTTAAGCACTACTTCTGGATTTTTCCATCTGAATAGCTGTAAATGGCTGAATAAGTGAATTCCATCAGCAACACCGATCGCAATAAGCATTACGGGTATCATTGTTGAGACGGCATAAATGGGTATGCTGACTAATGCCATCAATCCGAAAGCCCAGATTGTGCTTAAGAGAACGACTAAAAGCGTAAGAATTGTACTTCTGATACTTCTCAGCGTCAGATAAAGAACTATAGTTATCACCAGCAATACAATCGGAACCATTTTTTTCATATCCGCCGGCCCTAAAAGTGCCATCGTTCCTTCTACAATCGGTCTTCCTGCAACATAAATACTGACGTTTTCTGTTTCGGTTTCACGGGCGATTGATAGAATCTCCTCATAAAATTCCTGAGTGAAAACATCATCATTTATGGCGGCGATTATCATCGACACCGTCTCATCTTCTGAAACGAGCCTGCCGTAAACCATTTTATTTGCTTTTACTTTTTTCCTTAAATCATCGAGTTCTTCCTGTGAAGCGGGAATAGAGGAATAGAATGATTTTACGTCCATCCCGTCTTCAGTTCCGATGATATTATCGGCAGTATAAAGAGAAGTGACATCATCCTTTTCTACCTGCGGCATTTTCTGAAAAGTTTTTGTCAGTTTTTTGATAATGCTGAGAGTTTCTTCGTTATATATATTTTTCTCATTCCGGACTGCAACAATAATTCCGTCTTTGATATTAAACCAGTTTTCGGCCTGATTGCTGTAAACAAAAGCCGGATGCTCCTGAGGCATGTATTCATCAAGATTTGTCTCCATTCTTGAATTCTGAGCCATCTGAGAAAGAAAAACTATTGTGATCACTAACGTGATCCCAAATATCCAGTAAGGATATTTCAATAATCCGATCAGTATTTTATTCATATATTTTCCTTTGAGTTAATACTAACTAACATATTTTGTGAAAAAAATAATAAATGTGTCCTGAGGCATCTGATTGCCTCAGGACACATTCAATACTATTTATTAAAAATTAATTTTTCAAAAGTATTTTTAATGCTTTCGCCCTTATCGATGAGAGAAAAACTGAAATCACTTAATTTCCATTCCATGATAGTGATCCGAATAAAACCGAGGATAATTTTGGAAAGCTCCTGAGAACTTAGTCCCTTTACCGAGTCCTGTTTTTTGATCTCCTCGATTATTTCCACAAGCAGTCTCTGCCTGTGTGAGATTATTTTCATGAGCTTTTCTTTCAGAATTTTACTCTGCGTGAAGATATCCTCTGCGAATATCACAGAAGTGAGGGTTCTGTTCTTCTCAAGGAACCTGAAATGGAACATAATAAATTCATCAAGTTTATCAAGCGGCATTTTCTTATTATGCAGAGAATCTGCTAATATCTGGTCGAATGCGCTGATGCGTGAGAGTATTCCAAGGATAATATCTTCCTTGTTGAGGAAATGCCTGTAAATTGCAGGTTCGCTGATTTTTACTCGTATGGCGAGTTCTCTTATTGATAGAGATCCATACCCGCATTCATGTATTATATTCAAAGCCTCGTCTATTATTTCTTTTTGTCTTTGTTCTGTTGTCAATCTTGGCATCTATTTATATAAGTTTGTGAACGATCACTAACAAATATATATTGAATTTTTAAGTTTGTCAAGAAAATCGTGAGATTTTTTTGTTAACCCGGTTTAGAGTGGAATTTATAGATGTAATTATTCCAGGTGTAAAATGGATGAAAATTATGTTTAGGCTCTTATACAGAACTGCTGAAAATATTTTCGGAAAAGTTATTCTGTCGTGAGGTCAAGTGAATTGTATCATTTATTTAGCACTCGTGTATTAAAAATTCGGGTGATTGCCTTATCAAAACAAACTTTAAAACTCAAAATCCCCGAAACACATAAAGTATTCCGGGGATTTTATTGTGGTGTTTTTTGGTTGATGTTCGAACTATTTTTGAGGAAAACTCCGAATAAGGAAGCCAGTTCTGACTTCCAAGTATTCCGGCAGGTGGCGGGTCTGTCCGCAATTTGATTTCGAAAAGAAAAAGCAGAATTTCCC